>NZ_JAIWPJ010000002.1:0-600000 GCF_020515625.1 Natrinema amylolyticum
GGCGTTACGGCGGCCACAGCGGCGAGGGTCCTCCCGTACCCATCCCGAACACGGAAGATAAGCTCGCCTGCGTTACGATCAGTACTGGAGTGGGCGACCCTCTGGGAAATTCGTTTCGCCGCCACCATTCATATCGACTCATACAGTCGAGAGTGACCGATCGTGGTCTGACGGCGGTTCGATTCCGCCGATCGGCATTCAAGCGGCCACAGTGGCGAGGTTCCTCCCGTACCCATCCCGAACACGGAAGATAAGCTCGCCTACGTTTCGGTCAGTACTGGAGTGGGCGACCCTCTGGGAAATCCGATTCGCCGCTCCCATTCATATAACCCCACACAGCAACCGCTGTGTGGGGTTTTCCTATTTATTCCATAAAACAGTGATAGCACTGTTCACTACTCGAGACAACGACAAAAACGGCAGTCGATACAGCTTAGACGAGTTCGATGACGTTCCCGTTCGAGGTGACGTGGAGGTCGCGTCCGAGCTTGTATCCACGGTTGGACGCCAGTTCGACGTACCCCGAGAACCCGCTCATGTCTTGGTGAGCTGGGATAATGTGCTCGGGTTGCAGCGCATCGAGCATCTCGTAGTGACCTTCCTGACAGAGGTGGCCAGAGACGTGGATGTCGTCATAGATGCGTGCGCCCTGCATGCGGAGCAGCTTTTCGGCCTGGTAACGCTGGCCTTCGTTCGTCGGTTCGGGAATAACGCGAGCGGAAAAGATGACTTTGTCGCCGTCCTCCAGTTCGTACGGCGTTTCGCCGCGACCCATTCGCGTCAGTGTTGCTCGAGGCTCGCCTTGATGACCGGTGACGACGGGCAGGAAGTTCTCCTTGCCTTCGTTCATGATGCGCTCGAACGTCTGCTCGATGGACTGGCGGTAGCCGACCATCTCGACGTCAGAGGGGAAGTCGATACCGATCTGTTTTGCGGTCCCGGAGTAGGTCTCCATCGAGCGCCCGAGGAGGATCGGCGTGCGATCGATATCTCGAGCGAATTCGATGAGGGATTTCACGCGGGCGATGTGACTCGAGAACGTGGTGGCGACGATACCGCCGTCGTAGTCCTCCATGCTGTAGAGGACGTCGCGGAGGTGTTCGCGGGCGACGTTCTCGGAGGGGGTCCGTCCCTTCTTGTTCGCGTTGGTACAGTCCTCGATGTAACAGAGGACGCCCTCGCCTTCGCGGCCGATCTCGCGGAACCGCTCCATGTCGATCGGGTCGCCGATGACGGGCGTGTGGTCCATCCGTTTGTCCAATCCGTAGACGACCGCCCCCTCCGGCGTGTGGAGGACGGGGTTGATCGCTTGGACGATCGAGTGCGTGACGTTGACGAATTCGAGGTCGACGGCACCGGAGTCGCCGATCGACATCGTTTCGCCGGCCTCCATTTCGACGAGGTCGTTGTCGGTGTTGAACTTCCCTTCCTCTTCGAGTTCGCCTTTGACCAGCTCGAGCGTGAACGGCGTCGCGACGATGGGCGCATCGTATCGGTGGGCCAGTTTGGAGATGGCACCGATGTGGTCTAGGTGGCCGTGGGTGGGGACGATCGCTTTGACGTCGCCCTCGAGGTCGCTCATGACTCGATCGTCGGGGATAGCGCCCATGTCGATCAGATCGAGACTGTGCATCCCTTCGGTGCGGATGTTGTCGTGAATCAGGACCTTCGACAGGTTCAGTCCCATGTCGAAGATCACGATGTCGTCACCGGCGCGGACAGCCGTCATCTGTCGCCCGACTTCCTCGTAGCCGCCGATTGTTGCGATTTCAATTTCCATTGGTGGGGCCGATCAGAGCAGTCCTGTGGACAGTCGTACAGCCAGAATGGCTGCTGGGTGAGATGTCCTGCAACGGAGCATGGATTCGATCACGTTCGCTGTGGTTCGAATCGAAGGCTCAGTCCCAACTGTGCCAGGGACAGCGCCTGTTTCGGTTAGTGAATCAACGACTCCCCCGACGTAAGTAGTTCTGGGTTTCAGGGCGGACACTGAGAAACTGGGTGAATTCGATTAACTGTCTTGAGTGGAATCCGGTCTCGGTCGTGAGTGATATAACGATTGATCCGAGAATCCGGGTTCAGTTCTGCACTCTCCAGAACTGGCTTGTGAGGTAACCCGAAATCGGCGGCACGAACGGTGACGTGCGGGGATTCTACGAGATCGGGTGACGGCGGGTATGCAGAGCTACTGAGAACTCGAGCAGAGAAACGGGGTAGACGGTCGTCCGGTCTGGAGTCGACATCGGTGATCGGTGATCGTCAGGGCGCGGATATTCGACCACTTGAGCGGTGATCGGGAGGCCAGCTCGCCAAACGATTTCGTTGTGGCGCTCGTCCCAGGGGTACTCTCTCGGGAGTTCGATTATACTGGGCCAGGCGCTGTAGGCACTCTTGTCGCGGTTAGTCCGTGGTCTCGTAGGGGTGTGTGACGCTGCTATCGGTCGGGCATCGCAGGAGAGGTGGGGTCGGTTACTGGTTGATATACTGTTGTTCCCACTCTCGGCGCTCTTCGATGGCCTGTTGGCCGCGATCACTAATCTCGTAATAGTTCGTCCGTCGATCGAGTTGTCCTTTTTCAACGAGATCTTTGTTGACGAGCGTATCGAGATTGGGATACAAGCGTCCGTGATTGATTTCACTGTTGTAATACGTCTCGACTTCGTCTTTCACGTCTTGGCCCGACGGTTGATCGGCCCCTGCGATCACGTACAGCAGGTCGCGTTGAAACCCTGTCAGATCGTCCATTTTGTACTCAGGTGGACGGACGGGAACCCGACTATTTGTTATCGATTTCGTATCAACCGTTTCCAGTACGTTCAGTGGAGCTAACTGAGTCATTCGTGGTACTGTCTGTCGTTTCGTCTGGTAATCGCGGCCTACATTCGACCGCTCGCCCTCGTTCCACCCGTCTTAGATTTTCGAGAGAAAACAGCAACAGGCGGCACGTGCGGGACTATGTTTACAGTGAGCACACCGGTGTACTCGGGTGATGATGAGCGACGGTCGAGCGTCGGGACGACAGGAGCCACTGAAAGTCAATGCACTCGATCGCACGATAGCTGTGCGATCGGTGTGTGAATCGTTTCGGTTGGTACTATAGCGAGACGAGGGTTCGGCTCGGGTAGTCGAACCACGATGGCGTCCGCTAGTGTCGAGTAGTGTGCTGAAGAATGATATTCGAAGTGTGAAACCCGTTACCGAACGTAAAAAGCCGTATTACAGGCGGGTGACGTTGGTGGCGCGGGGGCCCTTGGGGGCCTGTTCGATATCGAATTCGATGTCTGTGCCTTCTTCGAGGTCCGGACCGCCAACGTCTTCCATGTGGAAGAAAACGTCATCGTCTGCGTCGTCCGTCTCAATGAAACCGTAGCCGCCTGTGTCGTTGAAGAAATCAACGTTTCCTTTCGCCATTGCAATTCAATCGAGGCCGGGGATACGTATAACAGTTGTGTTACAGATCATATATCGAAACGAAAATAATTCAGCCCGGAATCCGACGATCGACCGACGCACGTTGCAGAAACCAGGGTGTTAATCCTCATCGAGAGCTAATACTTCGTCTCGAGCGGACCGATCGAGAGGCAGTCTCTACGTAGGAGCGGTCGTGTGAGTCCAGTTGGTGGACTCCCTGCGGAGGACCGATACCGACGAATCGCACTGAGTCTCGTTCAGTTCGTTGCGACACGAACCGACTGTTTGTCCAGAGTCCGTCTCGGGACTACCGTGACCGGTTGTCAGGGCCACTGTGACCGTTTAGCAGGGTTCGCGTAGTCGATCGGGGACATCGCTCGAGCGGACTCGAGTCCGTCGTCGTCCATACTCGAGTAATCCGTGAATAGTACCGTTTAGGTGGGACCGATGGGTACGCGACCCCATGAACCAGACACGGAGCCGCGACGGGGCGACGATCGCGCAGGTCGCGCTGATCGGCCTCTTCGTGACGGCGCTCGTGACCGCACAGCTGACCGCGTCGAAGGTACTCGCGTTCGAACTGCCGTTCGCACTTCCGATTACGGGCGCGCAACTCGTGTTACCCGGTGCGGCGCTCGCGTACGCGCTGACGTTTCTCGCGAGCGACTGTTATACCGAACTGTACGGTCGTCGGGCAGGGCAGATCGTCGTCAACGTAGGATTCGTCCTGAACGCCGTGGTCCTCGCGCTCGTCTGGTCGACGATCGCCGCGCCGGCCGCACCGAACAGCGTCGATCCCGATGCGTTCGAGACGGCGCTCGGCGCGTCCACCAACGTCGTCCTCGGGAGCCTGCTCGCGTACCTCGTCAGTCAGAACTGGGACGTGATCGTCTTCCACCGGATTCGGGAGTCCACTGGCGCCGAGAAACTCTGGCTTCGCAACATCGCGTCGACGGCGAGCAGTCAGGCGATCGACACCGTCATTTTCGTCTCGGTCGCGTTCGCTATCGCACCCGCCGTCCTCGGCGTCGGCGCCGTTCTGCCGACGAAGGTCATCCTCTCGTTGATGGTCGGTCAGTACCTGCTGAAATTCGCGATCGCGCTCCTCGACACGCCGATCGTCTACGCGATCGTCTCCGTCGTGCGCTCACGCGAGGAACTCGTCGCCGAAGACGCTCACACTGTCTGATTCCTCGCGTCTCGACGGGGCGACCGTCGCGACGGTGTTTCGCGTTCACGTCTCTGCGTCAGAACGGGGAGCGTTTAGTAGCCCGCTCGAGAGGGTGAGATATGGACGAACGCGTACGCGAACACGCCGAGGTACTGGTCGACTGGAGCGCTCGCGTCGAGTCGGGTGACGACGTCGTCCTCTCCGTGGGGCCCGACGCCCACGAGCTGGCGGTCGCGGTCGCCGCGGAGTTGGGCGACCGAGGGGCGAACCTCCTCGCGACCTATAGCTCGGGCGAGGTTACGCGGGCTTATCTCCGGGCGCACGACGGCGACTTCGACGAGAGCCCGGCCCACGAACTCGCCGTCGTCGAGAACGCCGACGTTTACCTCTCGCTCGGCGGCGGTCGGAACACGAGCGCGACGGCCGACGTCCCCGGCGAGCAGCGACGAGCCTACAACGACGCTCGACGCGAGATTCGAGAGACCCGACTGGGCACCCGCTGGGTCTCGACGGTCCATCCGACGCGGTCGCTCGCCCAGCAGGCGAACATGGCCTACGAGGAGTACCAGGAGTTCGCCTACGAGGCGATCCTGCGGGACTGGGAGGCGCTGGCCGACGAGATGGCCCAGTTGAAGGACATCCTCGACGCCGGCTCCGAGGTTCGGCTGGTCTCGAGGGACACCGATCTCACGATGGAGATCGACGGGCGGACGGCAGTCAACAGCGCCGCCTCGGTGGCGTACGACTCGCATAACCTCCCCAGCGGGGAGGTCTTCACCGCACCCTCTGCGACCGAGGGCGAGGTGACCTTCGACGTGCCGATGACGCTGCGGGGCGAGTCAGTCCGGAACGTCCGCCTCGAGTTCGCGGACGGCGAGGTCGTCGACTACGACGCCGATCAGGGCGGGGACGTCGTCGGTGAGATCCTCGAGACGGACGCGGGCGCGCGCCGGCTGGGCGAACTCGGTATCGGGATGAATCGCGGGATCGACCGCTACACGGACAACATTCTCTTCGACGAGAAGATGGGCGATACCGTCCACCTGGCGCTCGGCCGGGCCTACGACGCCTGTCTCCCCGACGGCGAGTCAGGCAACGAGTCTGCCGTCCACGTCGATCTGATTACCGATGTCAGCGAGGACTCCCGCCTCGAGGTCGACGGGGAGGTAATCCAGCGGAACGGCGTCTTCCGATTCGAAGACGGGTTCGACGCGTAGCGACGAGCGACTACCGGAGCGATGAGAGTCCTGTTGCGGACGGCCGCTACTCGAGCGTTGGTAATCACTGCTTACGGCCCGTCGAAAGCGATCCGGAACGACGGAAATAGTCGAATACTAATATATACGCACCGACTCATGTCGAGTACCGCCAGACCGGTGGCGGCTAGTAACCGGTTGGGGAGCGCTCCCCTCAGTTGACCCGTCCACAGTCGTCTGCCCGCCCTGCCGGAGGCGGAACGCGAACCGTCGGCCGCCGCCGATCGGAGTCACTCACTCCCGGTGTGACCCCGGTCGCTGCGGCCGACGGGATATCCGGCGGTCACCGTTTTCGTCACGTTCTCGAGTCTCGAGCCCTAACCACGGCTATGCGCGATCGGATCCGGGCCGGCGTCGCCGTCTTCAACGATGGTCACTACCACGCCGCCCACGACGCCTGGGAGGACCGCTGGCTCGAGCTCGAGTCGGGGAGCGACGACGAGCGACTGCTCCACGGCTTGATCCAGTACAGCGGTGCGGTCTACCACGCCCGCGAGCGCAACTGGGAGGGTGCCGTCGGCCTCGCAGAGAGCGGTGGCGAGTACCTCGCGGACCTGCCGGCCGACTACCGGGATCTCCGACTCGAGCCGGTCCGGTCGTTTCTGTCTCGGCTCGCGGCCGATCCCGAGATCGTCGAGCGGCGGTCGCCGGTCCGTCTCGAGCACGAGGACACTGTCCCGGGCCTGACCGATCTCGGTTTCGAGCCCACGGCGATCGCGGCGGTCGTGCTCGCCGAGGAGTTCGGCTACGACGAGGACCCAATCGACCGGACTCGTGGGTACGCACAGCAGGATCTCGAGGCCGGCGAGGACGGCAGCAAGTTCATCACGCTGCTGTTCGATTTCGTCCGCGAGGACGAGAATCGCGGGATCATCTACCAGCGACTGACCGATCACGTCGGCAGGCGGCGGGCGCGCGAAGAGGACGTGAAAGGGCTGTTCTGAGCGGTCGAATTCCCGGTAGCGCTCGAGCGAGACGGCGACTCACCGCAAGCGGGTTTCCTGACTCGAGCCCGACACGATCGCACGGTCGGCGGTGCGCCGTCGCTGCAGCGGCAGCTACACGTTCAAGTTCGATCCAGTCGAAGACCAGGTATGGAAATCGGTACCGTGCTCCCGCAACTCGAGATCGGGCGCGATCCAGCGACGATAGCCGACTACGCGCGGCGGGTCGAGGCGTCGGGGTACGAACACGTGCTGGCGTACGATCACGTCCTCGGCGTGAATCCGGACCGGAAGGACTGGGACGGCCCCTACGACTACGAGAGCACGTTCCACGAGCCGCTGACCACGTGCTCCTATCTGGCGGGCCAGACCGAGGAGTTGGCGTTCATGACGGGGATTCTCGTCCTGCCGCAGCGCCAGACCGCGCTCGTGGCGAAGCAGGCCGCACAGCTGGATCTGTTTACCGACGGCCGGTTCCGCATGGGGGTCGGCGTCGGCTGGAACGAGCCCGAGTACGTCGCGCTCGGCGAGGACTTCTCGCGGCGAGGGAAACGCATCGAGGAACAGGTCGAGGTGCTCCGCCGGCTCTGGACCGACGAACTCGTCGACTTCGAGGGAGAGTTCCACGAGATTCCGGACGCCGGCATCCGACCGCTGCCGGTTCAGCGGCCGATTCCGCTCTGGATGGGCGGCATGGCCGAGCCGGTCAAGCGCCGCGTCGCTCGACTCGCAGATGGCTGGTTACCCCAGTTCCAGCCGGGAGACGAGGCCGAGGAGCACCTCGCGGACCTCTACGAGTACGCCGAAGATGCGGGCCGAGACCCCGACGACATCGGCCTCGGCGGCCGGATGTACGCCGTTCCCGACGAGGAAGACGAGTGGATCGAACGCGCCCAGGCCTGGCGGGACCTCGGTGCTGACTACCTCTCGATCACGACGATGTACCAGGGGCTCGAGGGCGAGGAACACACGGCTCACCTCGAGCGAGTCGCGGCGGTACTGGAGGACGCCGATCTGCTGTAGCGAGCGGACGGCCGGGACCTTCCTCACTCGTGGCCCGCGACCGGCAGCGGCTCGTAGGGTTCCTCGAGATACTCCATATCGGAGTCCGAGAGGTCGATCTCGAGGGCTTCGACGGCGTCCTCTAAGTGTTCGACGCTGGTCGTCCCGACGATGGGGGCGTCGACCCAGTCCTTGTGGAGCAGCCAGGCGAGAGAGATCTGCCCCATCGAGACACCCTCGTCGTCGGCGAGTTCCTGTACGCGTTCGTTGATCTCCTCGCCCCCACCCTGGAGGTACGACATCTGCTCGAGATATTGGTCGGTCTGGCCTCGCGTCGTCGACTCGATTTCCTCGTGGGGGCGGGTCGCGACGCCGCGGGCCAGCGGCGACCACGGAATGACGCCGACGTCTTCTTTCTCACACAGAGGCAACATCTCGCGCTCCTCCTCGCGATAGAGGACGTTGTAGTGGTTCTGCATCGTCGCGAACCGCTCGAGACCCAGCGCATCGCTGGCCTGGAGTGCCTCGGCGAACTGGTGGGCCCACATCGACGACGTCCCGACGTACCGCACCTGTCCGCGCCGGACCGCGTCGTCGAGGGCGCGCAGGGTCTCGCCGATCGGCGTGTCGTAGTCCCATCGGTGGGTCTGGTAGAGGTCGATCGTGTCCATGCCGAGTCGATCGAGACTCGCCTCGAGTTCCTGTTCGATCGCCTTGCGGGAGAGCCCGCTCGCGTTCGGGTTGTCGGGATCCATCTCGCCGAAGACCTTCGTCGCGACGACCTGCGAATCGCGGTCGTAGCCCGCGAGGGCGTCGCCCAGGATCTCCTCGGACTCGCCCGTGGAGTAGACGTTCGCGGTGTCGAAGAAGTTGATCCCGAGGTCGATCGCGCGCTCGATGAGTTCCTCGCTTTCCTCGGGCTCGAGCATCCACTCCCGGCCCGTGCCGAAGCTCATACAGCCCAGACAGATTCGACTGACTTTCATTCCCGTCGATCCGAGCGTCGTGTACTCCATGCTGGACCACTAGCCACGCCCAGCGACAAAACCTCGTGGCCCGTCATCGCTGGTTGCCGGTTTTCCGTCTGCGATCAAGCAACGAGAGTTACGAGAGTCGTAATTGTCCGTGGCCGGCGACCGGTCCGCTCAGAGATGAGCAATGCCCGACCGAGTCGCATCCACGGTCGTTATCGGAGACGCCGTCCCCTGTTTCGAAAAAATCGGTAGATAGATCTCTATCAGTCGAACTTACAGTGGCCTTTTCGCTCACCGGGCATCTCACCGCCCTCGTCACTGTCGTGGGCCTGCCCACCGGGATCGCCTCGGTCCTTGTCGTGTCCCGGGGGATCCGCGTTCTCTGCGCCCCTGCTGTTTTCGACGCAGACGGCTTCGACCGTCACGTCCGCTGCCAATATGGGCCACGTCTGTTCGCCCGGATGCGGACAGCGGTGGTAGGCCTCCGATGCGCTCACTCTGAGTGTGTACGTCCCCGGATCCAGTTCCGGAATCGTCACCGTTTGATCGAAGTGTTTGTGCTCACCGAGTTCACTGGCCCGTTCACTGTGTTGTCCTAGGTCAATCCAGCCGCCACTACCGTCCTGGATAGCGAAAACGAAACAGGCCTCAGCGGCGTGTCCGGACTGCCAGTGGACTTCGAACGTCACTGACTCACCGATCTCTGCAGTCACTGACTCTGGCTCCATAGCCAGGTCTTGGACGTGGTGAGCGCTGGAAATACCGGAGAACCCGCCGATACTAATCGCACTGATCCCCGCTCCTTTTAATACGGTACGCCTATCCACTCCCTTCGGATCTATCGTCCACTTTGACATAGTCGACACCACTGTGGCACAGCGCCACACAACTCGATTCGACTAAATCCCTATTTGCGCTATTCATCGGTAATTCGCCCGCGTACTGGCGAAATCAGAAAACGTTTTCTGAAAAAGAGCCGAAATATTTTGGTGATGAACGGATCGGTGGACTGCATTACCTCTTTACGGAGGATCGCCCCTGTCGTCCTCCCGTCGACTACTTGAGGAGAGCAGGTCCACCTCGCTGATGCCGAGGATCACATCGCACTCCGGACAGACCCACGTTACCGCTGCTATTCCTCGTCCTGCGCCCTGCGGAGTGGCAGCAGGGTCGGGTACCGGCTGGATTTGCTCGTTACAGGAGGGGCACGTGGCCATTATACTGAATTACTCTCTTTCCGTTCAACCCGTCTATACGAGTTCTCGTAGTGCCCTGTTCATCTTTAAACTACCTTCTGATCTGTCGATCGACATGTATCAATTTAACGTACGTTCTCCGAAGACAAAAATTCTATTCTATTCACAATGATTGAAGCAGATCTATGATATTAGATATAAGATGTGTTCTCTGGAAGGGTCATGTCCGGTTGGTGAAAATGGCTTCAACAGAACTAGTACTGGAGATCGTCGACGTTCTCCGGAAACGAAAGGGGATACTGGCGTGCCTCTTGGAAGAACCTCGAGACAAAGCGACTCTCTGCAACGAGCTAGAAATTCCGCGCTCGACGTTAGACAGAGCTATCAGGGAACTCGAATCGATCGGAATGGTCGCGTATATCGACGGTGAATACGCTGTCACTGCTTCCGGGAAACGACTAGTCCGCGACTTTTTTCGATTCATAGAACGAGCGGAACTGACACTCGAGTTAGAGCCATTTCTCCAGTGGCTGCCGCCCGATGAGTCTGACTTCGATATCCAGTGGTTAGACGAGGCGGAATTGTTCGTCCCGACCGACGCCGATCCGTATGCGATAATCAATCGACACGTGCAACTACTGCGGGAAACGGACCACATGCGAGGATTGCTTCCGGTCGTCGGATTGCACGCCTATGAGGCCGCTCACGAAAACATCGTAGAGAACGAAGCCGAAGCTGAACTGACCATCGAAACGGATGTCGCAGAGGTAGTGACATCGACGGCACCCTTCGCAGAATTGACCGAAGAGATGCTCGAAACCGGACGATTGGAAATATCCGTTTACGACGGATCAGTTCCTTACTTCATCGGTGTATTCGACGATAATGTCGTCCAGATCGGCGTCGGCGAGTATAGAGAACCACGCGCGATGGTCGAAACCGATCGCAGAGAAGTACTGACGTGGGCGGACGAGAGGCTAGCCGAATACAAGCGAGGTGCTGAACGACTTTCCGGTGAAGCCGAGCGCGACTTCCGACGACCGGTGAACGAGCGAAAAACCTAGGGATCCATAGTACACTCGGCGGAGAACCACATACGGATCGACCACAACGGGTGCCTCAACGCGCGATACAGCGTATTGACATCGATCGAGGGTGAGAGGACCGTCGCGTAGAAGTCCTGCAATCTTAGTTGTCCGGAATGACCCGCTCTTCACCGTCGTAGTACGCGGAGTTGTCCTGCGGCTCGTAGCCGAGCGCCTCGCGGGCGCGCTCGAGCGAGTAGTATTTCCGGTCGTTGTCTGAGATGCCGTAGACGATCTCGTAGTCGTAGTCGGCGCGGATACAGCGATCGAACAGGTGTGCACAGTCCCGGTAGGAGAGCCACATCGCCTGCCCGCGCTCGTAGTCGATCGGCGGGTGGCCCTCGGTGAGGTTCCCGATGCGGACGCAGGCGACCGAGAGGTCGTATTCGTCGCGGTAGTACCGGCCGAGGGTTTCGCCGGCGGCCTTCGAGACGCCGTAGAGGTTGCTCGGCCGCGGGAGTTCGGTGCCGTCGAGCAGGTACTCGTCGTGCTCGCGGTACATCTCGGGTGTGCGCGCGTCGGTCTCGTAGTTCCCGACGGCGTGGTTCGAGGAGGCGAAGACGACCTTCTCGACGCCCGCGTCGACGGCGGCCTCGAAGACCGTCTGCGTGCCGTCGATGTTGTTCGTCAGTACGCTATCCCACGGCGCTTCGGGGCGCGGGTCGCCGGCGAGGTGGATCACGACGTCGATTCCCTTCATCGCCTCACGGACGGCGTCGCCGTCGGTGATGTCCGCGACGACGAACTCGCCCGGCTGGTCCTCGGTCGGCGGATCTCGATCAAGTAATCGCCACTCGTGGTCGTCCGCGAGGCCGCCGAGGATGGCCTCTCCGACCCGCCCCGCAGCCCCCGTGAGCAGGACTGACTGTGCCATTCGTTCGGTGTGAGGGACAGCGTCGATAAGTACCATGCGGTTCGCCGGGAGTGCGGTCGGTGGTGCCACGCGACTCTCGGTCCCAGTGAGACGTCATCGTCTCTCCCCCGTTCTTCCCGTCTCACACGACCGGATTCGATCGCTCGAGACACGAGACGCAGTGTACGCCGAGCCGACGGAGAGCGGCGAGACGGGGATCACGAGAAGGGTTTTGGCGTCGGCAGTCCGAGACTCGTTCGATGACACGACTCGTCGAACTCGAGGAGAGGGGACCGCGAAAGCTCGAGCCGTCGGACACCGACGACGAAAAGGGAGATATCGCGGTCTGTCAGTGCGGGCTCTCTGAGTCGTTTCCGTTCTGCGACGGGAGCCACCGACGGACGCGAGACGAGGACGACGGGACGACCTACGTCTACGAGGACGGTGAGCGCCGGGAAGTCGAGCGGGTCGTGACGGCCGACGACGGCGAGGACGCGTAAGCGGCCCGTCGGTCGGCGGTCACAGACGCCCTAAATCGAGCGCACCGAGTTACAGACGACGAGCGCGCTGCTCGCGGCCATCGCGACGGCGGCGAACAGCGGGTTCAGTAGCCCGGTGACCGCGAGCGGGATCGCGACCGCGTTGTAGGCGAACGCCCAGCCGAGGTTCTGTCGGATTCGCCGATGCGTTCGGGTCGCGACGGTGAACGTCTCGGCGACGGCCGCGAGGTCGTCGTCGACGATCACCGCGTCGGCCGCGTCGGTCGCGAGTTTCGTGCCGCCGCCCATCGCGATTCCCACGTCGGCGGCGGCCAGCGCGGGCGCGTCGTTGCTCCCGTCGCCGACCATCGCGACCGTCCCGCGCGCCCGGAGCCGGTCGACGGTCTCGGCCTTCGCTTCCGGCGGGACGCCGGCGAAGACCTCGTCGACCCCGTCCAGTTCGCGGATCCCCTCGACCGCGGCCCCCTCGTCGCCGGTGAGGACGACGACCTCGCGGCCCGCGGCGAGCGCCTCGAGCGCGTCGTCCAGTTCCGCGCGCGGCGAGTCGCCGACGGCGATCGCGCCGCGGACCCGACCGTCCCAGCCGACGGCGACGGGGACGCGACCGGCGTCGCGGACGTCGTCGATGCGTGGCTCGAGGGCGTCGGGAACGGCGTGGCCGCGCTCGCGAAGGAAGTCGGGGTGGCCGGCGACGATGTGGTCGCCGTCGACGACGCCGCTGACGCCGCGAGCGGCCCGCTCGAACGATTCGACGGCGGCACCGTCATCGCCGGCCTCGGTATCACCGTCGTCGACCGCGTCTCGGGTCGCGGAATCGGGCGCCGCCTTGACGATGGCTGCGGCGATCGGGTGCTCCGACAGCAACTCGACCGCACCGACCCGTCGAAGTACCGCGTCCGGATCGGTGCCGTCGGCGGCGTGGACGGCCCCGACGGCCATCCGTCCGGTCGTCAGCGTCCCGGTCTTGTCGAGGACGACGACGTCGACGTCCGGGGCGTCCTCGAAGATCGTCTCCGCGGCGACGACGACCCCCCGCTTCGCGGCGGCCTGAACGCCCGCGGCGATCGCCAGCGGCGTCGCTAGCCCGAGCGCGCAGGGACAGGAGACGATGACGACCGTCAGCCCGAGCAGGAGAGCGGTCGACGGACTCGAGCCGGTCGCGAGCGCGACGGCCGCCGCGCCGACGGCGAGGACGACGACCAGCGGGACGAAGACGGTCGCGAGCTTGTCCGCGAGGCGCTGGACGCCGGGCCGGGCGCTCTGGATCGACCAGAGCAGCGAGACGAGGCGATCGAGCGTGCTCTCGGCCTCGTCGCCGACCGCGATGACGATTGGGGCGTCCGTGACCACGGTCCCGCCGCGGACGAAATCGCCGGGCTCCTTCCCGACCGGCAAGGACTCGCCGGTGACCAGCGACTCGTCAACGGCGGCGGTCCCCTCGACGATCTCGCCGTCGAGGGGCACCCGTTCACCGGGGCGGACGAGTAGTCGGTCGCCGGGGTCGACGGCCTCGAGCGGGACCCTCTCGCCGCTTTCGAGGCGGGCCTCGTCGACCTGTCGTTCGGTCAGTTCCGAGAGCAGTCCGGTCGCGCGACGTTTGACCGCCTGCTCGTAGTGGGTGCCGACGGTCACCACGAGAACGATCGCGACGGTGACGTCGAAGTAGAGGTGGAGGTGGCCGAGCAGCGTCGCGACCACGCTGTAGGTGTACGACCCCAGCGCTGCCGTCGCGACGAGCAAGTCCATGTTCGGCCGGCCTGCTCTGAGACTGACGTATGCACCGCGGAGGATCGGATAGCCGGTGTAAAACAGGATAAACGAGGCCAGCAACCAGATGTTCGCGGCGAGGAAGAAGCCGTCGTAGCCGCCGAAGTCAGCCACCGGCTCGAAGCCGAAGTAGGTCGGATACAGAAAGAGGACGTACCACACCATGACCATCATGCCGAAGAACCCGCCCAGCAGGAGCGAGACGAGTCCGTCGTCCGCGTCCACCTCGTCTTCGGCGGCCCGATCGGCTGCAGTGTAGCCGTAGCCGGAGACGAGGTCCGGAAGGTCGTCGGCCGCGAGCCGGTCGGGGTCGTAGACGATCCGGATCGTGTCCGTCGCGTAACTGGCCGTCGCGCCGAGGACGCCGTCTTCGCCCTCGGCGGTCGCCTCGAGGAAGGCCTCACAGGTCGCACAGTGCATTCCCTCGACCGCGAGGAAGGCGTCGTCGCCGTCGAGCGCGTCGAGATCGCGCTCGTTCTCGCCGCTTCGGTCGTCCGCTCGCGACCGGATCGTCGATTCGTCCGGCGCGTCGTCGGCGCGCTCGAGCGTTCGGGAGACCTCGAGACAGCCCCGACAGCAGAACGAGCCGTCGACGTCGGGGTCGGTGATCGGCTCCGCGGGCGTCGGGAGATCACACAGGTCGCAGGTACCGACGTCGGCGGTCGCGTTCGGGGTCGTCCTCGCGCTCGCGGTGTCGGATTCCGAGACCGGCGCGGACGAGTCCGTGATCGGTTGCGAGTCCTGACTCATGTTAGAAGGGTTGCGCGAAGGGAATCGGCGGGTGTGGCAGGTGGACGCCGTACAGCATCAGTCCGTGCTGGAGGGGGAGATAACCGAGGACGACGAACGCCGCGCCCAGCCCGCGATGGAGGCGCACGCGCGTATCGGCCTCGATCGCGGTCAGGACGGTTCCGTATGCGAACAGCGTCGGGATCGTTCCCAGACCGAGGACGGCCAGCGAGAGCGCGCCGCGCGCCGGCGAGCCGACCGCGAACGCGTAGAGGTAGGCCGGATAGATGATCGGACACGGCATGAAGCCGTGGACCGCGCCGAGCGCGACGATCCCGGGCGAGGTCGCGAGGCGATCGATCCGGCTCGAGAGCAGTCCCGAGAGCCGGCCGAACAGCGAGCCGACGACGGGGAGGCCGTGACCGGGGACTGCGGTTTCGCCTCGGAGATAGTACAGCCCGCTCGCGACGATCGCGATCCCGACGAGAACCCCGGTCGCCCCCCTGACGGAATCGCCGACCGCGGCGACGGCCTCGCTCGAGGCGATCGTGATCGCACCCAGCAGGCCGAACAGGCCGCCGATGGCCGCGTAGCTGGCCGTCCGACCGAGGTTGAACAGCGCGTGCTGGCGGACTTCGAAGCCGGTGAGCGAATCGTCGCGGCGCTTCTCGCTCGCGGCCCCGATCCGGTCGGCGTAGGTCGTCACCAGCGGACCGCACATCCCGAGACAGTGTGCCCCGGCGAGCAGGCCGACGACGACGAGGACGAGGAGGTCGGCGTGCTCGAGGCCGGCGCTGAGCAGGGTTGGGACCTCGAGCCCCACTATCGAGATCGAATCCGCAGGGGTCGATACGGGAGTCATCTGGCAGAGACCGGTGTTCAGCTCGCGGTCCCGTTGCCGTCTCCGGAGTGGCCGTGGCCGTGCCCGCCTTCGACCGGAGACATCGCGACGTACAGCGAACCGAAGATGACGACGAGGTTGATCGCGGTGACGATGCTTGCCAGCGCCGAATGCGTGATCCCGTAGACGATCACCGGACCGAACGCGAGCAGCCCGACGGCCGCTGCATGGCGAGGCGTGACGCTCTCGAGGGACATACCCGCCAGTGGTTTCGGAGACGGCTTAAGTGGTTGAGATGTTCCCAACGTCCGGGAAGTTCGGCCGGTAGTAAGTCCTCCCCTCGCCCTACCAGCCCGTATGGCTTCGGCAATGGAAACGAGCGAGACCGATCAGACCCGCGAGATCGGTCACGAGGAGTACGACCCGATCGGGACGGCGATCCTGATCGGGATCTACTTCCTGATACTGGTACTGCTGTGGCTGTTCATGTACTTCGTCGAGTTCCTCGGCAACGGGCCGACCGTCGTCGGCGCGCTTCTGACGGTGGTGGGACTGGCATGAACATCCACACCTACGAGAAGGCCTGGCTGGTCGCGGCCATGGTATTGATCGTTGGCTTCATCGCGACGATCACGTACGGCGCGGTCGGTCCCGGCATCGCAATGATCGACGACGACGGCGGGACGGTCGACCCCGACGAGATCAACGACCACGAACGGTTCAGTGACCCCGGCGTCGACCACGTCGGCGGCAACGAGTACGAGGTCACCGTCATCGCACAGGCGTGGCTCTACACGCCCGAGGAGATCGAAGTGCCGGCCGGTAGCGAAGTGACGTTCTACGTCACGAGCCGGGACGTGACACACAGCTTCTCCGTGGTCGGGACGAACGTCAACACGATGGTCATCCCCGGCCAGGTCTCCGAGATGACCGTCCAGTTCGACGAACCGGGCGAATACGGCGTCCTCTGTAACGAGTACTGCGGGGAAGGCCACCACACGATGGAAGGCCTCCTCACCGTCGTCCCCGAAGACGAGTTCGATCTGACCGAGCTGTCGGTCGACGCACCGCGCGAGGTCGAGGCGGGCAACGAGACGACGATCACCGCGAACGTGAGCAACGGCATGCAGGACGACCTCGAGACGACCGTGACCCTCGAGATCGACGGAGAGACCCGCGAGGAGGAGATCACGGTTCCCGGCGACGGCAGCGAAGAAGTCGCGTTCGCCGTCGACACCGCCGCGCTCGGCGAGGGCGAACACGACTGGACGGTGACCGCCGACGGCTACGAGGAGAGCGGGACGCTCTCGGTCGTCAGCGCGACCGACGGCGATGAGAACGGGGCCGGAGACGGAGGTGACGGCGATGCGTAACGCGTACGTCGACCAGTTCCCGGCCGAAGCGCGGCTGATCAAGGCGGCCTTTTGGAGTTCCTTCATCGCGCTGGCGATCGGCGGTCTGCTCGGGCTCGTCCAGGCGCTCCACCGAACGGACGTCCTCCGGTTTATCGACTCGGCGGACTACTACACCGTCCTGACTGCCCACGGCGTGTTACTGGCGATCACCTTCACGATCTTCTTCCTCGTGGGGATCTTCACTTGGGCGGTGACGACCAGCCTCGATCGGGGGCTCGAGGACCTCCGATTTACCTGGTCCTGGTACGCGATGATGGTCGTCGGAACGGTGCTGGTCGGCGTCTCGATCCTCGGCGGCGTCGTCGAGTCCATCGACATGCAGGCGGACGTGCTCTTTACGTTCTACTCCCCGCTACAGGCCCATCCGGCCTTTTATATCGGGTTGGTGTTGTTCGTCGTCGGCACCTGGCTGGCCGGGGCCGACTGGTTCCGGGCGTGGTGGGCGTGGCGGGCCGAGAACCCCGACGAACGGATTCCGCTGCCGACGTTCATGACCCTGACGACGACGCTGTTCTGGTACCTCTGTACGATCGGCGTCGCGCTGTCGATCCTCGTGCTCCTGTTGCCGTGGTCGCTGGGGATCGTCGACTCCGTCAACCCGCTGCTCAACCGGACGCTGTTCTGGTACTTCGGACACGCCGTCGTCTACTTCTGGCTGATGCCCGCGTACATGTTGTGGTACATCATGCTGCCGAAGCTCTCCGGCGGGAAGCTGTTCAGCGATCCGCTCGCACGGGTCGTCTTCGTGCTCTTCCTCCTGCTGTCGACGCCGACCGGGATCCACCACCAGTACTTAGATCCCGGTATCGCGGAGGGGTACAAGTTCATCGCGATGACGAACACGATGTTCCTCCTCCTGCCCAGCCTGCTGACCGCGTTCACCGTCGTCGCGAGCATGGAACACGGCGCGCGCCAGCGCGGCGGAACCGGGTATCTGGGCTGGCTCAAGGCGCTGCCGTGGCGTAACCCCGTCTTCACGGGCATGGCGCTCGCCGGCCTGATGTTCGCCGCGGCCGGCTTCTCCGGCATGATCAACGCCGGGATGAACATCAACTACCTCGTCCACAACACGTGGTGGATCGTCGGCCACTTCCACCTGACCGTCGGCACCGCCGTCGCGCTGACGTTTATGGCCGCGGCCTACTGGTTCGTCCCACAGGTCACCGGGAAGGCGCTCTGGAACCGCTCGCTCGCGCTGGTTCAGGTCCTGGTCTGGTTCGTCGGCATGACGTTCATGTCGAACGCGATGCACCGCTCTGGGCTGTTCGGCATGCCGCGCCGGACCGCCGAGCCACAGTATCAGGGCTTCGACTTCGAGCCCGCCGCCGGGACCGTCGGCGAGATCAACGCACAGGTCGCCCTCGGCGCGGTGCTGCTGACGGTCGCGCTGGCCCTGTTCCTCCTGAACATGGTCATGACGTCGGTCAACGGCTCGAGCGACGCGATTCCGGACAACACCTACGCCGGAACGCTGTCGGGTCCCGAGGACGCGCCGGTCGTCCTCGACAACCTCAAGCTCTGGACCGCCATCGCGACCGTCCTCGTGGTCTTCGCGTACACGCTCCCGCTCGCGAGCATTATCGACGCCGGCGGACTGTTCGGTCCCGGCATCGACGGCTTCCAGCTCGCCATCGAGACCGATCCCGCGCTCGTCCTCGAGTCGCTCCGGGAGGTGGTCCCGTAGATGCGCATCTCGAAGGGCGCGCTGCTGGTCGTCGTGGCCGTCCTCGTGCCGTTCGTGGTCGAGTTCCGGACGGCGCTCACGTGGCTCGGGATCGAGCTCTCCGTCCTCGAATCGGTCGCGCTCGCCGGGGCCCTCGTCCTCGGGCTCGTGATCTGGGCGCTGTGGCCCGAGGACGAAAACGCCGAGACTGAACCGTCGGGCTCGAGATAACCCCCCGGCGGTCGAGTTCTCACGTCTCAGAAGGCGTCGCGCTCGCGGAGCCGCGCGACCACGTCGCGGACCCGCTGTGAGGCGTCCCGCGGGGCGACCAGAATCCGGTCGTCGAACGCGGCGACGATCAGGTCGTCGACGTCGAGCAGGGAGACGTGCGAGTCGGGCGCGGCGACGACGTTGTTCGCGGCGTCGATCGAGAGCACGTCTCCCGCGACGAGTTCGTTTTCCGCGTCGGCATCGCCGGCCTCGAGCACCCGTCCGACGGCGTCCCACGTCCCGAGGTCGTCCCACTCGGTCGAGAGCGGCGTTACGAAGACGTCGGTCGCGCGCTCCATGATCGCGTAATCCACGCTGACGGCGTCGATCGCGTCGAAGCCCCGACCCGGAGCACCGTCCTCGAGCGCGTCGACCAGCGGTGTGAGCGGCGAGTCGCGCGCTTCCCGCAACAGCGCGCCGGGCGTCCAGGCGAAGATCCCGGCGTTCCAGTACGCGCCGGCCTCGCAGAGTTCCGTCGCGGTCTCGCGGTCCGGTTTCTCGGTGAAGCGCTCGACGGCCGCGTAGTCCGTCGTCTCGAGTCCCGTCTCGCTCCGCTCGGGGACGATATAGCCGTAGCCCGTCGCCGGCCGCGTCGGCTCGACGCCCAGCGTGACGAGTCCGTCCGTTTCGACCGCGAGTTCGGCGGCGCGCTCGAGCCGTTCGGAAAACGCCGCGTCGTCGGCGACGTAGTGGTCGCTCGGCAAACAGAGCAACACCGGCTCCCGATCGAAGCGCTCGCGGAGCCGCCAGGCGGCGTAGACCAGCGCCGGGCCGGTGTCCTTGCCGTCGGGTTCGATCAGGACGCCCGCCTCGGGCGCGTGCTCGTGGATCTCATCGGCGAAGGAGTCACGAGTCAGCACGTAGCGCTCGTCGGCGAACGCCGTCCGGTCCATCGTCCGCGAGAGCAGCGAGCGCTCGCCGCCGAGCGGGAGGAACTGTTTCGGGCGATCGCTCCGGCTCGCGGGATAGAGTCGGCTCCCGGTCCCACCGGCGAGGACGCAGGCGATGACGGGCCGATCCATCTTACCAGGTCTCGATCCGTCCGGCGCGGACGTCCTCGGCACATCCCTCGCAGTCGGGGTGGCCCGCCTCGTAGCAGGCGGGTCGGTACTCCTCGTCGAGCTTCGCCGCCCGCTGCTCGGCGTAGCGCCGACAGACGATCTTCGCCCGGCCCGCGTCGTCGGACGGCAGCCCGCGGGCGTTCTTCGCGACCTCGTAGGAGTCGCGGGCCTCCTCGAGTTGCTCGTCGGTCGATTTCCGGAGTTCCTCGAACTGCTCGCCCGCCTCCTGCAGCGTCGAGCGGAGGAACCGCTCGAGTTGACGCCGATCCGGCATTGGCCCATCGTTCGGCGGCGGGGCACATAGGCTCGTCGCCCGTAGCGCCCGGTGGGGACGGCGAGACGGCGTTCGACGAGCGACGATGGGAACGACTTTCACGGAGCCGACGAACCCACGACCATGGCTCTTCGCGATGCGCTTCAGGGAATTACCTGTCCGATGGTGACGCCGTTCGACGACGGATCGATCGACGAGGCGGCGCTCGACGACCTGCTCGAGCACCTCCACGAGGGCGGGGTCGACGCGGTCTTCCCCTGCGGAACGACCGGCGAATTTCCGGCGCTGACGGCGGACGAGCAGCGGCGCGTCGTCGAGGCGACCGTCGACTGCGCCGACGTCCCCGTCGTCGCCGGGGCCGCGGAAACGAGCGTCGACGACACGATCGCGGCGATCGACCGCGCCGCCGCGGCCGGTGCCGACGCCGCCGCGATCGTCGCGCCCTACTTCACCACCGCGAACGCGCCCGACGGCAACCGGCGGTTCTTCGAGGCCATCCTCGACGGGGCCTCGATTCCGGTCATCCTGTACAACATCCCGCAGTGTACGGGCCAACGCATCGAGCCCGAGACCGTCGCCGCCGTCGCCGAACGCGAGGACGCGATCGGGATCAAGGACTCGAGCGGCGACCTCGAGTACTTCCTCTCCGTGCTCCGGGAGACGCCCGAGGAGTTCCTGTGTCTGCAGGGGTACGACGCGCTGTTAGTCCCCGCCCTGCGGATGGGTGCCGACGGCGGGATCAACGCGCTGTCGAACGTCGTCCCCGAGGTCCTGCGAGAGGCGTTCGAACGAGCCGAGGACGACCGCGGACGAGAACTCCAGCGCGACGCGATCTCGCCGCTGTTCGAGGCGTGTACGACCCACGACTTCGCTCCGGCGGCGAAGACCGGGCTCACCGCCCGCGACGTCATCCCGTCCGACGAGGTCCGCCCGCCGCTGGTCGCCGTCGACGACGCGGGAACGAAAGCGATCGGTGACGCGCTCGAGGACGCGCTCGTAGTCAGCGAGCAGTAGCAATAGTGAAGGTGTCATAGAAGTCTTTTCACAGTATTTATTACAGAATCACTACGGCAGATTAAAATATAAATAGGTGTGCGAACTGAGCGCCACCAATTCGATCAGATACGGATGATAATCGAAGAGTCGTGCTGAATACAGAGCGCGAATGCAGCACGAATCAGAACTCGATCAACAACACTGATCACTCAATACAGGAGGGTGCACAACTGCATTACTCCAAAAACACTTATTGATTGAAGACACATCCCTTGTATGAAACGGCGCACCTTTGTTTTGGGAACAATTCCTCTCTGCTCGGGGTTTGCTGGATGTACGGGGCAGTTCTCTGATTCTCGGATGATCTCCGTGACCGTCTTTAACCATTCCGAGAGACCCTACACGATCGAAATGGCTCTTTCACGAACAGATGAGGACATCTCCAGAAGCGAATCCCGGGCGTTCTCAGGACGGATCGATGTTGAGCCAGACGAGCAAACTATCCGTAAAGACGTTGCTGAACAACAGCAGTATCTCATAGAGTACAGCCTCTTTGAGGACAATTCCTTTCTAACAGAACAAGACCACTTCCACTACTATCCGGGTGACGAGGATGAAAGTGGTAGTCTGGCGTTTGATATTACTTCGTCAGGAACCCTGACGCGAAGGTGGGCCATCTGAACATCTACTGATTGACTGATTCAGCACGAGTTGGTCGAAACAAACGATATCGATTTGTTGCATCCTTTCTCTGTATTCAACACGACGTTTTTGATCAGTATCTGACAGACCGATGGCCACGCCGATAGCTACTTGGCCTGTACTGAGCGACTCGTCGATTCGAAGAGAGGGATTCACACCTGATCACCAGACCGAAGGTAACCCATCGACGCCCTCTGGCAGTTTCTTTCGCCGACGTTCACTTCCGCTCCGGTGGCGGTACTTTAAATACTATCGGGCGCGAACGGACGTATGCCTCCCAGTGAAACCAAAGAGGAGGCGAGACACAATGAGCGACGTACGACAACACGCGGACGATATACACGAGCAGTTTTCGGACCACCTCGACGACGTGAGCGTCGAGGACGTCGAAGAGCGCCTGATCACGCTCGTCGACGAGTACAAAGTTCCGATGGACGAGGCGCGGCGAAGCGTCACCAACCACTACCTCGAGGAGGCCGGCTTAGACCGCGAGGACATCTCGAGCGGCGACAGCGAGAAGGCCAACGTCGAGGACGTCGACGAACCCGAGGAGTGGATCGATCTCACCGCGAAGGTCATCGAACTCTGGGATCCCCGCAGCGACTCGGTCGCACAGGTCGGCCTGCTGGGCGATCCGACGGGGACGATCAAGTTCACCAAGTGGGCCAAATCCGATCTGCCCGCGCTCGAGGAAGGGGGCGTCTACGAGCTACGTAACGTCGTCACCGACGAGTACCAGGGCCGGTACTCGGTCAAACTCAACTCGACGACGGTGATCGAGGAACTCGACGAGGAGCTCGAAGTCGGCAACGACACCAGCGAGGTCGAGGGCGCACTGGTCGACATGCAGAGCGGCAGCGGGCTGATCAAGCGCTGCCCGGAGGAGGGCTGTACCCGCGTCCTCCAGAACGGCCGCTGTAACGAACACGGCGAGGGCGAAGGCGAGTTCGACCTCCGCATCAAGGCCGTCGTCGACGACGGCATCGACGCCCACGAGGTCATCTTCGACAAGGACGCGACCGAGGACCTGACGGGTCTGAGCTTAGAAGAGGCGAAGGACATGGCGATGGACGCGCTCGACACGACCGTCGTCGCCGACGAGATCAGGGACGACATCGTCGGCACCTACTACCGCATCGAGGGGCCCACCTTCGGCCGCTACGTCCTGGCCGACGACGTCGAGGAACTCGACGGGCCGGTGGATGCAGAGGAACTGCTGATCAAAGCGAGGTCGATGTAACATGAGCCAGTCCGAACTCACTCGCGAAGTCGCCCGCCGCGTCTTCGCATCCGAATTCAACGATTCGACGTACACCTTCAAAGAGAGCGACGACGAGCGCGCGCCCAACTACGCGCTGCTCCCGACGGGCGACCGCGCCAACCGCGTGTTCGTCGTCGGCACCCTCACCGAAACCGAGGACGTCGGCGACGACAGCGAGTACTGGCGCGGCCGCGTCGTCGACCCGACGGGGACGTTCTTCGTCTACGCCGGCCAGTACCAGCCCGAGGCCGCATCGGTGCTCCGAGACACGGAGCCGCCGGAATACGTCTCCATCGTCGGCAAACCGCGCACCTACGAGACCGACGACGGGACCGTCAACGTCTCCCTGCGACCGGAGTCCATCGCGGTCGTCGACGACGACACCCGCGACCGCTGGGTCGTCGAAACCGCCGACCTCACCCTCGACCGCATCGAGGCGTTCGAGGAGTGGGAAGCCGAACAGGAAGCGCCCGAAAGCGGCTCGACGGCACCGACCAACGAGTACGCCGAGATGGCCCGCGAGCGCTACGACTCGCCGGTCGTCAACTACCGCAACGACGTGATCCAGGCGCTCGAGAGCCTCGAGAACGTCGACGACGCGGACGACGCGGAAGCGACGGCCTGACCGCGCGACACGAGCGGGTCTCGTTCTTTCTTTCTTCGTCGGCAAGAGAGCGACCGCCATCTCAACCAAACGATCGACTGCGCTCAGGAGTTCAGTATCGCCTCGAGCATCGCGCCGATCGCGTCGAACTCGTCGTCGGTGACCTCGTGGCCCGTCTCCGGATAGCGTCGTTCGTCGACCTCGGCATCTGCTCGCTCGAACGCCCTGAGCGTCTCCGCGACGCGCTCGGGATCGACGGACGTGTCATCCTCGCCGTAGCCGACGAGCACCGGCGTTCCCTCGAGCGAGCCCGCTATCGCGGTCGAACTGAGTTCGCCGGCCGAACCGGGGAGCAGCCCCGAGAGGACGGCGAGGCCGCCGTAGCGGGTCGGGTTGCGGCGGACGAACTCCGCGGCGACGCAGGCGCCCTGCGAGAAGCCGGCGACGACGGTCCGCTCGGGCGGGACGTCGATCGATCGTGCTTCCGCGAGCGCAGCTGCGACGCAGTCGACGCTCGAGGTGAGCCACGGTTCGTTGTCGGCTCGCGGTGCGGTCGACGGCGTCGGGTACCAGCGGCTCCGCTCTGCCTGGGGCGCGAGAACGGCGACGCCGTGGCGGGCGGCCGGCTCCATGAGATTGATGACGCCCTGAGCCGTCGCGCCGCGGCCGTGACAGAGTACGAGGGCCGCGTCCGCGGCCAGCGCCGGCGCACCGGCGGTGAGCAGCGGCTGGCCGGCGTGGGGGCCGGAAACGGCATCCATCGAGCGGCTCGAGTCCGTCATCGGTCTGCGGTCTCCGTGCGGCCTTCGCCGTCCGATCCCGCCGTCGGCACCGTCAGCGCCGGCAGTTGGCTCTCGATCAGGTCGCGGTCGTCCTCGAACCAGTCGGGCAGGTACAGCGACTCGCCGGGCTCCGTTCCGTCCTCGCTCGCCGCGACGCCGTCGGTCTCTGTCGCCAGTTCGAAGAGGATGCCGCCCGGCTCACGGACGTACAGCGAGTGGAAGACGTGGCGATCCTTGACGCGCGAGACGTCGTAGCCGCGGTCGTCGAAGAGTTCCCGCCACTCGTGGAGGTCGTCTTCGTCCTCTACGCGGACAGCGACGTGGTGGAGCGTCCCCCGTCCTTCGCGGCCGAAGGGCGCGTCGCGATCGAGCACGTCCACGACGGTCGCTCGCGATCCGGACGCGCGATACCGGATCCGGTCGCCGTCTTCGGCGTCGTGTTCGAAGCCCAGCGTTTCGAGCGTGCCCGCGGTCGCGTAGGGGTTGACCGACAGCGTCGCGACGCCGTGGAGTCCGCGGATCGCGTGCGGGGACGGAATCGGGCCCGCGGTCCAGGGCTCGATATCGGTCGGGAGCGACGGACCCGCGACGAGTTCGACCCGCGTGCCCGCGGGGTCCTCGAACCGCAGCACTCGGTCGTCGAACCGCTCGAGCGGCCCCTCGACCGCGATTTCGTGCTTCGCGAGTCGGGTCTCCCAGTACTCGAGGGAGTCGGCCGGAATCAGGAACGAGACCGACTCGATCTGGGGTTTTCCGGGCCGCCCGGAATCGCCGTGCGGGTCCGGAAAGTGAGTCAGGACCGTTCCCGGCGTCCCCGTCGCGTCGCCGAAGTAGAGGTGGTGTTGGAGGATGTCCTCGAAGTTGACCGTCTGCGTGACGAGTCGAACGCCGAGCACGCCGACGTAGAAGTCGACCGCGTCCTGGGCGTCCCCGACGATCCCCGTCACGTGGTGGAGTCCCGGCGTATCGGATAGCATGGGGCGAAATTGGGCCTCGAGACGAATAGCCTGCCGGGTCGCCGTCGGTCTCCCGGTTCGGTCGTCCCGTCGAGCGCTCGAGCGACCGGGTATCGCGCCGATCGTACACCCCGTCTGACAAATGGTTAAGTGTCGTGAACGACGACTAGGGGTATCGATGGGGAACAAGAACAAGACCATCTCGTTTCGGGTCAACGAGGACGCGTTCGAGGCGCTCCAGGCGATCGCCGAGGAGCGCGACATCTCGCTGTCCGCCGTCTTCCGGGATTACGTCGACCAGCTCGTCGACCACGACGGCCGGGTCGAGGTCGTCCCCGAGGACGATCTCGAGGCCCGCACCGGCGGAGAGGGGGACGGCGAGGACATCTCGTTCCCGCCGACCGTCGAAGTGCCGAAACGCTTCATCCGCGAACACGAACGCCTCGAACTCGAGGCCGAACACCTCCGGGAACAACTCGACGAGTACAAGGGGTACGTCAACGATCTACAGGACCGGCTCGAGGACGAGGAAGACGAGGTGCTGCTGCTCGACGAGTTGGACGGCGTCGAAGACGAGGACGAATCGTACCAACTACGATAGCGAACGGCGGCGGTCGAACCGTCCGTCGCCGCGCTTGCAGAGCACGCTGTAGCCCACCGACAGTCGGTGGACGCACGTGAGAGGCGAGCCTTCCGCCAGTCCGTCCCATCCGACGGCCGACCCTCCTCACCTATTCGAGATACCCCAACCGTTCGAGGTTTTCGCGGGTCGATTCGTCGAGTTCGTCGAGCGCCAACGCGTCGCGTCCGGCTTCCTGCTGTTCTTGTATCACTCGTAACAGCTGCCGTGCTGTTCGTAGTTTGAAACGAATGTCCGAGTCAGCGACTTCCTCTTGAACGCTCGCTAACATCGTATCGACCGCCTCCACAGGCGTCTGAGACATCGATTTCGCGTAGTCTGCGTTCGTTCATATACCCAGTGACGACTCCGAACTATCAGGAATAATATTTCTGTTATTAGTCGATCCGTGGCACCGATGTGCGCCTGCTAACCGGTAGCGGCGAAATTCGGGTGACCGCTTCGAGGAGAGTCGACGTTCGTCAGGGAGCGTCGATACCAGTTTATCCGCCGGGTATCGACTCGGCCGGGAACGGAATCGATACCGGAGTTCGACGGCCCGAGTCTATCGCTCGAGTTCCCGTTTTGCCTGCCGGATCTGGTCGTACTTCTCGTCCGCACCTTCGACGCGAGCGAGTCCCTCTGCGGCCTCGAGCGTGCGGACGCCGTTGTCGAGGAAGGAGAGCACGTCGCCGGGGTAGGCGTAGACCATGTAGTCGTCGGTCATCACGTCGACGATCGCGTCCGGGCCCAGCCCCTGCGCGCGCAACTCGAGCAGGTACTGGATGAACTTCCGCTCCGGGCAGCCACAGTAGGGGTTGTTGTCGCAGCCGCAGTCGAGGAAGTCCTGCGTGAAATCGAGTACCCGGTCGCGAGTCGCGTCGTCTAACTTCTCGAGGCCGTCGCCCTGGAAGAGCATGTCGAGCGTCGCACCCTTGAACGCTCCCTTGGGGATATTCGTCTCGAGCTGGGAGCTGAGCTGCCGGTGGTTCTTGATATAGATCTTGTCGGTGATGGCCACGCTTGTGGGCTCTACCCGCCGTACGCCGAAAAACGTCTCGGTCGCGAGCGGACTCGCGTGCCTCGAGCTACCGTAGTGCACTCACGACGACCGAAATCGAACGGTACGGAGTCCCACACCGCGTCGCAGAGTCGTAACGTATTTTAGTCCAACCGGCTGTAGGATAACGTGTAAGCGCGTCCGGGTTGGGGTAGTGGTTATCCTTCAGCCTTGTGGAGGCTGAGACGCGGGTTCGATTCTCGCACCCGGACTTTTTCACGACGAACGAAGTGAGGAGTAGAAAAGCCGGAAGGCGAGAATCGAATCAGGGAGTGGAGCGACCGAAGTGAGCGGGACGACTGTGGTTCGATTCTCGCGCCCGGACTCTCTATGGCGAACAAATCCGTGAGCCACACCACTCCTCAGAGAATCGAAGTAGACGAGTCGCGCACAGCGAAGCGAGCACGACTCGACGTGGTTCGATTCTCGCACTCGGACTCCCTGTCGCAGTATCGCGAATAGAGTGAGTTGCGGCTCTCGCGTTACAGCGTGATCGCTTCCCCATCGTCGGGGACGAGGACGTTCTCCGTCTCCGAGCGCAGTTCGTCGCGTGTGAGCAGGCAGTGATTGATCGCTTCCATGTGAACGACGACGACCGTTGCATCAGTGGCCTCGCGGACGGTGGAGACGTCCGCGACGCCCATCGTGATCGGCTCGCCGTGATTGAACTGTGCTTCACCGCCGTTGAGGACGACCGTATCGGGTTCGAACCGCTCGAGCGTCTGTTCGACCTGATCGTACCAGACCGTGTCGCCGGCGATGTACAGCGTCTCGTCGGCCTCGAGAACGAACCCCGAGACGGGTCCCATCTTCTCGGCTAACTCGCCGTGCCCGTGACGACCGGGGGTCCGGGAGATCGTGACGCCGCCGAACGATACCGAATCGTCGACGGGCCGCACGTCGGTGAAGCCCTCGTCCGCGAACGCATCCGCCTCGGCGGGCTGACAGAACAATGGGACGTCCGCGTCGAGTTCCGCTTTCGCCGTGTCGTCGAAGTGGTCAGTATGTCGGTGGGTAACGATCACGGCATCGTACGACAGTTCGACGTCGGGCATCGGTACGAGCGGATTCCGGCGATCGTTCGGCGTGTTCTGTATCGACGGGTTCTCTCCGGGAGACGCAAACATCGGATCGACGAGAAACGACGTCTCTCCGATGGTCACGAGGAGCGTGGCGTTGCGGACGAGAGATATGCTGCTATCGGGGCTCGTTGACATACGACGTCTCCTTGAGCGAGCGTCGGGTTGTGATTTACGGTGAGTTGGCTGAGGGACACTTGGTATGAACTCGACGACGTCAGGTTGCGTCAAACGTTCGATCGAGATCGAACCGGGAGTGGGGCGAACGCAGTGAGCGGAACGATCGCGGTTCGATTCTCGCACCCGAACGGTCCGTCTCGAGTGGATTTCGGCCGGTCACGTACCGAGACGTACTCGAGGGGAAACTACTGACTCTCGAAACGCAACTTTTTGTCGCGCCGGTCCAACAGTAGCTGGCATGACCGATGGACTGGAGCCGACGGAGGAGACTGACGGCTCCATCGTCGTCCGTCTCCTGGACGACGAGACGGGGAGAGAGAAAGTCCGCTGTGCATCGTACGAGGACGCGATCAGCGTCGTCAAAGCGAACCACAACTCTGTCACGGTCGCGAAGATCGTGGATCGAGACGGCGACGTCGTGTTCACCTCCGCCGAGATGGACATCGACGACTGGGAGACGGAGTGGGAGCGCGCGAAGCGCCGCCAGTCCGTCGATGTCGAGGAATACGAGTGTCCGTACGACAATATCGCCTGTTTCGCCGACGATCTCTGCATAGACTGCCAGATAGACAGAGTCAAAGAGCAGTACTGACCGCGAGAGTCGCCGCTATTTTGCGTCCCCGTCGATTCACGTCGTGTCCTCGAGGAACTCCGTCAGTCGCTCGACGAAGTATGCCGGCCGTTCCTCAGGGATCCAGTGGCCGGCGCGGTCGACGACCTCGCCCTCGACGTCGGTCGCGACCGCTTCCATGTCCCTGATCGGGAGGTCCCGGAAGGACGCCGCGCCGCCGAGGGCGAGGACGGGTACCTCGAGCGGATCCTCGGCGTGGTCCCGGTTGTGCTCGGCGTCGGTCTCGTAGGCGCGGTAGTACTCGAAGCCGCCCCGCAGTCCGCCGGCCTGCGAGTAACAGCGGACGTACTCCTCGCGGGCGTCGTCGTCGATCGCCGAGGGATCGTACGCGCCCTCGCCGTAGAACCAGTCGAGATAGAGCCGCTCTCGGCCGGCGACCAGCCGCTCCGGGAGGTCGCGAACGCTGTGAAAGCGCGTGTGCCAGAGCTTGCGTTTCTCGTCCTCGTTGATCCCCGGTAGCCCGGCCTCGAGCACGCAGAGCGCGCGCACGTCGTCGCGGTACTGGGCGGCGTAGGCGTAGGCCGTCGGCATCCCCCAGTCGTGGCCGACGAGCGCGATCGGGTCGTCGCCGTGGCCGAGGTGGGTGAGGAGTTCCCGGACGTCGGTCGCGACGGTGTCCTTGTCGTACCCCGAAACGGGCGTTTCGGAATCGCCCAGTCCGCGGAGATCGGGTGCGATGACGGTGTATTCGTCGGCCAACGCCGGAATGACGTCCCGCCACTCGTACCACGTCTGTGGCCAGCCGTGGAGCAACACCAGCGGCGGTCCGTCGCCGGCGGTCACGTAGTGGAGTTTCGTTCCGTTGACGCGGGCCCGTCCGTGCTCGAGGTCGTCACATGAGACCATAGGACAACGTTACGAGACTGAAATATCAGTCTTCGGTCGGTACGGAACGGACGACCCGCGGCGGTCGACGCCGTCCACAGATCAAAGCGCGTGCAGACCGTCCCATCGATCGATGACCGAGACGGACGACAGCTTCGACTGTGATTCCTGCGGAGAGACCGTCCCGTTCGACGAGGCCCGCCGGACGAAGACGGTGGGCGGATTGGACCCGACGAAGTGGCAGACGCTCTGCTGTCCGTCCTGCGGATCGCGACTGAAGACGGTCTTCGTCGGCGAGTGACGGCACGGGCGGTGAGGAGTCCGCTCGAGCGCGCAGCCGACCGCTCGATGGCTCTCTCATGCTCTCGCGTTTAGGGGCGTCGTCCCGTAGGGGACGTATGGCGGACGCTCGACTCGGTGAGCTGTTCGACGAGACGCAGCGAAACGCGGCGCTCGCCTGGGTGATCACGATCGCGCTCGTCGCCCTCGCGATCAAGTACGGACTCGAGGACTCGTACCGCTGGTTCGCGTTCACCGGGTTCGCGGTCGCGATCGTCCTGCTGCCGGCCGCCGCGTTTCGCGATCCTCTCGTGATGCCGCCCTGGGAGCTGCTGGTCCTGGTCTTGCTCCCCGTCGTCGATGCGACGGTGCTCGGTGAGTCGTTCCTGACGTCGATCACTGTCTACGTCGCCGTCGCCGCCGTCGCGCTCGTCGCGTGCGTCGAGATCGACCGGTTCACGGCCGTCCGAATGAACCACGCGTTCGCGGTCACGCTCGTCGTGCTCACGACCCTCGCCGTCGCCGGGACGTGGAACGTCGCCCAGTGGCTTGCCGATGTGGCCTTTGGAACCGACTACATTCTGGACGGTCGTTCACAGGACGCGGCCAACCGTGCGCTGATGATCGACTTCGGGTACGCGGCGGTCGCCGGCCTGCTCGCGGGCGTCGTCTTCGGCCGCTACTTCCGGTCGTACGGCGCGGACGATGTCGAGACGCGACGCATGCCGACGCCGCGGGAGACCTCGCCCGACGAGGAACCGGATCCCGTCCCGTCCCTGCTCCGCGACCGGCTCGACGCCCCCGACGAGATCGTCAGGCGACTCTCCCGCCTCATGCAGGCGGCCCTCGCCGTCCTCCTGCTGTACGGAATCGTTACCCGAGACCTGACGACAGTTTCGAACGCCGCGATCGCGCTCGCGATCACCTTCCTCCCCGCTCTCCTCGAGCGAGACGCCAAACTGCCGCTCGAGCCGGGACTCGTGTTCTGGCTCACGGCGGCCGTGTTCCTCCACGTCCTCGGCTCGGCGGGCCTCTACGCACTGATCGGGCCGTGGGACAGCCTGACGCACACGGTCTCGGCGTCGATCGTCGCCGCGGCGGGCTACGCGGTCGTCCGGGCGATCGATCTCCACACCGACGAGATCTACGTCCCGCCCGCGATGCTGTTCGCGTTCATCCTCGTGTTCGTGCTGGCCTTCGGCGTCGTCTGGGAACTCATGGAGTTCGCGATCGACTGGAGCGCCCAACGGCTCGGACTCGACGCGGTCCTCGCCCAGCACGGCCTGAACGATACGATCGTCGACCTCGTCTACGACGTCGTCGGGGCCGTCGTCGCCGCGATCTGGGGCTCGTTCTATCTCACCGATCTCTCCCGGCGCATCGCCGGCCGAATCGAGGGATGACGGGGTGCTCGAGCGGAAAAGCAGCGAAAGCGCGGGCCTAGTCGGCGGCCTCGGTCAGTCGCTGGACCTCGTCGTCGGACAGCGAGAGCTGCGAGGCCGCGACGTTCGACTCGAGGTGGTCGGGGTCGGACGTGCCGGGGATGGGAAGCATGACGTCGGACCGCTCGAGGAGCCAGGCCAGTCCGACCTGTCGTCGCGTCGCATCGTGATTCTCGCCGATCTCGTCGAGGAGGTCGCCGTGTTCGGCCAGATCATCGCCGTCGATCGGGGCCCACGGGATGAAGCCGATATCGTTCTCCGTACAAATCTCGAGTACCTCTCTGCTCCCGCGGTCGTTCAGGTTGTACCGGTTCTGAACGGTCGCGATCTCGACCTGTTCGCGGGCCTGGTCGAGGAGTTCGGGGGAGACATTACTGACGCCGACCTCGTCGACGACGCCCTCGTCCTGGAGTTCCGCGAAGGCCGCGATGGAATCCTCGAAGGGGGTATCCTCGTCGTCGGGTCGGTGGAACTGGTAGAGGTCGATGGTGTCCGTCTGGAGCCGGTCGAGCGAGGTCAGGACCTGATTGCGAATGTAGTCCGGATCGCCGTGGGGGATCCAGTCGCCGTCGCGATTGCGCAGCAGGCCGGCCTTGGTCGCGACGAGTACGTCGTCGGGATCGCCGATCGCCTCGCCGATGAGTCGCTCGCTCACTGCGGGGCCGTAGGAGTCGGCCGTGTCGATGAGGTCGATGCCGCAGTCGACCGCGTGCTGGACGACCTCGCGTGCGGTCTCTTCGTCCTCGGGCTCGCCGATGATGTCCTCACCGGTGATCCGCATCGCACCGAAACCCAGCCGGTGGACGGTCGAATCGCCGATCTCGAACGTGTCGCTCTCGTTTGTGATCGAGTTGCTGCTCACGGGCGTACTGACAGTCTCGCGCCTCTTGAGAAGTGGGCTTCCCCGAACGGAATGCCGGTTATCGAGCGGAGCCGGTCACCTCGCGTCTCGAGGCGCGGTTATCGAGTGACGAGCCAGAGGAGGAGTCCGATGAACCCGATAGCGGCACCGACGACGAAGTACGTCATTTGGTGTTCCGAGAACACTTGGAGGTAGTACATCGCGAAACCGATCCCCGCGTACAGGCCGATACCGACGAAGAGGATCGACAGGTTCAGCACTCGCGCCACTCTGCTCGACTCCACCGTCGCCGTCTCCGTCCCCGCTGATTCTGATACGTTGGACATATGGATATATATCCCGACCAGACTGTATTAATTCCTTTCCTGTTCTGGAACGGTCGTTTCGGCTCGAGCGGCAGCGCTCTCACGCCTCGATCAGTGGAAAACGGATCCTCGCGGGTCGAGATTATCCGACGGTAATTGGACGGGAACCGCCGACTGACGCTGCCGTGCCGTCGAGATATCGCCGTCTTCGCGAATTACGACCACGTCGACGTCGCGCCGCGTTTCGGCGCGAATGCGGTCTCGAAGGTCCACTGCCGTTCCCCCTGCTCCACCGACGGTACGGACCGTCACCGTCGTCGGCTGACGGAGGAAGAGGTCGGTTCGATAGGCGACTTCGACCGAGAGGACGCGGGCGTCGGTATCGGCCGCGATATCGGAGACTGTCCGTTCGAACTCGGCGTTGTTCGAGAGATTGACCGTCGTCACTGCGAGCGTCGAGGACAGCACGAGCACGGCGACGACGAGCAGTGCCGCTCGGCGGATGACGGCGCGCCGGGCGGTCCGCTCGGCGAACCAGTGCTCCGGCCGGTAGCCTTGCACCCAGAGCGTTCCGAGACTCGCCACGTTGATCGACAGGACGTTGATACAGACGAGAATCCCGGCGCTCACCGCGGCGGTGACGTCCCCGTAGGCGATCCCGAGTCCGACCGTCGCGGCCGGCGGAATGAGGGCGACCGCGATCGCGACGCCGACGAGTGCGACGCTCGTCGTCGACGTCAACGAGATCGCCCCGGCCACACCGGCCCCGAGCGCGACGACCAGCGCGAGCGCACCGGGGTTGACTCGCTCGGCCACCTGTTCGATGAGTTGGATCTGGAGTTCCGGATAGACCGTCACGCGGACGAGCCCCGCGAAGATGGCGGCGCTCGCGACTGCGACGACTAATCCGAGAAACTGTGATTTGACGCTGGTTCGGAACAGCTCGTCGTCGTCGAGAGTGCTGCCGACGCTGGCCGCGATGGCCGGCCCGATGAGGGGCGCGATCACCATCGACCCGACGACCACCGCCGCGCTGTTCATCAACAGCCCCGCCGTCGCGATGACGGTACTCACGACCGTGAACAGGACGTAGTTGGGAGTCGCCGGCGCGACTTCGGCGGCTCGAGCCCGGAGTTCCTCCCGCGCGATCCGCCCGCCGGTCTCGTCGTCGTCCGCCGCCGGTGTCGATTGCTCGCTCTGCCGTCGCTCGAACTCGTCGGAGAGAACCGCCTCGAGCTTGCTGATCGTCACGTACCCCTCCCGTTGGACGCCGAGCTCCCGGAGTTCGTCGACGATCGATTCGACGTCCTCGGGACCCGTCGGAACGAACACGAGCGCGCTATAGTCCCGACGCGACGTCTCCTCGGTGAGAAAATACTCGACGTCCGCCGTCTCGAGCATCGTTTCGACGGCGTCTCGCTTGCCGATGGGGACGGCGATCTGTAAGAGACGCATCTCTCGTACCCGTCCCAGGGACGTCACTAAACTGTTGACAACCCGCGACGATGGAACCGCGGCTCGCGGACGGCGCGGCCCTCGTTGTCAGAGGTCCCGACCGGTCGCTTCTTCCGCTGTCTCTTCGACGCCCTCTGCCACCGCCTCCTCGGCTCCGCCGGAGATGTACCCCTCGACCATCTCCGTGACTATCTCGAGCACGTTCACGGCTGTCGATTATTCTACGGTAATAATAAGTTATCGTATCGCAACTCTCTGACGATTATATCGGACCGGTGATTCGGCGAGAGACCGTCGCAGCGATCAGTCTCCGCCGCTCAGTGCGCGCAACGGTCCGTTGGGTTCATTGAAATAGGCGACGCCGTCCGCCACCGAGAGCGATCCCGGAACGCCCGACGGAACGCTCATCGCCCATAGTGTCTCGCCCGTCTCCGTGTCGAACCCGTAGAGAGTTCCCTGTTCGCTGGTGACGACCAACACTCCGTCCGAGACCGACAGTGGCCCGAGTACGCCGTCGGTCGCTCCGGACACCCACTCGGCGTTGCCGTTCGCGGCGTCGATAGAGACCGTTCGATAATCGTTGGCGCGCTGTGCGTACACCGATCCGTTCCCGACGGCGATCCGCTCCCCGTGGAAGGGGCCCGGCGCGAACCAGCGCGTGCGTCCTTCGGCCAGGTCGAGCGCGACCAGTTGAGAGGGGGTGAGTGCGAAGACGGTATCGTGAGCGATCGCCGCGGCAGCGACTGGTTCGCCGCCGGAGACGCTCCACCGGACGGTCCCCGTCTCGGCGTCGATCGCGCGGAGCGGGTCGCCGCCGGCCACGACGACGCCGTCGGAGACTGGGGGCGGCCCCGCCAGCGGTCCCCCGACGTCAGCCGTCCAGCGAACCTCGCCCGCGGCCGCGTCGATCGCGTGTAGCTGCCCGTTCGTCGCGTACACTTGACCGTCCGCGACGGTCGGCCCCCCGTGCCAGATATCGCCGTCGGACGAGACGGTCCACCGAACCTCACCGCTTCCCGCCTCGAGGGCGCGAACGTCCTCCGGCGTCCCGAACGCGACGGCACCGTCGCCGACCGCGAGGGGACTGGTTCGGGGAGGACCCTCGTGGACCCACTGCTCGCCGCCGTCGTCGACGGACAGCGCCCGAACGGACCGGCCGGCGACGACGGTACCGTCCGCGACGACCGGCCCCGAGGCGTCGTAGGCGTACTCGACCGCCGACTCGGTCCAGGCCGCCGTCGGCTCGGAGCGAGGCCCCTCCGTCCCCGGATTGTGGGCCGTCGTGCCCGGATCGTACGCGACACTGGGCCACGCGTTCCCGCCATCGATAGCGGACCGCTCCGACGGCGTCACGAGTCCCGGATACGCCTCGAGGACCTCGTCGTTCTCGAAGGTCCCGTCGAATCGAAACTCGCCGCTCTCCGGGCGGTCGAGACCGTTCTCCCCGAAGAACTGCGGCCGGAACGAGAGGACGACCTCCCGCTCGAGTCCGGCCGCCAACAACACGGGCCGATCGCGGTCGATCGCCCCCTCGGCCTCCGTGTGAGACAATGCGACGACGAGGTCGGCCCGGTGAGCCTCTTCGTCGGTGTTTTCGATCGTTACGGCGACTCTAACTGTCCGTCCACCGCCGTCGTCGATCCGTTCGATCCCGTTCACCTGCAACGGCCCGCTGTATTCGGACGCCGCGGCCGTCTCGGTCTCACCGGGCGTCTCTGACTCCCCGTCGGAGTCGAGCAGCCCCGAACAACCCGCCACTCCCCCCAGCGAGGCGACGGTCCCGGTCGTCAGGAGCCGGCGACGCGTCACCGCTGATCGATCATCACCCATGATCACGACCGAAGTACTCAGAATAAATAAATCTACATAGACGTAACAGATTCGACCGACATTTCGCCGAGGCGCTCGAGTGCCGTGCAGATCCATTTCGAACTCGTTCTGCGATCCAACAAATCAGGGCGCGAGTCGACGCGCAGACGTCACACGGACGTCCTGAGCGGCCGCTTCACTAACCGCTCGAATTTCATCTCAGCGTACTGACTCCCGTCCTCGTCCTCGATCCGGCGGTCACACGCGAAGAACGGGTCGAGACCGCGCTCGGCAAAGGGGACTGCGCCGCGAACTCGAGAGGCGCGGTCTCGGTCGGCTGTATCCGCGCTCACTCCCCTTGCGAATACCAGCGTAGCGACTACCCAGTACGAGGTTCGTGAGTACGGCATGCGAACCGAGAAGGGGATGCCGCCTCCCGGATTTGAACCGGGGACAGCTCGATCTTCAGTCGAGTGCTCTCCCAGTCTGAGCTAAGGCGGCCTACTCCATCCTCCGTCCAGGGTATAAAAAAGGATTTCGAATCGATATCGGTTTTCCATACCGCTTACACGATACTCCGCGATGGTCCGCCGACTCGAGTAAGTGTTGGAAAAACGAGTAACGCGGACAATACGGGGACATCCATACGTGATTACCCGCTGTCTGTTGGAATTTCGGATATTCAAGACACCCTTTTCCGCACTGGGGGGTAATAGCTTGTTATGGCAGCCCTTACCTCGAGTCAGGAGGCGCGAGAACTCGACGCCGACACCATCCTCGAGTTGCTGGCGAACCGCCGCCGGCGGTACCTCCTCTACGCGTTGCGCGGTCAGGAAGACCCCATCGAACTCTCGACGCTGGCGGAGACGGTTGCGGGCTGGGAACACGACGTTCCGCCGGACGAAGTCGCGAAAAACGAATACAAGAGCGTCTACGTCTCGTCGGTCCAGTGCCACGTCCCGAAACTGGACGACGCCGGCGTCGTCGACCACAACGAGGACAACCACACCGTCGTCCTCGCGGACAACTTCGAGCAGCTCGAGCCGTACCTCCAGATCGTCGTCGAGGACGAACCGGAGAATTCGACGCTGCACGCCGCTCTCCAGACGGAATCCGGAGACGGACTCCTCGGCCAGATCCGAGAGAACGTCGCGCGACTCAAACAGTGACCGCTCTCGGTACGCGGACGGTAGTGACTGATTAGTTCGACTCGAGGGTGCGACTGCGCTCGCTCGTCGTCGAACGAGACGACGACTATTCTGCCCCGCTCGAACGATTCTCGAGAGACGCGCTGCAGGAGGTTCGAACGTGAGAGGGCTCGAGCGGGTTCGAACTACGCCGAGACGTGCTCACTTCGTTGCTCGCGTCTCGTCTAGTTCGAACCGCCCTCTCGTCACACACCTGCTGCTCGCGGATTTGCTCGCAGCAGGAGTAATGGGCTCGGGCGGGTTCGAACTACGGGCACAGCTTCGCTGCTCCCTGATTAGAATCCGCCTTCACACATGTCTCTATCTCACTGTCGTCCGCCACGGAAACGGGCTCGAGCGGGTTCGAACCACCTGAACTTCGCTCGCTTTGCTCGCTCGTTCCGTAGTTCGAACCGCCCTCGTATACATTTCTGTGGCTCACTGTCGTTCACCCCAGAAATGGGCTCGGGCGGGTTCGAACCGCGGTCGCAGCAAAGCTGCTCCCTGATTAGAACCCGCCCTCGCATACATGTCTCTGGCTCACTGTTGTTCGCCAGAGAAATGGGCTCGGGCGGGTTCGAACCACCGACCTCGGCCTTGTAAAGGCCGCGTCATAACCAGCTAGACCACGAGCCCGCATCCGAGACGAGTGGGTCCGTCCGAATAACCTTTACTCTCTCGCGCTGCAGGGATCCTGCATGGCACTCGAGTACGTCTGGAAGGGGCTACTCGTGATCGCCGTTCTCTCTGTCGCCGGGGTCGTCCTCGTTCAGGCGGGTCTCGTCTCGGTTCCGTGGGGTCCCGACGAGGGGGCGGTCCGCGTCTTCAATGACGGAGCCGACGGCGACCGCGACCCGAAGACCGCCGTCGACGTGGCAGTTGCAGACGACCCCGCCGAACGCTATACCGGACTGAGCGACCACGACTCGCTCGAGTCGGGTGACGGAATGTTGTTCGTCCACGGCGAGGAACAGGAGTTGACCTACGTGATGCGCGAGATGGACTTCGATATCGACATCATCTTCATCGGTGCGGATCGCGAGATCACGCAGATCCATCACGCCCGCGCGCCCGAACCCGGCGAGGACGGGGAGGAACTCCGATACTCCGGGCGCGGAAAGTGGGTCCTCGAGGTGCCACGCGGCTACGCGAACGAGACCGGCATCGAGGTCGGCGACGAGGTCGAGATCGACCTCGAGTCGAACCGGATGATCGCCACCCGGAGCGACTCCGTGACGCTCGAGCGGGCCGCCGCGATCGCGGAGCGCGAGACGATTGCCCCGGCAGCGGTCGCCGCCGAACGTACGTCGGTTCGTCGATAATCCTTATTGCCGACGGACCCTGAGCACCGGGCAATGAGTACCGCCGAGCCGGACGAAGACGATCCGTTCGAGGAGCAGCGCGAAGAGGTCGAGAATCCGATGAAGCGACTGTTCCTCGAGTACGGCTCGAACTACACGGGTGCCGCGGTCATCGGCGTCATCGCGAGCTTCTTCGCCCGAATCCTGGACCTGCTCCCCGCGCTCATGCTGGGAGTCGCGATCGACGCCGTGATCCGCCAGGACATCCCCTACGCCGAAGCGTTCCCAGTCGGCGGCGGTCTCGTCGCCCCGTACGTCCCCGACGGTCGAATAGAGCAGTTCTGGCTGACGATCGGGATCATCGCCGGCGCGTTTCTCCTCTCGGCGGTCTTCCACTGGACCCGAAACTGGGGGTTCAACACCTTCGCCCAGAACGTCCAGCACGACATCCGGACCGACACCTACGACGAGATGCAGCGCCTGGACATGGGCTTTTTCGCCGACAAGCAGACCGGCGAGATGATGTCGATCCTCTCGAACGACGTCAACCGCCTCGAGAAGTTCTTGAACGACGGGATGAACTCCCTCTTCCGGCTGCTCGTGATGGTGCTCGGCATCGGCGGCCTCCTGGTCGCGATCAACTGGCAGCTCGCGTTGGTCGCGCTGCTCCCGGTGCCGTTGATCGCGGTCTTCACCTACCTGTTCATCCGGACCATCCAGCCCAAGTACGCCGAGGTGCGCTCGACGGTCGGGAAGGTCAACTCCCGCCTCGAGAACAACCTCGGGGGCATTCAGGTCATCAAGTCCAGTACGACCGAGTCCTACGAGTCCGATCGCGTCGAGGACGTCTCTCGAGAGTACTTCGACGCGAACTGGGGGGCGATTCGGACGCGAATCAAGTTCTTCCCCGGCCTGCGCGTCCTCGCGGGGATCGGCTTCGTTATCACCTTCCTCGTCGGCGGACTCTGGGTCATCGCGGGACCGCCGGGCCCGTTCTCGGGCCAACTCAGCACCGGGATGTTCGTCGTCTTCATCCTCTACACGCAGCGATTCATCTGGCCCATGGCCCAGTTCGGACAGATCATCAATATGTATCAGCGGGCTCGCGCCTCCAGCGCCCGCATCTTCGGGCTGATGGACGAACCTAACCGGGTCGGCGAGGAGCCCGACGCTCCCGACCTCGAGGTGACCGAGGGCCGCGTCGAATACGACGACGTGACGTTCGGCTACGACGAGGAGACGATCCTCGAGGACATCGACTTCACCGTCGAGGGCGGCGAGACGCTCGCGCTGGTCGGCCCCACCGGGGCCGGCAAGTCGACGGTCCTCAAGCTCCTCTTGCGGATGTACGACGTCGACGAGGGCGAGATCCGCGTCGACGGCCAGCGGATCCGGGACGTGACCCTCCGGAGCCTGCGCGAATCGCTGGGCTACGTCAGTCAGGACACCTTCCTCTTCTACGGCAGCGTCGAGGAGAACATCACGTACGGTACCTTCGACGCCGACCGCGAGGACGTCATCGAGGCCGCGAAGATGGCCGAAGCCCACGAGTTCATCCGAAATCTCCCCGAGGGCTACGATACCGAGGTCGGCGAACGGGGCGTCAAGCTCTCGGGCGGTCAGCGCCAGCGGATCTCCATCGCCCGCGCGATCCTCAAGGATCCCGATATCCTCGTCCTGGACGAGGCGACCAGCGACGTCGACACGGAGACCGAGATGCTCATCCAGCGCTCGATCGACGAACTCGCCGAGGATCGAACCACGTTCGCCATCGCCCACCGACTCTCGACGATCAAGGACGCCGATCAGGTCCTCGTCCTCGAGGGCGGCGAGATCGTCGAACGCGGCACTCACGACGAGTTGCTCGCGAACGGCGGCCTCTACTCCCACCTCTGGGGCGTCCAGGCTGGCGAAATCGACGAGCTTCCCGAGGAGTTCATCGAACGCGCCCAGCGCAGACAGGCGCGGACCGAAGTCGGCGACGACGACTGACGAACGAACCGGTCCGAGTCAGAGAGACGCGACTTCCGACCGTCGGCCTAGAACGATTCCTGCCCTTCCTGGTCGTCCTGATCCGGGGCCCCCTCGTCCTGCCGGTCTTCGCCCGCCGCGGGCGGCGTGCGATCGCTGTAGTTCTTCCGACCGATGGCCTCGTCGCTGACCATGTTCGTGATCGCTTGCTCGACCGCCCCGTAATCCCGGTACTCGTCCTCGCCCAGCGGCCCGATGAGGTCCTCGAGCGTCGTCGTGTTGCCGCTCATCTCGACCGTTTCGTCGCCGTGTTTCTCGAGTAACTCGTCGTGACCGATCGGATACTCCTCGTTCTCGAGCGTCTCCTGCAGGTCGCCGAGTTCGACGCCGAGTTCGCGGCTGTCTTCGGGCATACGTACGGGAAGCGTTCGGCGACGCAAACGGGTTGGGCCTGCGTTCGCCGTGGCCACTGCTGGCGGTCAGCGCGCCGTCGGATCGTCCGTCGTCACGCGCGGCAATACGAGCGCCGGCAGTATCGACAGGAGACCGAGAAGGGCGGCCGAGGCGACCAGTTTCGGCGGCCCGTTCGAGACGCCGACGCCGACGATAGCGAGGGGGACGAACGCGGCCAGCAGCGCCGGCCGGTCTACTCGACGTCGTTCGGCGGCCGTCGGCTCGAACGGCGACGTTGCGTTCTCGAGCGTCCAGCCCGCGAGCGCGCCGGCCGCGAGCGCCGCGTACGCCACGGCGCTGTCCGCGCGCCCGCTTGCGACCATCGCCGCGCCGGCGAGTCCCAGTGCGAGCGCGAACGCGGTGAGCGTCCGGTCGAACGGCGACCGCTCGAGGAGCCGCCACGCGACGGCGAGGTACCAGCCGCCGACGATGACCCCCGCGACGACGTCGAGCGGGTAGTGTACGCCGAGGACGAGCCGGGTGAGACAGACGGCGGCGACGATCACCGCGGCGACCGCGAGGCGGAGCCGCCGCGTTCCCGCCTCGAGCACCAGCGCGAACAGGCCGTAAGTGACGGTCGCACCGACCGCGTGGCCGCTCGGAAACCCGTAGCCGCCAGCGCTCGCGATCGAGCGGTACTGCGGCCGAGCCGACGACGGGAGGACGGCCGGCTCGAGCGTCGCGAGCTCGGGGCGCGGTAACGCGAAGAGATGTTTCAACGCCGTCATCACCGCCAGCCCGCCGACGATGACGGCGAGGATCCAGGCCCCGTCCGGCCGCCGAGCGGGACGATCGGTCCCGAACTGCCGGCCGCGGTGGACCGTCCGTCGCCACGCGACCGCCCACGACGCGCCGATCCCGAGTACGAGCAGCAGCCAGCCGTCGCCGAGCTGGGTCACGGCCGCGGCGAGGGCCGCACCCCACTCCGGGACGAGTTCGCGAACGGCCTCGAGAACGCCGGCGCCGCGGTTCATACGGCCTGCCTTCCACGGTGGCGTGGATAACGCTCGGGCGGGAACATGCAGGCTCCGTCCGCCCGACGGTCGAGTCCGAGTCGTATCGGCCACCGCGGGTTTCATGTCGACACGGGCGGCATACTCCGCCATGGACCTCACAACGGCGACGTGGACGGACGTTCGGGACCTCGAGACGGACCTCGCGGTCGTCCCCGTCGGGAGCACGGAACAGCACGGCCCCCACGCGCCCCTCGGGACGGACGTGCTGACCGCCGAGGGGATCGCCGACGCCGGGATCGAGCGGGTCGACCGCGAGGTCGTGCGCGCGCCGGCGATTCCGGTCGGAATCGCCAAGGAGCACCGCCAGTTCCCCGGAACGATGTGGGTCTCCGAGGACACCTTCCGCGACTACGTCGGCGAGGCCGTCGAGAGCCTCGCTCACCACGGGATCGATCGCGTCGTCCTCGTCAACGGCCACGGCGGCAACGTCGACGCCCTCCGCGAGGTCGGCGGCCGCCTCACGCGGGACGGCGACGCCTACGCCGTCCCCTTCACCTGGTTCGAGGGCGTCGGCGAACACACCGCCGATATGGGTCACGGCGGCCCCCTCGAGACGGCGCTCCTGCGCCACCTCGAGCCGGAACTGATCCGCGAGGACCGAATCGACGAGGCTCGATCCGGCGCTGCCGACGGCTGGGGCGACTGGACGAGTTACGTCAACTTAGCCTACGACGCGGCGGAATTCACGGAAAACGGTGTCGTCGGCGATCCCGACGAGGGCGACGCTCAGCGTGGCGAAGAACTGTGCGAGCTGGCCGCCGACGCGCTGGCTCGGTTGCTCGAGGCGGTCGCCGAGCGAGACGTCTCGCGGCCCGAGCGCCGATAGGGTCGGAACCGGCTCGATCGGTGGCTCGGTGGCGATCGATTCGTCGAGCGAGACGGGAACGAGATCGGCTACTCCTCGGCTTCGTCTTCGTTCTCATCCTCGTCCGCGGCGTCGGTATCGGCTTCGGCGTCGTCGTCCGCGTCATCCGCGGGACCAGCGTCCTGAAGCGTTCCGCGAAGCGCCGGAATCGTCGAAGTGAGTTCGCCGACCTGTTCGCCGGCCGCCGAAATGTCCGTAATTGCCTCCTCGAGGGCTTCGATCTCTTCCTCGAGGTCGGCGGCGTCGTCGAAGGCATCGGCGCGCTGCCCCATCGTGAACCACTTCTTCGCGTCGCGGAGGTCCTCCTCGGCGTCGCCGGCCTCGAGCGCCGAGTTGAGTCCGTTGAGCGCGCCCAGCACGTTGTCGGCGTCGGTCTCCCAGATGTCGTCGGCGTCCGGAAGCGCCGCCCAAGCGTCTTCGAGCGAGGATTCGACGTCCTCGCGCATCTCGTTGGCCGCTTCCCCGAACAGTTCCTCGTCGTCGCCGAGCGTAGCTTGGCTCATGTCACCGTCTTTGCGGGCACCGGGGTTAAAAGATAGCCCGAAAGTGAAAGTGAAATCGGTCGGAAGCGGATCGATATCGGTCGAACGACGGGGGGATTTCGAAAGGAAGGTCATCGGCGGACGTCCGCCGTCCGGTCGGATCACTCGTTGGGATATGCGACCGGGCGACGAAGAGACGCAACCGGGCGGCTGCGTGCCCGCCGGGTGATCAGAAGGGGTACTCCCGCCGGTCGTGCTGGACCGAGATCCACTTCTTTTCGGTGACCTGGTCCATGATGTCCGTGCTGTTGTAGCCGCCGACGCCCGAGGCCTTCGTGCCGCTGAAGGGGACGTGGGCCTCGTCGTTGACCGGTTGGTCGTTGACGTGGACCATCCCGGTGTCTAGTCGCTCCGCGATCTGCATCCCGGTACCGACGTCGCCCGCGTGAACTGACCCGGAGAGGCCGTACTCGGTATCGTCGTGGAGTTCGATCGCTTCCTCGACGTCCGAGAACGGAACGACCGGTGCGATCGGGCCGAAGTGTTCGTTACACGCGGCGGCCATATCGTTGGTCGCGTCCGAGAGCACCGTCGGTCTGACGACCAGCGAGTCGTCGACGCCGTCTAACTCGGCCGTTTCGCCGCCCGTCTCGAGGGTCGCGCCGGCGTCGACGGTCTCCTCGACGTAGCCGAGCATCTCGTCGCGCTGGCTCTCGTCGATGATGGGACCGACGACCGTGTCCGGATCGTGGGCGCTCCCGGCCGGAAGCGACGCCGCGCGATCCGTGAGTAAGTCGACGTACTCGTCGTAGACGTCCTCGTGGACGAGGTGGCGGTTGATGGAGATACAGACCTGTCCCTGGTGGACGAACGAGCCGAACGCGGCGGAGTCGACCGCCGCCTCGACGTCCGCGTCCGCGGTGACGATGTGGGCGTTGTTGCCGCCGAGTTCCATCGCCGCCACGGAGAGGTTCTCGCCGGCCTTCGCGGCGACGCCCCGTCCCACAGGCGTCGAGCCGGTAAAGGCGACGACGTCGCTCTCGGGGTGTTCGACGACCGGGTCGCCGATATCAGAACCGTGACCGGGGACGACGTTGAGCAGGCCCTCGGGAAGCCCCGCCTCCTCGTACAGTTTCGCCATCAGGAGGCCGCCCGTGATCGGCGTGTTCGAGGCGGGCTTGACGACGACCGCGTTCCCGGTCGCGAGAGCGGGCGCGATCGCCCGTCCCGAGAGGTTGAGCGGGAAGTTCCACGGGGAGATGACGGTGACCACGCCTTGGGGCTCTCGCCGGACGAAGTTCTCCTTGCCGGGGACGTTGGAGTCGACCTGCTCGCCTTTCATCCGACGGGGGAGCGTCGCGGCCTCGTTGGCCTGATCGGTCGTGATCTTCACCGAGGTCTCGCCCATGATCCGCGAACCGCCCGCCTCGTGGGCGAGCAGTTCGACGATCTCGTCTTCGTACTCCTGGAGCGTCCGCGCGAACCCCTGTGCGATCCGCTCGCGTTCGGCCGGCGGCGCTTTTTCCCACTCACTCTGTGCGTCAGCGGCGGCTTCGTAGGCGGCGTCGACGTCCGACTCGACGGCGGCCGGCACGCGTGCGACCTCTTCGCGCGTCGAGGGGTCCTCGACGGGGATCTCCTCGTCGCCGTCGGAGGCCGTCCACTCGCCGTCGATGTACAGACTGTTCCAGTCGGTGTCGATCGAGAGTTCAGGTCCCATCGAGCGACCTATGTGAGTCCGCGTCAAAAGTCGATGGCGAGCACTCACAAGGTCCGACCCGTCTGTTTTCTACAATACCGTACCCGAACGCCGTCCTCGCCTATTCTCGAACCGACTCGAGTCGCATCAGCGGATAGCCCTCTTCCATCTCCATGCGGGTGACGACCTCGCAGCCCTCGTAGTCGACGACGATCTCGACCTCGAGGAAGTGGCCGGTCAGTTCGGTGTAGTCGGCCGTCGACTCGGCGAGCGCGGCCTCGAGTTCGTCGATCCGGACGTCGACGGTCACCTCGCGACAGTGGGGCTGGTTCTCGATCGCTTCCGCCATCGCCGTCTCGAGGCTGGGCGCGCTGGCGGGCGAGAGCGGCGTTCCGGCGAACTGGTGGTAGAGCGAGCCGAACTTGATACCGGCCTCGAAGCAGGCGGCCTCGGCGTCGGTCGGCGTTTCGTCTGCTGACATGGGTGAGTGCTCGTCAGCGGTCGGGAAGGGAATTGTGATGTGGCGGACTCTCCCCGCAGCGAAAGCCGTCGGTGTTCTCCCGGTATCTCTGTAACTCGCTGGCGGTCGTCCGGCTCGACCGTCCGCGGCGGCGACTGGTTACGGGGATCGCTGCCACGGCCCATATCTCACGGGAACGGCAAGGTTCTTGGTACAGGTCTTGGATATCGAAACGAGAACAGTATGTCGTCTTCCGCCGCGGCAATGCCGACTGCGATCGCGCTCGCGGTCGTCAAGACGCTCGTCCTCATCGTCGGCGGCGTGATCACGTTCTTCGCGTACAAGGCCTACCGGCGGACCCGCCAGCCGGCACTCGGCTACCTCTCGCTCGGATTCGGCCTCGTCACCCTCGGTCTGGTCCTCGCCGGGATGCTGTACGAACTCCTCAATGTGGCGCTGATGACGGGTATCCTGCTCGAGAGCCTCCTCGTTCTCGCCGGCTTTCTCGTCATCGCATACTCCCTGTACGTCACCTGAACCGTGCCGCGTTCGGTTCCGAACGGGTCGGGCCCGCAGATATCGTCTCGACCCCCTTTCGCCTCGAGCTGTCACCGGCTCGTCCGGTTCGGAAACTGGAGATACCAAATTAGTTTGGGAACAATAGTATGTGTGACGGTAGAATACGGTGGGATACGGCAGGAGAGACGGCACTGAACCATGGGCCCGACCTGCCGTCGTACCCCCTTTCCTCCCGTCTCGACACCGAGACGGGGTTCGATCGATGAACCGGCTCGCTCGACGCGAGCCGTCCCGATCGCGAAATCGCCCGTAACCACCCAGAGGTAAGTGAGTCCCGACTCGAGTAGGGGCTATGCAAGCCGATTCCGACGACGCGCGGACGCCCAGCGGTCGCGTTTCGAGTCGCCCCCACCGAACGATACCGGCCAGTGAGTGGCCATGAGCGGTGCGGACGAGCCCGACCTGGCCGTCGGTGCGGACGCGTTCACCGAGCGGGGAGCGGGTCTCGAGGTGGCGGTCGTCGGTGCGGGTGCCGTCGGTGCGACCGCGGCCTACGACCTCGCGAGCGAGGGCGCGGACGTGACCCTCTACGATCGTGACTCCGTCGCGAGCGACGCGACCGGGCGAGCGGCGGGGATCTGCTACGACGCCTTCGCGGACGGGCTCGACGCCGACATCGCGGCCGACGCGATCGAACGGTTCCGCGCCTTCTCGGGAGACGACACCTTCCCGTTCGTTGAGTGTCCCTACGTCTGGCTCGCCCGCGAGGGCGACGCGGACGGTGCCGATGCGATCCGCGAGCAGGTACGTCGCATGCAGGAAAACGACGTCGTCGCCTTCGAAATGGGCAGCGACGAACTCGCGGACCGATTCCCGGCCTTGCGGACGGACGACGTCGCAGTCGCGGGAATCGCTGGCGCGGCGGGGTACACCGATCCGACTCGGTACACTGCCTGTCTCGCGGCCGCGGCCACCGGCGCCGGCGCGACCCTCGAGACCGACACGCCGGTCGACGTGCGAGCCGAGCCGCCGCGAGTCGTTCGGCCGGACGGCGACGTCCACGAGGTCGATGCGGTGCTCGTCGCCGCGGGCGCACGAACGAAGCGATTGCTCGCGGACGTGGGCGTTTCCCTCGCCGTGAAACCCTATCGCGTGCAGGCGCTCGTCGCGACCGGTGACCTCGCGGAACCGATGTGTTACGACGCGACCGGTGACTTCTACCTGCGACCCCACGCCGACGGCTTCCTCGCGGGCGACGGAACCGAAGAACGCGAGGCCGATCCCGACGCGTACGATCGCGACGCCGATCCGACCTTTGCTCCCGACCTCAGAGAGCGGGTCGCACACCGGGTCCCCGGCGTTGCAGACGGTGATCTCGAGCGGGCGTGGGCCGGCCTCTGTACGGCGACGCCGGACCGAGACCCGCTGGTCGGCGCGGTCGCGGACGGACTCTACGTCGCGACCGGATTCCAGGGCCACGGCTTCATGCGCGCGCCGGCGATCGGAGAGCGGATCGCGAAAGAAATACTCGGCGGGTCGGGGATCGACGCCTTCGATCCGACCCGGTTCGACGGGGACGAGGCGTTCGACGTCGTCGAGGGAATGGCACTCGACGGGGCCTGAGTCAGTCGTCGATCGCGACCGGTTCCGTTCCGGTATCCGAATCCCGTTCGCGGTCCGATTCGATCTCGGCTTCGGCGTCGTCGGTCGCGTCGGCGTCTCCGACCGACGACCCCTTCGGGATCTCGACGCTCAGCGTTCCCGTTTCGCTGAGCCGCGCCGTCCCGGCGTCCGGCTCGACGACGGCGTCGGTCGGCAACTCGGCTTCGCCGTTCAGCGACATTCCGCGGCCGGGGAACCGCATCTCGTACCCCTCGTGGAACTGCCGGAACCGGTCGATCCGAATCTTGACGTTTCCGTCGAGGTAGCGGACCTGAACGTCGTCCGGTTCGGCGCCGGGTGCATCGAAGACGACGCGATACGAGGCGTCGTTCTCGAGGATGTCGACGGGGAGCGATCGGTGGTTCTGGACGCGTCCGTTCGCGCGACCGACCTGTCGGTAGAGCGCGTGTCCGACCGATTTACCGAGATCTTTGAGGCTCACGGGGGGTCACCTCGGACGGTGCGGACGTCGCCGGCGGCGGTCGCGGGGACCGAGAGAAAGGTCTGAGAGTTCATGGCAGACATGACCGTACTGAGGACTATGACAGCCCCATTGATATCTCTTTCGTCGGGTTCAAAAGAAAGGTCTGACAGGGTCGCCCGTTCTCGGGCCGATCCCGCTGGGATGGGGTGCCGGACGGACACCGCTCAGAGTTCCACCCGCTCGAGGCAGTCGGTGCCGCCACAGACCGGACACGACAGTTCCGAGACGTCGAAATCGTCGGGCACGTCGTAGGTGTAGTGGTTCTCGAAGATGTCGAGAAAACAGTCCTCGGCGGTACAGAGGATCTCTTCCGTCGGAGGCATATCGGCCCTTGGAGGGCCGAACTAATCAACATTGGCTTCACCCACGGCGACTGCAGGCATCGCCCCGATCGCACCCGTCTCACCGCTTCGCTGACCGCTCTCCGAACTCACTCCGTCGCCGACTGCCCTCGCTCGGCCGGCAGTTCGACGTCCGACGCGAGCCGGTTGATCACCGCCGGTCCGTCGCGATCCCTGACGACGAGCCCCTCCCCCTCCAGCGTCGAGAGGTGGTGGGTTATCGTGCTCGGATCTCGGTCGAGCTCGTCCGCGAGCGTCGTCGTCTGTGCCGGCCCGTGATCCGCAAGCGTCTCGAGGAGTCGACGGGTCGCCGGCTTCTCGAGCGCCGTCCGGAGCGCGATATCGATCTCGTCGGCCGCATCGGACCGGTAATAGCAGCGCTTTCCGTGGACCTTCTCGGACCGAATCAGGTTTTCCTCCTCGAGAATCCGGCAGTGGTGACGGACCGTCGACAGCGACGCGTCGGTCGCCGCCGCGAGTTCGGAGAGGGAGACGCCCGGATCGTCCCCGACCTCTCGATAGATCGCCGCTCGGGACTCGTGTGCGAGCGGATCGGAGTCGTCGAACCGGCTGTACCGGAACAGCGACCCGAGATATCGCCAGTAGTCGCCCGCGCGGGTCTGCTCGAGGGTCATCGTCGCCAGCCGAACCGTCCCCCCGAGTGACGACGACTGTCCGACGGCGAGCGACGCGCCCCCGGCCGCCGAGGCGTTGACCGCGGCCGCCGTGAGCAGCGTCGCGAGCGCGATCCCGGCCGCTTCGCCACCGTTCGGCGGCGTCTCCGGCGGCGCTTCGTCACCGCCATCACTACTCGTCTCGTCGGCTTCCGTTACCGTCGCTCCGCCGTCGTTCGCCTCGTCGCTCGTCCCCGTTTCACCGCCGTCAGACGCGGGTTTGTCTCCACTGCTGTCGGACGCGGATTCGTTTCTATCGTCGTCGGACGCGGATTCGTTTTCATCGCCGTCGGACGCGGGTTCGGTTCCGTTACTCGAGCCGGTCGTGTCGTCGGGGCCGGTGGTGGTATCGGGGTCGTCAGGGGCGGTGGTGTCGTCGAGGTTGTCAGAATCGGTGTCGGTAGAGTCGCCGGAGTCGTCAGGGTCGTCCGAATCGTCAGGATCATCCGAATCGTCTGGACCGTCAGGATCATTCGGGTCATCCGGGTCATCTGAGTCGTCCGGATCATCCGAGTCATTCGGATCATCTGGGTCGTCTGGATCGTCCGAATCGTCTAGGTCATTCGAATCGCTGGTATCAGAGGTGTTTTCGGTATCGTCCGAATCAGTGGTGTTACTGGTATCTGCGGTCGTGTCGGAGTCACCAGATTCGTCGGAGTCATCAGAATCAGCCGTGTCGTCGGTAGTGGACGTCTCGTTGGTATCGGATGTCTCGTTGGTATTGGTCGTATTGTTGGAACCGTCGGGGTCGTTAGGATCATCGGGATCATCGGGATCGTCCGGATCATCTGGGTCATCAGGATCGTCCGGATCGTCAGAGTCGTCTTGGACCGTGAGCGACGGCCGTACGTCGTCCGCTCCAGTTACCGTTGCACTGTCGGTCCCGGAACCGATGGTCGCCGTCGCTCCCGTAGTAATTACAGTCGCGACGAGCACCGCGACGAGACCGACGCACAGCACCGATCGAATAGGTGTTCTCCCGTTCATGACACTCGAGGCGTCATCGCGACGAACCGCAGGTCCGTTACGACCGGCGTCTGGAAGGGGTCCCGATGAGTGCGGGACCCGAACCGGTGATTCAGTGACGTGACTCGTGACGTTCGGTCTGTGGACCCGAACGGACCCAGATGGACGCAGCCCTCCCCTCTCTGGCGACCGCTCTCTCGCCCGTTGTGACTGTATCATACAACTTGACTAAGGCGTATTAAATTAATGCAACGGGACGAATGCGGTTAGGAGACGGTCATCGCACGCGAGATCTGTCCTCCGGCCGCGTCGCAAGATGAGTGACGCTGACCCGCGAGCGGGAGCGGTGACTCGTCGCGGCTCCCGACCGAACGCTCGAGGCGCGGTCGACGGCGTGTAGTCACCGTTTTATCGCTCGAGGCGCTATCGGGAGCCATGACTGACCCCGAGACGCTGTCGGTGACGATCGTCGACGGCTACGTCGACGAGCCCGCACACTTCGGGGTGCCGCCGTACATCTCGACGTACCCCCGGTACGCGGCGGGCGCGCTCGTCGACGCGGGCGTCCCGCGCGAGCAGATCACCTATCACACGATCGATCGGCTTCGCGACGAGCCCGATTACTGGCGGGACGTCGACGAGGCGGACCTGTTGCTCTATCTGGGCGGGATGACCGTTCCCGGGAAGTACGTCGGCGGCACGCCGGCCGAACCCGACGAGGTCCGCAAACTGGCCTGGACCGCCAACGGGACGAGCCTGATGGGCGGCCCCGTCAAGTTCGGCGTCGGCGACGAGAACGCCGGCGCGACCGAGACCGAACGCCAGGACTTAGACTTCGATTTCGTCGCCAAGGGCGACGTCGAGGCCGCCGTCCACGACCTCGTCAAGAGCGGTCTCGAGGGCTTTAACAACCGAATGCGTGACATCGACGAGGTGTCGCGGTGGGCCCAAGAAGGCGCGTTCATCGTCGAGCAGCACCCGAACCATCCGAAGCATCTCATCTGCGAACTCGAGACCTCGCGGGGCTGTGCGTATCGCTGTTCGTTCTGTACGGAGCCGCTCTATGGCAACCCCGAGTTTCGGCCGCCGCCGACGGTCGTCGGCGAGGTCGACGCCCTCTCGGACTACGGCGTCAAACACTTCCGGATCGGTCGGCAGGCCGACATTCTCGCCTACGGCGGCGACGGCGAAGCGCCGAACCCGGCCGCCCTGCGCCAGCTCTACAGCGGGATTCGCGAGGTCGCGCCCGACCTCGAAACACTCCACCTCGACAACATGAACCCCATCACGATCGTGGAGTGGCCCGAAAAGAGCCGCGAAGGGATCCGGATCATCGCCGAACACAACACGCCCGGCGACACCGCCGCGTTCGGCCTCGAGTCGGCGGACCCCGTCGTCCAGGAGGAGAACAACCTGAACGTCACCGCCGAGGAGTGTTTCGAAGCGGTTCGGATCGTCAACGAGGAGGCCGGCTGGCGGCCCGGCGAAGACCCCGCGGATGCGCCCACCTTCGGCGACGACGCGCCGCGACGGCTCCCCAAGCTCCTCCCCGGGATCAATCTCCTGCACGGGCTCAAGGGCGAGCGCGAGGAGACCTACGAGCGCAACCGCGAGTTCCTCCAGCGGGTCTACGACGAGGGCTACATGCTCCGCCGGATCAACATCCGGCAGGTGATGGCCTTCGACGGCACCGACATGAGCGATACCGGGGCCGAGATCGCGAACGAACACAAACAGCTGTTCAAACGGTACAAGAAGCAGGTCCGCGAGGAGATCGACAACCCGATGCTCGAGCGAGTCGCGCCGCCGGGAACCGTCCTCCCGGACGTCCACCTCGAGTACCACCAGGACGGCAAGACCTTCGGCCGACAACTGGGTACCTACCCCCTGCTCGTCGGGATTCCGGGCGAGCGCGAACTCGGTCAGACGATCGATATCGCGGTCGTCGATCACGGCTACCGCTCGGTGACCGGCGTCCCCTACCCGCTCGATCTCAACGCGGCCTCGATGAACGAACTCACTGCCATCCCCGGTATCGGCGACAGCACCGCCGGCGACATCGTCGTCAACCGCCCCTACGGGTCGATCGCCGACGCCGACCTCGGGACGGAGTTCGACCTGACGCAGTTCATGACGACGCGGCCGCTCGAGCCCGCGGACTGAGTCCGTCGAGAATCCATTCGAGACGATTTCCCCGTTACTTGACGGCTCGGTGTCGGTAGTTCTATTATGGAGGCGAATCTGAGGTGAAACTGAGGGTCTGCCTGTGGAAATATCTGACAAACTGCTGTGTCTGTTCAGTACGGACGTTTCGGAAGAGGAGGATCGATACGTTATCGAGGTACCCCGTCAGGAGGTCGAGACCGGCGACATCGACCCCGGCGAGGTCTATCGCGTCGCGCTCATTTCGCGGGAGGACGAGGGGGACGGCGAGGACGTCTCGGCGACTACCCAACCCCAGAGCGCGCCGTCCGAACCGCAGCCGCCGGTCGACGTCGGGGAAACCCGCTACGTCGAGATCGAAGACATCGGCAAACAGGGCGACGGCATCGCCCGCGTCGAACGCGGCTACGTCATCATCGTGCCCGGAGCCGACGTCGGCGAACGCGTCAAGATCGAGGTCACCGAGGTCAAGTCGAACTTCGCCGTCGGCGAGATCATCGAAGACACGTTCTGAGGAGACCGTTTTTGCGTTCGGGTCGGCGAAGCCGATCTCGCGCAAAATTCCGAGCGAAATGGCCGAGCGCGAGCGCTGCTCGCGCTCGGTGAAACGGTGCGCTCTGCGCGCCGTACAGTGGCTGTTACTGCCCGTTTTGATCCGATTCGCTACTCGAGCCGCGGCGATTTACCCCTGTCTTACTCCTCGAGCGGCGTCCCGTCGATCCGCTTTGCGCCTTCGGAGTCGTGGACGACGACCTCGCCGGGGCCGGGATCGGCGGGTGCGTACTCGTCCCGGACCGCGATGGCCTCCTCGAGTTCTCGCACCGCTCGTTCCTTCAGCGCTCGAGCCAACTCCTCGGCGTCGTCGCGCGAGATGTCCCGGCCGAGTCCCTCGCACTCGTGGGCGCGGACCACGCCCGCCTCGTCGACGGCCTCGCCCATCGGCTGGCTGGTCCCCGCGAGGGCGACGCTGAACGGGTAGGTCCGACAGATCAGCGGGCGGTCGTCGTGAGCGCTACAGGCTCCCGTACCCGACTCGTCTTCCTCGTAGAAGGTACAGTCGCCACAATCGTCGGTCTGGAGCGCCCACTCGAAGGTCTCGCCCTCGAGGCCACCCTCCTCCGTCTCCGAGAGCCCGTAGGGCATGGGTCGGGCAACGTCGCGCCAGTCGTAGTCGCCGTCGTGACTCTCGCTCTCCTCGAGATCGCGCACCTCGTCGGGAAAGACGGTCGCCGTGTGGTCGTCCTCGGCCTCGCCCTTGCAACAGGCGCCACAGCGGGTACACTCGAAGCCGATCGACTCGATCGCGTCCGCGAGGTCGTCGATCGCGAGTTGTCGGGCCTCCTCGAGTTCGGCTTCGAGCGATTGCACGCTCGAGGGGAGGGGGTCGATGCGGAAAAGTCAGTCGCCCTCGGCCGGCGTCGCGCGCTCGCCGTCCCACGCCGCCCGCCCCTCGACGGCGAGTTTCTGGAGGTGGGCACGGACCGTCGCCCGCGCGAGATCGCGCACGCCCGTAAGGTCCTTCTTGTAGGCCGATTCGAGGATCTCGTCGAGCGTTTCGGCACCGCCGGTGACGGCCTCGAGCACTCGCCGCTCGCGCTCGGCTCGGTGGGAGAGCAGTCGCTCGAGGGTTTCGCGGGGCGCATCGATCGCGGGGCCGTGGCCCGGATGCAGTGCGGGCGGATCCATCGCCCAGAGGCGACGCAGCGTCGTCACGTACGCGCGCATGTCGCCCTCGGGCGCGCCGACGACGACGCTGCCCTCGCGGACGGCACAGTCGCCACACAGGATCGGTCCGTCGCGGCCGGCCTCGAGTGCCACGTGATCCGGCGCATGGCCCGGCGCGTCGAGAACGCGTGCGCGCTCGTCGCCGAGCGGAATCGCGGTTCCCGGCGCGAACGTCCGATCCGGCTCGCGCCCCGTCGCGTCGCGAAACCGGCCGGCGCGGCCGTAGCGCGCCCAGACGGTTGCCCCGGTCTCAGTCGCGTAGGCGTCGACCGCACCGACGTGATCGGGATGGGTGTGGGTAACGAGGACGTGCTCGATGCTGTGCTCGCGGACCAGCCGATCGAGGTCGTCGGTTCGCGCCGCCGGGTCGACGAGAATCGCCGGCTCGGTTTCGGACTCGCGATGTCGCCGCTCGTCGGTCCGAGACGACTCCGTCGTCTCCCGGATCAGGTAGGCGTTGGTCTCGCCGGTCGGCGCGCGCGTTGCGACCGGGACGGACCACCGAGTGACATTCATATCCTGACAGTGCGACCGAGCGAAAAAAGGCGTATCGACGGACGGCCTGTGCGCGGATCTACCCCCGTACCCCCGAGCAGTGAAATCGAGACGGGCGGTGAGACGGTCAGTGCTTGAGGAAGTAGACCTGCTTGCGGGCGTCCCGGAAGCTGTATCGGGAGCCGACGAGGCCGACGTCCTCGAGTCGGTTGAGCGCGTAGCGAACGGTGCGGTCGGGGAGTAGCGACTCCTCGGCCAGTTGGCCCTGCGAGAGCGGCGAGTCGGTCTCGAGCACTTTCGCGACGAGTTTGGCACTCGGTGGCAGATCGCGGAGTCGGTCACGGTACTCGTCCTCTGACAGGGTTTCCTCGGCGGCGGCGGCGCGGTCCTCGGCTGTACTCATGCTCATATCTACGTCAGCGGAACCGCCAATGGTAAAGCTTCCCTATATGTGGATACGAATAATGCAGTTTGTATAAGGCATATGAATGGGATATTAACACAGATAGGTTTCGGAGCGTGTTCCGCGTCGATCGGCCCGTGAGTCGGGCGAACGGGGAGAACGAACCGATCGACCGTCGTCGTCGGACTCCAGTATCGTTTTATCCCATCGCAACAGTAGATTCGCCCAGTGTGAAAGGACAGGAGTGGTACCAAGCCGACGACATCGCCGAGGAATACGACGACAAGCGGTTCTCCCAGGGCGGCCAGCTGATCGACCGCCGCGAGAAGGAGGCTGTCCTCGAGGCCATCATGCCCGTCGAGGACCGGAAGGTCCTCGAGATCGCCTGTGGTACCGGGCGGTTTACCGTCATGCTGGCCCATCAGGGGGCCGACGTCGTCGGACTCGATATCTCGGCAGCGATGTTACAGCAGGGACGCCGGAAGGCCAAAGACGCCGACCTCGCGGGAACGCTCGAATTCCTCCGCGGTGACGCGGGGCGGCTGCCGTTTCCGGACGATCACTTCGATACCGTGGTCGCGATGCGGTTCTTCCATCTCGCGGACGATCCCGAGGCGTTCTTAGAGGAAATGCGGCGCGTCTCCCGCGATCAGATCGTCTTCGATACGTTCAACCGGTTTTCGACGCGGAGCGTCTATAACTGGGCGCTTCCGATGGGATCGCGGCTCTACTCGAAGAGTGAGGTCGCCGTCCTCCTCGCGAAGACCGATCTCACTCTCGTCGACGTCGAGGACGATTTCCTCCTTCCCTACGGACTGTATCGGTCGATCCCCAACGGGCTCGCGTCGCCGCTTCGCGCACTCGACAAGGCGGTCGGCGAACTCCCGGTCACCGACCACTTCGCGTCGGTGTCGTACTGGAACGCGCACGTTCGTTGATCGAACCGACCGGAATCCCATCTATTTACTATCAGGAGCCCCTATCGGGCGGTATGGAGCTCTCGGTAGTCGTCTCGACGCTCAACGACCGGGAGCGGTTGCTGTCGTGTCTCGACGCCCTCGCGGAGCGGACGCCGTCCTCGGCGGAGATCATCGTCGTCAACGGCCCCTCCTCGGACGGGACGACCGGCGTCGTTCGAGAGCGCGACGACGTCGACGTCCTCGTCGAAATCTCCGAACGGAACCCCGGCGTCTCCCGCAACGCCGGCTTCGAACTCGCGACGGGGGACGTCGTCGCCTTCCTCGACGGCGAGTACGCGATCGACCACAGCTGGTACGGGGCTATCGACGAGTCGATGGCCGACGAAACGGCCGTCGTCACCGGTCCCGTTACCGGCGGTCCCGTCGAGACGGACCCCCGATCCCCGGGACAGGTCGCCGGACGGACAGTAACGCACTTCCACGGTGACAACGTCGCGTTCGAGCGGTCCGTCCTCGAGGAACTGGACGGCTTCGACGAGTATCTGGAGGAGGCGAGCGAGCGCGACTGTGCCCACCGCGTGGCCGGACTCGGCCACGAGGTGTCGTGGTCGGCGACGATGGCCGCCCGCTGTGAGGTCGGGACGGACGGCGGTCGGGCCGATCCCGACTGGGGGGCGACGTACCGATCGCTGTCCTATCGGCTCGTGAAGAATTACGGCCCGCGTCCGTCCGTCCTCGCCCGGACCGTCGGCAGCGCGCTGCGGGACGGCGCGGGCGGGATTCGTCGACTGGTGTCCGGCGAGGCGACGCCGACCGGCTGGATATCGGACGGAACGGACGTCGTTGCGAACGTCGGACGGGGACTGTGGGACGGCGTTCGCGCCCTCTATGCCGATCGCTCGAGCCAGCGCAACCCGCACGGGCTCTCGGAGCGCCACGACCGCGCGGTCCGGATTTACGACCGGCGCTGACCCGCTATCGACTCGGCGTTCGATTTCTCACTCGCTGCGGAACCGGGAGCTCTTCTCTCGAGTCCGCCACCCATTTTCCGTTCGTACGGTCGGCGAGACCGAGAGCCCATGCTGTTCGACGTCCGCGGTCCTGCGCGCGGTCGTCGTCAGACTTCCTCCCAGGGCTTGGTCTCGGCGTCGACGAACTCGAACATGTCTCCGAACTCGTCGGGCAACTGCTCCTCGGCGTGAGCCAGCTCTCCGCCGGGGACCCGTTCGCTGACGAGTTCGACGACGGCCTTGATCCGGTAGACGGCCTCGGACCGGTCGATATTCGACGGGCGGCCGTACGACGCGTCGAGGTCGAGATCGTCGTAGTTCAGCCGCTCGAGCACGTGGTCGACGAACGCGTCGTAATCGTACGTCTGGCCGTGATCGGCCTCGAGCAGGTATCGATCGATCTCCATCGGGAGCGGGCTCGCGATGTCCGTCGCCCCGCCTTCCCCGACGCGCTCGCCGAGCGTCTCGAGGACCGCACGCGTCGTTCTGACGGCCTCGGCCTGTGTCCCGGCCTCGATTCGGTGCTGTACCTCGCCGACGAAATCGGTGTAGCTCGTACTCATGATTGTTCCGGGATCGGGACTGACGGGAGTGGCCTCAAAAAACGCTATCCGCGGATTCGCAAGGGTCGGCAGTAGTCGTGACGCGTCGAGTGCCGCCGCGAGGCGGCCGCTACAACCGGTCCGGTGCGAGCGCGTCGATCGTCGTCTCCGCGACCTCGCTCGAGGCCGGTTCCGGAACGACGACGATGGGGTGGTCGATCCCCGTTTCGGCGACGAGCGTCCGAAGTCGGTCGCGCGCGTCGTCGGGCGTTCCGGCGACCCCGAGGTCGGCGATCATCTCGTCAGTGACGGCGCTCGCGGCCGCGCTCTTCTCGCCGTCGCGCCACGCCGCGGCGATCCGGTCGGCCTCGTCCGGGAACTCGGTCGCGACCGCTCGCCGGTAGCCCTCGCCGCTCCCGACGTAGTAGGCGACGTGTCGCCGCAGCGTCTCGCGGGCCTCGGTCGGCTCCTCGCTGACCGCCGCGGGCACGTAGGGCGCGATCGTGATCTCGCTCGGGTCTCGGTCGCGTTCTCGCGCGGCCGCCGCGACCTCCTCGAAGGCGTCCTCGAGCCGCGAGAACGGGATGTTGTGCGGGATCCAGCCGTCACAGAGCCGCCCGACGACGCGGCGATTTGCCGGCCCGAGCCCGGCGTGATAGATCGGTACCGAGCACTCGATCGACGGGAAGTTCGCCGCCTCGAGCAGTTCGCCGTCGTACTCGACCGGCTCGCCGGTCCCCGCGGTGAGTTCGCGGATCAGTTCGATCGTCTCGTGTGCGCGTCGCACCGGCCGGTCGAACGCCATCCCGTGGAGACCCTCGACCGCCGCGGCCGTGCTCGTCCCGAGACCGAGCGTGAACCGTCCGTCGGCGGCGTCCTCGAGCGAGGCCGCCGTCATCGCGAGGACGGCCGGCGACCGCGAGTAGACGTTCAGTATCGCGGTCCCGATACCGATCTCGTCGGTCCGACAGGCCATCTCGGTGGCCTGGACGACGCCGCTGGCCCCCCAGAGTTCGCCGACCCAGACGGCGTCGTACCCCTGCCCTTCGGCGCGAACCGCGACGTCCGCGAGGTCCACGTCGCCGAAGGCCGTTACCATGAGTCCAACGTCCATGCGCCCCTCGTTGCGCTCCAGCGGCAAAAATCGAATCCCCGTCAGGGTCGCGGCGGCAGTTCTGACTCTCGGCGCTTCCGATCGGATCGGATCGCCGCCTCGACGGAGATCCGAGGAAGTCGGGCGGCCGCGGAAGAGAAACCTATTCCGGCAGCTCCAGTTCGAGATCGGTCGCAATGAATCTTGAACGCGGGACGTCCGCGACCGTCTTCCTACGTCTCGCGCCCGTCCAAGACGATCTCGCCGTCGACGAGCGTCATCGCGACGTCGATCTCGTCGATCCGATCCGACCGCTCCCACGGCGACGCCTCGAGCACGACCAGATCGCCGCGCTTGCCGGGCTCGAGCGTTCCGAGCCGGTCGTCGTCGAAGCCGGCGTAGGCCGCACCCCGCGTGTACGCTCGCAGCGCCTCGGTGACCGACAGTCGCTGTGCGTCCGTCGGCGCGGTCACCGCGTGGTGAATCCCCAGTAACGGATCGAGCGGCATACAGTCCGAGCCGAAAGCGAGGGGGACGCCCGCCTCGAGCACTCGGCGGAACCGGTTCGTCCGCTCGCGCCGTTCCGGGCCGAGGCGTCGGTCGTAGAGCCCGCCCTCGTCGGCCCAGCGGTGAAAGTTCGGCTGCATCGAGGCGATGATCCCCGCCGCGGCCATGCGCTCGAGGTGGTCGTCGGTCGCCAGTTCCGCGTGTTCGATCCGGTGGCGCGACCCGCCCGGGTCGGCGGTCGCCTCGAGAGTCGACAGCGTCTCCTCGATCGCGTCGTCGCCGATGGCGTGGACGCAGACCTGATACCCCTCGTCGTCGGCTCGCTCGACGAGATCGGCGAGGTTGGCCGGATCGACGACCCATTGGCCGCGCTCGCCGTCGACGTCGGATGCCCCGTCGCCACCGTCGTCGCCGTCGCTGCCATCGCTATCGCCGCCGTCTCCGTCGGCGTCCGCGTACGGTGCCGCCAGTTTCGCCGTTCGACTCCCGATACTCCCGTCCGAGAAGGACTTGATCGCCCCGGTCTGCACCCGCTCGTCGCCGTCGTTCGTCCCGACGCCGACGTCGCCGAGCGCCTCGAGGTGGTCGCTCCAGTAGTCGATCCGGACGCGCAGGGGGAGGTCGCCGTCGGCGGCTAGCTCGCGGTAGACCCGCGGGGCGACCGAGCCGCGGACCTTGTCGTGGACGCCGGTGACGCCGCGCTCGACCGCGTACTCCGTCGCGGCCGCGAGCACTTTGCGCATCTCCTCGCGATCGGCCGTGAGCCGTTTCCGGACCGCTTCGGCGGCGTCCTCGACGGCGACGCCGGTCGGCTCGCCGTTCTCGCGCCGCAGATCGCCCTCGGGAAGCTCGTCGGCGAGGCGCTCGAGCGCGACCCCGTTCAGCGAGGCGGTGTGCAAGTCGACTCGCATCGCGACGACCGGTCGGTCCTCGCTGACGCGGTCGAGGTCCGCCCGCGTCAGCGGTGTCGATCGGCCGTCGGTCCACTCGCTCTCGTCGTAGCCGAATCCGAGAATCCACTCGCGGTCGGCGGCCCGCTCGGCCCGCTCGCGTAGCAGTCGGACGCACTCCTCGGGACCGTCGGCGGCCGAGAGGTCCGCGTGGACGAGGTGTTGGCCCAGTTGCTCCATGTGCGTGTGCGCGTCGACGAATCCCGGCAGGACGACTCGTCCACCGCAGTCGATCACGTCGGTTTCGACGCCGGCGAGGAACTCGACTTCGGACGTCCGCCCGAGGCGAACGATCTCGCCGTCCCGGATCGCCACCGCCTCGGAGACGGTGTCGGGGTCGGTGAGCGCGTGGACCTCCGCGTCGACCAGCAGGCGGTCAGCGGCCGCGGTCATGCCAGAGTGGCCGCGGGCGAGTGGCAAAAAACGGTCGGGTCACCGATCCCGTCGCGCGATTGCGCGCGCCGTCCGATTCAGTAGGGACCGCCAAACGTCGAAACGAGAGCGTACGGCGGGCCTACGACCGTCTCTCGAGCGCAAGGTTGACTTGTCCGTCCGTTGACCGGCCCGTATGATCGATCGCGAAGGCCGCGTCATCTTCGGCTCGCTTCTCCTAGTCGTCCTCGCGCTCGCCGGCTCGCTCGTCGCGGATCGCCAGTTCGGGGTCGCGATTCGGGACCGGCCGCTCCTCGCCTTCCTCCTGTTCGCCGGCGTCGCCGTGGCCTTACCGCAGTTGTACCTCGCGGTCACTGACGATGACGCGGACCGATCCCGAAGCAGGATCCGGGTCGCCGCGGTCGCGACGGCGACGTTTGCGATCGCGTTCGCCGCCGACGCGGACGGCGGCCGTCACCTGCTGATCGCCCTCATCGGGACCGGTTCGATCGTCGCGCTCGTCTGTTACGAAATCCTCCTGGAGTATCGAACGGCGAGCGACGAGTCCGTGACGACGGTCTCGTGACCGCGGCGATCAGCAACTGTTAGGGCCCACCACCCTCTTGACCCATCCATGACAGACCCCGAGGACCTCGCCGAGCGGGTGCGCGAGGGCGAGCTTCGCATTCACGAACTCGAGGACCACGCCGACTACGACACCGCGGCCCACGCGCGTCGGCTGCTCATCGAACGGGAGACCGGTGCGGAACTCGAGGCGATCGGCGACTACGCCTTCCCCGCCGAGCGGGCGGACCCGAACATCGAGAACATGATCGGCGCGGCGCAGGTGCCGATGGGCGTCGTCGGCCCCGTCCCGGTAAGCGGCGGCGCGGCCGACGGCGAGCACTACCTCCCGCTGGCGACGACCGAGGGCGCGCTGCTGGCGTCGGTCAACCGCGGTCTCGGCGTGCTCCGTTCCGCGGGCGGCGCGGACGCACGCGTGACGAAAAACGGGATGACTCGAGCGCCGGTCTTCCGGGTCGCGGGCGTCGCCGAGGCCGCCGAGGCCGTCGAGTGGGTCGAGGACAACTTCGAGGCGCTCAGAGAGGCCGCCGAATCGACGACGAGTCACGGCGAACTGCTCGACATCGAGCCGTACGTGGTCGGCGACTCCGTCTACCTGCGCTTCGCCTACGACACCAAGGACGCGATGGGGATGAACATGGCCACGATCGCGACCGGCGAGGCCTGCGAACTCGTCGAGAGCGAGACTCCCGCCTCCCTCGTCGCGCTCTCGGGAAACCTCTGTTCGGACAAGAAACCCGCCGCGATCAACGCCGTCGAAGGTCGGGGTCGCTCCGTGACCGCCGACGTCGTGATCCCCGGCGAACTCGTCGAGGACCGCCTCCACACCACCGCCGACGCCATCGCAGAGGCCAACACCCGTAAGAACCTGATCGGCAGCGCCAAAGCGGGCAGTCTGGGATTCAACGCCCACGCCGCCAACGTCGTCGGCGCGGCCTTCCTCGCGACGGGCCAGGACGAGGCCCAGGTCGTGGAAGCGGCGAACACGATCACCACGATGGACGCCCGCGAGCGCGAGGACGGTACCACCGACCTCTACGCCAGCGTCTCGCTGGCCTCGCTCGAGGTGGGCACCGTCGGCGGCGGGACGAAGCTCCCGACGCAATCCGAAGCGCTCGACGTTCTCGGTATTCGGGGCGGCGGCGACCCGCCGGGCTCGAACGCCGACGCGCTCGCCGAGATCATCGCCGTCGGTGCGCTCGCCGGCGAACTCTCCCTGCTCGGCGCGCTCTCCTCGCGGCACCTCGCGAGCGCACACGAGGATCTGGGCCGGTAGCTCCGTCGATCCCCTCTCTCGGACCGCTCTCTGCAGTTCGGTTTCTCTCGTCGGACCCCTCGAGCGCCCTCCGAAAGCGGCCGACCGGCGTCTCGGTGGTGAGAATCTGTCCGCCGGAAACGCGACCGGTTAGCTCTCCGCCGGTGGCTCCCCGGAGTCGTCGCTGCGGCGGCGTTTCGTTCTGATCGCGATGTACCCGCCAGAGAGGACGAGCAGTGCCAACCCGAGCGCGACGTGGACGCCCGTTGAGCCGAGCAGGACGAGCAGCCAACCGACGGCACCGCCCCCGTGTCCGAGCGTGAGATCGTACTGCCCGACGCTCGCGTGGATCACCGCGAGAACGGCGAACGTCGCCGCGAGGATCCACGTCGCTCCGACGGAGGCGTCGATTCCGACGATCGTCTCGCTGACGACGGTTCCGTAACCCAGCAACCCGACTGCGACCACCAGTCCCGCGCCGACGACGGGCTCCTGGAGGTCGACCGTCTCTGCCATACCCTACGGAGCCGTCGAGACGGGATAGCCGTGGCGATACGGCCCCGACGGTCTACAACAGCCGGTAGCGACCCCGGCTCTCGCTGACGACCCCGCGCCGCGTCAGTTTCTCGAGCGCGTCCCTGACGTACTCGGCCGAGACGCCGCGCTCGCCGGCGTACTCGACGACCTCGTCTTCCGTGGGCTCCTCGAGGGCTTCCAGTGCCCTCTCGACGATCTCCCGCTTGCTCCCGCTGCGGCTCGGCCCGCGCGGATTGCGGTCGCCGGCCGCCTCGACTTCGTCGACGTCCAGCCCGGACTCCGAGAGGTACTCGTCGTCGTCGACGACCCCGTCGGCGACCTCGTCCTCTAAGGCGGCGAAGGAGTCCAGTTCGGCGAAGGCCTCGCCCTCGCCCTGCCGGTTCGCCAGCATCGAGGCGCGCACGTCGCGGGCGTGAGCGGCGTCGTCGGTCTCGACGAACTTCTTGCGCTTCTCGTAGGCCTTCCGCGAGCCACAGCGGGGACACTGGGTCGTCTCGGAGCGCCCCTCGATGATCCAGAGGTTCGAACACGCGCTACAGCCGACGACGGCGTACATGTCTCGGAGTGGCCCCTCGCGGTAGTTCAAGGTTCGGCAAGCGCGGCGAAAGTAGTCGGGTGCCGTGACACCGCCAGAGCGGCGACCGGAAACGGAGAGAGCGGCTCAGTGTGCCGACACGTCAGAGAGGACGTTCAGACAGTAGACGCCAGTGAGGATGAGCCCCATCCCGGCCACGGCCGCCCCGTCGAGGCGCTCGTCGAACGCGAGCACGCCGATCGCCGCGACGCCGATGATGCCGAGCGTGGCCCACGTCGCGTAGACGATGCCGACCGGCAGGTCCTCGAGCGTCAGCGAGAGGAGATAGAAGGCGAGGCCGTAGCCGACGACGACGCCGAGACTGGGTAGCGGCCGCGAGAACCCGTCGGAGAGTTTGAGCGCCGTCGTTCCGAACAACTCCGACAGGATCGCGCCACCGAGGATCACGTACGGGTTCATACGACTTCTTTATATTAGAAAATTAATTAGTTTTTCGGACTGTCGTCGAACCTGATGAGATACCCCGCGACGACTGAGCGCCACCGCCGGTATCCGCGGAATTATGTGCCGCGTCGTCGTTTCGTCGCGTATGGAACGCGTTTCGCTTTCGGATCTCGAGCCGTCGGAAGCCGCCGACGGCGTCCACCTGGCGCTGATGGCAGGGACCGACTCGATGAACGTCCAGCACTTCGAGATCGAGCCCGGCGCGGTAGTCGACGAGCACAGTCACCCTCACGAGCAGACTGGCTATATCACGCAGGGCGAGCTGACATTCCTCATTGACGATGAGGAGATCGTCTGCGGTCCCGGCGATTCCTATGCGATTCCGGGCGACCAACCCCACGCGGCCGAGAACCGCGGCGAGGAGACGGTCCGCGGTGTCGACATCTTTAGCCCGCCCCGGGAGGACCCGAACTGGCAGTCGGAGTAGGCTCTCAGAGGGGATTCGATTATCGATCACCGGCGAATACCACGCAGTTATATAGTTCAGCTCGCAAGGGGACCCGATGGCAACCGAGTCACGGTCGTCGGACTCGTGGGGTATCGGACGAATGGGATCGTTTCTCGAGCGACTGGGGCCGACGTGGCTCGCCGGCGCGATCGCGGCGGGGCCGGCGACCATGGCCAGTCTGCTGGTCGCGGGCGCGAGCTTCGGCTACGCCTTACTGTGGGTGGTCGTCCTCTCGGCCGTCCTCGGCACTGTCGGGCAGTATCTCTCGATGCGGCTGGGGTTGTTCACCGAAGCGGGCATCGTCTCGGTCGTCGACCGTCACCTCGGCTCGTTCTGGGCCTGGGTGCTCGTCGTCGACGTCGTGCTGGCCGCGGGATTAGCACAGCTCGTCATCATGAAGACGCTGGCGGGCGCGAGTGCGACGATCGTCGACAGCGCGGGCGTCGGTACCGCGGCACTGACTGACCCACGCCTCTGGGGCGTGATCTGGGCGGTGATCCTCGCTCTGGGGCTCGCGGGCGGCGGCTATCGCCTCGCGGAGGTTGGCGCGAAGGTCCTCGTCTCGATCGTCGTCGTCGCGTTCGTCGCCTCGGCGTTCGTCGTCCCGATCGATCCGGCCGCGGCGGCGAGCGGGCTGCGACCCGCGATCCCGGCCGGCGTCGACGGGGCGCTCGTCGCCGCGGGGATCCTCGGTGGCGCGGTCCACATCACGCTGCTGACCATGCAGAGCTACACGATGCGCGCCCGCGGCTGGACGAGCCGCGACGCGGACATCGCGATGTTCGACGTCGTCAGTTCGATGCTCGTCGCCTTCGGCGTCTTCAGTCTCGGGGTCTTCCTCGTCGCAGCGAGCATCCTCCCGTCCGCCGGCGTCGATCCGGCGACGATCGATGCCGTCGGAGCCGCGCAGACGCTCGGTCCGATCGCCGGCGAGTACGCCATGTGGCTGTTCTTCGCCGGCCTGCTGGGCGCGGCGGTCTCGACGCTCGGCGGCAACACCATCGTCCCGCCGTACCTGCTCGCGGACAAACTCGGCTGGGAGCAGTCCGTCAGCGACGGCCGATACCGGGCCGCGATCGTCGCCGTCGCGCTCGCCTCGGCGATCGGCCCGTTCCTCGGGGGAACCTTCTTCCAGCTCCTCGTCCTCACGCTGGCGTTCGGGCTCGTCGGCACGCCCTTCGCCATCGCGGTGATCCTCTCCCTGCTGAACGACCCCGCCGTCGTCCCCGAGACGAACTCGCTGGCCGCTAACGTCGGCGGCCTCGCGCTCTTCGCCGTCGCCGCCGTCCTCGCGGGCGAGTTCGTCCTCGCCGAACTCGAGACGGTGACCGAGCCGCTCTCGGCGTTCGTCGTCGCCTTTGCGGCGGCGATGGCGCTGGCGATCCTCGGAGTGACCGGAACGGTAGTCCGTAAGCGACTCGACGCGCGCTGAGGTGGCTCGTCGAGGCTGAGGTCACGACGAAGCGGCGTCAGCCCAGAATGACGCTGACCAGCGCGAAAAAGAGGAGCACGCCGCCGGCGGTGACGGCGGCCGAGATCGTCAGCGGCAGGAGGACGCGGGCGGCCGCCTGTACCGTCTCCCTCGTCGATGTGACCGCGTTCGCGGGACCGTGGATGTCTCGTTCCATACTATCGACGCCCACATACTGGCCCTTGAAACTCAGTCAGACGGCCGACAGACGCCGGCGCGAACTCACTCGCCGTACTCCTTGAGCGCGTCCCACTCTCGCCGCATCAGTTCGCGGACACCGTGTTTCAGGATCGCCTCTCCCAGCGAGGTCGCTCGGTAGTAGGAATAGAGCCCGTCACTGTCGGGCTCCGTGCGCTTTCGGTTCTCCACGAGACCGACGTCGACGAGTTCGTCGAGATGGTAGTGAAGCACGTTCGACTCGACCTCGAGGCGGTCGCGCAACTCGCTGGCGCTCTGAGACCCGGCCTCGACGAGCGCGTTGAGGACGCGAAACCGCGTCTCGTTGCCGATCGAACGCTGCATCGAGAGGTACTCCTCGAGCGAGCAACGCCGTCGTCTACGTCGTTCCCGCCGCCGGCGACACCCTCGGCGTCGGTATCGAAGTCGGTTCGGTCCTCGAATCGCTGTTCGACGAGGACATGGCGACCCACCGAGAACGAGTCGCGTTCGCCCACGAGTCGGGCGTCCGAAGCGCGATGATCGCCGCCGTCCGCGACCGCTGGGACGCCCGGATCTACTCGTACGACGACCGCGAGGAGCTGTGTCGACAGCTCCGTCTGTTCGTTCGCGATCTCGTTCGTCGGGAGCGGACGGGCGACCTGCCGCGACTCGAGTGAGGGCCGCGAGCGGTTCGATTCCGATTAGACCAGTGACTTCCGCATCTCGACGTGGGGAATACTGGCCTCCTCGAACTCCTCGCCGCGGCGGTCGTACCCCAGGCTGCGATAGAAGCCGGCGGCCCGCGTCTGTGAGTGAAGTTTCAGCGCTTCGAACCCCGCATCGATTGCCCGCCGCTCGAGCGCTTCCATCAGCGCGCGACCGACGCCCTCCGTTCGGCGGGACTCGAGGACCGCAACGCGTTCGACCTTTCCAACGCCCGCCTCGTACTCGCGCAGTCGCGCCGCGCCGATCGGTTCTCCGTCGTCGTACGCCACGAAGTGGACGGCGGTCTCGTCGTGGTCGTCGTACTCCAAGTCCTCGTCGACGCCTTGCTCCTCGACGAACACCGTCCGTCGGACCGCGAACGCGTCGTCGCGCTCTCGATCGGTCTCGGCGACTCGCACCTCGAGATCGTCCATCGAGCGAGCGTACGGTCGCCGGTGACGAGTGCGTTACGACACGGCGGCGCTCGAGACGTGACTCGCCGTCTGCGAGGTATCGAAAATAAAATGCGAGAGTAGATCGCTCCGCGTTCTGACTGCCCGAAAAGCCGGCTTACGCCAGTTTCTCGATATTCTTGACGACTTCGTCGGCGTACTCGCTGGTGGCGAGCTTCTCGGCGTCCTCGAGGTTGCGCTCGAGGTCGTAGGTGACCTTGCCGGAGGAGATGGTCTCCTCGACGGCGTCGCGGACGAGGTCGGCGGCGTCGTCCCAGCCGATGTAGTCGAGCATCATGCGGCCCGAGAGGATCATCGCGGTCGGGTTGACCTTGTCCTGGCCCTCGTACTTGGGCGCGGAGCCGTGGACGGGTTCGGCCAGCAGGAGGCCGTCGCCGAAGTTCGAACCGGGGGCGATGCCGAGGCCACCGATCTGTGCGCCGGCGGCGTCGGACATGTAGTCCCCGTTGAGGTTCATCGTCGCGATGACGTCGTAGTTGTCCGTTCGGGTCAGCAGCTGCTGGAGCATGTTGTCGGCGATGCGGTCGTTGACGACGACCGCGTCCTCGGGCGCTTCGCCGTCTCGCTCCTCCCAGAGGGTGTCCTCGGTGATGACCTCGTCACCGTACTCCTCTTCGGCGACCTCGTAGCCCCAGTCGCGGAACTGGCCCTCGGTGAACTTCATGATGTTGCCCTTGTGGACCAGCGTGACCGAGTCGCGGTCGTGCTCTAAGGCGTAGTCGATGGCGCGGCGGACGAGTCGCTTCGTCCCGAACTCGGTGATCGGCTTGACGCCGATGCCGACGGGGCCGTCGTGGATGGTACTGTCGAAGCCCATGTCCTGTTCGACGAACTCCTTGACCTCCTGGACCTCGTCGGTGCCCTCCTCCCACTCGATGCCGGCGTAGACGTCTTCCGTGTTCTCACGGAAGGTGACCATGTCCATCTGCTCCGGCTCGGAGACGGGCGACGGGACGCCGTCGAGATAGTAGGTCGGTCGGACGTTCGCGTAGAGGTCGAGTTTCTTTCGCAGCGCGACGTTCAGCGAACGGAAACCGGCGCCGACGGGGGTCGTCAGCGGGCCCTTGATCGCGACGCGGTGTTCCTTGATCGCCTCGACGGTCTCGGCGGGCAGGTTCTCGTCGTACTTCTCGCGTGCGGACTCGCCGGCGTAGAGACGCATCCAGTTGATGTCGCGGCCGGTCGCCTCCGCGGCTGCCTCCAGGACCTTCTGTGCGGCGGGACCGACGTCGCTCCCGACACCGTCACCGTAGATAATCGGAATAATCGGGTTGTCAGGCACCTCGAGTTCGTCCTCGGTACCCTCTTTCAGCGTGATCTGCTCCCCTTCGTCAGGGACCTCGATCTTGTCGTAGCTCATCTCGTCTGTACGGTTCTTCGACGGGGGTAAAAGGTCTACCATTTCCATCGCGGGCCGGCAAAAGTTGAACGATACCCAGTCGTTCTATACTCCCGTATTGTAGGTAAAACGGTCAGTTGAACCCCTCCGACCGTTAAAATGCGGTTACTGCCCCGATATAATAGTTCTCCAAATGACGGGTGCGTTCGCCGTAAAACCGACACTTCTGACTGATACCGAACGCGACCGACCGACCCGCGACTCTCGGGCGAGCCGCGGTCGCGGAAAACCGCCGGTGATCGCCGCCGCGAGGCCGTAGATCCACCCGCCGGGTGATCGCGTTCGTGCCCGCGTTCTCGCAGCGGCGTCACGGCACTCGAGTCGAGATCAGCGTGTCAGCGACGTCGACTCGGATCGATGGCGTCTCTCACGCCGGTCGTTGCTACACGCGCGACGGGTAATAACCCGTGGCGACCGTTTCACGGATCTCGGTGTCGTTACGCGTCGTTTCTCTCCCGAACGGTCGGTTCGGGGAGGCGTTCGGTCGCCGTTCGACCGTCCCGCCGTCGTTCGCCGCCGAGAGTTCGACGATCGTCGTGAGGAACATTTATTATTGACGTATCCGTGAGACGAACTATGTTGCGAGCGCCGCAGTACGCTTCGAGCCGGTGTCCGCGCTGTGACGTGACGCTGTCGAACGTACAGGGAATCGTCGCCTGTCCGTCGTGTAACTGGGTCAACGGGCAAGAGACGAATCGCTGACCGAAGGGCAGGGACCGGCCGCGTCGGCCGTCGGAGAGACGGAACCTCTTTTTGTCGACCTGTCCAACCCCGAGACATGGCCGAATCCGAGGTGGACCTCGAGTCCGAGCAGTACGAGAAACACCGCGAAGCGGGGGAGATCCTCGCGCAGGTACGCGAAGAGACCGCCGAGCGCGTCGAGGTCGGTGCGAGCCACCTCGAGGTCGCCGAGTGGGCGGAGGACCGCATCCGGGAACTCGGCGGCCAGCCCGCGTTCCCCGTCAACATCTCCGTCGACGAGGAGGCGGCCCACGCGACGCCGTCGATCGACGACGAGACGACCTTCGGCGAGGAGATGATCAACCTGGACATCGGCGTCCACGTCGACGGCTGGCTGGCCGACACCGCGATCACCGTCGACCTCTCCGGCAACCCCGAGCTGGCCGAAGCCTCCGAACAGGCCCTCGAGGCCGCGATCGATATCATCGAGCCCGGGATCGGCACCGGCGAGATCGGTGCCGAGATCGAGGACGTCATCGACGGCTACGGCTACAACCCCGTCGTCAACCTTACCGGCCACGGGCTGGGTCACTGGGAGCAACACACGACGCCGAACATCCCGAACCGCGCCGTCTCGCAGGGAACGACCCTCGAGGTCGGCGACGTCGTCGCGATCGAGCCGTTCGCGACCGACGGCGGCGGCAAGGTCTCCGAGGGGGCCAGCGAGGAAATCTTCTCACTCGAGCGCGAGGGCTCGGTCCGAAACCGGCAGGCCCGAGAGGCCCTCGAGCAGATCACCGAGGAGTTCCGGACGCTGCCGTTCGCGACGCGGTGGCTCGAGACCGATCGCCCGGAGATGGCGCTGCGCCGCCTCAAACGCAACGACATCGTCCACGGCTATCCGGTGCTCAAGGAAGACGACGGCTATCTCGTCAGTCAGAAAGAGCACACGATCATCATCACCGAGGACGGCTGCGAAGTAACGACCGAACGGTAAGTCACCGAAATTGGTGATTCGAATCGGTAATAGATCGGTCGGCCGAGAGCCCGACTCGCGAGTCGAGCGTCGGCCGCGGGAGACCGGGCAACGAGGGCGGTCCGTCGTCCCGATTCAGCGACCGAGGGCTTACGCGTTGTTCATCCGCTGACTCGAGCGGTTGCCACACCGCTGACACTCGCTCACGCGGTACGGCTCGCGTGAGAACTGCGCGTTTTCCTGCTTGAGGCTCTCGGTCCTGATCTGGACGGACACCTCGTGGAGAGTTTCCAAATCGCATTCCTCGCAGTGCTCGGTCATCCCGTTGACAGAGTCGTCAGTCGTTGCCATTACCGGCTTACTTGCAGTAGCCCTATCTTAAACCCACGCTTCATTTTGGTCCGTGAGTCGTCAAAATCGCAAGAGGGCGTTACCCTCTTCTCGAGATCGTCTGAGAGCGTTCGATACCGTTTAGATCCGGTTTTCGTGGCTTTATAGCGAAATTATGAGTCACTTTCCCATGGATTTACGGAATTATTACCGTTAGATCTCGGCCCGAGTCGGCGGACTGAAACGCTTTAGGGGCACCTCGAGTGGTATCGAACATGGAGCAGGTGTTCGCACCGTGGCGGATCGAGTGGATCAGACGCGACGAAGGAAACCCCGACATCGAGGAGTGCGTCTTCTGTGAACTCCCCGATCTGGGCGACGATCGGGAGAACCTGCTCGTCGCGCGAAGCGAGCACGCGTTCGTCATGTTGAACAACTATCCGTACAACCCGGGACACGTGATGGTTATTCCTCACACTCATACCGGCGAATACGCGGCTCTCGCGGAGGATGTCCTGCTCGATCATGCCTGCTTGAAACAGCGAACGTTTGACGCCCTCGAGGACGCCCTCGAGCCGGACGGTTTCAACGCCGGCTTGAACCTCGGTGACGGGGCCGGCGGCTCGATCGACGACCACCTCCACACGCATGTCGTCCCGCGGTGGGAGGGCGACACCAATTTCATGCCGGTCCTCAGTGATACTACGGTGATCGTCGAGGCACTCGAGGCGACCTACGACCACGTCCACGACGCGTTCGCCGAACAGGAGGGGGCGACGGTCCCCGACGAGGACAGCGCCGTCGTCTTCGAGTAACGGCGCGGATCTGCGCGACGACGGGACCCCGGCGGCCGATCCGCGCCGCGGGCGCGACTGCCGGCCCAATCCTTGTGCGAGTTCCCGTCGAACGCCGGACGCGTGTCCGAACTGACCCGTCTCGAGGAACTGATCGCGGCGTATCTCTCCCTGCTCGACAACGTCGCGACCTTCCTGCTCACGTTCGCGCTGGTGTACGCGATCGGTCGGTTCGCCGTCCGGCCGCTCGTCCGCGCCGCGCTGGACTACCGAGATACCGAGCCGACGCTCCAACAGGGGCTCGAGCGCGTGGTGGCCATCGGCGTGATCACGGCCGCCGTCGTGGTCGGACTGTCGATTGCTGGTCTGAGTTTCGTCCTCGACCGGGCGGCGATCCTCGTCGCGGCGCTGACGGTCGCGCTCGGTTTCGCCGCACAGAACGTGGTCGGCAACTTCGTCAGCGGCGCGTTCATCGTCACCGATCCGTCGTTCAACATCGGCGACTGGATCCGGTGGGACGATCAGGAGGGCGTCATCGAGGACATCAGCTTCCGCTCGACGCGAGTCCGGACGTTCGACAACGAGATCGTCACAGTACCGAACTCGGAGCTGACCGCGAGTGCGGTCACCAACGCTGTCCTCAACGATCGGCTCCGGCTGCGGGTTCCGGTCGCGGTCAGCTACGACGACGACCTCGACGCCGTCGCGCGCGTTCTCACCGACGCGGCGGTCGATCATCCCGAGATCCTCGCCGCTCCGGAGCCGACCGCCCGGATCGCCGCGCTCGGCGATGCGGTCGAGGTTGTCGCGCTGTTCTGGATCGCCGACCCCGATCGCGGCACCTACGGCCGCATCCGCTCGGAGTACGCCCACGAGATCGTCGACCGACTCGAGCGCGAGGGGATCGACCTCGGCGCGGCGACGCCGCAGACCCTCGAGGAGGCGATCGGTATCGGCCGGGGTCCGCCGTCGCGGTCGGGAGACGACGGAATCGGCGACGGGAACGGCGGGTGATCGCTCGAGTGACGGTGAGCGGACCGATCCCGGCGGCGGCCGCCGAAACCGGCGAACCGGGACGGTCGACGGGACACTTTTGGTGACTGTTGTCGTGATATAGTGTGTCATGGACTACGAAGTGGTTCAGACCGACGACGTACCGATGACCGACCTCTCCGACGTCGACGAGATCCCGCCGGATCTGCGCATCCGCGCGCTCGACGAGTTCTTCGAGACCGACGCGGTGAACGTCAAGCTCTGGTACTTCGAACCCGGCGAGGAGATCCAGTATCACGCGCATTCGGAACAGGAGGAGCTCTACTACGTCCTCGAGGGTGAGTTCTCGCTGAAACTCGGCCGCTCGGGCGAGGAGGAGTACGTCGAGGCCGGTCCGGGAACGTTCTGGATCGCCAAACCGGAGGTCGGGCACGGCCACCGCAACGTCGGCGACGAGGAGGGAGTCGTGCTCGCGATCGGCGCGCCCGCGGTCGAGGATCCGGGACTCGACCCGCACGGTCTCGAGGAAGAGTGACACCGACCCCGGCCCGACGACGTTAAGCGTAGGTCGTCTCGAGGTAGTCGAGGATCCGCTCGGACTCGGCCATCGTCACGCCGGACGACTCGTCGACGACGACGGGCACCTGTCGCTGGCCCGAGACGCGCTTGACCTCGTCGCGCTTCGAGTGGAGCCCCTCGACCCAGACGCTCTCGTAGTCGATATCCAGTTTCTCGAGCCGATCTACGACGTGTTCACAGTACGGACAGCCCTCCAGTCGGTAGAGCGTGAGCATGGGTAGGTATTGTGCGGTATCACTGATAAGGGTACGCCGACGCCGGCGGCTCGCCGTTGCTCCGTTCAACCGCGAGACGGAGTTTTTTCTATGCGCGCGAGAGTCCACGCGTATGCCACCGACCGAGGGCGAGACCGTGACCGACTTCGAGGCGCTCCTCTGTGACGGCGAGACGTTCCGCTCGACGCCCCTCTCCGAGGCCCTCGGGGCTCGCGGCGGCGTCGTGGTCTGTACCGGCTTCGCGTTCAGCGCCATCGCACAGAACTGGTGGAAACACTTCGTTCGCGCCGGCTGGGACGAGTTCGAGGACGTGCCGGTACTCGGCGTGAGCCGCGACGGCCCCTACGCGCAAAACGAGTTCCTCCGCTGGCTGGATCGGCCGGAATTCCGGTTCTTCGCGGACGTCAACGGCGAGGTCAGCGAATCGCTCGACCTGCTCGCCGAGCGGTCACACATGGCGAACGTCTCCACGCCGTGGCGCTCCGCGTTCGTCCTCGACTCCGACCGCGAGGTCCGGTACGCCTTCGTCGCGGACGACTGGATCTCGCCGCTCCCCCGCGAGGAGATCGAAGCTGCGGTCGAGAACCTCTGACTGATCGAGAACCTCTGAGAGTCTCGAGCACGCGGAGTCGGACGCAGAACATGAACACAACGCAGGGACGGCGACGACGGTGATCCGTCAGACCGGCTCGCCGAAGGCGTACATCGTCTCGTTGGCCGTCACCTCGAGGTCGACGAAGTCGCCGGGCGCGATGCCGTGGTCGCTCGCGTTCTGGACGATGATCTGTCGGTAGGCCGAGTCGCGACACTTCACGGAGTCGGCGGTCCCCTCCTCGACGACGAGACAGTCCTCTCGAGTCTCGCCGACCATGTCGGCGTAGGCCTCGCGGACGATCTCGCGCTTGACCTTGCTCATCTCCTTGGACCGCTCCTTCTTGATCGTCCCGCCCAGGCCCTTCATCTCGGCGGCGTCCGTGCCGGGTCGCTTCGAGAAGCGGGTGACATTGATCTTCTCGGGCCGGGTCTCGCGCAGTAGCGCCATCGACTGTTCGTGGTCGTGCTCCGTTTCGGTGGGGAAGCCGACGATGAAGTCCGTCGACAGCGTCCAGTAGTCGAGGTGGTCGTCGAACGTCTCGACGACCTCGACGTACTCCTCGACTTGATGCTGGCGGCGCATATCGCCGAGGACGTCGTCGCTGCCCGACTGGACTGGCGCGTGCAGGAAGTCGTACAGCTCCTCGTTTTCGGCGAAGACGGCCGCGAGTTCCTCGCTGATGCCGTGGACGCCCTTGGGGTTGGCCATCCCGACGCGGACCCGGAAATCGCCCTCGATCTCGCAGATCTCCTCGAGCAGCCGGTGGAGCTTGCGCTCGCCCTCGTCCCAGCCGTAGACGCCGGTGTCCTGGCCGGTGATGCGGATCTCCTTCGCGCCGGCGTGGATCAGCGCGCGCGCTTTCTCGACGTTTTCCTCGATCGACGGAGAGTCGATCTTGCCGGTCGCCTGCTTGGTGATGCAGTACGAGCAGTCGGACATACAGCCCCGCGCGATCGGGAGGATGCCGACGACGCCGTCGAGGATGGGTTCCGCGTCGGGGGTCGTCGTCGGACACTCGCCGTTGGTGACGGCTTCGGGTACCTCGTCCCAGTGGAGCACCTGCCCGTCGACGTCGGCCTGCGCGAACTCTTCGCCCTGGGCTAGCGCCATACAGCCCGTGATGAAGAGATCGGCCGTCTCGTCGGCCAGTTCCTCGGCCCGTCGGAGCATGTTGCGCTCGGTCTTCTCGACGACGGTACAGGTGTTGAGGATGGCGACGTCGGCCTCGTCGGCGGTGTCGACTCGGTAATGGCCCGCGTCGCGGAGCCGTCGCTCGATCTCGCGGCTCTCCCCGCGATTCGACGTGCAGCCGTAGGTTTCGATGTGATACCGGGCCATTCGCTTAGACCGTTCTCGGGGCCGGCGACGCAAAAACGCGACGGATCGGGGCCGCCGTCGCAATCGCCGGCAGTGCTCTCGTCGGTCGTCCGCCGGCGGCACCACCTCCGTCGCTCACCGCTCGGCCGCGTCTCCCTCGCCTTCCGCCCCTTCCTCGTCTTCCAGCGCCTCGAGCGCCGCCTCGCCGACGGCGAGGGACCGACGACCGGTCGGCTCCTGCGTAACGAGGACGCCGGCCGAAAAGTCCGGGTTTCCGTCCTCGTCGTAGATCTCGTCGGGGTTCGTCCCGATTCGGACCGACTCGCGGACCGTCAACATCGCCTCTCGGATCGCGTCGTCACGGTCGTCCGCCGCGGCGATATCCAAATAGTCGATCGACTCGTCGCGATCCGACAGTCGCTCGAGGACGGGATCGACGTGCTCCGCCGCGGTCTCCGCGTTGTATATATAACTTCGAATGCGCATGGGGTTCCTCCGGTCGGCCGTTCGACGTGGGTACAGTACTCGAGTCGTCCGGTCGCGGTTCGTCAGACGGTGACCGTGAGCAGTCGTACGAGGACGAGCACCATGGCGATCACACCCAGAACGACGAACAGCGCGTTCTCGAGGGTCGGATCGCCGGGCTCGATCGGCGTCGAACTGGCTTCGGGCGCGTAGTCGTCCGCCTCGTCATCATCGCTCGCTGACGCGTCGTCGCTCGAGTCGGAGAGATCGAGCGGGATTCGGTCCCGGTCGTCGTCGCGATCGCCGTCCGTGTCGCCGTCGATCGTCGGTCGATCGGCCGCGCCCCACTCGTCGCTCGACTCGACGCCGTTCGGTCCGTCTCTCGTTCCGGCATCCGGCTCCGTCCCCGAGGGATCGCTCCGTCGGTCGTCAGTGGTGTCGTCGTTCCCGAGGGGATCGTCTGCCATACTCGATCGTAATGGATCCGTCGTCAAAAACCCGTGGTCCCGTCGCGGATCGTCTCGAGGACGACTCAGAGCCGCTCGGTTCGATCGCTGATCTCGCCGCCGTAGACGACACCGCGCTCGGCGTCGAGGGTGACGACGTCGCCGTCAGCGAGGTCCGCGACGTCCGCGTCGCTGATCATCGGAATCCCGAGTTCGCGCGCGACGAGGGCCGGATAGCCGGTCATCCCTCGCTCGGCGTTGACGATGCCGGCGATCCGACTCGTATCGCCGGTGAACTCCTCGTCGAAATCGGCGGGGAGCGCGAGGATCGCGCCGTCGGGAACGTCCGAGAGGTCGCCGTCCGAGACGCGGACGACGGGGCCGGTCGCCCGCCCCTCGACGACGACCTGACCGGTCGTCAGCGCGTCCGCGGCGACGTGGACCTTCAGCATGTTCGTGGTGTTCGCCCCCTCGAGATCGGTCATCATGCCACAGAGGACGACGACGGTATCCCCGCTCTGGGCGACGCCGGCGTCCAGTGCCGCCTGCACGGCCTTCTCGACGACGGCGTCGGCACCCTGATCAGAGACGGGCGCGTACAGCGGCGTCACGCCCCAGGTCAGCGCGAGCTGGCGGCGCACGGTCTGACTCGGTGTCGAGGCGACGACCGGGACGCCCGGCCGGTACTTCGCCGTCTTCAACGCGGTGTAGCCGGACTCCGTCGCGGCGACGACCGCGTCCGCACCGATGTCCCGCGCCAGGAACCGCGCCGAGCGCGCCAGCGCGTCCGTCCGCGCCTCGCCCGACGCCGGGACCCGCTGCTCGAGCAACTCGGCGTATTCGTCGGAGCCTTCGACCTCTCGGACGATTCTGTCCATGGCGTCGACGACCTCGACGGGGTGGTCCCCGACCGCCGTCTCGGCCGACAGCATGACCCCGTCGGTGCCGTCGAGGACGGCGTTCGCCACGTCGGAGGCCTCCGCACGCGTGGGCCGGCGGGCGTGGACCATCGAATCGAGCATCTCCGTCGCCGTGATGACCGGCCGGCCGGCCTCGCGACACTTCCGGATGATTCGCTTCTGAATCATCGGGACGTCCTCCATCGGACACTCGACGCCGAGGTCACCGCGCGCGACCATCACGCCGTAGGCGGCGTCGATGATCTCGTCCAAGTTCTCGACCGCGCCGGCGCGTTCGATCTTCGCGATGATCGGGATGTCCGCTCCCTCCTCCTCTAAGACCTCGCCGACCTCGTAGACGTCCTCGGCGTCCCGAACGAAACTCGCCGCGACGAAGTCGACCTCCTTCTCGGCGGCCAACTCGAGGTCCCTCCGATCCTTTTCGGTGACGATGTCGAGTTCGAGCTCGACGCCGGGGACGTTGACCCCCTTGCGACCGCCCAGTTCGCCGCCGGTGTCGACTCGCGCTCGAACCGCATCGCCGTCGTGCTCGAGAACGGTCGTCTCGATCAACCCGTCGGCGAGCAGGATGCGATCCCCCGGCTCGACGGCGTCGATCGACAGCGAGAGGCCGACCGTCTCCGGAGTCGCCTCTTCGCCCTCGACGAACCGGATCTCGGAGCCGGTCTCGAGGGACACCGTCTCGCCCTCGGGCAGCGGCGCGGTCCGGATCTCCGGGCCCTGCATGTCGAGCATGACGGCGACGGGCTCCGTTCGCTCCTCGTCGACTTCGCGGACGCGGTCGATGACGTCCGCGCGGTCCTCGTGGCTGCCGTGGCTCGCGTTCAGCCGCGCGACGGACATCCCGGCCGCGGCGAGTTCCCGGATCGTCTCCCGGTCGTTCGAGGCCGGCCCCAGCGTACAGACGATTTTCGCGTTTCTCATGTCGGCAGATAGCGCCAGCATTGCCTAAAAGATGGTCACTTACTCGCGCTCGAGTACCCGTCTCGTCCACTCGGTATCGGTCCCGTCGTTTGCCACGTCAACCGTTTTCCGCAGACCGCCACTCTACACCGACATGCCGACCTACGCGACGCTCGTCGACCTCACCGATCGCGACGTCCAGAACGCTCAGGAACTCGCGACGATCTGGGGCGAAATCCGGACGGAGTTCGAGGAACACGGCGCTGAACTCCACGACTCCTACGCCGCCCTCGGCGAGCACGACTTCCTCATCGTGTTCGAGACCGACGACAACGAGGGGGCGTTCAAGTCGGCGCTGACGCTCCACCGACACGGTCTCGAGGGAAAGACGATGGAGATCGTCGACACGGACGACTTCTCGAACGTCGTCGACGAGATCTGACAGGCGCGTAACGCGGGATCGAATCAGTTCGTCGGCGACTCGAGTAGCCCGATGACCTGCTCACCGCTGACGACTTCGGGGATGACGACCTCGTCGGCACCGATCTCCCTCGCGACCGACTCGTATATCTCCTCGCCGACGCGAACGATGATTTCGGGCGCGGAGTCGACGGTCCCACTGACGATCGCGATCTGGATGTTGACGTTGGAGTCGTCGATGCCCGCAACGAGTTTCGACGCGCGGTCGACGCCGGCGTCTCGCAATACGTCCTCCCGTCTGGCGTCGCCTTCGACGAGCAGGTGCCCGTCCTCTCGCACTCGCTGGGCGGTGTCCTCGTCGTTCTCGACGACGACGACAGTTCGCCCGTCGTCCTCGAGGCGGTTCGCGATCGTGCGTCCGAACATCCCGTAGCCGCAGACGATAACGTGATTTTCGGTCTCGGTGAGTCGTCGTTTCATCGTTGCTCTGGTTACTTCCGTTCGTATCTGGCCCCCGAACGCCGCAGAGAGGACCGTTTCACCGATCCACAGTCCCGACAGGACGAGTCCGACCCGCACCAGAACCGCGTACGCTTTCGTTGCCCGTTCCGGTCCGTCGTGTTCGGCGAAGTGGAGTTCGATGCTCGTCAGATCGACCAGCCAGAACGTCGCTTCCACGAGTTCGACCCCGCCGAGGATCGAGAACCCGAGGACGCCGGCGACCACGACCCCGACGAAGCTTCCGATCGGTGCCAGCGCTCGTCGTAAGATCGGCCGATCAGTGAGGGCGGAAACGAACGCGGTCCGCACGGTCGGTCTTCGGTAACAATCGACATATAGTTGGTTGGTACCGCAACCGGTACCCGAGAGACGTCTCGCGATGTGCGAAAAATAGTCGTCTGTTTCGAGTCAGCGCTCCAGTCGGTCGGCGTTACCGGATCTTCTCGCCGACGGCGGCGTCGCCGTGGGTCGTCAGCAGGTCCGCCTCCTCACCGGCCGCGAGGATCATCCCATTGGACTCGACGCCGAACAACTCCGCTTTCTCCATGTTCGCGAGCAGGACGCACTTCTCGCCCGGCAGTTCGTCGAGGTCGTGCAGTTGCTTGATCCCGGCGACTACCTGCCGCGTCTCGAAGCCGATGTCGACCTCGAGGCGCGCGAGGTCGTCCGCGCCCTCGATCCCCTCGGCCGATTCGATCCGGCCGACGCGGATATCGAGTTCCTGGAAGTCGTCGAAACCGATGCGCTCGTCCGCCAGCGGCTCGAGGTCGTCCGTGTCTGCCATACCCTCGGATTCGCCGGTGTCGGAGTCGTCGCTTTCGGTTTCGTCCGCGTCCGCCGCTGCCGTCTCGTCATCGTCGTCCGCCGCGGCCGCGACGCGCTCCTCGAGCTTTTCGGTGAGGTCCGCGACGCGGTCGTCCTCGATCTTCTCGAAGAGTTCGCCGGGTTCGTCGAAGTTCCGGGGCGGGGCCTCGAGCGCGTCCTCGAGGTGGGCGTCCGCAACATCGCCGTCCTCGCCGATCTGTGCCCACAGCTCCTGGGCCTTGTCGGGCGTGATCGGCTCGAGGAGGACAGCGACGGCCTTGGCGATCTGGACGCAGTCGCGGATGACCTGTGCGGCCGCCTCGGGGTCCTCGTCGGTGAGCTTCCAGGGCTCGTTGCGCTGGATGTACTCGTTGCCGAACTGCGCGAGTCGGGTCGCGGCCTGGCCCACGCCGCGCATGGAGTAGTCGTTGACGTTCTCGCGCACGTCGCCGATGGCGCCCTCGATGCGCTCTCGGACTTCCTCGGAGACGTCGGCGTCCGGCGTCCCCTCGTAGTTGCGGTAGGCGAAGAGCAGCGAGCGGTACCAGAAGTTCCCCACCGTGCCGACGAGTTCGCCGTTGACCGTCTCCTGGAAGGCGTCCCAGGAGAAGTCGACATCCTGCTGGAGGCCGCCAGTCGTCGTCAGGTAGTAGCGCAGCAGATCGGGGTGGAACCCTTCGTCCAGGTACTCCTTGGCCCAGATCGCGCGGTTGCGACTCGTCGAGAGCCCCTTGCCGTTGATCGTGATGAAGCCGGTCGCGGCGATCCCGCGGGGCTTGTTGTACTCCGCCCCCTCGAGCATGGCGGGCCAGAAGATCGTGTGGTGCTGGATGATGTCCCGGCCGATTATGTGCATAATCTCGCCGTCGCCCTTCCAGACCTGCTCCCAGTCGTACTCGTCGGTGCCGACGCGCTCGGAGTACTGCTTGGTACTCGAGATGTATTCGATCGGCGCGTCGACCCAAACGTAGAGGACGAGGTCGTCGCCGCTGTCGTCGGTCTCACCGTTGGGATAATCGATCCCCCAGTCCATGTCCCGCGTGATACACCAGTCCTGCAGGCCGTCTTCGATCCACTGCCGGGGCTGGTTGCGCGCGTTCGAGGTGCCCTCGAGGCCGTCCAAGAACTCGGTGAGGAAGTCGGAGAACTCCGAGACCTCGAAGAACTTGTGGGTCCGCTCGCGGTACTCGGCGGGGTTGCCCGTGATCGTGCTCGTCGGGTCCTCGACCTCACCGGGCTCTAAGTGGCGCTGACAGCCCTCGTCGCACTCGTCGCCGCGGGCCTTCTCGCCGCAGTAGGGACAGGTCCCCTCGACGTAGCGGTCGGGGAGGTACTGGTCGGCCTCGGGATCGTAGGCGACCTGGATCTCCTTCTCGTAGATATAGCCCTCGTCGTCCAGTTTCCGGACGATATCCTGGGTCAGCTCAGTGTTCGTCTCGTCGTGGGTGTGGCCGTAGTTGTCGAAGTCGACGTTGAACTTCGGGAACGTCTCCTCGTACTGGTCGTGCCACTCGAGGGCGAAGTCCTCGGGATCGACGCCCTGCTGTTCGGCGTTGACAGCGACCGGCGTGCCGTGCATGTCGGACCCGCAGACGTAGGCCGTCTCCTGGCCCAGGGTCTGCAGTGCGCGATTGAACGCGTCCGCGCCGATATACCCCCGCAGATGACCGATATGCAGGTCGCCGTTGGCGTAGGGCAACCCGCAGGTCACGACGGCGGGCTCGTCCGTCGGAAAGTCCTCGTGGCTCATGGTCGTCACGTTGCGCTGCCGGGCGTAAAACCCGCCGGTTTCGATCGACCGATCGGCGGTCTCCCGTCGCTTGCTCGTCGCGCTTCGATCCGCCTCGAGCGACGACCGGTCGGGAGATCGCGAATGATCGCTGTAGTCGCGGCTCGCCCTACTGCTCCGGTGACTGTATCGGTCGGAGCATCACGGACTCGCCGTCGACGACGGTAACACGGTAGCCGCTGAAATCGAACGTCACCTCGAGACCGGTTCTACCGGGTGTGCCGGGTCGGGAACCGAACAGTCGGTTCAACGCGTCCGGATCGATCGCCTCGTATAACGGGCACAGAGCGGCGGGATCGCAATCCGCTGCCGAACTTACGGCGAGGACGACCGCGATGCTCGCGGGCTCGTCCGCACCAATCTCGTATTCCACGGCTGCCGTTGATTCCGCGGCGGAATAAATGTGCGACCTGTGAGAGAGCGGGTGAACGATCGGAGATTCGTCGCGACGCCGAACGGCGGCCGAAACCGTCTCGACGGAACCGATCAGTGTGAACGGGACTGACGGGACCGCCCGTCGCTTTCACCCGTCGTACTCCTCGCCGACGTTCTCCTTTAATTCGTACGTGAAGACCCGCTCTGCGAAGGTCGCGAAGCCGTGGTCGACGCCGTCGCTCCACGCCGCCGTTTCGTTCGGCACACCCGGCAGTTCTTCCTCGTGAAGGGCGCTCACCAGTACCGGCTCTCGATCGACCATGAGAAACCGCCCGAGCCGCGGCGAGTCGGACATGGCAGTGAACCACTCGATCAGGTCGGTAGTGAAGACGGTCGCGTCCATCTCCGCGCCCTCGATACGCTCGCGGACCGAGTCGGCGACCGTCCCGATGTGAACGTCGACTCCGCGGTCACTGGCCGCGATCAGCGCGTCGAGGGCGTTCTCGTCTAACAGGTCTTCGTCCAACACGAGGAACACGACCTCGTCGCTCGCATCAGTAACGAGGTCGACAATTCGTCCGGTGACCTGCTCGTGCGTATTGATCGCCCACACGCCCTGTTGGGCCTCCTTGTACGTCGGCTCTAACTGGTGGAGCGTCCGCTCGGCGGTGTCGAAGTACGAGTCGTACTCCCGGCGGAGGATCTGAATCGCCGTATCGATCGACACGCTCTGATACATCCGCGGTTCCGCGTCGTGGACTTCGACCAGTCCCCGTTCCCGAAGCCGATCCATCGTCTCGTACACCCGCGATCGCGGAATGTCGGCTACCTGTCCGACGTCCTTGGCCGTCCCGTGCGGGAGCTGCGTGAGCGCGACGAAACACCGGGCTTCGTACTCGGTCAACCCGAGTTCCTCCAGTGCCGCTATCGCTTCCTGTTCCTCTCCCATATCGGATAGATGGACCGCAGCGAGTAGTCTCTTTGGCGTGTTATTCCGTGAGGAACACCGGACGCAGTGTTCCTCCCGAACTGTCGGACGGGTTAACTGTGTCCGCAGAATACGACAGCCCGTAGAGCAGCAACCGCGCCCGTCCCCTCGCCGGAGAGTCCGGGGACTGGGCGCTGTGACTCGCTCGGTGAAAGTAATGGAACACGGAACGCATCTACTCACAACGGACGAACAGGCGCTCGATACGACCTTCGATCTCCTCCGCAATCGACACCGTCGCGACGTCGTCGAAATCCTCGCCGAACGGGAGGCGTCGATACCGCTCCGCGACCTCGCCGCCGCCGTTGGGGCAGTGAAACCGGAGCCGGAATCCGGTAGTGTGTCGCCGGACAGAACGCACGAGATCGCCGCCCTGCTGCATCACGTCCACCTGCCGAAACTGGACGACGCCGACGTCATCGACTACGATACCGAGACGAGTACCGTCGCTCCCGTTCGAACGGGAGACCTCGTCCCGTTCGTCCGCGCCGTCGACGGCGAACAGTAATCAGACGGGCGGTGGATCGGATGTCGATTCAGTCGTCGCTCGCGACCGGCACGCTCGCGCGCACCTCGAGCCGATCGAGATCCCCGATGAAGGAGGCCAGCATCTCGCGGGTGACGTGGGGCATACAGACGATCCGTAGTTCGCCGGTCGCGGTCCGCGAGATCCGCCAGCCCTCGGCTCGCAGGGCGTCGAACGTCGATCGCGGGACGTCGGCCGCCACCAGCGGCAACGTGGGTTCGGCGACGTCGTAGCCGCGTTTCTCTAAGGCGTCGGCCAGCCACTCGGCGTTGTTCTGCGAGCGGACGTACTGACGGCGGTAGCCGCCGGGCCAGAGCTCTTCCATCGCGGCGACGGCGCTCGCGACGCCGGCGCCCGAACGAGTTCCGGTCAGCGTCGCCTGGGACGTGGACTCGAGGTAGGGCGTGTCGACGGCGAGTTCGTCGAGCAGGTCGGCCGAGCGGACGAGCAGGCCGCCCGCGGGAACCGCGGCCTGGCCCATCTTGTGGGGGTCGATCGCCATCGTGTCGACCGCGGCGTGATCGAAGTGCCACTCGTAGTCGGTAAAGGGGAGCACGAAGCCGCCCCAGGCGGCGTCGACGTGGCACATCGCACCGGCCGAGTGTGCGATCTCGGCGAGGTCGGGAATCGGATCGACGCGGCCGTATTCGGTCGTCCCGGCGACGCCGACCACCAGCGCGGTGTCGTCGTCGACCGAGGCGCGGACGGCCTCGAGATCGGCCCGATGCCGGTCGTCGGTCGGGACGATTCGCAGTTCGACGCCGAGCAGATCGGCCGCCTTCTGGAAACTGAAGTGGCCGGACTCGGGCATGACGACGTTGGATGTCCGGCCGTCAGTCCGTTCGCGGGCGATCCGGACGGCCTGAATGTTGGCCTCGGTGCCGCCGCTCGTGATGTAGCCCGCCGGATCGTTCAAGCCCGCGATGTCGCCCAACAGATCGATCGCGTCGTCCTCGAGCGCCGCGACGTTCGGGTAGGTGCCGGGGTCACCCGGATTCGTCGCGAGAAACCGCTCGGCCGCGTCGCGCGCCGCCGGGTGGGGTTCCGTACACATCGAGGAGAGGACCCGGTCGAACGCTTGCGGCTCGATTTGCATATCACGTATGTAATCGGTCGTCCGTTTATTTGTTGCGTTTGGCGACGTTTCTCGAGACCGTTCGCTCGTCTCGGTTCGTCTCGCCCGGTTCTCGGCCGAGAGCGGTTACTTCGAACGGAACGGTTCCGGAACGCAAGTCACCCATCGTCGACGGCGGACGCCGGTCGTCTCATGGTAATATTGATAACACGCCAACTTGAACCCCCGACAATGATTTCGACAGTCCCTCGAGCCGTCGAACACGGGGCCACCGTCGTCGGTGTACTCACCCTGTTGGCGTTCGGGTTCACGCAGGGACGAGAGATCCAACAGTACTCGCTCGACTTGCTCGTCGTGTCCGTCCAGGTCGTGTTCCTCGACGCGCTGTCGTCGATGGCCGTGTTCACCGGCTTCGTGGCGATCACCGGCCTGTTGCTGGTCCGCGAGGTGTGGTCGTCCCGGGACGCCATCGAATCGGTGACCGACGGCCCGCGGCTGACCGCCGTCGTCCCGGTCTACCGCGATCACGACGTGATGGCCGAAAGCGTCGAGAGCCTCTGTGAGAGCGCGTACGAAAACCTCGAGATCGTCGTCGTCGCCGAACCGAACGACGCGGCGACGCTCGAGCGGGCCCGCGAACTCGCGAACGCCCACGACCGAGTCGAGTGTCTGGTCAACGGGAATCCGGGATCGAAAGCGGGCGCGATCAACTACGCGGTGCGCGAGACCGACGCCGAATACGTCGCGGTCTTCGACGCCGACGAGTCGATCACGCCCGAGTTCCTGCCGCGGGCGATGGGCGCGTTGCTCGACGGCGCGGACGTCTTTCAGGGTCGCCGGATTCCGCGACCGACCGGCGTCATCGAGACGGTCGCCTACTGCGAGCGGGTCGTCTTCCACGCGAGCTACAAGCTGGTCGAACTCTCCGGTTTCGCGAACTGCCGGAGCTCGTCGACGGTGCTGACTCGCGATGCGTTCGAGCGCGTCGGCGGCTACGATGACATGCTCACCGAAGACCTCGACTTCGCGCACGGCTGCTATCGCGAGGGCCTCGACGTGAGACAGGCCCGCCAGTGTACGAACACGATGGAAGCGCCCCACACCCTGTACGACCTCTGGGGACAGCGCAAGCGCTGGCGCGTCGGCCAGATCGAGGTCCTCCACGCGACCCTCCTCGAGCTGTTGAACGGAGACGTCGATCGCCGCGGGCTCGTCTCGATCGGCCGGATGTGCTCGAGCCTGCTCGGCTGCCTGTTCACGCTCGCGCTCACCTCGAAGCTCCTCCTGTTGCTCGTTCTGGGTATCGAATCGGCGTTCCTGATCCTCGCGGCGATTCTCGTCGCGACGATCGGCCTCGTCGCGTGGCGCGATACCAGCGACGGCCGGATCGACGGCCTTAGCTGGAGCGTCGTCCTCGCGCCGCTGCTCTACCCCGCCTTCGGCGTCCTGATGCTCAAATCGCTGCTCGAGTACGGGCTCTCCTGGGACGGTACCTGGTATCACGTCGAGAAAACGGGTTCGTGACTGCGGGATAGATTCGGTTCTCGAGCGTTTCTCCGGTTTCCAGTACTATGTGACAGCCGCCCGGACGACCCACCGTCGGGCGGGAATGACGGGGGCTTTCAGGGCGTTCTCGACTGTACACTGATGACTCCCGATGCGATCCACCTACGCTAGATGGAAAGCGTGCCTTCAAGTCCGACGCCGCGCAACGGCCACCCATGAACCCAGGCGACCGCGTCCGCGTGGACCGCGCGGACCGCACGTACGAAGGCGTGTTGCTCCCCTCGAGCACGGACGAGCAGCTCGTGGTGAAACTCGAGGGCGGGTACAACGTCGGCGTCGACCGGGAGCGAGCCGACGTGGAGGTCCTCGCGGAGGACGTCTACGAGATCGACGGCACCGACTCGACGGGGGCCGACGAGGCGGGCTCGGAGATCGAGTTCGACGACGACCTGCCGACGATTTCGCTGATCTCGACCGGCGGGACGATCGCCTCGACGGTCGACTACCGCACCGGCGCGGTGACGGCGCAGTTCGACGCCGAGGACGTCCTGCGTGCGGTGCCGGATCTCGCGGGTCGCGCGAACTACCGCGGTCGCGTCGTCGCGAACATCCTGTCGGAGAACATGGAGCCGCCGATCTGGCGGGACCTCGCCGACGCGGTCCGCGAGGAGATCGCGGCCGGTGCCGACGGCGTCGTCGTCATGCACGGCACCGACACGATGCAGTACTCCGCCTCGGTGCTCTCCTTTATGCTCGAGACGCCGGTTCCGATCGTCTTCACCGGCTCCCAGCGCTCGGCCGATCGGCCGTCCTCGGACAATGTCATGAACGCGGTCTCGGCCGTCGAGGCCGCCAAGAGCGACTGCGCCGAGGTGCTGGTCTGCATGCACGCAACCGAGTCGGACGACCGCTGTGCCCTCCATCGGGGCACCCGCGTGCGGAAGAATCATACCTCGCGACGGGACGCTTTCGAGACCGTCGGCGCGGAGCCGCTGGGCGAGGTCGACTACGAGACCGAGGAGGTCAGCTTCCGGCGTGACTACCGCCAGCGAGACGAAACCGAACTCGAGCTCTCCCCGGACCTCGAGAGCGACGTGGAACTCCTCAAATTCACGCCCGGAATGGACCCCGAATTCCTCGACGTCGTCGAGGGCTCTGCAGGCCTGATCATCGAGGGGACGGGCCTCGGACACGTTCACACCGACCTCATCCCGCGAATCGGGGAGCTGATCGAGGACGGGACGACGGTCGTCATGACGAGTCAATGTCTCGAGGGCCGGGTCTGCGACCGGGTCTACGATACGGGTCGGGACCTGCTCGAGGCGGGCGTCGTCGAGGCCGGCGACACGCTGCCGGGAACGGCCAAGGTCAAGCTGATGTGGGCGCTCGAAAACAGCGAAGACGTCGAGGAGGCGATGGGGACCTCGCTGGCCGGTGAGATTCAGGAGCGGTCGGTTCCCTGGGAATAGATCGGATTCGCTCCGGTACCGGCGGGTGCGTCCCGAGTATTCGGTTCCGCTGTGAGATCGGTGAACTGGTTGGCTCGTAACAACTTTTGCTCGGCCGACGAATATGACGATATGGTTATTTCGACCGAATCGGTTTGGGAAGAGCTCACCGACGAATTCGTGCAGGAATACCGAGATGCCGTCGTGTACGCCGATTTAGAGCAAGAAACGATCCTCCACGAGGGGGACCTTCGGATACTCGCGAACGGGTGGGTGAAACTGCCGACCGGTCGCCTCCTCTCTCCCGACGCGGTACACCATATCGATACCTGAATTCTCGGTTCCGCTCGATCCTGCGAAGTTCTTTCCCGGACGACGGCGTGAGGTGTCACTGTTCGACCGACGATGTCATCCGATTCAGACGCCGATCCCACCATCGAGATCCGCCGCGCCACCCACGACGATTACGAGGCCGTCGCCGACTTCACCGGCGACATCTGGCCCGAGCGCGGTGGCGACTACATCCCGCGGATCTACCACGACTGGCTCGAGGACGAGCCGGGGCAGGGCACGAAGACTTTCCTCGCCGAGATCGACGGCGAGGCCGCGGGGATCGTCCAGGGCGTCCTGCTCTCGCCCGACGAGGCCTGGTTTCAGGGGATGCGCGTCGCGGCCGACTACCGCCGGCAGGGCGTGAGCCACCGGCTGAACGAGGCGACCTTCGAGTGGGCTCGCGAGCAGGGAGCGACCGTCGGCCGCGTGATGGTCTTCTCGTGGAACGCGGCCTCGCTCGGTGCGGCGCGGGCGAGCGGCTTCGAGCCGCTCACCGAGTTCCGATTCGCGCATCCCGACCCCGATCCGGACGCCGAGGGTCCCCACGCGGTCTCGAGCGATCCCGCGGCCGCGTGGCGCTACTGGACGCACAGCGACGCTCGCAGTCACCTCGCCGGACTCGGGCTCGCACCCGAAGAGTCGTGGGCCGTCCGGGAACTCACGCGCGACGACGTCGAACGCCTCGCCTACGAGACGGCCGTCTTCGCGGTCGAGAACGACGACGGACTCGCGGGAACGGCCTACCGATCGCGGACGTACGACCGCGAGGTCGAGGACGACGACCCGGACGACTCGAGCGCCGACCAGACGACGACCGAGACGTGGGCCGAATACGGCGTCGGCGCGTGGGCGGATGCCGACGCCGCCCGGTCGCTGTTCGCCGCGATCGCTCGCGACGCGGCCGACTGCGGTGCCGACGAGACGCGCGTCCTGATTCCCGAAACCCCCCGCCACGTCAGCGACGCGCCCTACGCGGGGGCCGGTATCTCGGACGAGCCGGACTTCGTGCTGGGAATCGACCTCTCGGGCTACTGACGCCCTACTCCGACGCCAGCCGCCGCAACCGCTCGAGGCGGCGCTCCGTGGCGGGGTGGGTCGCGAAGAGGCCGCCACCGCCGTCGCGCTCCGGGTCCAGCGCCGGGAGCACCGACATCGCGTCGACGGAGCGGGCGTGCTTCCGGAGGTCCGCGGGCGGTCGCTCCGGTGTCGCCCCGTCGAGGCGCTCGAGCGCCGACGCGAGCGCGCCGGGGTCGCCGGTCGCGGCGACGGCCGCCCGGTCGGCGGCGAACTCCCGCCCGCGGGAGAACAGCCCGACGCCGAGGGCCGAACTGCCGACCAGAAGCCGGCCGACGGCGAGCCAGGGGAGGTCGCGCGGGTCGAACTCGTCTTCCTCGCGAAACATCTCGTAGAACTCCTCTGACGCGACCAGCGGGACGAGCATCCACGTCATCAACCGCTGGTCGCCGTTCGAGAGGTGGGCGAGTTCGTGCGCGATGACGGCCTCGAGTTCCGCGTCGGAGAGGGTCTCGAGGAGGCCGTCGGAAACGACGACGATCGGCTCGCCGCCGTACGACAGCGTACACGCGATCGGCGTCGTCGCGGGGTGGTGTCGCAGTTTCGGCATCGGCAGCCCGAACGTGGCCGCGATTCTGCGGGTCGCCGCGCCGACGCGCCCGTTCTCTGCCAGATCGATCGGGTCCGTGTTCCGGAGGAGTTGCCGTCGACTGGTGCGGATCGCTTTGCGAACGCCGGCCATCCACACGACGAACGAGAGGATCGTCCCAACCGCGAACGCGACGGTGATCGTTCCGAGTCCGGGCTCGGTCACTTGATCGATCGCCATGATCGCAAAGACGGCGACGATGACGCCGACGGTCGCCGCGAGCGCCAGTCCGAGTCCGACGAGCGTCCCGAGACCGATCACGCTCGCCCCGATCGCGCGCGCTCCGAGGCTGAGCATCGTTCGTAGTCGCACGAGCGCCCGTTTCGAGCGGATACCAGTAAACGATTCGAATAGTATCCTCGAGAATCACGTCACCGTTCGTCTGGGTCGAGCGAAGGGTTACTCGGCCGATTCAGACGTTACCCACCGCTGACGGGCGGGAACAGCGCCAACTCGTCGCCGTCCTCGAGCTCCGTCTCCATCCCTTCCTCTTCGACCAGGACGTTCGTTCCGTTCCGAAGCACGTTGATCTGCGATCGCAACTCGCCGTCCTCGAGCACGCGGTCCTCGAGTTCGGGCGCCTCGTCGAGCAGCGCCTCGAAGGCGTCCCCGACGGTGTCGCCGGCTGCGGCGTCGACGGTCACGTGTTTGTCGCCCGCGCGCTCGGCGAGGTCGGCGAACAGTTTCCACTCCGTGGGCATACGTGGCGCTATCGGTGCCGAGGGCAAGTAGCTACCGCTCCTGTGTCCGTTCCCGCTCCCGCCCCGGTTCTCGATCGGCGTCCGCGTCCACGTCCGGATTCCGGTCCGATTCCTCGCTTCGCTCCGCCGCTTGGACCAGCGTCCGCTCAGTCACTCGGCGAAGCGCCTCCGGGCGACCGAGCACGTAGGCGACGTCCCCGGCGGCGAGTCGCACGTCGCCGGCCGGCAGCGGCAGCCGCTCGTCGCCGTCGTCGGCCTCGTCAGTCTCGCGCTCGAGCGCGAGCACTAAGACCGGCAGCGAATCGATCGGCACGTCGACGAGCGGGTCGTCCGACGCGACCGAGACGGTCGTGACCGTCTCGTCGGCCGCTCGGAGCAGGGAGACGAGGTCTCGCTCGGCGTCCGGGCTGCCCGGCAACGTCACGAGCCGATAGCCGCGCCCGGGCTCGAGGTCGCGGGCGTCGTCGGCGTCAAGGGCGACGGTCGTAGTGTCGTCGGCGGTCGCCCGCAGTTCGCCGCCGGCGACCCGTCGAGCGATACCCCCCTCGTCGTCGCGCGCCCAGATTCGGACCGCGTCGCCCGGACTGGCGTCGGCCGCGGGGTCGCCGGTCAGGGCGACAGCGACGGTCCCCGGCGCGAGCGTCGGCCCGATCCCCGCCGGTCGACTCCCGACGGCGAGGTACTCCACCGTCCCGCCTGCGGTGAGGTCGACGTCGACGTGTCCGATTCCGAAGTCGCGCTCGAGGCGAGCGATCAGCCGCTCGCGCAGCTCCTCGACGGTGAGCCGACGCGGGAAGAGGAACGTCTGGCCCGCGAGTTCGGTCTTGACCGACTCGTCGACGGCGTCGTAGCCGTCGATGTCGCCGATCTCGTCGGGCAGTTCGACGCTGACGACGCGGCCGGCCGAGCGAACGAGCTGCGTGACCTCGGTGATCGTCCGCGGGGTCGCGACCATGAACACGTCCAGCGCGAGGTAATCCCCGAGCCGTCGCCCCGCGTCGGCGGCGATCGCACTGGCGACGAACGCGGCAATGGTGAAGACGGCAGTGGTCGGCTCGGTCAGCCCGGTGTTACCGATGATCGCCTGTGACAGTGTGCTCTGGGTGTTCAACCAGATCGCGACGATGGCGACGCCGACGAGGACCGCGACGCCCTCCGGGATTTCGTCGGCGCTGTACCAGCGGTAGAGAAACGCCACGCTTGCTCCCGCGCCGGCCGCGAGCGCTGCGAAGCCGAGGATCCGGGCGACGGCTTCGAAGAGCGTTTCGGTGGGGACGAGCTGGGCGACGACGGGATCGATCACGCGCGATCACCGCCGTCGGTGGGACTGCCGTCTCCGGCGCGGTGCCGGCCGTTCATCGCGCGATCGCCTCCGCGAACGCCTCGGTCGCGTCGTCCGGCCCCGCGACGAACGCCTCGTCGCCGGCCTCGAGTCGCCGTTCGATGCCGGGGCCGAACACCCAGCCGTGGCGACGGCCGCTCGTCTCGCTGCCGTGCCGTCGCACCGCGAGGACCGTCACGTTCGCCGGCGACTCGGTCGTCTCGAGGCCGGCGGTCTCGTCCGCACCGGTCGCCCCGACGGTGAATCGGCGGATAGCGTACCCCTCGCGTTTGACCAGCGCGAGCGCCTCGAACTCGCGGCTCGTTCCGCGAGACCGCACGACGAGACGCGGCGACTCGACCTCGAGGATCGGTTTCACGTCCCGCCGCGCAACGGCGACGGTCACGCGGCCCGGGCCGCCGGCGGTCGACGTATTCGGCTTCGGATCGGCGATCGCGGGTTCGGTGTCTTCCCCGCCGTCGGTCGCCACCGCTTCGTCCGGTGTGTCGGACGCAGCGGCTGCGGCGCGTTCGTCGTCGATATCGCTCCGGGCGCTCAGGACCGTCCCGGTAATCGATCGCTCGCCGGCCCGGACGGTCACCTCGTCGCCTCGGTCGACCCCCGTAGGAACGAGCGTCGCGATCGAGACGGCGCGCTGGCCCGCCGGTACGCGTCGCGAGAGGCTGCCGGACGGCGGTGCCGCGACGATCGTCGCTCGCGCCTGTTCGTCGATCGCGACGTCGACGTCCGCGAGGTCGTGGTCCGTCCGTAGCCGTTCCTCGAGCCGGGCCTCGAGTTCCGAGAGGGGGAGATCGGCCGGCAGTTGCCACGAGCCGGCCTTCAGTGACTCCCGGAGGTCGGGCGAGAGCGGCGGGTACCCCTCCATGTCGCGGACCTCGCCGGTCGGGCGGACCGTGACCTGACCGACCGAGCCGACGAGTTCGACGACGTCGGCCGAGAGGGTCCGCTGTCGGAGGCGGGTAAAGGAGAGCCGGCGGGGGAGTTCCGCCCCGAGCTTGTCGCCCTGACTGTGCGCGTAGAGCGCGAGCATGAGGACGATCAGCACGGCGACCAGCAGTCGCGGTGACTGAGCGATCGTCGGTTCGACGAGGCCGAGCAGTCCGCCCTGGACGCTGGCGATCGAGAGCGCGAGAACGACCACACCGAACCCGGGCAGCGTGACGCCGGTGAAGTACCGCACGAGAAAGCCCAGCGAACCGGCGACGAACGCGGGGACGATACCGGTCAGGAGCCCGAGATAGAGCCCGAGCAGCACTTCGATCAGCAGGTCGACCGGAAGCGATTGCATTGTGGGACGGTGGGCCGGACTCGTTAAATCAGCACCGACACGGGCATCGACGACCGGCGTCTCCGCCGGTCCGGATAGTCCGATCGGTCCGAATACGGGTTTTTGCGCGCTCGAGCCGTAGGGATCGCATGCGCATTCGGATCCAGTACTACGACCTGGTCCTCATCGGGATCCTGTGTAGTTTGCTCCTGGGCGTCACTGTCGGCCGTCCCGCGCGAGCGATCGTCACCCGCGCCGACGATTACGACGCGGTCGTGATGGGGAGTCACGGCGGTGATATGATCGGTCGGTTATTCGTCGGCGACGTCGCCAGGACCGTGTTCGAGCGCTCGCCCGTTCCGGTGACCGTCGTCCGCTGATCGGGTTCGATGACTGATACGACGCCCGTTTCGGACGGAATCGAGACGGAGACGTTTAACTAACACCGCCGCCCAGCGGTGTGTATGGCTGACGACCGGTCGCTTCGAGCGCGACTCCCGGAGAACTGGCGGCGAGTGCTCACCACTCGAGCGGCCGTCGTCCTCGTCTTGCTCGTCGCACTGCTCTCGGTCGCCACCGCGGTCGTCAACATCGGGACGAACGCCGTCGGCGGCCCGCTCGCCGAATACGTTCCCGGAGCCGTCCAGAGTGCTGCCGCCTTCACGGGTGCGCTCACCGGGTTCATGATGGTCGGCAGCGCGCTCGCGCTCCGGCGCGGCCTTCGGACGGGCTGGTGGGCGACCCTGTTCTTGCTCCCCTTGACCGCGGCACAGGGGCTCCTCCAGTCGAGTCCGTACTCGCTCCCGCTGGTCGTCCTCTCGATCGTTTCGATACCGATACTGCTGCTCACCCGCAAGCGGTTCGACAAACCGCTCTCCCTGTCGACGACGCAGATCGCGGCCGGCGCGTCGCTCGTCGGCGTCCAGCTGTACGGCACCATCGGCGGCTACGCCCTCCGGGAGCACTTCGACGGCATCAGAACGATCCTCGACGCCTTCTACTTCACGCTGATCACCTCGAGTACGGTCGGCTACGGCGACGTGACGCCGCGGCCGGAGTCGGTTCAGGGGATACTGTTTACGATGTCGGTGCTCGTCCTAGGCGTCGCCAGTTTCGGTATTGCCATCGGGGCGCTCGTCGGCCCGGCCATCCAGGCCAGAATCTCAAAAACACTCGGAAAGATGAGCGAATCACAACTCCAACTCCTCGACGAGCACATCCTCGTGCTCGGCTACGGCGAACTGACGGAACCGATCGTCGACGAACTCGCGGATCACGGCCGGGAGTTCGTCGTCGTCACCAGCGACCGCGAGGCCGCAACGGCGCTCACCGATCGCGGCATCTCGGTCGTCAAGGGCGACCCGAGCGACGAAGAACCGCTCCGCCGCGCGAAGATCGACCGCTCGGCCGCGATCCTCGTCGCCACGAACCACGACGCCGAGGACGCGCTGACCGTCCTCACTGCCCGCGAACTCGCCCCGAACACGCGGATCGTCGCCGCCGCAACCGACCGCGAGAACACGAAGAAACTCGAGCGCGCCGGCGCGGACGCCGTGATCAGCCCGTCGATGCTCGGCGGCCACCTGCTCGTGCGGTCGGCGCTCGGCAGCGACGAGAGCGGGTTGATCGACCGGATCCTCGAGCGCGAGTGAGATCCCCGAGGAGTGCGTCGAACGAGTTTCGATCGGCTCGAATTGGAAGGGACACGCTCAGTGCAGCTGATCTACGTCTCACTTCGGACTCGTCGATGACATGCGATGGCGCGCTGTCGGCCGACCGAGCGATAGTGAGGTCGGCCGCCGATACTGCGCGAGGGATGAGCGAGCGACTGTAGGGAGCGAGCGAATCGGCTGGGGAGGACGTGGCGATTCCATGCCGCCACGATAGCAGGACGCTTGCTATCACCGGTAGTGTTCGGGCCAGGGTATCGATGTGGGCTCCTCTATCTCCGAAATCCGAGCTTTCTATTCGCAGACTTACGTACCGAATTGAGATATCACCTTCCACATCTATTCACATCACTTATCATTGTTAGCGACGTCGGCCGCGGTGAACGATCGCCACGTCGGCCTCGAGATCGCTGAGTTTCCGGAACGTCGGCGGGGAGACGAACCGCGAGGCGGCCGACCGATCGGTGCTCGAGCCCACGAAACAGACGTCGTACCGGGGGGCGGCCCGACTGAGATAGGATTCGACCGAGGCGGTGGCGACGTGCGTCTCGAAGCGCCCCGAGAACGCGTCGACGAGATCGGCGAGCGTGCTCTCGGCCGATCGCCGTCGCGATTCGCTGTCGATACAGGTACAGACGCCGACCGTGCGCCCGGCCTCGGTCACCCGGATCGCGAAGTCGAGCATCGCGCGAGCGGTGTCGCCGGCACCGCGGACCGCCACGAGGCTGTCCCGCCACCGCCGTCGCGGAGCGCCGTTCGAACGGAACGCGATCACGTCGATCTCGCTGTCGAACAGCCCGGTGATGAACGACGAGAGCCCGCCGCGCTCGCGTTCGGCGTACGGCGTGACGATGAGATCGCAGTTCTGCTGGCGCGCGGTCTGGAGGGTGAGGCCGGCCGAGAGTCCACTGTCGGCCGCGACCACGACCTCGCAGGGAACGTCGTACGCCGTCTCGAGATCGGCCGCGAGCGACTCGAGGCGGCGAGCGGCGTCGCTGGCCGCGCGTTCGGTGGGGTCCGTCGCCGTCTCCTCGTCGCTCTCGGCGGACTCCTCGTGGGTCTGCTCGGCCTCGTCCTCGTCGACGACGTCGAAGAGGACTACCTTCCCGGCCTCGTGGGCACCGGCGATCGACGCGGCGAAGCGGGCGACCGTCTCCTCGCCGTCGCCCATCGGAACGAGCACGTGATCGTCCCCGCTCGTCGTCCCGTAGAGATACCGCGCACGTTTCTCGTAGAAGCGATCCCGCCAGAGGACGAACGCGCTCGCGACGAACGCGCTCGAGACGACGATGCCCAGGACGTAGGCCAGTTGCGCGTTCCCGGTGACGAGCACGAGCAGGGCGGTGGAGAACGCCGTCGGTACCTCGAGGTCGAGCGCCCAGGTGCAGACGCCGGTGAAGAAGACGGCGAGGGCGGCCCCGGACGCGCTGGCTCCGCCGCCGTCCAGGCCGATCGCGGCCGCGAGCGCGAACGCGAGCCACCCGCAACACGCCCCGGCGGTCATCCCGCCGACGAACTTCCACGGCGTGGCGTACTTGCCCTCCGGATCGGCGAACAGCGTGTACGTTCCGGACGCGAGCGGCGGGAACAGCAGGAACGAGATCGCCGCCGTCATATTCGCCAGCCACGTCACCGCGGCGATCAACAGGGGGACGAAGACGAGCACCGAGACGTGCAGGAGGTTCCCCGTGTGCTCGAGCCATCGGACGAACGCGTCGAGTTCGCGTCGCTCCAGCCGACGGAGTCGCCTTGCGAGTGCGCGAAAGTGTGCGCGCACCTGCTCGAGCATGGGGTTTCGTTGTTCCCGGAGCGACCAAAACTGTTCGGCTTCGCTCGAGAGGAATAGCCGAAGGCGTCGGCACGTACGTGTGCGGGTCGAGCACAACTCGACTATTGACTCCGTCTCCAGTCCTCCGGTAGACGCCGCCAGAGTGGCATAAATATACCATAGAACGACCCTACGACGACGATGACTGCTATTACAGCTAACTCTGCGCCTGTCATTTGTAGAACATCGAAAGCGAAACGGAGGACAACGAGGACTCCGAGTCCCCAGATGGCAAGGGCTACCCGGTGCTTCAGGGACAGACCCGATTCCGGAAACATATATTGATACGCTCACTCCACGACCCTAAATTTTGGCGAGATAGTACTGGTGTTTCATAACGCCCCTCAGGCGTATCCGTTCAAAATGCGTTTCGCTCGGTCTAATGGCTGCACTTATCGTTGGATCCCGATCGAACCGTGCGGACGGGTTCTGATCACTGACACCGTGCAGTCCGGCTACTCCGGAGCCCCCTCGAGAATGTCGACCCCGTTCGAGGCCCCGATCCGCTCGGCGCCGGCCTCGAGCATGGCGACGGCATCCTCGTAGCTGCCGATCCCGCCGCTGGCCTTGACGGGAAGGAAGTCGCTCATGAGTTCGACGTCATCGATCGTGGCGCCGCCGTCCGCGAATCCGGTCGCGGTCTTGACCATCGCGGCGTCGGCCGCGACGGCGGCCTCGCAGGCGCGTCGTTTCTCGGCGTCGGTCAGCAGCGGGGCCTCGATGATCACCTTGACGGGGATCGGGACGGCGGCGACCAGTTCCTCGAGTTCGGCTTTGATCGCGTCGTCCTCGCCCGCTTTCAGCCGACCGACGTTGATCACGACGTCGAGTTCGTCCGCGCCGTCTTGCCAGGCGGCGACCCCTTCCGTCCGTTTCGCGTCGGGAGCGTGCTGCCCGTGGGGGAACCCGATCACCGTCGCGAGGGTGACGTCGGGGGCGTACTCGGTCGCCAGTTCGACCGCGTACGGCGGGATACAGGCGTTCATGCCGTATTCGTCGGCCTCGTCGAGGACGGTTCGAACGTCGTCCGGCGTCGTCTCGGGGCCGAGAACCGTGTGATCGATCAGGGGGGCGAGTTCGCTGCGGTCCATACGCGGAGCGACTCGGCGGACGGGGAAAAAGCCGCCCGGTCACTTTTTGCTTGGGACATGAAATCACTTACCATGGGTGATGTCGATCCCTGCATCGTGCCGGCCGTCGAAGCCACTGCCGACGATATCGCCGCGATGGAGATCCGCGGCGCGGCGACGATCGCCGACGCGGCCGCGGCGGCGCTCGCGACCCAAGCCGACCGCTCCGCGGCCGAGAGCCCGGCGGCGTTCCGACGCCAACTGCGGGCCGCTGCCAGAACGCTCTACGAGACGCGGCCCACCGCTGTCAGTCTCCCGAACGCCCTCCGATACGTGCTCCGAGGAATGGACGGCGAGACCGTCGCCGACCTCCGGGCGTCGACCATCGCCCGCGCCGAGACCTTCCGTCACGATCTCGAGCGAGCCCAAGAGACGCTCGGCGAGATCGGCGCGAACCGGCTCCGGGACGGCGACGTCGTGCTGACCCACTGTCACTCGACGGACGCGCTCGCCTGCATCGAGGCCGCCCTCGAGGCGGGCAAGGAGGTCGAAGCGATCGTCAAGGAGACCCGGCCCCGCAAGCAGGGACACATCACGGCGCGTCGGCTCCGCGAGCGGGGGGTTCCGGTGACGCTGATCGTGGACAGCGCGGCCCGTCGGTATCTGGACGGGGCGGATCACGTGCTAGTGGGGGCCGACAGCATCGCGGCCGACGGCAGCGTGATCAACAAGATCGGGACGAGCGGTCTCGCGGTCAACGCCCGCGAGCGGGGCGTTCCGGTGATGGTCGCGGCCCAGACGATCAAACTGCACCCGGACACGATGACGGGCCACACCGTCGAGATCGAACTGCGCGACGAGCGCGAGGTGCTCTCCGACGAGGACCGAGCGACGATCGCCGGCGGTGGTGGCGAGGACGGCGACGAATCCACCGAAGACGACGAACTACGTGTCGACAACCCCGCCTTCGACGTGACGCCGGCGCGGTACGTCGACGCGATCGTCACCGAGCGCGGCCAGTTCCCGCCGGAGAGCATCGTGACACTCATGCGAGAACTCTTCGGCGAGACGACCGACGAACCGTGGGCGGTCTGAGCCGCCGGCTCTCGGTCACGTACCCCTCATTCGCCGCCAATAGCGAGCGATCGTTTCACTGGTCCGAATATTCGATGATCGGAAAGTGTTAGTTACTGGTGTGAGCTATTGGCTCTATGGTATTACCCGAGGGGTTCGTCGTCCCGCCCTGGTACCTGTTGGTACCGGTCATCGTCATCCTCGGCAGCGTCGTCGCGCTGTTGTGGGCGCTCGAGCCGCCGGTGACCGATCGAACGGTCATCGCGTTCGCCCCGTGGATGATGTTCGGTGCGACTCTCCACGTTCTCTACAAGCTGGCCGCGTTCCCGCCGAGTATCGAGTCGCTGTTTACCGCACCGATGGTATACGGGGTGACGGCGATCGTCGCGGGGGCCGTCTGGATCGTCGCCGTCTTCCTCCACGTCGGCGGGCTCCAGCGAACGATCTCCCGGTTCGTCGGAATCGCCGGAACGGCGTTTTTCACCGTTTTCGCCTTCTTTGCGATCTTTCTCAGCGCCGAGACCGGGACTATCACGCCGTTCTGGCCGGTCATCGCCGTCGTCGTCGCCGGCATCGTCACCGCGGTCGCCTGGGTCACACTGAGTCTCTGGTTCACCGACGTCGCGGCGACCACGGGCGCGACGGGGGCGCTCGTCGTCTTCGGGCACACGTTAGACGGCGTCACGACCGCGATCGGCTACGACGTCCTCGCAGCCAGTGAGGACGTGCCGCTCTCTCTGTTGCTCCTCGAGGCCGGCGAGGCGCTGCCGACCGCCGAGTACATCGGTGCCGGCTGGCTGTTCGTCCTCGTCAAGGTCGCCCTCGCGATGGTCATCCTCGGTCTCTTCCGCGAGTACGTCGAGGAACAGCCCCAGCAGGCCCGGACGGTCCTCGCGTTGGTCGCCGCGGTCGGCCTCGGGCCGGCCGTCCACAACACGCTGCTGTTCACCGTCGGCTGAGCCGCGAGTTCCCGCGACCGGACGCCCCGCCGTCACCTAGATTTTTGCCGCTCGAGGCCGTCTTCCCGGAGCATCGAATGGATTCGGTCACGGTACTCGCTGCCGGCCACGTCAACTGGGACGTGACCCTCCGCGTCGACAGGTTCCCCGAACCCGACGGCGAGGCGTCGATCCGATCGCAGCGTCAGTCCGGCGGCGGCAGCGCCGCCAACGTCGCCGCCGCGCTCGCCGGGCTCGAGGTCGAGACCGGGCTGATCGGCAGCGTCGGGGACGACGATCACGGGCTGCTCGCCCGTCGCGAACTCGAGGCCGCGGGCGTCTCGCTGTCCGGCGTGCGCGTGGTCGAGGGGGCCGAAACGGCCGTCAAGTACCTCCTTGTCGACGAGACGGGCGAGGTCGCGATACTCGGCAACGACGGGGTCAACGAGGCGGTCACGCCCGACGGGATCGAGTCGGAGCGGGTTCGAGCGGCCGATCACGTTCACCTCACGGGGCAACGGCCCGAGACGGCCGCTGCGATCGCACGGATCGCGAGCGACGCGGGGATTTCCGTCAGTTTCGACCCCGGCCGTCGACTCGGGGACCGAGAGTACGACGAGGCGCTCGCGCTCGCGGATATCGTTTTCGTGACCGACCGGGAAGCGACGGGGCTGTTCGGGGACGATCGGACCGACGCGATCGACGACGGGATCGTCGTCGTCACCTGCGGAGCCGACGGCGCGGAAGCGTACGCGCCGGACCGGACCGTCGTTCACGCGGGGTTCGACGTCGACCCCGTCGACACCGCCGGTGCGGGCGACGCCTTCGCCGCCGGCTTTCTCGCGACGTGGCTCGAGGGAGGCGATATCGACCGCGCGCTCGCGTATGGAAACGCCTGCGGTGCGCTGACCGCGGGCCGAGACGGCGCACGGAGCGCGCCGACGATCGCGGCGGTCGAGGACGTTCTCGCACGCCGAGCGTGACCGGTGAGTTCATATGGGTCTCGTGAACTCGCGACTGGTCCGCAGTCCTGCGATTCTCACCGGGTGTCGTCTGACGGTAGTTATATGCGTGGGGACGTTGGCCACTCGAGTAGATAGTCACGATCTCGTGACTGAGAGACATGACGGAAGGAAGGGTAAACGACTCGCACGGATGCGGTCTCAGACGGCCGGTCCGATACGAGCGACAAGCAGATGAACCGCCGAGTATCGCCGCTGCGATGGCACTGGCCCAGTATTTCGGTGACGATATCACTGGGACCAGTACGCAGCTCTACGATTACATCGATCCGGACGCACTCGACAGCCTCTTCGCCGAGACGAACCGCGGCAATGACCGGGCGACGGGGCTAGTCGAGTTCGAGATCGATGACGCGGTGGTCACGATCCGACCCGAGCGCGTCGACGTCCGTCCGACCGACTGACGGTCGGCGGTCGGGTCGTCGGTCCGACGCGGGGGACGGGATGGCGTCGAGGATCGCCGGACGAGTCGGTCGCTCCTCGAACCTTTTTTCTCACCGCCCGCGGAATCCGCTGGTATGGCGACGCAGCCACACTTGTTGGTCGACGACGGTGACCTGACGGATATCGCGCTCATTCCGGGCGATCCCGGACGGGTCGACCGCATCGCTGACCACTGCGACGAGTCGGAGACAATCACACAGAACCGAGAGTACAAGATCGTTAACGCCGCCTACGAGGGCCGTGAGCTGACGATCTGTTCGACCGGGATCGGCTGTCCTTCCGCCGCGATCGCGATCGAAGAGATGGCTAACGTCGGCGTCGAGACGTTCGTCCGCGTCGGGACGACCGGGGCGCTCCAGTCGGGAATCGAGATCGGCGACATGATCGTCGCGACCGGCGCGGCGAAAAACGAGGGGACGACCAAGCGCTACGAGGCCGCCGAGTACCCCGCCGTGCCGGACTACGACGTGCTGTCGGCGTTAGTCGACGCCGCCGAGGCGAACGACGAGGCCGTCCACGTCGGTCCGATCGCCTCCGACGACGCCTACTACGCCGAGACCGACGAGGCCGTCGACGACTGGGAGGCCGCCGGCATGCTCGCCGTCGAGATGGAGGCCGCCGCCGTCTTCTCGCTGGCCCGCCGCAAGGGCCTGCGCGCCGGCGCGATCTGTACCGTCGACGGCAACCTGGTCGAAGGCACGCAGAAGGGAACCGACACCGAAGACGACGAACTCCCCGAGAAGGCCAAGAACAACGTCGGCCGCGCGATCGACCTCTCGCTCGAGGCCGCGACCCAGCTGTAGCGGTTCGACACGACCCGGCCGTCGCGGTTAGACGCGACCCGATCCGACCGTCGGGGGTCGAGCGACGGCCCGTTACTCCTCGTCTCTCGAGCGACCGAACAGCCGTTCGCGTAGCGATCGATCGGTCGGTCGCTCGGCGAGCAGCACGGAGCACTCGAGGTCGTCGACGACGTCGAAGACGAGCGAGCCCCGGATGAGTCGGGAGAGGAGGCCGCGTTCGGTCGCGCCGATGATCACGAGCGTCTCGTCGGCGGCCTCGCGGGCGATCGCGCTCTCGACGTCGCCGGAGGTGTCGACCGTCAGCACGGCGTCCCCGATGTCGTGATCGGCGGCCCACTCAGTGAGGAACGCCTCGCCGGCCTCACGCTCGCTCTCGTCGTCGACGACGTGGAGCAGGTCGATCGAGGCCCCCGTCGCCGAGCGCAGCGCGCTCGCGATTTCGGCGCTGAGTTCCGAGTCCGGGCCCCCGGCGGTCGGCAGGAGGATCCGGCTGGGATCGTAGCCCCGGTCTTTCAACACGAGGACGTCACACGGGAGGTCGTGGGCGAGTTCGTCGAGCGGTTGCTCGGCGCGACCGGCGGCCCATGGCCGGTCCTCGCCCCACCCCATCACGACCTGATCGGCGTCGTGCTCGCGGGCGGCGTCGAACACCTCCTCGAACGAGCGGTGAGAGACGATCGTCGTCGTCTCGATCGGCGCGTCGTACTCCGCCGCGTGTTCGCGCGCCTGCTCGAGCAGTTTCGCGGACTCGGCGTCGATCCGCTCGAGCTGTTCGGCACCGCGCTCGAGCGGCGTCTGGTCGGGGACCTGTACGACGTGGACCGCGTGGACGACGCCGTCCCGTTCGGCGGCGAGCGTACTGGCGAACTCGATCAGGTGTCGCTCGGTCCGGGGGTTGGCCAGCGGGACCAGCACGCGGTACTCGCCCGAACCGTCTGGTCTGGCCGCACTGGCCGCCGAGACTGCGACGTCCGGCATCTCCTCGGCGCGCTCGAGGATGTACTGGCCGAGGACGCCCTGTCGCGGCGTCCTCGAGCGCGCGTACAGCGCGTACCACACGACCGCGACGGCGACGAAGGCGAGGCTCAATCCGATCTCGATCGGATCCATGAAGCCGATGAGCCCGAAGGAGAGCACCGCGCCGAGGATCGGCGTCACCGGATAGAACGGCACTCGGAAGTCTGGGTCGTAGTCGGGCACGTCCGCCTGCCGGAACGCGATCAGCGCGAGATTCATCAGGCCGTAGACGATCAGGTGGAGCACGCTCGCCGCCTTGGCCAGGATCTCGAGGTCCTGCCCGAGCGCGACGATGAACACGATGATGACGCTGCCGGTCAGCAGGATCGAACGGTACGGAGTCGCGTACGTGGGGTGGATCTCGTTGAGCCTGTCGGTGACGATCTTGTCGCGGCCCATCGCGAAGTTGATGCGGGCGGACGAGAGGATCGACGCGTTGGCGCTCGAGGCCGTCGCGAGCATCGCCGCAAGCGAGATCAGCGTCACGCCGACCGCGTCGAGGACGGGGATCCCGGCGAACGTGATTTCGGCGACCTGCGAAACGGGGACGCTGTCGTCCAGCGCGCTCCAGGGGACGATGCCGACCATCGTCCCGACGAGGATCGCGTAGATCAGCGTCACGACGGCAACGCTGCCGATGACGGCGATCGGCAGATTTCGACCGGGATCTTTCAACTCCTCCGCGACGGTCGCGATCTTCGCGTAGCCGAGGAAGGAGACGAAGACGAGGGCGGTTCCGGGGAGGACCGCGCCGTACCCCTGATCGGTCGGCGCGAAGCCGTCGGTCGTCAGCGTCCCCCAGTCGAAGTGAAGGAAGCCGGTCGCGGCGAACACGGTGAGAATGCCGAGCAGGACCGTGACGATGACAGTCTGGACGCCACCGGTCTCCTTCGCGCCCACGTAGTTGACGCCGACGAACAGCAGTCCGGCGATCAGCGCGCCGAGTTGGATGTCTGAAACCGCGAACAGGCCGGCCTCGAGCGTCGGCAGGGCGAGCATCGTCCCGGCCAGCAGATCGGTGAGATAGCCACCGAAGCCGATACAGTAAAACGCCGAGGCGAAGGCCAACCCCATCCAGTCACCCATGCCGGAGATCGAACCGAACAGCGGGCCGAGGCCCCGGTTGACGTAGTAGTAGCCGCCCCCGGCTTTCGGCATCGCCGTCCCGAGTTCGCTCACCGCGAGGGCGTTGACCATCGCGATCGCGCCGCCGATGACGAACGAGACGACGACGATCGGACCGGCCTCCTGAGCGGCAGCGCCGGGGAGGACGAAGATACCCGCGCCGATCATCGTCCCCATCCCGATCGCGAGCGCGGACAGCAGCCCCAGGTCCTTGGCGAGTTCGTCGTCACTCATCGGTATCCCCCGGCGGAAGGACGAGCAGCGGTCGATCGGTGTTCGAGAGCAATTTCTGTGCGACGTCCCCGGAGAGTAACTTCTTCCACCGGCTCGCGCCGCGGGGAGTGAAGACGATCGACGTCGCGTCGAGCCGCCGGGCGTGTTCCAGTATCGCCGTCGCGACGTCGGTCCCGTACAGGATTTCGGTCTCGAGGACGACGGGTTCGTCGGCCAGTTCGGTTTCGACGCGTTCGAAGATGCGTTCGGCACGTTCTTCTCGCTGTTCGACGCCGGCTTTGTCGGGAGCGCCACCGGCTTTCTCGATGACGTGGACGACGTGCACTGCTGATTCGTGGTCGGTGATCTCTCGCAGGATCGCCTGCGACGTGTTCTCGGCGTCTCGCTCGCTCGCGATCGGGACGAGGACCGTCTCGAAGAGGGAGCTAGCCATCGGCCCGCCCTCCGTTTCGATCGACCCCGAACGAGTCCTCTCCTGCGGATAGCGCCGTCCCTCCCGAAATCGCCGCTCCCACTGCGAACTGATACGCGCTCATCAGTCCGACCCTTCCCCCGAAGAAGCATAAAATACTCGATCGGATTACTGATAGCTTAATTTCGAAGAGATATATTGCGCATTACTGAAATTAGACATTTTTCTTATAGTTGGGCGAATCAGCGCAGCATATAGCGGAGGACGCGCTACCATCCGGTATGGACGCCCGACTCGACGAGATCGATCGACGAATCATCTACGCGCTGATGGACGACGCTCGAACCATCTCGGCCCCGACGATCGCGGAGGAAGTGAACGTCTCTCCCGGAACGGTTCGAAACCGGATCGCACAACTCGAGGACAACGGCGTGATAACCGGCTATCACGCGAACATCGATTTCGAACGAGCGGAGGGCCATCTCACGAACCTCTTCATGTGCAACGCTCCCGTCTCCGAGCGCGAATCGATCGCGCAACAGGCGCAGATAATCCCCGGCGTGATCAACATCCGAGAGTTGCTGACCGGCCGCCGGAACCTGCACGTGCTCGCGGTCGGGACCGACACCGAGGACCTCCGTCGGATCGCCCGGTCCCTCTCGGACCTCGGGCTCGAGATCGAAGACGAGGTCCTCGTCCAGAACGAAACGACGCAAGCGTACGCGCCGTTCGGCCCCGGAAACGAGACACGAGAGGCCATGCTCACGGACTTCATCAGCCTCTCGGGCGACGCCGAGGTCGCCGAGGTAGCGGTCGATCGAGACGCCCCGATCGCCGGCATGAGTCTCCAGGAAGCGGCCCGTCGCGAAACGTTCACCGACGATACGCTCGTCATCGCGATCGAACGGGACGATACCGTCCTGACGCCCCACGGCGACACGACGATTCGACCGGACGACATCGTCACGGTCTTCTCCCGCGACGGCGTGACCGAGGAAACGATCACGAACTTCCGCTCGAGCGAACCCACCGACACCTGACGATCGCGCACCGCGAACGGCCGACCGGCGCGGTCCGCTACGCCGTGAGCCGCTCGGCCAGCGTCGTCGTCCGGTCGGTCAGCGTCTCGGTCGTCTCGGAGGCTCCCTGGAGCCGCTCGTTGATCGTCGCGAACAACTGCTCGAACGCGAGCGTGCCGTCGTCCTCCCGCCACGCTGCCGTCTCGCGAGCCGCGAGTCCGCAGGTCGCACACGTTTCCCCCTCGAGCGGGTCGAAACAGCCCTGACACCGATCGAAGCCGAGCGCGACCGTTTCGTTCAGAGCGATGACCTCGCGCAGCGTCGATTGCAGGTCGGCCGCGGTGTCGGAAAAGGCCGCGAGCGCCCGTTGAATCGCCGGATCGTACGCGTCGTCGTCGAGCGCGGCGAGTCGCTCGAGTCGGGCGTCGACGACGGCGACGGCGAGCAGAATGTCGCGTCTGACTCGGCGGTACTCCGACACCGATTCGCCGACGTCGGCGTCGGTCCCCTCCTCGAGGGCGGACTCGAGGGTCGACGGGAGCGACGTCGCGAGCGACGCGAAGTCGGCGACCGCCGAGATGGTCGTCCCCTGCAGTCGGGTGGTCTCTCGGACGAGGTGAAACAGCTCGTCGGTCGCGAGCGGGTCCGTCGCCCGCGGAGACTCGAGCGTCGCAAAGCACTCGTCGCAAACCGTAACGAGCGCGCTCTCGTGAACATCGCCTTCGAGAGGGACGTCGCCGACGGGGTAGGCGCGGAGCGTCGCCGGTTCGTCGTCGCCGCCGTCGGTCCCGCAGTGGCGACACGTGAACGCGTCGCGGTCGAAGACGGCCTCTCGGTCGGCGCGCCAGTCGCGTGAAGTCACGGGCGAGCGAAGACAGCGCGGCGACAAAAACGCTCCGACAGTCCGCGCGGTCGACGCCCGTTGCGATCTCGAACGGACGGTCCGTTCCGCTCCCGAACGGACGGCCAGTTGCTATCCCGCACGGGCAGTGCGAAATATTAACTCGCAGTCGGCCGTACGCTCCCCTATGAGCGACTCGCCGGACGATACGGACCGACCGGAGGAATCGGACGCGGTCGACGGGGACGAGTTCGAACTCGAGCGGGCGTACGACCGCGCGGAGCTCGCCGCCGTCTTCCGCGAGTTCGCGACTGCTTTCGAATCCGGGCGGCCAGTCCGCCTGAACGGCGAGGACCGGACCGTCAGGATCGCCGTCCCGGAGCGCGTCGTCGCCGAGTTCGAGGCCGAGTGCGATTCCGACGCCGAGCCGCCGGTCGGCGAACTGGAGGTCGAACTCGAGTGGGACGATCCCGACGGCTCGAGCGTTCGCGTCTCCGATCTCGACTCGAGCGCCGAGTCCACCGAGTCGGCCGAGTCTTCCGAGACCGCTTCGGTCGACGAGTCCGCCGAACGCGGTGCGGAGGCGGACTCGGCGGACGTCGATCCCGCGGCGGCGGTGATGCCCCTCGAAGGAATCGCGGACCGCGGCGACGGCGAGGGCGAGGACGCCGGCGAGACGGACGAAACGGCGGTGACGGCCGACGAGGAGGCCGACGCGACTGCCGACCGGACGGCCGACTCCGGCCGGACCAGCCGCTTCGAGGTCTACGAGGACAAGGGCGGTCAGTGGCGCTGGCGGCTCGTCCACTGGAACGGGAACATCGTCGCCGACAGCGGCGAGGGGTACAGCTCGCGATCGAACGCCGAACGAGCGGCCCGGAGCGTGATGCGCAGCGCACCGACGGCGAGCATTCAGCGGCTCGAGTAAGCGCGCCGACGGCCCCTCGGCGAACTACGGCCGAACGTCGTCGGCCTCGAGATCCACGTCGAGCTCCGCGGAGTGGTCGACCCGCTCGTACTCGAGCGCGGGTGTGGTACCGTTCGGGACGGCGTTGTACTCTCGGAGGAAATCGACGATCCCGCGTTTGCCGCCGAAATCACCGCGGTACTGCCGGAACAGTCGCGGGACCGTCGCGGTGTTTTCCGCGTCGTCGTAGCTGACGTTCTCCTCGAGGAACCACTCGATCGCGATATCGAGCTCTTCGTCGACGTCTCGCGGCGAGTAGACCGCGATCGGCGGGCAGTGTTCGAGGCCGTGTCCCAGCGCGAAGTGGATCCGCGGATCGCACTCCGCGAGGCGGAACCGGCGTTCGAACGAGGAGGGAAACAGCCGCGGGAGGTAGCCGAAACCCCACGGCTGCTTCGAACTGCGGAGCAGCCCGTGTTCGATATCGTTGAGGCTCAGCCAGACCCCGCTCACGGGGATCTGATCGCGCGCGAAGAACTTCCAGCTGTCGAGGAGTCCGCCCTCGCCCAGGTCGGGCTCTTCCTCCTCTAACAGCAACTGGGCGTAGGCGTTGTAGCAGTTGAGCCAGAACGAAAGTTTGCTCTCGCGGCTGGCGAGCGCCCGCTCCAGTTGCGATCGCTCGACCGACGCCAGGTGCTCCCGCAGCGGATCGGCGTCGCCCTCGGTCTTGACCGTATACAGGAGATCGGCCGAGAGCGAGAGGGGATCGAGCTGAGTCGACATTCGGTTCGAAATTCACGAAGCAGACCCTTGAAGCCGTGTGACGGGTACACACGACAGTCCGGAGTGGAGACAGGTTCAGGCCGTGGTTTTATGCCGATGTGACCGGAAATAATGGGCGTGAATCTCAGCAAGGGATTTCTTCTCGTCCTCGTCGCCCTCTTTGCGTACCTCTCGTTACTGCTCGTCCTCCCGTTCTCCCAGTACATCCTCGGTGCGATCCTCATCGCGTACGTCCTCTATCCCGTCCAAGAGCGCCTCGAGCGGCAGGTGTCGCCGGTGATCGCCGCGGGCGTACTCGTCTTGCTCGCGGTTGCCGGCTTCGTCGTCCCGCTCATCGTCATCGTCGCGGCGGTCGCCAGTGACGCCCGGCGGCTCCTCGAGCAGGTCAACACCGACTCGCTGGAGATGAGCGAACTCGAGCGGGCGATCGAGGAACAGACCGGACAGAGCGTCGACCTGCCGTCGGTACTCGCCGACACCGCACAGAATATCGGGTCGGTAGTGCTCGGTCGCTCGACCGAGTGGTTCAGCGCGATCACGCACGTCCTGATCGGACTGGGACTCGCCATCTTCCTGCTCTACTATCTGCTCAAGGACGGCGACGATCTCCTGGCCTGGATGCGGGACCTGACGCCGCTTCCGGACGACGCGCAGGACGATTTCTACCAGCGACTGGACGAGGTCATGTGGGCCGTCCTCGCCGGGCACGTCCTGATCGCGATCATCCAGGGGTCCATCGCCGGACTCGGACTGCTCGCGACCGGTATTCCGAACGCCGCGTTCTGGACGTTCATCATGATCATCCTCTCGCTGATCCCGTTGATCGGGTCGTTCTTGGTGTGGGGGCCGGCCGTGATCTACCTCTTCCTGACCGGCGAGCCGCTGCTCGCCGCGGGACTGCTGGGATACAGCGTGATCGTCGTCGGCCTCTCCGACGACTACCTCCGGCCCGTCATCGTCGATCGCTACGCCGAACTCAACCCCGCCGTCATCATCCTCGGGGTCCTCGGCGGTGTCTACGCCTTCGGCGTCATGGGGCTGTTCTACGGCCCCGTCGTCCTCGGCGCGCTGATCGCGACGCTCTCGGTCATGAACGACCACTACGACCGACTCGAGAACGAACCGGGAATGCAGTAAGCAGAAGCGGCGAGTCGCGCCCTACTGTGACTCCCGCGTGCCCGCGAGCAACTCGTCGACAAGCCGCGTGAACCGATCGACGAGTCGGTCCGGCACCGTCGGCGTCACCGTCGTCAGCAGCCGGCCCGTCGCTTCGGGCTCCGCGAGTTCGAGGATGACTCGGTTTCCCTCGTCGTAGCGCTTCTCGACGAGGCCGTGCTCGACCAGCCGATCGACGTGATACTCGAGCGTGCTGCGAGCGATGTCGAGGGCGTCGGTGATCGCTCCGGGGCCGGCCGGCTCGTGCTCGATCAGGTAGACGACGATCTCGCGGGCGGTTTCCCGACGGAACAGCGCCAGTGCGGCCCGTTCCCACTCGTCGTACGTCGGCGGGTAGTAGTGGGTGCGGCCGTAGAACTCCTCGCGGACGAGTCGCCCGTTCTCGCGCAGCCGCCGGACGTGATACTGGACTTGCCCCGGCGCGAAGTCGGACTCTCTGACGAGTTCGTTGAAGTGGACGCCGGCGTTCGCGCCGATGTGTGCTTGAATCTGTTGTCGAGTGTCGGTCATTGCTCTTCCATGGTGGGCCCTACTGGGACGTACCCGTTGCTAGCACCAGGGCGTATATAACGGGTTTCGCGCGTTCCCAACCCTCGGGAACGTTGGGCACGAGTTCGCAGATGATAACTGCGGCTGACGACGAGCCGCGCTCTCCGAGTATCGTTCGCTCGAGTGTGAGCCCCGGGTTCGCGAGCGGCGATCGTCCCGAAACCGATACTGGTACGACGCATACGGCTCCAGCGATCCCGGTCGCCGTCGCGAACGCAGCGGTGAAAATGACCCGTCGCTACTCGTCCGAGCGGCGCGTCTCGACGGCGGTTCCCGAGAGGTTGACCCACAGCATTCCCTCTCCCATCTCCTCGTAATCGAACGTCGCGCCGACGACGGCGTCGGCACCCAGCTCCGCCGCCTCGGCCTCGAGGTCGGCGATCGCTTCCGTTCGCCCCTTTTCGATCTTCTTCTCGTAGGAGCCGCTCCGTCCGCCGACGACGTCCCGGATGCCGGCGGCGATGTCGCTGACGACGTTCGCACCGATGACCGCTTCGCCCGAAATCACTCCGCGATACGCCGTTACCTCTCGTCCCTCGAGACCGTCCGTCGTCGTGATCGTGACTTCCGTCATGCACGGTCGCCTACGCTCGAGTACGATATAAACGGTGAGTGGGAGTTACAGTCTCGGCATACCGTGGCTGGATATATCTCTGTCCCGTTCAGAGTCGACTCGACCCGCTCGCATCGAAAAAAGCGACCGTTCGGTTCAGGCTCGAGCCCGGGTCTGTTCGGGCGTGTCCGCCTTCCTGTTCGCGTAGGCGTTGTAGGCCGAGAGGGCGGCGACGGCCAGCCCGGAGATCGCGGTCCCGGTCGCGAGTTCGTTGCTCCCCATTTCGATGAAACTGGGTGAAACGAGCGCCCACAGGCCGAGCAGGACGGCCAGCGATGCGACGCCGACGCTCGCCAGCCGATCCTTCGACAGCCGGTAGAAGTTGTAGCCGGCGGTCAGGAAGATCGCCGTCCCGACGAGCGTGTCGTTCCAGATCGCCGCGTCCGTGGACTCGAGGATGAACGGCGAGGCGACGATGTAGAGCCCGATTAGCGCGACGAGGGCACTCACCCACTGCATCGCGTCCGTGTTCAGGGCATCGTAGTCGGTCCGAGCGTTCCGGCCGGTTTCGGTATTCGGTGTGTCACTCATGTTTTCCTCACGTCACGATAGCCCCCTTTCGAGTAAAACGAGCGTGCCTGCACCTGTCGGGACGTCCGGTATTAGCGGTTCTGACCCTGTTATTCCCCCGTCTCGAGACGAATTTGCCGAGCGGTCAGCGTCGGTCGATCCGGACGGGGCGTCGGTGCGATGGCGATCCGAGTCGTCTCCCGCCGGGAGACACCGAAGCGAATAGGTGGACGTCCGCCCGAGTACGGGTATCGATTGCATGGTGCTCGCACTGTCGATCGCCGGCGAGTGGCTGGATCCCCAACTCGCGCCCGTTCTCGTCTGCGTGATCGCTCTCGCAGTGCTGGGAACGACGGTGTTGTTCGTCGCCGGCGTCGTCGCTTACTCCCGGCGTCGGACGCTCCGTTATCTGCTGATCACGGTCGTCCTCGGCGTGCTCGTCGTCCGCTCGGTGACCGGGCTGGGAACCGTCCTCGGACTCGTCCCGATGACGGTCCACCATCTCGTCGAGCATGGCTTCGACTTCCTGATCGCGGTGATCGTCCTCTATGCGGTCTACCGGAGCGGACCGACGAGCGACGGGTTCGATACCGAATCGGACGACTAGCTCGCCCGCTCGAGCGCTGCGCTCCCTCTCGATCGTGTCGGACGTCGTGAGATATAAGTTCACGGAGGGGCCGCTATCGGTATGTCAGTCCCCGACGCCGCGGCGACGACGGAGGCCGTCGTCGACGAGATCCTCTCCGCAGTCGTGGCCGATCGAACCGTCCTCGAGGAAGTCACCGCCGGCGTGCTCGCCCGCGGACACGTGTTGCTCGAGGACGTGCCCGGAACGGGCAAGACGCTCACCGCGCGCTCGTTCGCGACCGCGCTCGGCCTCGAGTTCTCCCGGATCCAGTTCACGCCGGACCTGATGCCCGCCGATATCACCGGCTCGTACGTCTTCGAGGAGGAGACCGGCGAGTTCCACTTCACCCCGGGCCCGGTGTTCGCGAACGTCGTGCTCGCCGACGAGATCAACCGCGCGCCGCCGAAGACCCAGTCCGCGCTGCTGGAAGCGATGGAAGAGGGACAGGTGACCGTCGACGGCGAGACCCACGACCTCCCCGACCCCTTCGTCGTCATCGCGACGCAGAACCCGGTCGAGCAGGAGGGTACCTTCGAACTGCCGGAAGCCCAGCGCGACCGATTCATGGTGAAGACGTCGCTCGGCTATCCCGACGCCGAGGGAACGCGCGAGTTGATCGACCGCCGGGCGGACCGCGATCGCCCGGACCCGACCGTCGAACCGGTCGTCGATCGCGAGCGAGTGCTCGAACTTCAGGCCGTTCCCGAAGAGATCACCGTCGAGGGCCCGGTCCGCGACTACATCGGCGAGCTCTGTCGGACCACTCGGACCGACGGCCGCGTCGACGTCGGCGTCTCGCCCCGCGGCGTCCAGCGACTGTTCGAGGTCAGCCGCGCCCGTGCCGCCCTCGAGGGCCGCGAGTACGTCGTCCCGGAAGACGTCAAACGGATCGCCGGCCCCGCGCTCGCCCATCGGCTCGTGTTGACCCCGGAAGCGAGCGTCGACGGGGTCTCCCGGCGCGCGGTCATCGACGCCGTCCTCGAGACGTGTGACGTCCCGGCAATGGAGCCGCCGTCAGCGGACTAACGCCCACGTTCCGACGACGACTGCGGCCACGGCAACGACCACGCCCGCGGTCGCCGGCACTGACAGCGTCGGCGCGAGCACCGTCGCCCCCGCCAGCCCGAGCGCCGCGACGGGGACGCCGACGGCCGCGACGCCGCCGCTCCAGCCGAGTCGCACGAGCTGTGGCCGGCGGGACGCCTCGGCGCCGATCTCGCTGGCCAGCGTCCGCCCGTAGCGACCGACGTCGTACGCGAACAGCGCGGCCGCGATCGGGACGAACGTCGCCGCGCCCGCCCGGACCGTCTCGAGGCCGAGCGTCACGGTATCGACGCTCGCACCGCTGACGATACCGCCCGCGGCGAGCGCGGCGGCGACCGCGGTGGCGGGACTCGGCGCCTCGTCCCGTCCGACTGCGCCCTCGTAGAGCCAGGCCGCCAGCCAGCCGATGCCGAGCACGACGGCCGTCGCACCGAACAGCGTCGCGACGAGCATCGTCTCGGTCCCCCCGACGCCGATCGCTATCGCGAACGGCAGTCCCACTCCCGGAATCGAGCCTGCGACGACCGCGACGGCGGCGTTCCGTCGGTTGCTTCGCTGTACCCACGCGCCTCGGACGGCGACCGCCACCGCGGCGACGACGAGAGCCGCCCCGGTCACGGCCGCGAGCAGTCCGCGGACCGCGACGCTGTCGGTAACCGCTTCGAGGACGGGCTCGAGCGCCGGGACGAGCGAGGAGAGCACCAGCAGTACCGACAGCCCGACGACCGCGAGCGCGGCCGCGAACCCGGCGAGCTTCGCGAGCGCGGTTCTGCTCGCGACGTACGAGTCGTACCTCGAGGGGACGGTAATCGCCGCGGGCGGGACCACGAAGAGGGCACACGCGACCGCGACGGGGGTGACGACGAGTGCGACGAGCAGTCCGGAGACGCCGTCGCCGGTGAGCCACAGGGCCGCGACAAGTACCGCCCGCGTCCCGCCCGCCGAATCGATGCCGAGCGCGAGTAGTGTACCCCCGCCGGCGAGGACCGCCGAACAGAGTGCGGCCCCGCCCGTTCGCATGAGCGCCGTCGGCGTCGGCTGACCGAGGACGGCACCGCAGACGGCGACACCGAGACCCACTCCGATGGCGGCCGAGAGACTCGCCACCGGCGCGCCCGCGAGGCCGACGACCGCGACGCCGGCGAGGACGGCGACCGGCAACAGCGCGGCCCCGATCGCGACGCGCCGGTACGACCCGCCGACGGCTCCGATTGCCGCCGCGAGACCGAATCCGACGGGGACGCCGACTGCGACCATCGGCTCGCGGACGGCCAACGCGGTCGCGCCGACCAGAGCGGCGATCGCGATCCCCCATCCGACGGTCGTCGGAACCCGGTCGTCCGGGACGCTCATCGGGTCGCCACCTCCCCGACGGCGTCGCGGAGTAACACGCCGAGCGATCGCTCTCGATTCCAATCCAGGACGCGAGCCCCGGTCGCACGGGCGCGAGCGAGGCGCGTCCCCCGCTCGAGGGCCGTCAGTCGCGTCGCGACGTCGTCGGCGTCGGCGGTGACGTCGGGAGAGACGACGCGAACGGCGTACCCTCGCGCCCGGAGCGCCTCGACGAGCTCGAGGGGCTCGTCGTCGACGAACGAGGAGAAGAGGTACACCTGCGCCTCGCCGGGAAGCGTCCGGGAGAGCGCCGCGGTCGGATCGTCCGTCTGCGTCCGGGTGTACGACCCGTGATCGGAGTCCGTCTGCGTCTGCATCGCGTCCAGCAGCGCCGTCGCTTCCCGCCTCGTCGCGGGACCGGTTCCCGGCGCGACGCTCGTCAGCCGCTGGTCGTGGATACCGACGATGCCGGTCGGATGGCCCGCGGCTACCAGCGTCTCGAACGTCCGCTCGGCGGCGTCGGCCGAGCGCTCGAGCGCGGGCACCCCGTCGGTCGTCGCCGCGTGGAACTGATTCGGCCGCGCGTCGACGATACAGACGATCCGCGTCGCTCGCTCGGCGCGGTACTCGACGGTCGCCAGCTCTCGCGTGCCGGCGTACCGCCGCCAGTCGATCGAGCGCACCGGATCGCCCGGCTCATACTCGCGGACGGCGTAGAACTCGAGGCCGCTGCCGCCCTCGTCGGTCGGGACCTCGCCCGCGTAGTCGTTCGTCCCGTCGCCGAGCCCCACCGTCTCGACGGCGGACGAACAGCGGATCGCGTCGTCGCCGTCGACGCTCGCCGTCCAGGTCTCGGCGACCGTGCCCGTGATATCGCGCGTTCGCACCGTTGCGTCGCCGAACGCGTGCTCGCCGCGCCGGAGTTCGACCTCGTACTCGAGAGTCGTCTCCGCGAGGGGCTCGAGCGTCTCGCAGGCGCGCGGCGAGCCGGAGACGACCGGCAGCGCGTCGGGAACGCCGTCGACGACGCGCAGATCGACGAGCGTCTCCGAGCCAGCGTTTCGGACGGTCGTCCGCACGGTCGCGGTGTCCCCGGGGTCGCCGGCTATCGCCCCTGCGTCGGATCGAGACGTCTCGTCAGTACCGACTGCCTCGCTCGAGGCGTCGTGAACCACAACGCGGCGGTGGACGCGCACCATCGCCGACTGATCGCTTCCCAGGACAGCCGCGGCGACGTACCACAGCGGGAGGGTGGCGGCGGCGACGAGGAGTTGACTCCCCACGGCGATGCCCAGTCCAGCGAAGGCGAGCGTCGCGGCGACGGCCCAGTCGCTGTCCGCGACCCGTTCGACGGTCCGTCCGGTCATCGGTCCACCCCCTCGCTCCGGGCCGTGCCGTCGTCGAGCGCCTCGATCGCCGCGAGCGTGCGACGGACGCGGCGGTGATACGCCGCCCCGGGGTCGACCGCGGCGCGCAGCCGTTCGCGGGGCGGCTGCGTGAGGTCCTCGGCGAGGAACGCGGCGGCGACCGGATCGTCGGTCCACGTCCCCGCCAGAATGGCCTCGCGGGCCGCGTCGGTCGCGAGTCCGCGTTTCGTCGTGACGACGCGGACCGCACCGTCGACGAGCCGTCGGCGAACGGCCGCGGCCGACTCGTTCCGACGACAGCGATACCGGCCGCCCCCGGCGGCGAGGAGGTCCCACTCCGTCTCGCGGCCGACCGACTGCTCTGCGTCGGTGTCTCCCGCTTCAGGCGGCGGCCCCTCGAGCAACTGCGAGCCGTCCGATCGGTCGGCGGTCCACGCCCACCAGCACGCGCCCACGGCGATCGCGGCTCCGAGTACCGGAAACAGCGTCGCGAACGGATACAGTATCACGGTAAGCGGTCGCACGGACGGCAGGAAGCCGCCGAGGATCACCGCTCCGATCGCCAGGAGGGCACCGGCACCGACCACTGCCGTCGCGACTCCCTCCGAATCGAGGGCCTCGAGTCGCCGCATCAGTCGCTGCCACGGTCCCGGTGACGAGCGGCGACTCATTCCGAACCCTCCTCGTCCGGATCGTGGTCGAGCAGGTCCCGAACCGTCGCTCGCGCCGCCGCCACTCGGTCCGGGGAGGCCTCGCGGCCGCCGTACTCGACGTCGCGAACGATCGCGACCAACCGTCGCACGTTCTCCGCCGGGAACCCGGCGGCGAGCGCGTCGCGAGCCACCTCGCCGGGAGTCACCGTCTCGCGGTCGTCCACCTCGAGTCGGTCGAGGAACGCGTGCCACGCCGCGCGGATCTCCGCGCGAGGCCCGCGGGGAGTGAGCGGTTCGGCCGCGAGGTCGGGGCCGTCGTCCACGGAATCGCTCGGCTCGTCGGACTCGTCGTCGCCCGTTCCGAACACGGCCGCGAGCACCGATCCGTCGCTGCCGCTCGACGACCGGCCGAGCGAACCCAGCGAGCCCAGCGACGGGAGGGTCACGAACGCGCGGCCGACCGAGGGGAGGGACAGACCGAGCGACGGGAATCCGCGACCGGCCCCGCCGAATTCGAGGCGCGGCAGCGAGATCGTCGGGAGCTGTATCGACGGCCAACTGAACTCGCCGATCCCGCCGAAGAGCCCGCCGAGCGCGTCGGCGAGGGCCTCGAGGACGTCCGCGAGCGCGACGAACAGACCGGTCGCTCCGGTTCCGCGCCGTCGCTCGCGGTTCGCGACCAGCCGGAGGTATGTCGCGACGCCGCCGATGACGAAGCCGGGCACGAACACGACGACCGCCGTCAGCCGGAGATAGAGGTTTCCGACGGTCGCCGACGCGCGCTCTTCGCCGACCTCGACCGTGACGGTCGCCTCGTCGCCGATCGGCAGCCAGATGTGGGTCCGCCCCTCGTCGCCGGTCGTCTTCGTCCCGCCGCTCTCGAGGGAGACCGTCGCGTCCGAAACTCCCTCTCCGCCAGCGGAGACCTGGACGGGAGCGGGCGAGCCGGGGAACAAGAGCGGTGAGATGAACTCGACCGTCGGTTCGGCGACGTCGACGGTCCGGTCGCCAGTCACTGGGCCGCGCTCGACGTGTAGCTCGACCGGGCCGGCGGTCTCCGGCATCGTCACCGCCGCTTCGCCGTCTTCGTCCGTCGTCGCGACGGCCTCCCCGTCGAGGGTCACCGTCGCGTCGGTCACCGGCGACTCTCCGACCGTCGCCGAGATGTCGAGATCTCGGGCCGGTGCCGCCCCGCCGCTGGTCTCGATCGTCGCGCCGGTCGGCACGTCGAACGTCCGCGAGCGGTTCACTTCGTGGATCGCGACGGTCATCTCCTCGGCGTACGGGACAGTGATCTCGCTCCTGCCGAACGTTCCGGCTTCCGTGACGTTTTCGCCGTTCACTGCGATCGTTTTGGTACTGAAGTGGCCGATAGGGCCGATATCGACGGTCACCTCGTTCCCTGGCTCGATCGCTCCCTCGATTTCGATATCGTGATCGTCCGTCGGCGGCGAATCAGTCGTCTCGTCGTCGACTTCCGCCGGCGTCGCGTTGAACTCCGGCCGGTCGTCGATCGACTCCCAGTCGCCGGCGACCGGCTCCCCGCCGCCGTCACCGGGACCGTCGAGTCGCGGATCCGCCGCGGGAAGGGCGCTCGCGATCGCGAGCAGACAGCACAGGCAACCGATCACGAACAGGAGCCGACGCGTTCCGGTCACGCTCGCCCCTCCAGTTCGGCCGCCGTCTCGTACAGTCGTTGCACGCGGGCGTCGACGGGCGGGTGGGTCGCGGAGCCGTCGCCGCCGACCGGTCCCGACGGCGTGGTGGCCTCGAGCCACGAGGTCACCCGCTCCCGGCGACGCGCGTCGGTCGTCGGCCGTCGGATCCGAGGTAATGACGTCGTGTCCTCGCCCGTCACGGGATCGTTCGGGACGATACACAGGGCGCGGGTCTTGGCCGTCCGGAGGTCCGTCTCCGGCGTCCCGGCCGTCTCGGCGAGGGTCACCAGCGCGCTCGCGAGGGCCATCGGGTTTCCGGTGATCCGGGCGGCCGCGGCGTCCGCGGCGAACTCCCGGGTCTGCGAGAGCGTTCGCGTCGCCCAGTCGGCGATGGCGGGGAACACCCACAGGATGGGCGCGACGAAGACGTAGGTCAGCGCGACCAGCGGGAGAAACCAGTACAGCGCGACCCGACCGCCGTCCGATAGCTCGCGGGGATCGACCAGCGCGCGCCGCGCGAGCCGCGCCGCGTGATACGCTCGATCGGCGACCTCGAGGAACAGCGTCGTGATCGTCATCAGCGTCACGTCCCGGTTGGCGACGTGGGCGATCTCGTGGGCCAGTACCGCCTCGAGCTCGTCGGCGTCGAGGGACTCGACCAACCCCGTCGTGACGACGATCGTCGCGTCGGTGAGCCGGCCGACGGTGTAACAGCTTGCCGTCTCGTCGGCGACGACGCGGACGTCGGGCTCCGGGATGTCGGTTCGCATCGCCAGCTGTCGCACCGTTCGAGCGACGGCGTGGTCCTCGTCACCGGTACTGCCGTGGGTTCCGGCGAGAACGCGTTGATAGCCGTAATACGTCTGTGCCACGAGGAAGCCGCCGATCAACGCCAGCGCTGTGAGGCGCGATACCGGCAACCGGACGAGGTCGAACTCGGCGGCTCCGTGCCGGAGGTAGACGATCGTGCCGCCGACGACTCCCGGTAACAGGACGCCGTAGGCCCACAGCAGCGCGAGGACGAACGCGGCCGTGATCGCGACGAACACGCCGAGGACGGCACCGATCCGCAGGCGAAGGTTCATGGAGGGCGCTCAGTCGAATTCTCGTCTCTGGGACCAAAAATTTTCCCCGAACGTTTCGGTCTGGTATCGAGTTTCGGTCACAGTTCGGCCACAGTCGTTCGTCGCCCTCGAGCGCCGCTGTCGACGACTTTCGGTCGATCGACCCCGGTTACTGCCGCCGGAGACTCCGCGGGACGGGGAAGAGTGGCGGACCAGTCGTCTTCGGGTTCCCGATCGAACCGCGCAGTGGCGCTGACAAACATTTAATTCGCGCGAGACTATAGCTCTACGTATGGTCGAATCCCTCGTAGGGAACGTGCCGCTCTTGCTCTTGGTAGTAGGTCTCGTGTTAATGGTACTCGAGGCCATCTCGCCGGGAGCGCACCTCATCGTCATCGGGATCGCCCTGGTCGGTGCGGGGTTGATCGGCGTGCTCTTCCCGCCGGCGGCGAACGTGCTCGTGCTGGCAGGGCTGACGCTCGCGATCGGTGCCGCTGCAGCCTACGTCTACCGCGAGTTCGACTTCTACGGCGGGAAGGGGACCGCCCGCACGACGGACTCGGACTCGCTGTCCGGCGCGACGGGCTACGTCACCGAGACGGTCACTACCCGTAGCGGCGAAGTCAAACTCGACGAGGGCGGCTTCGCCCCGTACTACAGCGCGCGGACGACCAGCGGAACGATCGAGGAGGGCGAGGAGGTCATCGTCATCGATCCCGGCGGCGGGAACGTCCTCACGGTCGAATCCGTCGGTGCGATCGGCGAGGACGAAATCGATCGCGCGCTCGCGCGTGACGAGGCTTCGTCGTCCGAGCAGGACGATCGAGAGGCCGCGGACGGCGGTGAATCGATGCCCGAAACCGAATCCGAGTCGGAGACCGAAACGGAAACCGAGAAATCTGGCTGAACCGTGCGATCCCTCCTCACATGTTGATGAAATAAGGGAACGCTTTTCTCCCCGCCGCCGTAACCTCGAAATATGATCGCCCAACTGTTCCCGATGCAAACCACCGGCGGTGCTCTGCTACTCGTCGGTGCGCTCGTCCTCGTCGTGGTCGTCGCCGCGCTCCTCAGCGCGATCGAGATCGTCGACGCCTACGAGAAACGCGCCCTGACCGTCTTCGGGGAGTACCGCAAACTCCTCGAGCCGGGGATCAACTTCGTCCCGCCGTTCGTCTCGAACACGTACGCGTTCGATATGCGGACGCAGACGCTAGACGTCCCCCGGCAGGAAGCGATCACCCGCGACAACTCGCCGGTGACCGCTGACGCCGTCGTCTACATCAAGGTGATGGACGCCAAGAAGGCGTTCCTGCAGGTCGACGACTACAAGAAGGCCGTCTCGAACCTCGCCCAGACGACCCTGCGCGCCGTGCTGGGCGACATGGAACTCGACGACACACTGAACAAGCGCCAGGAGATCAACGCACGCATCCGCGAGGAACTCGACGAACCCACCGACGAGTGGGGGATCCGCGTCGAGAGCGTCGAGGTCCGCGAGGTCAACCCCTCGAAGGACGTCCAGCGCGCGATGGAGCAACAGACCTCCGCCGAGCGGAAACGCCGTGCCATGATTCTCGAGGCCCAAGGTGAACGCCGCAGCGCCGTCGAGAAGGCGGAAGGTGACAAACAGAGCGAGATCATCCGCGCACAGGGTGAAAAGCAGAGCCAGATCCTGGAAGCGCAGGGTGACGCGATCTCGACCGTCCTGCGCGCGCGCTCCGCGGAATCGATGGGCGAACGCGCCGTCATCGACAAGGGCATGGAGACGCTGGCCGATATCGGCCAGGGCGAGTCGACGACGTTCGTCATGCCCCAAGAGCTCACCTCGCTGGTCGGGCGCTACGGCAAGCACCTCTCTGGTAGCGACGTCAAGGAGAACGGTCACGAACTCGAGAGCCGCGACTTCGACGACGAGACGCGCGAACTGATCGGACTAGACGACATCGCCGAGATCATCGGCGAGATCGATCAGGAAGCGGACATGGACGTCGAAGCGATGGAGCAGGAGGCCCAGGCGATCAAGGAAGGGAAGGACCCGGCGGAGATCTCGGATCCCGACGAAGTCATCGAGGAGATGGATCAGGACTTCCAGAGCCAGGCCGACGGCGGCACCGAGATGTCGGTCGACGAGGACGAACCCTCCACGAGCGACTGATCGGTCGTCAGGGGACGTCCCGTCGTCCATCGCACCGTCGTCCGAATTTGTTTTTCTGAACGACGGCCAGTAGCTGCTCGGACTCGGTGCTAGTTATTGTATTACTAACCAGTAATATTCGGTGAACAAAGCGGAGCGAAACCTGTTTTACGGGTGGCCCCCTTGTGGGCGGTAGGTAGTTATGACAAAGCCCGACGGGGTCGACGACGACAAACGAGCGACCCTGCGCCGATTCGCCGCCCTCGGTGCTGCCTCCCCGCTGGTCGGACGCGCCGACGCAGCGGCGGCTGATACGGGCGAAAGCGACGCGCGAGACGCCATCGCGGGCTATCTCTCGACGACGCCCGGCGCACACTTCTCGAAGATCCGGGATGACCTGCAACTCGGGACTGGCGAGACCCAACACCACTTGCGTCGACTCGAGGACGTCGACGCGATCGAGCGCTATCGCGACGGCGACTACAAGCGATTCGTCACCGCCGGCCGCTTCGACGAGTTCGAGAAGCGAGCCCTGGGGTACCTCCGTCGGGAGACGCCTCGCGGCATGCTGATCGAACTCCTCCTGAACTCCGAGGCCACCGCCGGCGATCTCGCCGACGCGCTCGACGTCTCGCCGCCGACGGTGAGCAAGTACGCCGGCGAACTCGAGGAGGCCGGACTACTCTCGCGGACGGATGGCTACGCGGTCGAACGGCCCGAGACGGTGCTGGTCCTCGTGGTCCGCCACGCGGATTCCTTCGGCGATCGGGCCCGAGCGCTCGCTCGAGACGCGGATCAGTTCCTCACGTACCAGGGCTAAGAGACTATTACTCGGCAGTAAGTACGTATTACTCCGTCACGACGAGTCGGTCGACGCGACGAGCGACGGCAATTCGGTCAGCGACTCGAGTTCGTGCGTCGCATTCGGCGGCCGCTCCAGATCGCGGTTGTGCGGCCGTCGGAGGAAGGCGGTCTCGAGGCCGGCCGCTCGCCCGGCCGTCACGTCTTTCGGGGAGTCGCCGACGTAGAGACCGTCGGTAACGCCGAGGCGGTCGAGCACGTCGTCGATGTAATACGGGTCGGGCTTGCGTCGCTCGTAGCCCTCGAACGTGGGGTCTCGCCCGCGAACGACGTCGAAGTCGAACCCGACGTAGTCGGCGACGAACTCGGCCGTTTCGTGCCTGTTGTTAGTCACGAGGCCGATCGTCGTCCGCTCGCCGAGGTCGCGAATCGCGTCGATATCGTCGTAGGTGCCGCGCTCTCCCGATCGGAGCCGGTCGTGAGTGCCGCTCGAGGCGTAGGTCTCCTTCAGTTCCCAGAACCGCGCGGGATCGACCCCGAGCGCGCGACAGTGCTCCCTGATCCGTTCCCGATCGTGATCGTTGAAATCGCGACGTTGATTTGGCGTCGGCTCGGCTCCCAGATCGGCGAGCGCCGCGTCGGCGGCGTCGGCGTACACCTGCGGGTCGGTCCGCGGCCCCTCGAGAATGACCCCGTCCATGTCGAACAGTACCGTCGTCATGTCCCGATACTGGGCGCTCGTCCCAAAAGAGGGTTCGGCGTCGCGACGGCCGTCGCTGGTCGCTCGTGACGATCGGTAAAATACGAAAAGAACGCACTGAGTCGCCGTCGTGAGCCTAAATATCGACTTTCCAGGTCGTACTCGAGGAGTAACCCCATTTTTCGATCTCGACGTCGTAGTCACCGTCCTGGAGTGCGGTGATGTTCGAGCCGACCTCCTTCGCCGTCATGCCGAGCTCCTTGCCGATGAGGCGGGATTTGAAGTACGTCTTCGTCGCCGCGTTGTTTCGGAGGTACTCCAGAATCCGCTGTTGTTTGCTCGTGAGGTCGGGGGCCATTGCAGTGCTCATACACGACCGGATGACAGGAACGCCCTTAGGGGGTTTGGTACGCGCGGTTAACCCGCTGCCGTCGTGCGGTTTGATCCGAGAGTAAGAGACCAATAACCGACCGGAAAGGTTTCGTTGGTACGCCCGGTTAATATATATCGTTTCGTGAGTATCGTTTGTTCGTGATCGTTTCCGGCCGAGGGGATTCGGTCGCCGGGTTCGGACGACGGCGATCCGTCGCCGTGATCGACAGTCACTCATCGATGTCGTAATACTCTGTTAGGAAGGGACCGAACGAACAGGCAACCGCCTCGCCGAGCGCTCTCGGTCGATCGGTCAGTCCGTTCGTGAACACGCCCACCGCGCCCTGTGCCTCGGCGAGGTCCTCGGTCCCGAGGAGACCGTCCATCACCGATCCCAGCTCCGCTCCGTCCGCGAGCCGCTCCGCGACGGCCTCGGGGAGCCGAAGCGTCGGCCCGCCGCCGCGCTCTATCCGATCGCCGTCGGTCACGGCGCACCACATGATCAGGGAGAGGCCCGTCGTCCCCTCGAGTCGAGCGACCCCGCCCTCGAGGCCGACGCCGTACTCCGCGTCGGTCGCCGCGAGCGCCCGCCGGGCGCGGTTCTCCGCACCGGTGACGGTCTCCTCGATCGACCGCGGTTGTTCGTCGACGCCGGAGTCGACGTCGACGGCAGTCACGGTCGGTTCGTAGCGGTCGAGCGTGCGTTCGACGGCGGCGATCTTGGCCGGGTTCGTACTACCGACTGCGAGGTCCATAGCGGCCGTTCGATCGGGACCGGTTTGGTGGCTGTGTTTCCGACTGACTCCCCAGCTTTAATGTTTCTATCTATCATGCCCTTTCGCCCGAATTACCGGTTTTCGCGGGATGTGTGACCGAGATTCCGAAACCCTTAACCCTCGAGTCTCTGAACGTGGGAGGTAACGGAACCGTCCGGGCTTTTGCGATCGGTTCGGCCGGGCAGCAATCGCCATCGTATGACTAACGCACCATCGAACACGAGAGTACGACGTAGCGAACCCGAAACGAACGAACAGGAGACCGAAAGCGAGGAGCAGGATCTGGCCTGTCCCGAGTGTGCCGGCAACCTCGTCGTCGACGACGAGCACGGCGAGACCGTCTGTGAGGACTGCGGACTGGTCGTCGAAGAGGACTCGGTCGACCGCGGCCCAGAGTGGCGCGCGTTCGACGCCGCCGAGAAGAACGAGAAGTCCCGCGTGGGCGCACCCACGACGAACACGATGCACGACAAGGGACTCTCGACCAACATCGACTGGCGCAACAAGGACGCCTACGGGAACTCCCTCGGATCGCGCCAGCGCGAGAAGATGCAGCGCCTGCGCAAGTGGAACGAGCGCTTCCGAACCCGTGACTCCAAGGAGCGGAACCTGAAGCAAGCGCTCGGCGAGATCGACCGGATGGCCTCCGCGCTGGGCCTCCCGACGAACGTCCGCGAGACCGCCAGCGTCATCTACCGGCGCGCGCTCGACGAGGACCTCCTCCCGGGCCGTTCCATTGAGGGCGTCTCGACGGCCTGCGTCTACGCCGCCGCCCGTCAGGCCGGCGTCCCCCGAAGTCTCGACGAGATCGCGGACGTCTCCCGCGTCGAGAAGAACGAGATCGCACGCACCTACCGCTACGTGGTCCGCGAACTCGGCCTCGAGGTCCAGCCCGCCGACCCCGAGAGCTACGTCCCCCGCTTCGCCTCCGGACTCGAGCTCTCCGACGAGGCCGAGCACCGCGCGCGAAGCCTGCTCCAGAACGCCAAGGAGAAGGGCGTCCACTCCGGCAAGTCCCCGGTCGGCCTCGCGGCCGCCGCGGTCTACGCCGCCGCACTGCTGACCAACGAGAAGACCACGCAGGCCGCCGTCTCCGACGTCGCCGACATCTCCGAAGTCACCATCCGAAACCGCTACCACGAGCTCCTCGAGGCCGAGGAGACCATCGGGATGGCGTAACGAACGCGTCTCGGACCGCGACCGCTCGCTGTTTTCCGCCGTTCGATCGACATCAGGCCGATACTCGTCGTTTCCGTTCTCGCGTTACGACCGACCGAGTCTCCGTGTAGTCGGTCTCACGATCGGTGTTGTGGCAGCCACGGCTACTCGCGAGTCGGATTCGGCGTCATCGCTGGCTGTCAGAGAGCGACCGATGCGTGACTCGTTCCGACACCTTGGATGGGGAGACCGTTCTCTCGTCGCGAGCGACGGATTTTCACTGCCGAAATAATAGATACTATATCTGGTATATCCCTGGTATACTCATATATATCTCATTTAGTTACAGTGCGATATCGAGAACGGGAGATCTACCACTCCGAGTAGATACGTCGTTTAGGGACTAAAGCGGATGTCTGACTCTCGACACCACATAAATTTCTAATATTTTTACTATAATAAAAACACACTCGTTTACAAAAATGCCATTTTAATACTAAATGACTAGATAATCGGCTATATATTTCCGAGAAGAGTCGCCATACGGGATGTTAAATGGACGTTCTAACCTGTAGTTCGATATGCTTGGCTAAAACATATTATTCCATCTATTATCTACTTTCTTATCTAGTCCGCGGATTTTCCCCCTCTCGATCGGGGGAGAGATGGCCTAACGCGACGTGATCGACTCCCTGGAACGCACCTTCGGCCGCGCCCTGAACACTGCGGCAACGTGCCCGCGGGCGCGACGGATTCGTAACTGACCCTCGGATCAAGATGCGTTCAGAGGTCGAACACGTCGATCCCCGTCCGTTCGTCCAACTGATGCGTGAGAGAGGAGCAATTAACATTGTCCTTCGCCGGTCTCGAGTTGTCCCTCGCATCCCGCGGCCTGGTCGCAGGGTTCGGAAATGTCTCCCCGTCGAGTCGGGGTCTCAGATCCGTTCCGAAGTGTTTAGATGATCGCTCGGTGAACCGTGAGTCCCGGTGATGGATTGGCAGTACCGCGAGACGGTGTTAGCCGTCTGTACGTTCGCGCTCTTCGTAACGGTGTTCGGTCGAGTAGCGGTTAGCCCGGTCGTTCCCGAGATCGCAGCCGAGTTCGGGCTCTCGAACGCGCTGATCGGTGCCGCACTGACGGGAATGTGGTTGGCCTACGCGCTCACTCAGTTCCCGAGCGGTGTTCTCGCCGATCGGTACGGCGAGCGCGTGATCATTCTCACGTCGATCTGTGGAACCGGACTCACCGCGCTCGTGATCGCGGGCGCGCCCGGGTTCGGCGTCTTCGTGCTCGGAACCGTGCTGCTCGGGGCCGTCGCCGGACTCCATTACAGCGTCGCGACGGCCCTACTGACGCGGATCTACGACGATATCGGAACCGCGATCGGTGTTCACAACGCCGGTGCGCCGTTGGCCGGCCTGGTCACGCCGGTCGCCGTCTCGTGGGTCGCCGTCCGTCACGGATGGCGCCTCGCCGTCTCGCTCACCCTCATCGTCGCGCTTCCGATCGTTGCCCTCGCTCTCCGGCGCGTCCGCCCGACCGAGCCCCGTCGCCCCGAGCGATCGCTACGCGAGCAGTTCGCCCCGGAACCGATCCTGCGAGTGCTTTCCCGTCCGACGGTCGTCTTCACCGGCGTCATTGCGATCGTCGCAGAGTTCACGTGGCAGGCGATGGCGTCGTTCCTTCCAACGTTTTTCACCCAGTACCACGGCTACTCGACGACGGTAGCGGGAGTCCTCTTCGGCGCGTATTTCCTCGTTCAGGGGGTGTTGCAGATCGGCGTGGGGATCGTTGCCGATCGGTTCGGCCGAGACCTCGCGACGGGTGGCTGCATGCTTACCGGTATCGTCGGGTTCCTGTTGCTCGTCACCGGATCCAAACTCGCCCTGATCGCGGCCGGGACCCTCCTCCTCGGCCTAGGGATGGGGTGGGGAGCGGCGGTCTTTCCGAGATTCATGGACCAGCTCTCGGACAACGAGCGGGCCGTCGGGTTCGGTCTCTTCCGAACGGTATACATGACCGTCGCGGCCAGCGGCTCGGTTGCCGTCGGACTCCTCGCGGATCTGTTCGGGTGGGGCGTCGCCTTCGGATTCCTGACCGTCCTCCTCGGCCTCGTCTGCGGACTGCTCGCCGCCAATCGACTGTTTGGTCTCGACTACTGAGCCGTCGTCCGTCCGGACTGCGGTCTCCTCTCTTCGAAGGGAAATGGCGACGGCAGGTACCGTATTCGATCCGCGTCTCCGACTGCTGGCGTCGGTCCCGCCGCGATCGGTTCGGTCCGGTCTCGCGGTCTGTCCTCTGGTGCGGTCTCGGACCCGGTTCCGACACTCGTTGTGACCGACGATTCGATAATATTGAAATCGAATCCGGAAAGACGGACGCACTTTCCCCTGTTTTACACTCCTATGTCAGTAATACCAGTGTCACCGCGTACCAACCGATTTCGATAATATTGAAACAGAGATGTGGTCGTGAACGGACTCTCAAGCGGATCCGGTCCCGTCGAGCCGATGCACCGCGCTCAAGCGCGACGAACACGAGATCGCGACACAGGCTCGAGAAAAACTTATATACATCTCTTTCGTACGTCCCTTTATCGATGGATAAGCAACGCGTTCTCGTTACGGGACCGTATGGCGAAGCCGGGGAAGCGATCCTCAATCACCTGCTGGACGACGACCGGTACGAATTCACGTTCCTCAACCGAAGCGACCATCCGGAGTACGAGACTCACGTCGCCGACATCGCCGACTACGAGGCGATCCGTCCGGCGTTCGAGGGACAGGATGCCGTCATCCACCTTGCCGCACAGTCCGACGCCGGTGCCGAGTTCGAGGACGTCGTCGACCCGAACATTATCGGTACGTACAACGTCCTCAAGGCGATGGCGGACGCGGGCGTCGAGACGCTCATCTTCGCGTCCTCTCAGCGTGTCATGGGGCTCTATGAGGAGGACCACGCGCCCGAGCTCTACGAGGAGGACTACCCGAGCGAGTTCGATCCGTTCAGACTCACCCACGAGACGCTCCCGAAGCCCGACGGCTACTACGGCGCGACGAAGATGTTCGGAGAGCACATCTGTCGGACTCACGCCCGACGCGACGGCGCTCCGAAACAGGTGTACTCGCTTCGCATCTCTAGCGTCCGAACGGAGAAGTACGACCACCCCTACGGCGACGCCGAACGCGGCGTCGACCGCGGCGAGGAACACCAGCTCGGCGACGACGACGAGGTCTGGGACCAGTCTCAGACCGGCTCGTGGGAGCGCGGCAGCGAGGAGTACGAGAAGATGGTCAAGCGGCTGAAGGCCTCCTGGACCTCCCAGCGAGACTTCGCACACCTCCTCGACTGTTGTCTCGAGGACGAGTCGGTGACCTACGACACGTTCTACGCGGTCAGCGGGAACGCCGCTCGCTGGTTCGGCATCGAACACGCGAAGGCCGTTCTTGGGTACGAGCCGCGGGATGACGCCTCGGAGTGGGAGGGTCCACCGGCCCGTGACGACGAGTAATCAGTCTATTACACCACGGGGTCGGTGAGAGCACGAGGCCGCGGTGACGCGAGTACTAGTTCCGGTGGTAACGCGAGTACTAGTTCGAAGGCGAGTGAACGACGAGCGATCGAAGACGACCACGCGACCATCACTCGCACGATTGCCGTCGAGTTCGACCCGAACGGGATCGGCGTCGCGCGTCCCTCTTGATCACTCGGATTTCGTCGTTATCGTTACCGGGCCGTCGAATCGGAGCAGGACCGACTGCGCGATGTCGCCGAACAGGGCTTTGCCCGTCGGCGACCGCTTTCGCCCCGAGACGAACACGTGGTCGCAGTCCTCCTCAGCCGCGACTTCCAGAATTTTCTTCGGCAAACTTCCCGCCGCACCGAGCGTCCTGACGGTCATGTCGCCACCGAACGCGCGGTCTGCGATTTCTTCCGCTTCGGACTTCGCTTCCGCCTCGATCATCTCGATGGTCGGTGCCTGATTCCCCTCTCGCGCGTCGTTGCGCACCTCTCGCTGGTACTGGTCCCGATCGATGAACTTGCAGACGACGAGTTCGGTGTCGGTACCGGTCGCGTACCGATTCGCAGCGTCTAGCAGTCTTTCGTCCGTGTCTCCGTCGGTTAGCACGACTAATGCGCGGTGCATAGTCACAGTTGAATCGCTCATCACAAAAATCTACGTTTCCGATCATCTTCGGCTCGGCGATGGACCGCCGGGATCGAACCACAGCGCGTCGAAGACGTTCCCGAGAACGTTTACGTCCGTTCTTGACTTAGCGTTCGGTATGACTTCCCGACGCGAGCCGGATCGTTGTTCCTACTGGGACAACGACGAGTGCGTGGGAACGGCACGCTGCCCGCCGCGGTGCCCCCGGTTTACGGACGAGCGGGGCGTTCCGTCGTTGGTTCGACCGTACCGGACGGACGATTTCGAGGCGCTCGCAGCGATGTACGAGGACTTCGACGAGTCGGTCGCGACAATGGGACTTCCCCCGTTCACGCGGTCCCGAATCGAGGACTGGATAACGGAACTAACGAGTGACGGCTGGAATCTAGTGGCCGTATCGAGCGATCGCATCGTCGGACATCTCGCCGTCACTCCCGCCAGCGCCCTCGATCCCGAGTTCGTCGTCTTCGTCCACACTGACTTCCAGAACAGGGGTATCGGCGAGGAGTTACTCAAACAACTCGTCGCGTACGCCGACGCCGGCGGCCACGAAGCACTCCGACTCACCGTCGCAAACGAGAACCAGCGAGCGATCTCCGTCTACGAGAACATCGGCTTCGAGACGGTCGATCAATCGGCACTGAACACGGAAATGCAACTCTCCCTGGAACGCCCCCTCACCGACCGCGTCCAGCGTCCACCAGCCGACCGAGATTAGCACTGAGTTTCCCGATCGCGGGCCTCTTGAGACGGAGGAGAGCAAGCCGAAATCCGAGACCGGATCGGAGAACGAACGGCGTTTCGAGGATATCGAATCGTCTTCGATGAGCGGCGGGAACCGAGGACTGAGTTGCGGCGGTTCCGACCGCGGAGACCGGAGCCGACTATCCGAGACTGTTCCGCGCGAAACCGGGACCCTCGTAGCCGACCTCACCGCTCCGCTGGGGGTGAACAAAGCGGAAGAATAGACGGCTCGTATTGGTGTTACTCTCGAACTGCCCGTACCGCTGGCGTGATGATCGTCGCCGCGCTCAACAGAAGGACGATGACCACGATCGGGCTAGTGTAGAAGATGTCCAGCGATCCGTTAGAGAGGACGAGCGACCGGCGGAGGTTCTCTTCTGCGATCGGAGCGAGGATCAGCCCGAGCACCATCGGTGCCAGCGGGTACCCGCGTAGCCGCATTACGTATCCTAGGCCACCCGCGGCGAGCATGATCCACACGTCAAAGACGTTTCCGCGGAGCGCAACCGCCCCGATCATGCAGAGGACGAATATCACGGGCCAGATGAGCGACTCCGGAATGTTGATCAGTCGTGCCCAGTAGTTCGCTCCGAGGAGCCCGAATATGAGGATGAACACGTAAATCAAGAGGAACCCGACGAAGATCGTGTACAGGAGACCGGTCTCCTCTTGATAGAGTTCCGGACCCGGCTGCACGTTGTGGACCAGCAGCGCGCCGATGAGGATGGCCGAGACGGAATCGCCCGGGATGCCGAGCGTGAACGTCGGGATCAGCGCGCCGCCGGTACTTGCATTGTTCCCGGACTCCGCTGCGGCGACGCCGCGGATGTTCCCCTCGCCGAACGCCGGGACTGCGTCTTTGAGCCACCGCGTGGCTTCGTTGTACGTGATGAAGGCCGCAATATCGCCCCCCGCGCCCGGAATGGAGCCGATGAGCGAGCCGAGGATTCCGGATCCGATCGAGACCGGTGCGATAGATTTCAGGTCGGCTATCGACGGAAAGACCCCCTCAATCTCCTGATTGACTCGATCCTGTTCGTCGCCGATCCCCTTGGAGTACTTCCGTAGTCCCTCGGCGATACCGAACAGGCCGATCATCACGGCGATAAATTCGACACCGGTGAGGAGTTCCGGAATGCCGAACGTAAACCGCTGATGGCTCGTCACGGGATCGATACCGACCGTCGCGATGAGCATCCCAAGCAACCCGGATATCATCCCCTTCGGGAGCGAATCGCCGCTTACGTTGGCAATAATGGTCAGTCCGAAGACCGCCAACGCGAAGAATTCGGGTGACCGGAATCGGAGTGCGGCGTCCGCGACGATGGGTGAGAAGAGCATGAGCACAAGAACGCTGATGATCCCGCCGACGAAGGATGCGACCGTGCTGACCCTGATCGCCCGTCCGGCCTCCCCGTTCTGTGAGAGCGGATACCCGTCGAAGATCGTCGCCGCCGCGGACGGCGTCCCCGGCGTTCGGATCAGGATCGCCGGGATAGAGCCCGCGTAGACCGCACCACCGTAGATTCCCAAGAGGAGCATCATCCCGTTCGCGGGCTCCATTGTGAACGTAAACGAGAGCATGACCGCGATGGTCATCGTTGCAGTCATCCCTGGGATCGATCCCATGAGGATCCCGAGGAGAATCCCTGCGATCATCAGGATGAGTATGATCGGATCCATCACATTAGCGAATCCCTGAAGAATATGTTCGACTACCATTATATCACCCCGAGCGGCAGGTGTGGAAGGAGCCTCGAGACAGGGATAGTCCCCTCAGGCAGCCTGACCATGAAGATTCTACTGAAAACGTAAAACAGCACGATCGGGAAGACAACTGAGATGAATCCAATCTTGAGTTTCGAGCGCACGCCGGAGTAGTAGAGGACGACTGGCAGGATCGCCATCGTCGCGAGCAGAAACCCTGCGACTGACATCAGAAGCACGTATCCCACCAAGAGGCCGATGATGATCGCAGGGGGAAGCAGGTCGTACGTACTCATCTCGAGTTCCGTATCGTCGTCAGTGATAATATCGATGATCGAGAAAACGATAATTGCGGCAGACAGGATAATCGGGAAAAATCCTGCACCGAGTTCTCCGCGGTCGGGGAATTGATTCGCAGAGTAGATGACTATGAGAGAGAACAGTATGAATAGTATCGAAAGCGGATTCGATTTCACGCTGTCCGCGTCGATTTCGCGAATGTTCCTTGTTACTTTTTTTATAACCATTAATCTCCGGTCCTCGTAGTACACTGGCTACCACAGACGCGCATAAATTTATTGGTCTACGGATTCCAGAACGGCGACCCGTTGCTTTGCGTTTCGTCTCGTTTTTCGGTGGTCTCGATGGTTTGTGGTGACGGGACTGTCGGCGGTTAGTCGGGTCGGTTGCAACGTATACCTGATCGATATCCTCCTGATCGGCGTTCGCCGCAGCCAGGCTCACAGCGATCTATCGAGCGTCCTCGTTCGCGAGGATTTATCACGCTCGTCCTCGCTCAGAGTGGGCGGACCACCCGATCCGATTGCGACGTGCTTCGGCCGTACTCACACGTCCAGTTAGACTGATCAATGGGTTTAATTAGGAGTCCGCTACAACCAGTAACTAGCTATGACCCACAGTAGCGTGACCGACGGTATCGGTCAGGTTCAATTCGATCACGTCCGAGTGCTAGTGCTGGAGGACGTTCCGGAGGGACAAACGACGTTGATCGATACCGCGTTCGACGAGAACGGGGCAGAACTCGTCGAGACCCTCGAAGCGGAGTACGGTGACATCGACCGCGTGATTCTCACGCATGGAGACCACGGCCACCACGGCGGACTCTCCCACGTGATGGAGGCCTTCGACCCGAAACTCGTCATGCCGGCCGACGAGACGAAACTCTACGACCACCTCGAGGACGCGGGGCTCGACATCGAACCCGATGTCGCCTACGAGGACGGCGACCTGCTCAAGGGCGACATCCGCGTGATTCAGGTGCCCGGTCACACCGAGGCGACGTCGGCCCTGCTGCTCGAGGACCGAGGCATCCTGATCTCCGGCGACGCGCTGGACGGGGCCGACCGCGGCGGGATGCCAGCGGGGTATCTCCTCCCGCCGCCGGCGCTGTTCAACATCGATCACGAGGCCGCCGAACTCAACCTCTACGACCTGCTCGGGTACGACTTCGAGACGGTGCTGGTCTTCCACGGCTCGCACGTCTTCGAGAACCCCAAGCAGAAACTCGACGATTTCCTCGTGGAACGGGAGTGGAACGAGTGGGATCCCCGCACGGACGAGTGAATTACGGCCGGTCGAATCGCGTTCGTCGTGACCGTTTTGTGGTTTCGTTCCATGGCTGCTTCCGTCGGCGCTCTCGAATCGGAGAACGTGCGGCAGTCGAGGGGGAGTCCGACGGGTTCGACTCGAGACAGAGGACGGCGAGTACGTCGTGTTGGAGATCGGTTGCGACCTCTCGCCGGCGGAACCGTTCGGCTGCGACGCGGCCGACGAGGGCCGAGTCCACGGCGACATGCACATGGGGACTAGCGTCGACGACGCCCACCCGGCGGTGACCATGGTCCGTGCCGGAAACGACAGGCAGCTCGGTCGGCGACGGCGCGGCCGCGGCACTCGACATCCTGAGCGAGGCGGACGACGAACCCGACCCACTCTATTACGGCTTCGATCAGCAGGTCGACGTGCCGGACGCGCTCGAGGCCACGGCGGAATCGGATCGGCGTTCGAAGAGAGCGGATCGATGCTACTTCTCTGCGGTCGCTGGTCCGGAAGCTCACGCGGACGTACTGATGGCGTTACTCACGCAGTACCGAGACGTCGAAGACGGGTTTGCAGGTCTCGCCCTCGAGGAACGTCTCGAAGGCCTCCTCGGCGTCGAGCAGACTGAATCGGTCGTCGAGGAACGTCTCGTGATCGACGTCGCCTGAACCGATCAGGCGGAGCGCGCGTTCGAAGTCCTCGTACATCGCGCTGTAGGTACACTGGAGGTCGATCTCTGACCGGACCAGCGATGTGAAGTCCGCCATCGCGTCGCCGGTCTGACCGACGAGGACGATCTGACCGCCCGTGCGGACCTCGTCGATGGACATCGATAGCCCCGACGGATGTCCGGTCGTATCGAATACGACGTCATAGCCGACGTCATCAGTTATCTCCTCGCGGGCGGTCTCAAGGTCGTCGGCCTCGACGTTGAGCGTCGGGAACCCCAACTCCTCTGCGAGCGGCAGGCGATACGCGGTGTCCTGGCCGACGCCGGCGACCACGACCTCGGCACCCTGTGCATCCGCGACCTGTGCGGCGAGGACGCCCATCGGTCCGGGGCCCGCAACAAGGACCCGGTCGCCAGGTTTGACCCGTGAGTTTCGGATAACTGCGCGAGTCGCGATCGCGGTCGGTTCTACGAGCGCGGCGTGTCGGGGCTCAACGTCGTCGGGAACCGGATGGAGGTCTTCCTCGGGAACGGCGATGTATCCCGCGTATGCGCCGTCGTGATCGACGCCGGTGATCTGCTTGTTCGGGCAGACGTTCGCCTGCCCCATCTCACACTGGTAGCAGTCGCCGCAGCTCCGAATCGGTCGTTCGACGACGCGATCGCCCACGGCGAACTTCGTGACCTCGTCGCCGATCTCGACGATACGACCGGTGTACTCGTGGCCGATGATGGTTGGGACGTTCATCCGTTCGAACGCCGACTTGAACGCGTAGATACCGGCATCGCTGCCACAGAGCCCCGCGTATTCGACTTCAATCAGGGCCTCGTTCGGTTCCGGTACCGGTTGCTCGACGTCGACGAGTTCCATACTCCCGGCGCTCCGACCGGTCTTGGCTAAACCTCTCATATACTTCCCCTTCGCTGCTGCCAGGCTATAAACTTACGGATCGGACGGATCTTCAGGAACGCGTTGCTACCCCTGGACGACTTCGGTCCGTACGGATATGTGCGGCCGTAACGGTCCGGTTCCGACGGGTTCGTACCTGTCCCCGATCTCCCTGTTTCCGGAAGCCGCTCGTGTCTGATCAGAGCGAGAATTGCCGTTTCGATATGGTTTCGTATGGTTACCCCATGGACCAATATTCTGGTCGCCTTATCCGGAATGTTTAAATATGAAGGTCCCACTCGATAGGAGTAGAATGGCATCTGATACCAATGGTGGCAGCGGTGGCAAGACTGTGCTGAATCGACGCAACGCGATAAAGTCCCTCGGTGTGACGGGCCTCGCGATGACGGCCGGCTGTATCGGGGACCTGAACGGGGACGGCGAGTGGCCGTCGCGACAGGTCGAGATCGTCTCCCCGTGGGCAGCCGGTGGCGGTGCGGACCGAACGAGCCGTGCAGTCGCTGATGCGGCCGAAAACCACACCGACGTCTCCTGGAACGTTAGCAACCAGACCGGTGGCTCCGGCTCGGTCGGGATGAACGCAGCCGCGAACTCCGAGCCGGACGGCCATACCTTGGGCTGTACCGCACCGGAAATCGCTCTGTTCCAGCACCTCGGCATCGCCGAACTCGGGCCCGACGACATCACACCGATCATGCAGTACACCGAGTTCCCGGCCGCGCTCGTCGTCCACCAAGACGCGGAGTTCTCCTCGCTCGACGAGTGGATCTCCTACGGCGAGAACAACCCGGGCGAACTCCAGATGGCAAACTCTGGTAACGGATCATCATGGCACATGGCCGCAGCCGGTATCGCCGATGAGGCGGGAATCGACGTCGAGCACGTCTCGTACGACGGTGCCAGCCCCGCGATGCAGGCCGTCATAAACGGCGAGGCCGACTGTACGGCCGTCGGTGCCGCCGAAGTGGCACCGCAAGTCCGTGACGGCGATCTCGAGGCCCTCGGCGTCGCGTTCAGCGAGCAGGTCGACTCGCTGCCGGACACGCAGACGATGACTGAACAGGGACTCGACATCGAGATCGGCTCCTGGCTGGGTCACTTCGCGCCGGCTGATATTGACGACGAAACTCGAGATGCAATCGTCGACGTCTACGAGTCGGTCTACGAGGACGACCAATTCGTCGAGTTCATGGAGAACAACGACTTCATGCGCGTACAGCGCGGTCCCGACGAGTTCAGCCAGTTCCTCGACGAGCAGTACGAGTACTACGGCAACCTCGTCGAGGAACTGGACATCAGCGCATAACGTATCCGATCGAATTCGACGACGGTTCTTTTTTGGAGCGTTACGAGTACGTGAGCGTCCACTCTCGATCGAGCAACCAGTCGTTGAGCTTTTCGAGGGGCTCCTCGCGGACGCTCGTCCCGTGGTGGACCAGCACCGTATCAATCTCGTAGTCGAACAGTTTGACAAGATTCCGTTCGGCGGCGGCGTGGCTGTCATCGTTGAACTGCTCGGCTGGCGGCACGAGATAGCCCGGCGGCAGGCCGCGCCGATCCGACCCCTCGAGCGTATCGCCGGCGATCAGCGTCCGGTCGGCCTCGAGGAGAAACGCGGTTGCCGCCACCGTGTGTCCCGGAATCTCGATCGCGCGGATACCGCCGGCCAGCAGGTCCTCATCGACGAACTCGATGTCAGGCTCGACATCCAGCACTTCATAGAACCCCTTCGCACCCGCAGGAACGGCTAGTTCCGGCTCGAACCGCTTCAGTAGTGCCGGGGCGCCGCCGAAGTGGCCCTCGTCCCCGTGAGTGATGAGGAGCCGATCGAGGCCCCCGAACTCCGCCTCGAGGATGTTGGCGAGTTCCTCGCCGTCGTCTGGAAACGATGCGTCGACGAGCGTCACGGTGCCCTCGGGTCGGTCCTCGAGAACGAAGACTCGGACGTGGTCGAACTCGATAGCGTGGATACCGTCGGAGAGTTCTCGTACCGTCATTTCATTCGAGCGATCGATGCGCGCTGATATAAACGGGGAGCTGAATTCCCAGCGACCTGTAACTGACGCGGGCGGCGCGTCGCTCGCTCATTCCGGTCCTGCGTCGCGGAGCACCGAATTCAGCAGGTCCTCGCCATCGAGGCCCGCGCCGACGTTTGCAGCCGCCGTCTCGGCCATTCGATCGCGCGTCTGAATGCTCGCGCTGCCGACGTGGGACGTGACGACGACCGTTTCAGGTGAGCGGCGGAGCAACGGATGATCGGCCGGCAAGGGTTCCGGATCGGTGACGTCGAGCCCCGCTCGCTCCAGTTGCGCTCGAGCGCGGACTCCAGCGCGCCGGTATCGCGACGATCAGTCCGCGACTCGCGTCGAGCAGGACGGCGCTCTCTTTCATCTGTCGGAGTTCATCGTCGGATGAGGTGGTGCATCGACTCGACGAGCGGGACGTACAACGAAACGAAGTCGCACTCCCGGAGTAGCATAGGCAGGTCGACGTGTATGGTGTCGACGCCGACCGTAGCGAGTTCCTCCTCGCGGTCCGGTTTCCGTTCTGTCGCAGTGTAGCGAACATCCATCTCGAAACCGGCTGCGCGCTGCACAATGCCGGTTCCGATGGGTTCGGCACCGCTCCTTCGATCGGAGCGGTGAACCGGTAGATTAAGGTGATTCGCTGTGTCTCGGTACGATTATGCACACGATAGAGCACGATGTAGAGCGACCGGACAGCGACGTCGTTTCGGCCTTCGAAGGAATTCCGAGTACCATCGTCTCGGACGTGACGGGGAACATCGGATTAACTATGGATTCCGGGATCCGGCCCGCCTACAGCGATATCGAGATGGGCGGAACCGCGATCACCGTCAACGCCTCGCCCGGAGACAACCTGATCATCCACAAGGCGATCACGATGGCGGAACCGGGCGACGTTCTTGTTATCGACTCCGAGGGGTTCACCGAGACGGGTCACTTCGGCGAACTCATGTGCAAATCCTGCCAAGTGAACGGGATCGGTGGAATCGTCATCGACGGCGCCTATCGCGACAGCGAGGAGATCACCGAGATGGAGTTCCCGGTCTACGGCCGCGGCACGCATCCCCGGGGCCCGCTCAAGCAGGATCCGGGTTCGATCAACGTCCCGATTTCCTGTGGCGGCGTCACCGTCGAGCCCGGCGACGTCGTGGTCGGCGACGATGACGGCCTCGCCGTCGTCCCGAGCGAGAGCGCCGAGGAGGTCCTCGAACGCTCGTACGACAAACTCGAGTCCGAAGACGAGGTCCGCGAGGAGCTCGTGGAGGGCGAGTACCTCTTCGAACTCAACAACTACGCCAAGCTGTTCGAGGAGATGGAAGTCGTCGGTCCGGAAGACTCGATCCAGTAACCGTTCGGTCCGGCAGCCTTCGAACCACCCGTTTTCCGAACGACTCGTCCCGACGGGTCACCGCTTGAGACTGCAAGACGATCGCGATTCGAACGGCCGGAGCCGACCTGATAGTCGACCAATTATTTCAATATAGTCGAAATGCGCCACAGGGCTTAATAGACCGTGTAACTATGTTTCAATATGGGTAACAGCGAAGAGACGAACACACGGCAGCTGAAAAGCGTAGATCAGTCGTTCAAAATTATCGAATATCTCCGGAACGGCGGCGGGGCGACGCTCTCTACGATCGCGGACGACCTCGAGATGCCGGCGAGTACGGCCCACATTCACCTCGCGACGCTCGTCGAGACCGGTTACGTGATCAAAGACGACGGCGAATACTGCTGTAGTTTCCGGTTCCTCGATACCGGCGGGGAAATGCGCGACCGCATGGCGCTTTACCAAGCGGCGAAGCCGGAGGTCGACGATCTGCGACGTGACTCGAGCGAGCACGCTAACATTACGGCCGAACAGAACGGCTACTCGGTGCAGCTCTACAAGTCCCAGAGTTCGGAGTCGATCGACGATAACGCGGAACTCGGCAAGCACCTCCACCTCCACTCGACCGCGACGGGCAAGGCGATACTCTCGGAGCTCTCCGAGTCGGAGATCGACGCAATCATCGAGAAACGGGGCCTTCCGGCGGCCACTGGCAGTACGATCACAGACAGGGATGCCCTGCTGGACGAACTCGCGGAGATCCGAGAGCGGGACTATTCGATCAATCGAGGTGAACACTTTCCCGGCGTCGCTGCCGTCGCGACTTCAATAATATCGAAACCGGACGATGTCATCGGTGCGATCAGCATCAGCGGTCCGCTCAGTCGAATGGGGACTGACCGGATCGAAAACGAACTCGCTCCCGCCATTCTCGACAAGAAGAACATCATCGAACTAAAGATACGACAGTACGAATGACCGTCAGCACTGCGCCGATACCGAACGAGCTGGCCGCTTCATGCAATATGTCCTCAGTCCGGCGGTTTCATCCGACACCTGTTCGTGTTCGACTTCCTCCCAAGATTTACAACCATATAGATGTAAGTTGATGTTGCCGCGAACGGATACGGTGTTCTGTCGATGCATTCGATACCAGCGAGTGTTCGAACCGAAGCATATTTCGATAGTATCGAAACCACCTCCGAGTCGATCGCACACCTGAACCGGCAGCGATGAGAGACTACGTTCTGAGTTACGTCCTAGACGGCGATCCCGAACCGTCGTCCGTAGCTCGAGAAAATCCACTAGAGAGTGAACCACAGCATCGACCGTTTTCGAGCGGAGAGACGAGACGCAAATCGGTGCGCGACGGCTGAGCCGTCGTCGTTCACGAGGTCGTGGTCTACAGGTTTATCAAATTCCATCTTTACTACGAATTCTGTCTTAACAGATAAAATTTGAAAGTCAAGATATACATCTGATAAACTCGGTCTAGTACGTATATGACGCGTATGCCGTATATAGGGTGTTTTTAGGGCTTATTCTGCGATCCTTCTAACTCAATCAATTTCACCGTCGGATGATGCGCTCCGATCGGGTTTGAAGAGCTATTTTAGCGTTAAAACGTCTTATATGGGCGATTATGGGTGTAATGTGTTCTGACAATGACTATCAGACAACAACGTGGGTGATTATTATCTAAAGATGATACTAATGCGGAATACAAATAGAAGCAACATTTTTCCCAGTGGTCACTAGTCCTCGAATTCGACATCGTCGCCTCGTTTCGCTGGCTGGTCGATACGACGCTCCCAACGAGAATGCGACGTTTTGAACGGGCCTGATCGGCGCTGCACAGTCTCGTCGATACCTCTCCGAGCGAGCCTCTCGAGCCGGTTCGACCGCGGGTGAGCGGATCTATAACCTTTTACGTGACCGCTACGGATTCGACTACCATGCCCTCAATGGCGGACGTTCGCACAACGATCGGCGGTGGTAGTAATGGCTAACGGGTCGAGCGGCTGGGGTGACATCAGTACCGAGACGGACGGCGGTGTTCGCACGTACACCGTTCGCCTCGAACTGGTCGACGAACCGGGTGAGTTGCTCGACGCCCTCGCACCGATCGCCGAGAACGGCGGGAATCTCATGAGTATTCATCACGAGCGCGGCAATATCACGCCGCGAGGTCACATCCCCGTCGAGATCGATCTGGGATGTACGCCGGACCGCTTCGACGATATCGTCGAAAAACTTCGCGAGAACGGGGTCAACGTCATTCAGGCCGGCTCCGAGCGCTACGGCGAGGAGATTACCCTCGTGCTCGTCGGTCACCTCATCGAAACCGATCTATCGGATACGATCCTGCAGATCGAAAACAAAGCGAGTGCTGCGGTGCTCGACGTCTCGGTGGCCGCACCGGAGGGGACGAGCGATATCTCGAGTGCGCGATTTCGGCTGGCGATCGATTCCGGTCGGTCCGACGAAGTCTTCGAAACGATCCGCTCGATCGGGACCGAAAAGGAGCTGACGATCATCGAACCGCTGCTCGGAGGTGAGGCCTGATGCGACTCGCCATCCTCGGTGCCGGTGACGTCGGCCGATCGGTCACCGACCTCGCTAGCGAGTACGGGCACGACGTCGTTGCGCTCGCCGACTCGACGAGCGCCGCGATCGATGCGAACGGTATCGACGTCGAGAGCGTCCTCCAACGGAAAGCGGATACCGAACCGGTCGGAACGGACGACCCGTCAGCGGTTTTCGAAACCGAGTACGACGTCCTGGTCGAGGCGACACCGACGACCCTCGGCGATGCCGAACCCGGCTTTACCCACGCCCAGCGCGCGCTCGAGGCCGATCGACACGTCGTCCTGGCGAATAAGGGTCCGGTCGCCGAACGTTACGAGGAAATCCGTGCGCTCGAGGCCGAGAGCGACGGCTCACTCCGATTCGAAGCGACCGTCGGCGGTGCGGTCCCGGTCCTCTCGACGATCGAAGACGAAATGCCGAGAAACGTCACTGCGGTACGCGGTGTGCTCAACGGGACCGTCAACTTTATTCTCACGCGGATGGCCGTGGAGGGACTCGACTACGAACACGTCCTCGCGGAAGCACAGGACCTCGGTGTGGTAGAAGCAGATCCCAGTTTCGACGTCGGCGGCACCGACGCGGCACTGAAGTTCGTCATCATTGCGAACGTGCTGGCCGACGGCGGGTTCTCGCTCGAGGACGCGGCGGTCGAGGGCATTCAGGATATTCCGGGTAGCGCGCTCGACCTCGCTGCGGAGGACGGTCGCACGATCCGACTCATCGGTGAGGCGACCCGAGACGGCGTTCGCGTCGGACCGCGACTCGTACCCGAAAACAGCGCCCTCGCCGTGACCGGCACGCGAAATGTCGTCCAGATCGAGACGCGAAACGCCGGCTCGCTCCACTCGAGCGGCCGCGGTGCCGGCGGTCCGGAAACGGCAACGGCAGTGCTCTCGGATGTCGGTCGCCTCTCCCTGCTCTGAGCGGTCGTCTCCACACCCCCGCTCGAAATTCCGAACGATAGTTTATCGAATACGGCAGGGTCACCTCTCGAAATGCTTTTATGGAGAGGATTGGTAGGTCGTATCATGACTGCCGACGGGTTCGCTCTCGCCGCGACAACAAACGATCTTACACGGGAACCGAAAGCCCGGGAGAACGCGGATTTCATCGAGTTTCGGATGGACAGCGCGGAGGAACCGATCGAACAACTACGCGACTACGACGGAGAACTGCCTATTCTGGCGACGAACCGATCGCGATGGTTCGGCGGCGAAGCGGCCGACCGAGGCCGGCTGGACCAGTTGATGGCGGCCGCTGAGTTCGACGTCGTCGAACGGGTCGATATTGAACTCGAGACGGCACGCGGAATGGAGTGGGTACTCGACGAATTCCGCGAACAGGACGTCGAACTGGTCATCTCTTTTCACGAATTCGAAGAGACGCCCGATCAAGAGACGCTCGACGCGATCATCGCCGAGTGCGATCGGTACGGCGATATCGCCAAAGTGGCTACGTACGCAGAAGACCGAGCGGATTGCCTGCGAATCCTCACGGCGATCGATACGGCGACCCAGAACGGCATCCGCGCGACCGGCATCGCGATGGGCGAACTCGGCAGTCACACGCGCATAATCGGTCCCCTCTACGGAGCGAAACTCGGCTACGCGCCGCTCGAATCGGATACCAGCGACTACGCCCCGGGCCAGGTCTCACTGCACCGACTCGATTCGCTGGTCGACATGATTCGCGAGAGCGGGAAGAGCACTCGGTTGCTGCGCGATCTGAACGAGGAGTATCCGACCCAACAGGAAGTCACACAGACTGAGTGAGCGGCCCCTCGAACGCTGGCGATACGTCGAACGGTCTCTCTTCTGACTCGTTATCGGTTCACCGCCGTAGTTCCGGTCACCGAATCGAAAATCGTCCCGTCTTATCGATCTCGCGGAAGCGGTCGCGTCGGGACATCTCCCTTGAGACACTCGCGGGGCCAATAACACGACTCGAGATCGAGACGCTCGCCGAGGCGACCGCGTTCGCTGCCATCGACGCGATCGATATAGAACTCGAGTCGATTCTGAGAGAGGGGCAGAGGACGTGCTCGAGACGGCTCGCGACCGCGACGTCTCGATCGTCGCGTCGGCACACGACTCCGAGAGGTCTCGCCCGGAAAGCGATAGTCCGAACCCTGACGGAGGCAGGCGAGTACGCCGACGACGCGAAGCTAGCGGAGACTGCAGAATCGAAGCGGACTCGCGCTTCTGGCAGCGGCGGAGCAGCCGGCCTCTCACAGCAATCCCGTCGCGACGATGGTGGTAGGAGAAGTGGAAGCTGATTGATCTCGTATTCGGCCATGAGGGCCCGACTCCATTGAAGGATGAACAGGACCCCGAACTAGTTATATCCATTTAAATATCGCACGCAAACTCATGCAGAAATATCCGAGCTAATTATCGGTTCCAAAATATAAATGAAGATGTCCGCTATCTTGGCCGACTTGCGCTTTCTCAGGAATCCCAATCCGACCCAATTTGTTTTTATTTTAGTATAACGTTCGTCAGAGTTCTAGCCGCTCATCGTATTCGTCGTTGTGGACTGCGCTGTCGTCGTTGATTTGCTCTCTTGCGGTCGATTTATCGGTGTACTCTTTCGTTCCAAGAGCGACGATGAGGAGATTATCGAGCAAATCGTCGTCAGAACTGAGACCGTGCGTTGCCGTCGCCATCCCGATGTCAGTACACTCACCTACCCCGAGCGTAGTTCCATGACACGGTCCCTCACGGTCGCCATTGTAGAATACGACCCGATCTGCGTTGTCACCGACCTTGAACAGATAGACTCCTATCTCCTGCTTCCCTTGATTACAGATCTGGAAAAGGTCGTTGAACCATGTAACTGAGTTAGAGTTGACACCTACACCTTGATTGGGTCCAGTCGACTCCCCATTCCCAGTATCATTCGGATTGTCTGGATCCATCTGAATCCGAAGGTGGTCAAGGCTGTCGTAGTCAACGTAACTCTCATTGGGGCTATCTGGAATTTCGTGAAGGCCGAGATACGCATTTCGGTCGTGAGCGATCTCGACGCTCGCGGTTCGTTCCGAGACGACTCCGCTGAACGCACCCGTGCCAACGAGTGCACTTGCTCCGATTGCCGTACTCCCTGCACCGATCAGGAATTTACGTCGTTCCATAGGTTTCACCACTCCGTATACGCTCGGATCTCCAGCCGATCATCACCCGACAGCGTGGCGTCGTATCCGAACGCATGCGTTCCTCCCATGCCCGTCCCACTCCTTGTGTATACACTGACAGGAGGTTCGACACGCGATTCCTGCAGTCCGGGATTCGCGTCTCCCACTCTCTGACCTCGAGTTCAATTGTCGACCGCAGTGAGACTAGTCGAGTGATACATCGATGCTCTCTTGCCCCGTTCTCGAGCTATCTCGAGTTAGCCTGATCCGATCTACGACGGTCTCATCGACAAGGACTGCATGCGGTATCTCGAGAAACAGTAGCAAGTGGATAGGTGTTAGAAATCATAGAAACAGCCGCTGATCCGAACCTATCGCTGCTGAAAGTTGTCGCTATCCCACCGGACGATCGATAGCGACCCAGATCGAAAATCGAGCGATTGGTACGGACTACGGACCTATCGATAGTTTATCGGCCGGCCGCCGATTCGTCAGCGCCAGCGTTCGCCTCGCCGGTCGGCCCCCCTTCGACAGAATCGGTACTGGAATTATCGCTATTCGAGTCCCCTTCGAGCCCATCCGGTTCGTACGCGTACAGCGACTCCCCGTCGACGACATAGTACCCGCTCGCGGCCTCGTCCTCGAGCACGCGCCGGTCGCAGTCGATCGCGATGTCCACCAGGTCCTCGAGCGTCGACACCTCGATTCGCGACCGTCCCCGGACGTCAGCGGGCAGCGAGCCCTGGGAGATCCAGTCGTCGAACTCCTCGCGCTCGTGCTCGGCGCGGAGGCGCTCGAGCTCGGCTTCGGACGGCGCGAGCGTGCCGTTGGCTCGCGTGACCACCAGCGCGCCGAGGGCGCAGAGCGACGCGAACAGCAGGATAACGGAGCCGAGCGGACCGACGAATCCGGCCGAGTCCGCGGTCGTGGGCGTGGGCTCGTCGGGCCGATCCCGCATGCTCCGATCCGCCGTCGGCGCGTTGACGCTGTACGTGGAGCCGTCCGGCGCGATTCCGAGTTCGTATCGCTCGGTCCGCTCGACGGGGTCGCCGTCGACGGTCCCGTCGACCGTGACGGTCGCGACGACGGCCGTCTCAATCGATCCCGGCGAACCGCCGAGGCTCTCCTCGATGCGGTCGCTCTCGTTGACCGTCGCGGGAACGTCCACCGCGAAGTCGGCCGTCGCTTCCTCGCCGGGTTCGAGACCAGCGGCTGTCGTCTCCGCGATCGTCTCGTTGACCTCCCAGTATTCCTGCTCGTCGTCGGCGGAGCGTATCACCCGCTCGAGTTCGACGTCGGCGGTCACGTCACCGGCGTCGGCCTCGTACCGGTAGGTGAAGGTCCCCTCGAGTACGGGCGTCACTTCGGTGAAGTAGACCGACCGATCCGAGAGCTGCGTCCCGACCGGGAACACCTCGTTTTCGGTCCGTACCTCCGCACTGTGATCGAACTCGCCCGTCGTCGACCACGGCTCGACCGTCTCGCGGTCCGTCTGCTCGGCGGAGCCGGCGACGGAGGTGTACACTCCCCAGCCGCCGACGAGCGCCAGCGCGAGCAACACGACGACGACCGGAACGAACCACTCGTCGAGCGCGGCCCGCGCGCGGACGAACGATCTATCGCTGTTCACTGCCGATACCTCCCCGATTTCGGATCTCTCGTGTGCATAGCTATCATCTCAGAAATCCCTCAGTCGATTCGGATCGCTGCCTCGAGCGCGTCCTGATCGTCCCGGTGCCCGCGAGCAGCGCGAAGGGGAGCACGACGAGCCCGGCGACGACGGTCGCCGTCGCTGTCATCGCCATCCAAGGGTGAATGGCGTGCAAGCGGGCGATTATCGGCGGTGGAAGCACCGCGAAGTACCGCCGATCCGTGAACGAGCGCAGGTAGTACCCCGTCTCGGGCGGCGCGGTCAACGCGACATTCGCGTTGACGCTCTCGCCTCGAGTGAGCACCCGCGGCTCATCGTCGACGCTGATCCCGTCGCTGGCCGGTTCGGTAATAGACACGACTGGCAGCACGCCGCCGTTTTGCACCTCGTAGGGATGCGTCTCCGTCTCACCGGTGGGGACCACGCTGGGCCGATCGGAGTCGAACTCCGCGCTCACGACCCCGATCTCGACTGATCCAGACATGGCGATCATGGTCGCCAGCGCGACCACGAAGACGAGCACACCTATTCCGATGACCAGTCGCTGCGCGTCGAACGTGTCTTTGCGCGTGCGCGCTCGGGAGCGCTCGCGATCTGGGGTACCCCGGCCGTCGAGCGCGATCGACAGGCCGGTCACGACCAACCCGAAACCGAGCAGGAGGTATGAGAGCCCCTGACTGCCGGCCAACGCTCGGATCCCGAGCGTCGACGCGAGCCACCACTGGGCCGACTCGAGTCCCCCCTGGACGGCCATGGCGACCGTTCCGAGGTGGGGAATCGTCACCACCTCGCCGTTCACCTGCAACGCCGTCGCGGCGATCTGCCCGTCGGTGACGTGTGGCTCACCGCCGTCCTGATCGGTGAACGGGTTCGCGTCTCCGCGGGTCACGTACCCGTGCTCCGTTTCCTCGACGACCCGATGGGTGGTCAGCCCGCCACCCTCGATCTCCTGTGCGTCGTAGACGACCACGTCTCCTTCTTCGACGGGGCCGGCGACGGCCGACGGAACGGCGACGAAACCGTCACCGGCATCGATCGTCGGCTCCATGCTTCCCGTCTCGACGTATCCGAGTCCGATCGGAATGCCGAGGACGTGCCCGATCGCGAGCAGCCCGACGAGGACGACGATACCGATCGCCGCCGCTCGTCGAAGAACCGTCCCCCCTCCCGTTCCAGTTCGTGTCATATTCTGCGCTCCAACTGACGCGGCGACGTATCGACGAGTTGCGTCGGTTCGCGTCGTTCATCCGAACGGGACTGTTCGGTTTTGCTATGGGCTGGTTTCCACCACTGCTGGCGAGGACTGCAGCCGAACTATCGCTCGGTAAGGGTCTCGTTCGCGCCGTCGGCCGAATTCGCAGCACTCTCCAAATCTATTCATTTCGTTTATGTATCCTCGAATGGTACCAATAGTAACAGATGCGTGATTGAGAGTCCGGAAATCAGCTGTTGGTAACAAGTCCGATCACTCTAGTTTACGATTAGTTAACATGTATGTCCGTGAGTGAATCGACGGGGGATGAAGGGGTGACCGATAACCTCTCTTCGAGAGGCGACTCACGAACTGACGAACTGACACGCGACGAAATATTCACGATGCTGAGCAATCGGCGGCGACGGTGGGTACTCCACTATCTCAAGCAGACCGACGAAGAGCGGGTCGATCTGCGGACGCTCGTCGATTCGGTCTCGGCCTGGGAGTACGATGTCCCGGCGGACGAACTTCCGTGGAAGAAACGAAAACGGGTCTACACCGCGCTCCGGCAGTCACACCTGCCGAAACTCGATGACGTCGGAGCGATCGAGTACGATCAGACTCGTGGCGTCGTCGAACTGACCGACGAAGCGGCAGAACTCCAGATGTATCTCGAGTACGTTCCGGCGGAAGACATTCCCTGGAGTCACGTCTATCTGGGGCTGGCCGGGATCGGAGTGACACTGACCCTGCTCGCTCGGTACGCGATCTTCCCGTTCGTCGAACTCGGTGGAACGGCACTCGCAGCGATCTTCGTCGCGATGTTCGGCGTCACTGCGCTCGTCCATACGAGTTACGCTCATCGCAACCGAATCGGACGGGGTGAGCCGCCGCGATGACCTCGCGGATCGGGATCGCGATGGTCGTCGTCGCGATCGTCTCGCTCGTCGTCTCGAGCGGTGGCGTGAGTTCGGTCGCGATGGATCGATCGATCGAAGTGGCGGTCACCGACGACGAGTCGGAGCAACTCGTCGCGTTCGACGCGCGGGAGAGCGGTGAGAACGAGACGACGATCGACGTGACGAACCGAGCCGACAGCGAACTGACGATAGCGATCGTCGACGAATCACAGGGCGACGACTTGGGATCGAACGTGAGCGTCGACTCGACCACTGAGTCGGTCGAACCCGGGTCGAACGCATCGATCGAAGTGAGCGATGTTTCCTGCGAGAACGGAGGGCCTTCGGAGCGGCTCCCGATCGAGATACGTGCCACGACGGGGTCAACGACGATAGAAACGACCGTTGACGCCGCCGTCACCTGCAACAGGTAACGGATTGGACGGCTACCCCTGTTTTCGCGAGTTCGTACCGTCGCTCCGCTCGAGAGTAATCGAAATCGGAATGTTAAGGGCGGGGCTCCCCTACCATCCCCACATACAATGACATGGCTCCGTGCGCTTCTCGCCGCCGGTCTTTCGGTGATTATGCCCGGCGCGGGCCACGTCCTCGTCAGGGACTGGCTCCGTGCCGCCCTCTTCGCCGGTCTCTTCCTGTCGGTGAGCGCTCTCTTTCTCCCGATCGATCAGCTGGCCGCCGCCGGTCCGATAACGAGCGTCGACGACATCAACGCCTACGCGGACGTCATGGCCGAAGAGACCGACGCGATGACACAGTTCTTCCTCTCCTTTATCGCCCTGTTCGCCGCGATCGACGCGACCTTTCGCGCGCTCGGCCACTCGCCGGGCGGAACCGGTGACACGGAGGGGCTGACCTGCCCCGAATGCGGAAAGGAAATCGACGAGGACCTCGAGTTCTGTCACTGGTGTACAGCCCGACTCGACCCGGTCGAGCCCGATGCGGAGACGAACGACGTCTAGAAGCGATCCGCTGCGGCCGCGACGTTACTTTTCGATGATGCTCTCTTCGACGGCCTCGCCGAAGTGTCGGGCCGTGTCCTCGTAGTACAGGAGGATCTCGTCGCCCGATTCGATGTCCGTCACCGCTTTGCGCCCCTCCGACGACGCGACCTTGATGGTCTCGGCGTTCTGGAGCAGGGTCTCGACCCGATCCCCGCTCTCGCTCTCGAGAGCGATCCGGAACATCGGTCGCTGCTCGATCTTGACGCGACCGACGATGGCCTCGCGGGTGTTGCCGTCGAGGTCGACGACCTGCACCTCGTCGCCGCTTTGGAGCTCCGAGAGGTACTTCGTACCGCCGTCGGGCGTGCGGACGTAGGCGTGGACCGCGCCGGCGTTGACCCGGAAGGGGCGGGAGGCGACGTAGGGCGATTCGGCGGTCTCGCCGTGGACGAAGACCAGCCCGCGGGCCAGCGAGCCCACGAGCATTCCCTCGTCGTGCTCGAGTAAGGTGCCCGTGTCGACGCAGACCCGGTCGGCGCTGCCGGCCCGTTCGATGTCGAGCACTTCGGCGTACTCGAGATCGAGGCGCTCGCGCGCGGCCTCGTCGCGCACCTCGACCGTCTTCCGGATCTCGTCGGGATCGTCCGAGTCCAGCAAGACGGCGTCGGACCCGATCTCGAGGGTTTCGAAGGCCGTCTTGGCCTCCTCGGCGCTGGTCACGCCCGCGACGAGGTCCGTCTCATCTCCGATTCGCGCGATCAGGTTCTCGAGGGGGATGATCGTCCAGTCTTCGCCGACGACGATCGTGTGGTCGGCCTCTTCGGCGGCGGTCTCGGCGAAGTGCTCGTACTCCTTGCCGAGGATGCGGACGTACGCGCCTCGGTCGAAGTCGCCGTCGCGGCGCAGCGTCGAGAGGTCCGCCGACCCCGAGAGATCCTCGGGCAGGTCGATGGTCGCGTCGCCCTCGCCGTTCTTCCCGACGACGATGGCGTCCGCCTGCGTGGCGGCGTCTTCCGCCTCGCCTTCGGCGTCGTCGATGTCGTCGACCAGGGTCACGTCCCCGTCGGTCCGAAACGCGGCGACGTTGATGTCGCCGAGTTCGCGGACGCGCTCGACGTCGTCCTCGTCGACCAGTACCCAGTCTGCACCCGCCTCGAGCGCGGCAGTGATCCGCGCCCGGCGGTCGTCCCAGTCACCGACGGTATCGTCGGCTTTCACCCAGACAGCTCGCGTCATGAATCGACCGTCGAAGGGAACCGGCTTGAACGTGGCGAATCGGATGGGTGTGACGGACGTCCGTCTGACGCCCGGCCGACGCGAACCGACGGTTCTCCCGATTATCCGGATCGTTACGATCGTCTCACCTCTCCAGATAGTACGGATACTCACGATAGTAACGATAGTCAGCACACTTTCTCAGAAGTTGATAATATCTGTTCGGACGATCGTTCTCGTATGGGTCAGCGCCACCTCGAGACGGACGCCGAACCGACTATCGACTGCGCCGCCCGTCGGCTCGGGGTGGAGTCCGCCGTCGACGTCGCCCGAGCGGCGTTCGACCACGCGGGCGAGATGGCGACGCTCGAGTGCGGCCGACCTGCCGCCGTACTCGGTGCCGTTTGCCTCGCCGCTCGCCGCACCGACGTCGGCGAACCCGCTCCCGAGCGACTCGAGTCGTCGTTCGACGTCGATCCGGAGCGGGTCGCCGCGGCCGACGAGGTGCTGGCGACGTATCTGAGTCCGCCCGCCGATCCGGACGAGATCCGCTCGCTGCGCCGGACGCTCGTCGTGGCTCAGGAGGTCCTGGCCGCGGTCGAGCGCGGTCGCAACGCTGGCCCCGAGCTTCCGGGCTCGCGCCTCGCTGACGCCGCGCCCTTCCTGCTCGCTCGCGCGAGCAGTCACCTCGACTCCCGCACCGATCGCGAGTTCCCGGGGCTCGATGCGGCGGCGCTTCGAGACCACATCGAGCGCCTCGAGGCCGACCTCGAGCTGGCTCGGCTGGGAACGAAACTGTACGTCCTGGTCCACGACGCGGACTGAGCCGCGTCGACTCCCTCGACGCCCCTCGATGATCCCTACCGTCGCTCGCCGGCGTCGTCCATGAGCTTGTGTCGGAACGCCCGGTAAGCGTTTTCGCCCCGCTCGGTCAACTCGACGACGCGCCGGCGGCCGACCGACTCGATCGTGACGTAGCCGTCCTCGGCCAGCGGCTCGAGGACGTGCGTATCGAGCACGCGGAACGCGCCCTTGTCCTCGCCGGAGCGCTCGTCGGGCGAGCGCCGATCGGCCATGAAGTCGAGATCCCGGTCTCGAGCGTACTCGATGAGATCCTTCTTTTTCGGCCGGGCCGTCCGATCCTCGTGGTAGCCCTCCCACGCGGCCGGGTCGGCGAGGAACTCCATGATCGCGACCTGATCGCGCGTCGGCGACTCGATCGGGTAGGTTGGCACCTCCTCCATCTCGTCGAGACCGAAGGAAATCGGCTCGGTCGTCCCGTCGTGGGCGTACTCCGACGGCTCGACGTAGTAGGCGTGGGCGTCCGTCGAGACGTCCATGCACGCGATCGTCGCGCCGATCGCCGGGATCGTCCCGGCCCCGGAGACGTTGACGTACACCTGATCGTCGGCGTGAACGTCGGCGAGCGTCGTCACGTCGCCGAGCACCGCGTACACGTCCGTCAGATCGCACTCCCGGGTCCGAACCTCGGGGACGATCGACTCGAGTTCCGCCCGCAACTCGTCGTGGTAGTCGGCCGTCGCCGTCGCGTTTCGCTCGTCGGTCCCACCGTCGGTCTCGCCCTGTTCTCCGCCCCGTCGCCCCCCGCCCGCGCTCTCGTCCTCGAGCAGATAGACCAGGTCCGCCCGCTGGTTCCTGATCGGCTCGAGGATCCGATCGAACTCGTAGCCCAGCGGCACGACGTGCACTCGCTTGACGACCTCCATACGCCAAGCGGCGTGTCAGCAAAAATAACTGCTGCGGAATCGGCGGTGGAACTCGAGTCGCGACTAATTTGACCGCCCGACGAGTTTCGCCAGCCCCATCGACCCACCGCCGGGTGGGAATGAAAGGGGCTTCCCGGTTCGGCGAACCCGGACGACGCAAGCACTGCAGTGAGCGAGCGTCGCGAGCGAACGAGGAGCGCAGCGAGGCCCGGGAGCCGAACCGGGAAGGGGCTTTCAGAACGGTAGCGGTCCCACGGTCGGTGACGAGCGAACGAGACGGTATTCGAACCCATAGTCGGCGAAACGTTGAGAACGCCCCCGCTCGTACACCGAGTCAGATGGCCGCCTACGACGCGATCTGTTTCGATCTCGATGCCACCCTCTGCGAGTCGACCCAAGACGCCGCGACCCTGCTCGAGACGTCCTTCGAGCGCGCCGGCTGCGAACCGTTCTGTACGCCGGCGGACCTGCGGGCCGCCGTCCCGGCCCTACCGACCGCCGAGACGGACCGGGAGTTCTACGAGCACCTCTTCACCGAAGTCGCGAACCGCGCCGGCGTCGACCCCGATATCGCGCCGGCGCTCGCGGCGGAGTATCTCGCGGTCCAGGACCCGACCGCCGTCGACTTTCGCCCGGGAGCGAAAGCGGCGCTCGAGCACGCTCGCGACCGAAGCCGCGTCGGACTCGGCCTCATCACGAACGGGGGCCGGGAGACGCAGACGCAGAAACTGCGGGCGCTGGGCATCGCGGACGCCTTCGACGTGCGGGTGTTCACCGATCCGAGCGCGGGGATTCATCCGAAACCCAGCACGGTACCGTTCGAGCGCGCGCTCGGCGAACTCGCGGTCGCGCCCGATGCGGCGATCCACGTCGGCGATTCGTTGCACGCCGATATCGCGGGTGCCAACGCGATGGGACTCGATTCGGCCTGGCTCGATACCGGCCGCGACGACGGCCCCGGCGAGCACGAGCCGACCTACGAACTCGCGTCGCTCGAGGCGTTCGAGACGATCGTCTGAACGGCGTCAGCTTACCCCTCGTCCGGCAGCAGATCCGCGTGAACGACGGCTCGATACTGGGTGTCCGTCCCCTCTTCGATTCGCTTAAGCAGGGCCGCCGCGTCCGGGAAGCTCTCGGGCAGTTCGAACGCGTCGGACTCGTCGTCGGCACGTTGCTTGCAGAGCTTGACGAACGCCACCAGCGCGTCGTACGTTCCCCCGCGGGCGTAGACCACGTCGATGTCCCGCTCGAAGTCCTCGCGCCAGCTCTCGATCACCGGTTCGGCCGCGCGTCGCGGCCGTCGCATCCGCTCGGCCAGTTCGTCGGTATCCACGTCAGCGTCCGCTGTACCGGTTAGTCCCTCGAAGGCCGCCTGCAGGTCGTCGACCTCGGCCTCGATCGCCGGTGCCTCCGCTTCCGCTGCGAGCAACTCGGCGAACGCCTCGAGTTCCTCGCGGCGGATCGCGACGGGGTAGACGAAATCGTGGGTGTCCTTCGGGAGCGTGTACGACTTCCCCTCGACGCCCTGTTCGCCGGGACCGGAGTTGCCCAGCATTAAATCGAGTATTCCCATACCCGAAACAGGTATGGTCAGGCGAATAAGCCTTCCGCGCTCGCACAGTCGATCGCAGCCGAGTCCGTCCGGAAACGGCGACGCGCCGACTGCCTCGTTCGTTCGTCCGGGCGGTACCCACCCGGGCGAACCGATGAGTCGAGCCCCAGTCCCTCACCACGAATCGCCGAGCGCCGCCTTCGCGCCGCCGTAGCCGCTCGCGGTCGTCCACGTTCGGCCGCTGTCCGCGTGTTCGACCTCGTACGTCCCGCCGCAGGCCCCACAGCGGTACCGGTCGGGCGATTTCACCGGCTTCGACGCGCGGTGGCGCGTCGCCCGCCAGTCGCAGTCGGCCGCGAGACACCGCAGGACGTACCGCGGCTCCGCGAAGGCCTCGCAGTAGCGCGGGGCCTCGAGCGTCGCGGCCCGCTCGCGAAACCGGTCGCCGTGGCCCGACTCGCCGAACCGCTGGAACTCCCAGGCGTGGACGAGTTCGTGGCGGACGACGCCCGCGAACTCGGACCAGTCGTAGCGCTCGTACGCCCGCCGTGCGAGAGTGATCGTCGCTACCTCGCGGTCGGCGTCCCAGCGGCAGACGCCCGCCCGCCGGCGCGCTCGCGCCGACACCTCCCACTCGAGGGCCGCGAGGTCGACCGCGATATCGTACTCGTCGACGACCTCGCGGGCGTGAATCCGCGCGCGGGCGACGATCTCGTCCGCGAGCGTGAGTTCCTCGCCGTCGGTCACGGCCTCGAGACGGACCGGGACCGAGGAAACGCTTCCGATCGGATCCCGTTCGTCACCCCGTCTCGAGCGATCCGACGCGCAGTCTTACTAACTCACTCGCAAAATATTGCTAAGGTTGGCGCATGAAACGGCGTTTCATAGCAGCCGAATTAATAAGTCGGGACCCCCGAATTCGACGCACGATGAGTCACAACGAGTCGGCGCACGCTCACGACGACTCGCACGACGGCCGCGGTCACGGGCACGGGCACGATCACGGCGGGAGTTCGACGAGCAGCCGCAAGCTCGCCGCCGTCTCGCTGATCAACGTCGTCGGCTTCCTCGTCGAACTCGCGGGCGGGCTGGCCTTCGGCTCGGTCGCGCTCATCAGCGACGCCGTCCACATGCTGTTCGACGCGCTCGCGTACGTGATGGCCTTCGCCGCCGCTCACGTCGCCGAACGCTACGGCGACGGCGACCGCTGGTCCTACGGCCTCCACCGCCTCGAGCCGTTCGCCGCCTTCCTCAACGGCCTATTGCTCCTGCCGATGGTCGGCTTCATCCTTTGGGAGTCCTATCACCGATTTCTCGAGCCCGTCGCCATCGGCACCGGGCCGACGATCGCCATCGCGACGGGCGGCCTGCTGGTCAACCTCGGCTCGGTCTACGTCCTCCACGGCGACGCGATGAGCCTCAACGAGAAGGGCGCGTTCTACCACCTGCTTGGCGACGCCGGCGGCTCGGTCGCCGTCATCGTCTCCGTCATCGCAATCGAGGTGACCGGTTTCCGCGTCGTCGACCCGATCACCGCGGCACTGATCGCCGCCGTCGTGACCTGGTCGGCGATCACCGTGTTGCGTGGCAGCGGCGAAATTTTCTTCCTCAGAACCCCACTCGAGAGCGACGAGATCCGCGCCCATCTCACCGAGATCGAGGGCGTCGACCGCGTCGACGACTTCCACGCGTGGCAGATCTGCAGTCAGATCACGGTCGCGACGGTCCACGTCGAGACCGGCGTCGAGACGATGGCCGAGGCCGAGTCGATCGTCGGCCGCGTCCACGACGAACTCGACTGCCACGGCGTCGATCACGCCACCGTCGAACTGAGCCCCCGCTACGCCGATCGGGACGTCCACCTCGATACGCACTGCCACTGAGCGGTGACGCATCTCGAGCGCCCGGAGCCGGTGCTGCGAGCGGTCGAACGCCGCGAGTGAGAGAGAAGAGCTGAGAGGGGAAATCAAGCCTCGAGCGCCAGTCCCGCTTCGGCCAGCGCCTCGTCGGTCGAGAGGTCCTCGTGAACGACGCCGGCGACCGCTCGCGCGATGGCCTCCGGGTCCTCGTGCTGGAAGATCGAGCGGCCCATGGAGATACCGGCGCCGCCGGCGTCCATCACGCCGCGAACCATCTCGATCGTCTCGCGGTCGGTTCCCTTCGAGCCGCCGGCGATGACGACCGGGAGCCGCGTCGACTCGACGACGTGGGCAAAGCTCTCGGCGTCGCCGCTGTAGCCCGTCTTGACGATGTCGGCACCGAGCTCCTCGGCGAGGCGGACCGCGTGGCCGAGCGCTTCGGGATCCTCCGGGTCGACGCCGGGGCCGCGGGCGTAGGCCATCGCGAGGACCGGAATCCCGAACCGCTGGGCCCGTTCGGTGACCTCCGAGAGCTGGCTGATCTGGTCGGGCTCGTGATCCGAGCCGACGTTGATGTGGAAGGAGACCGCATCAGCACCGACGCGGATCGCCTCCTCGACGGTTCCGGTCATCCGCTTGTCCTCCTCGTCCGGCCCGATCGTGGTCGAGCCGTTGAGGTGGACGATGTAGCCCTTGCCGTTCTTGTTGTCGTGGACGCGCGGTGCGATCCCCTTCTGCGTGAGGACCGCGTCCGCCCCGCCGCTGGTCACGCCGTCGATCGTCGATTCGATATCTTTCAGTCCCTGGACGGCACCCATCGTGATGCCGTGGTCCATTGGGACGATCACGTACGATCCGTCTGTCCCGATTCGGTCGAGTCGTGCGTCAATTCCTGTGGTCATTGCGGGAGTGTAGCAAGCTTGCGGTTATGGCTGTTCTGGTTCCGGTCGTTCTTCAGGATCGTCCGTGACGGCATCCGCGCCGCGACGCGCACCGCGTTTGAGTTCTCGGGCTTTGGCCTCGAGTGCGTCGACCGCGTCGCTCGGATCGTCGCTCGAGGCTATTATGTCGACGAGTGCGCTACCGACGATGACGCCGTCGGCTCCGGCCTCGATGATCTCGGCCGCGTGGTCCCCCTCGCTGACGCCGAACCCGACCGCTTTGGGGACGTCGTACTCCGAGAGTCGCGCGAGGCTGTCGTGGGTCGCACCCGATACGTTCGCACGCGCACCGGTCGTCCCGAGGCGGGCCTGCACGTAGGCGAAGCCGGAGACCTGGGACATGATGGCGTCCAGACGCTCGCCCTCGGTCGTCGGCGCGATGATGAAGACGAGGTCGAGACCGTTGTCGTCGCAGGCGCGGCGCAGCGGGCCCGCCTCCTCGGCGGGGAGGTCGGGGACGATGATCCCCGAGAGGCCGGCTTCAGCGGCCCGCTCCACGAACGGCCTCACGTCGGGCTCGTCACCGTACTGCAATATCATGTTATAATACGTCATCACCAGCAGCGGCGCCTCTGTCTCGAGGTCGGCGACCAACTCGAAGAAGCCCTCGGGGGTCGTGCCGGCGGCGAGTGCGCGGTTGATTGCGGCCTGAATGGTCGCCCCTTCCGCGATCGGCTCCGAGAACGGAAGCCCGAGTTCGATCAGGTCCGAGCCGCCCCGGTCGAGGGCCTCGACGTACGCCTTCGTGTCCTCGAGCGAGGGGTCGCCCGCCGTGATGTAGGTGATCAGCGCGGGGTGGTTCTCGCGGATGGCCGCTTCGACGTCGCTGTCGTACTCGCTCACGAGTCGAACACCTCGACGTCCGGCGCGGCCTCGAGATCGCGCTTCTCGGTCTCCTCTAACACGGTCTCCAAGTCCTTATCCCCGCGGCCGGAGACGTTGACGACCACGAGATCGCCGAGGTCCTCGTGTGCCTCGTCTCGCGGGCTTTGCCCGCTCGACGTATCCGCGGCGGTTCCCGCCGCGCGCTCCAGATACCCGAGCGCGTGACTCGACTCGAGCGCCGGGATGATCCCCTCGAGTCGCGAGAGCCGGTGGAAGCCGTTGAGCGCGTCCTCGTCGTCGACGCTCGCCGGTGTGACCCGGCCGGTCTCGACGAGATGCGAGAGTTCGGGGCCGACGCCGGCGTAGTCCAGCCCCGCGCTGACGCTGTGGGACTCCATGATCTGGCCGTCGGTGCTCTGGAGGAGCTTCGTCATCGCGCCGTGGAGGACGCCGTCGGTGCCCGTCGAGAGCGTCGCGGAGTTGGGCGCGAGGCCCTCGTCTTCGTCGATCTCGAGGCTCGAGCCGCCGGCCTCGACGGCGTAGAGGTCGACCGCTTCGTCCGGAACGAACGCGTGGAACGTCCCCATCGTGTTCGAGCCGCCGCCCGCGCAGGCGACGACGCTGTCGGGCAGTCGTCCGGCCTTCTCTCGGATCTGTTTCCGGGCTTCGTCGCCGATGACGGCCTGAAAGTCCCGGACCATCTTCGGGAACGGATGTGGGCCGACGACGGAGCCGATCACGTAGTGGGTCCGCTCGACGGTGGTCGCCCAGTCGCGCATCGTCTCGTTGATCGCCTCCTTCAGCGTGCCGCTGCCGGCCTCGACTGGGTTCACCTCGGCCCCGTTCATCCGCATCCGGTAGACGTTCGGACGCTGGCGGTTGACGTCCGTTCGGCCCATGTAGATCTCGCAGGGCATGTCGAGGTGGGCCGCGGCCATCGCCGTCGCGGTGCCGTGTTGGCCCGCGCCGGTCTCGGCGATGATCCGCTCCTTGCCCATGTACTTGGCCAGCAGGACCTGCCCGAGCGCGTTATTGAGCTTGTGGGCCCCGCCGTGGAGGAGGTCCTCGCGCTTGAGATAGATCTCGCGGTCGTAGCGCTCGCTCAGCCGATCCGCTCGCTGGAGCGGCGTCGGCCGCCCGCCGAAATCGCGCATCCGCTCGCGAAACTCGTCCATGAAGCCGTCCTCGTTCTCCAGGACGTAGCGCTCGTAGGCGTCCTCGAGTTCCTGGACGGCCGGCATCAGCGCCTCGGGGACGTACTGACCGCCGTACTCTCCGAACGTGCCCGTCCGTCCGGAGTCACTCTCGCCGTCGCGCTCGCGTTCCGTGCTCATGTTTGGGTCTCTCCGTCGTGCTCGCTCATGTTGTCTCAGTCTCCGTCGAGTCCGCAGCGTCCGCCGATTCCGCTCGCGTGAGTCGCCGCGTGTTCGCCGTCACGTCGCTGTCGCCCGCGCCGTGGTCCATGATGGCGCTGCCGACCAGGAGGGCGTCGGCGCCCGCCGCCCGCATCCGTCGCACGTCCGCCGGCGAGCCGACGCCGCTCTCGGCGATCAGCGTCACGTCATCAGGAGCATCGGGCGCGACCGACTCGAAGGTTTCGAGGTCGACCTCGAGCTTCGCCAGATCGCGGTTGTTCACGCCGATGATCTCCGCGCCCGCCTCGAGCGCCGTCTCGAGTTCCGCGCGGTCGTGGACCTCTACGAGGGGCTGAAAGCCGCGCTCGCGGGCGGCCGCGACGAGGTTTTCGAGGTCATCGACGAACCTGACGATCAGCAGTAACAGGTCCGCTTCGACGACGTCCATCCCGTCCTCCTCGACGACGAAGTCCTTGCGCAGGACCGGCACGTCGACGGCCTCCCGAATGCGGGTCAGCGCCTCGGGCGAGCCGCCGAAGTGGGTCGGCTCCGTGAGCACCGAGATCGCCGCCGCGCCGCCGTCGACCATCGCTCGCGCCAGTTCGACGGGGTCGTCGTCTCGAGTCCCCTCGGCCGTCGGACTGGTCGGTTTCACCTCCGCGATCACTGGGACTCGCCCGTCGGCCTCGGCGTCGGCCAGCGCGTCGGGCAGCGAGCGCGCGTCCACGTCGACGACGCCCTCACCGCCGGCGCGCTCCCGAGCGGCCTCGAGTATCGACTGCACCGCGGGGGCGAGCTCCGTATCGGAGTTCATTATTGTACATCGACGTACTCATATGTACATAAGGCTTGCGTCATGGCGTCACACGGGACGACGGCGGCGGATATCGGCCGAACTCTGCTCGCGTGCGGTGGATCGGGACTCGAAAACGAGGACCGGCGGCTATTCAAGCCCGGCCCACTTACGGCGGTCTATGGAGGACGTTACGGACGCTGGAATCTACGCACGGGAATCGCCGTATCTCGACCGGTACGTCCAGCTCGGAGCCGCCAGCGGACGGGTCCTGAGCGTTTCGTTCCCCGAGATCCCCGACGACAACGCCGAGGACGACCATCCAATTCTCGATCGAATCTTCGAGTACCTCGACGGCCTCGAGGAGATCACCTTCGACGACGTGCAGGTCGCGATGACGATGCCGACCGACCAACGGGCGGTCCTCGAGGGCGTCCAGTCGATCCCGTACGGCGATCAGGTCACCGTCGAGACGCTCGCCCGGATGACCTCCGGGCTCGATCACCGGGACGAAGACGACATCATCCTGGTCCGAACCGCGCTCGACGAGAATCCGGCCCCGCTCCTGATTCCCGACCACCGCGTGCGCGACGGCCCCAGCGCCGCGCCGCCGGACGTCGAGCAGAAGCTGCGGTCGCTCGAGGGACTCTAACGGTAGTTTGTCGGACGGTTTCTCGTGGCTCTCCGAACGGAGGGACCCGCTCGAGTCATGTTTCGAACTGGATAGAATCACCGACAGTGAGCGTCCTGCTTCCATGGCACTGAGGAATGCCACGTCCTCCCAGCCGATTTCTCCGCACGGATGCGACGCACCCGCTTGGATGGTTCGCGGGACCGACGGTCCCGCGCTACCGATTGCTCCCGTCGGGCCTCGCACTTACCGCGGCTCAGCGCGCGCCGCTGCGTATAGCCGGCCGATCCGCGTATAACGGAGACGATATACTGAACGAACGGTGGTCGTCTGCGTGACGGCTCAGAACTCCGACCGATCGACCTTCTCGGGCGCTTCGAAATCCGTCGCCAACTCGAGCAACTGCACCAGAATTCGGCCGGTCGCACCCCAGACGGTGTAGCCGTTCACGCGGAAGTAGTGGATGACGATCTCGCCGTAGTAGGGATGGGAGCGGCGCTCGTACTCGTAGTTGGCCGGGTCGAGCAGCCCCGACAGCGGGAGGACGACGATCTCGGCGACCTCGCTCTCGTCGCGGACGTACTCCCGATCGGGGACGTGGGCGACGAACGGCGTGACGGCGTACTCGGTGACCGTCCGAATGTCGTCGAGCTGGCCGACGATTTCGGCTTCACTCGACTCGAGGCCGATCTCCTCGTTGGCCTCCCGGAGCGCGGTCTCGAGTATCGTCTCGTCTTCTGGCTCGGCTCCGCCCCCGGGAAAACTCATCTGTCCGGGATGCTCCCCGAGGTGGTCGGCTCGTCGGGTGAACAGCAGGTGGTCCTCGCCGTCGCGGTCGACGATCGGCGCGAGAACCGCCGCGTCGTACTCCTGGTCGCCGATCTCGGTCGGCTCGTAGTCCGCGACCGGCTCGAGCGTCAGTCTCCGGCCCGTCATTCCTCGAGGGCGTCCTCCAGTCGCCGCCGTTCGTCCGTGAGATCGACCGGGGCCCACGCCTCGACGTCGTAACTGACGTCGATCAGGGTCCGGATCCGGTCTTCATCCGCCGCGGCGACGGCCTCGTCGGCGGCCTCGAGCACGCGTTCGCGGGCCGTCTCGCCGAGCGCCTCGCGATCGAGTCGCCGCCGCTCGACGTCCAAGATGTGGGGCACGTCCTCCGCGTGGTCCGGCACCGTCGGAAAGGCCGTCGGGCCGGCGACCAGCAGCGCCTCGTCGTCCGCGGTCGGCGGGTCGTCCGCGCCCGCGGGAGCGTACCGAACGAGCGCGAACGACTCGAGGGCCGCGTCGACGGCCGCGTCGAGGGCCGCGTCCTCGACGGACCGTCCGTCGGCGCGGTAGGCGGCCTCGGCGAGCGCCCGCTCGAGTTCTCCGCGGGTCAACCCGCCGAAGAGGTCGACCACGCCGGCCAGTTCGTCGGCGGTCGCGTCCATACGCGGCCCAACGGCCGATAGCGGGATTAGTCTTGCGAGCGCGAGCCGACGCGGTGCTCTCGCCAGGGTCGGGCCGCCGCGAGCACGTCGCCCGGTGCGAACGGGGCGTCGGTCCACCGCGGCAGGCGCGCGTCCGGACCCGGCGGTGCGATCGACTCGGCGTAGCGAGACACCTGCTCCCGTTCGCTCGCGGGGTCGTACTCCAGTCCGTTGAACGCGGCGTCCGCGCGATACTGGTCGATCAGCTCCTCGCCGGCGGCCCGATACCGCTCGGACAGAGTCTCGTACGCGGGATCGACGCCGCGTTCCTCGAGCACGCCCAACAGCGTGGCCGCGACTTCCCGGCTCATCCCCTCGAGGCCCGCGTCCCCGGCGACCGCGCGGTGGTCGTGTTCGTGACGACCGAGATCGACCTGCGCGGAGCCGCCGAAGCCGGCGATCTCGTAGGCGTCGCCGAGCGTCCCGACCTCGAGCCCCCACGCCCGGGGTGCGCGAAGCCGCCGCGCGAGGCGGGAACTCGCGGCGAACTCGCCGGCCAGCGCGTACCGAAACGCGCCGAGGTAGTCGACGATCGGTGCGTCGTGGGCGTCCGCGAGGGCTCGGAGTAACGGTTCGTAGAACAGTCGGAAGAGGCGTCCGTAGAGGCGACCGCGCTCGACGCGCGCGTAGTACCCCTTCGAGAAGTCGAAGCCCATCGTCAGGGGGGCGAGCAGGCGACGGACGTGGTCGGCCTCGTAGCTGCGGGCGTCGGCGTCGTGGACGACGACCGCGTCGGCGGCGTCCGCGGCGGGACCGAGCGCGAGCCAGACATCGCGTCCCTTCCCGAACTCGCCGCCCAGTCCCGCGTCGGCGAGCACGTCGTCGACGCCGGGCGCGTTACACCAGAGGACCCGAGTCGGCAGTGCGAACGAGCCGAGCCACTCTCGAAACGGCCCGATTCGGTCGGATTCGGCTCGGACGGGGACGAAGACTGCAGCGGGTGCCGGCTCGAGGCGCTCGAGTTCCGCGAGGACGCGTTCGGCGGCGGGGCTCTCGTACTCGCGGCCGGTCATCGGGACGATGACGGCCGTCTCGGCGACCGCAGCGGCGGCTTCGCGGGCGAGGTCGCCACCCGCGCCCCCGTCCCCGTCACCGAACTCGTGGAGCGTGGCGATCCGCTCCTGGACGTACTCCATCGGTGGGGTCTTCGAGCGGACCGGTAAAACGGCCACGGATGCGGCCAGATATACTGTCGGCCGGCGGCGTCAGCCGTTCGCGCCCGTCGCCGGCCGGCAGCGGCGAGGGCGAGCGTGACGAGCGAGAGGTCGCCGATGCCCACGGCGGCCGCGCTCGCGCCGACGGTCGTCCGGATCGGCCTCGAGGGGGCTCGGTCGCGACCGAACGCGGAGGCCGAGTCGGGACCGGATAAAGCACCGGTCTTTTTCTTCCCCTCCTGCTTACAGAGCGAACATGAAATCAGTCCGGAAGGCGCTCCGCGCCGGCGACCTCGAGAAGGACACCTACGATCGGCTCGTTTGTGGCGAGTGCGAGAAGCCGCTGAAGACCGAAAACGACCCGGACGAGATCAAGACGGTCCGCATCTGCCCCGACTGCGGGGCGGAGTGGAAGGAGATTCGCTAGGCGGCCGGTATCTCCTCGCGCGGTCGCGGCTCGAGTCGTCGTGCCAGCCGTTCCTTTTTGCCGACGAGCGACGCAGTTCGACCGTGAGCGACGACGACCTCCGCGACCGCCTCTGTGACCTCGAGACCGACGACGCGCGCCGTCTCGTCGCGCTGCCCGACGGGAGCGTCGACCGCTGGTACGCGCTCTCGGGGGCGGGCGGTGACCGCCTCGAGGCGGCCGACGCGTTCGCCGATCAGCTCGCAGCGGGCGGCCGCTCGTTCTCGCTCGAACCGATCGACGCGCGGCCGGGCGGCCAGGCCGTCAACGCGGCCAGGCAAATTCACGCGCTCGGCGAGGCGGCGACGCTCGTCGGCCACCTCGAGCATCCGGTGCTGTCCGGGTTCCCCTTCGAAACGCACTCGATGGGGACGCCGGCGACGGTTCGCGTCGTCGACTTCGGAGCGGACGAACTCCAGTTCTCCGAACCGGGACCGGCCGAGAACTGGGGTCTCGGGGACCTGCTCGCGGTCGTCGACTGGGATCGGATCGTCGGCGCGGACGCGCTGTGCTGTACGAACTGGGTCTCGGTCCGCGGTCTCACGGCCGTCTTCGACCGGTTGGCGTCCGATCCGCCCGAGGCGGCGCTTCCGGTGATCGTCGATCCTGGGCCGATCGACGCCGTCGATCCGGCGGCGCTCGAGGACCTGTTCGACGCGCTGTCGCGGGCCGATTCCGCCGACGCGCCGCTCGCGGCGTTCCTGAGCGTGAATCCGACGGAGCTCGCGGCCGCCGCGGCGGCCATCGGCGTCTCGGACGACGGAGCGGACGACAGCGAGGGCCCGACCGCGGGCTCGTCACGAGAGCGCACTCGAGATCGGACTGCGGCGCTTCGCTCCGCGATCGACGTCACCGGCGTCGTCTCCCACGGGTCCGACGCGGCCGTCGGGGCGACGCGAGACGGTGTCGTCGCAGTCGAGATGCTCGACCTCGACGAACCGGAGCGGACGACGGGCGCCGGCGACCGGTTTTCGGCGGGGCTCGCCTGCGGGCTGGCCCGCGACTGGCCCCTCGAGACGGCGCTCGCGCTCGGGAACGCCTGTGCGGCGCGCTTCGTCGGAACCGGCGAGACTGCCGATCCGGCGGCGGTGCGCTCGCTGCTCGAGCAGTCGGACTAACGTTCGCCCGCCATCGCCGAAAAGAGTCGCTCCTCGAACTCGGCGCGGCTGATCCCGTCGGAGGGGCCGATCCCGTTCATGTGATCGACCGAGAGCTGGCCGCCGCCCATCCGCGCGTGGCCGCCCGCGCTGGCCATCGGAATGTCGCTGATGGCGTGGCGCAGCGTCTCGCCCATGTGGACCCGGTCGTCGCGTGACCGGCCGGAGAGGTGGAGCGTCCCGTCGTGTTCGCCGTAGACGACGACCGCCGTGACCCCCTCGAGGTGCATGAGTTCGTCCGCGGCCTGGGGAATCGCGTCGACGTTCCCGATGTCGCCGACGTCGCAGACGGCGAAGGGACCCTCGATCCGCTTCTCGGTGATCGCCGTCGCCTTGACCTGCAATACGTCGTCGCTGACCTGCGGGTTGGCGATCCGGTCGAGCAGGTCCTCGTCGATCCCCGAGAACAGCGCGGCGCAGGCGTCGAACTCGGCCCGCGAGCAGCCGTTGGTCAGGTGGTTCGTGTCCGACTGGATGCCGTAGAGCAGCCCCGTCGCGAGCTCCGGCGACACCTGCAGGCCACTCGAGCCGTCCTCGTCGGCTATCGACGCCCCGATGTCGTTCAGGTACTCGACGATGATCGTCGACGCCGCGCCGTAGTCGGTCCGCACGTCGGTGAACTTCGTCCCGGCCCCGTTGCCGGGGTGGTGGTCGACGACCGCGATCGGCTCGACGGTCTGTGCGCCGGTGAAGCCTCGCGGCGTGTTGTGATCGACCAGCACCACCGCGTCGGAATCGAGCTGGGAGCTCGCCTCGACGGATTCCATGTCCAGATCGAGGACGGTGCGGAACGCGCGGTTCTCCTGATGACGGATCTCGCCGGAGTACTGCAGGGTCGCGTCGGTGTCGACCGAGTCCGCGATCCGCGCGACGCCCATCGCACACGACATCGCGTCGGGGTCGGGGTTCGGATGCATCAACACCGTCACTTCGTCGTGATTGGCGAGCATGCGCTGGAGGCGCGCGCCCGGCGGTCGACGGAACCAGCGAATCACCCACCACCCACCGAGAACGAGGCCGACGACGACGAGAACGAGAAGCGAGAGAACGAGCGGCTCGAGGGATCGGACCGAGTCGCCGAGCGACTCGGTTACCAGCGGCTCCGCCCCGACGACGGCACCGTCGGTCGGGACGCTCCGATAGCTCATATCAGGAGATCAAATCGAACCACCAAGAAATTTCCCCCGATTTACCCCGATATCGGCGGGAATCGTCAGCTGTCGAAGTCGTTACGGTAGGTCTCGATCGCGTCGCGGTATCCTTCGCGGTACGTGGGATAGGCGAACTCGTAGCCGAGTTCCCGGAGCTTCTCGTTCGAGCAGCGCTTGCTCGTCAGGATCCGTCGCCGACCCGCCTCGGAGACGTCGTCGTCCGCGAGGCGCTCGGCCTTCGTTTGTTTCGGCGGCCGCTCGACGCCGCATTCGTCGGCCAGCCAGTCCGCGAACTCCCACTTCGAGGCCGGTTCGTCGTCGACCACCTGAACGACCTCGCCGCGCGCGAGGTCTTCCGCGAGCAGGTACCGGACCGCACCGGCGGCGTCGTCCCGGTGGACCATGTTCAGATACCCCTCCGTCACGGGCCCGTCGAGGTAGCGCTCGAGCCGATAACGGCCGGGGCCGTACAGGCCCGCATAGCGCGCGACGGTGCCGTCGAAGCCGTACTCGTCGGGCAGTTCGAGCGCGATCCGCTCGGCCTCGACGAGCACCTCGGTCTTTTCCGTGGTGGGCTCGAGCGGCGTCTCCTCGTCGACCCAGTCGCCGTCGTGGTCGCCGTGGACGCCCGTCGAGGAGGTGTACACGAGTCTGTCGGGCGCGCTCTCGCGCTCGCCGAACGCCTCTATCGCCGTCCGTAACCCCTCCACGTAGACGTCGCGAGCGGCCTCGGCACCCCGGCCGCCGCTGCTCGCCGCGAAGACGAGGGCGTCGACGTCCGGCACCGCTGTGAGCGCCTCGCGGTCGGTGACGTCCGCCCGCACTCCGTCGAAGCCGGCGTCCTCGATCCGTTCGACTCCCTCCGCGGATCGGCGAACGCCGATCGGCTCGTGCCCTCGCGCCGCGAGCTGTCGGCCGAGTTCGATACCGACGTGTCCGCAGCCGAGAATTGCAACGTTCATGGCCGTACTCGCGGTCGGTTATACATAATTTCACCGCTCGAGGACGGATTTGCAGTCCGTTCGCCGCGGTTTTTCGAGTATCGTCAACTCTCACTTTCTCTCTCTTTCTCGAGCGGCGGAGCTACCGACCGGGGAGAGTGGGAAGGATGGGGAGGGAGAGGAGAGGTGCCGCGTCGGGCGCCACTGCGATCACTCCACGGTGACCTCGACCGCGTGGGGACGGAACGCGTTCTCCGCGTAGCCGCCCTCGTTCCACGGATAGTCGTCGGCCGCGTCCGCGAAGTCCTCGCTGCCCTCACCGGGCCGCGAGATTCGGGCGGGCTGGCGGCGGCCGTGCTCGTCCGTCGCTCGGGAGACGAGGGTGTACGAGCCGGTCGACGGCTCCCACAGGTAGCGAAACAGTCGCCACGCGCAGTCGTAGTTCGGCCCGAAGAACGAGCCGTCGTCCCAGTTCTCTCCGCCGTCGGTCGAGACCTCGATCGTCGTCACGTCGTCGTCGCCGGCCCAGGCGACGCCGACGACCTCGATCGTGCCGTCCTCCCGCGGGGAGACGGTCGCGCCGTCGTCGGGGTAGCCGATGGTGGACTTGACGTTCTCGTCGTACGTGTACGGATAGTCGATCTCGTCGGACTCCCACTGCTCCCAGGTGTCGTACGTCGAAACCGTCGCGTTCGATTCGGGGTCGACGCCCTCGGGGTGGATCCGGTAGGAGGACTGTTGCCACCGGGTGTAGTCGTCGCCGTCGCGGTCCGTCCACTCCGGCCCGTGGACCATCTTCTCCATCACGCGGAGTTCGGTGACCCACTTGACGCTGTTGACGCCGTACCAGCCGGGAACGAGCAACCGGACCGGGTAGCCGTGTTCGGGCGGCAGCGGCTGTCCGTTGATCTCGTAGGCGAGGATACAGTCCTCGAGGATCTTGTGCATCGGAATCGAGCGGGCGAACAGGTCGTTCTCGCCCTCGACCTCGGGGCGGTCACCGCCGACCGCGGTGAGCCACATGTCGTCGTCGGTCGCCGCACCGTGATCGGCGAGGATCGAGCGCAGCGGCGTGCCGGTCCAGAACGCGGTGCTGACGGCTCCGTACTCCCACTGGACGCTGCCCGTTTCGGGCTCGAAGTAGCCGCGGCCGTTGCCCGCACACTCCATCGTGTGCGCGACGGCGACCGTGGGATACGCGTCTCGAATCGCGTCCATCCCGAGGTCGCCCTCGCGCTCGACCGCGCCGGTGAGCGCGACCGACCACGAGTCGGCGTCGGGCTCGAGCGTCTCGTTACGGTGACAGACGTAGTGCTCGTCGACGGGCGTGAGCCAGTTCGCGTAGGTGCCCCGGTCGTCGGCGCCGACGACCCGATATCGATCCTCGAGGTCGGTGACGGACGCAGTGCCGGGTTTGCGATCCAGAATGGCGTCGACCTCCCGTCGCCGGTTCTCGCTTCGCTCCGAATCTGACATGGCACACGGACACCGCTGCGGCGCATAAACGTCGGGGGTGCGTTCGGCTATTCGCGACGCGTCGTCCCTACGGCGCGCCGTCCGCGATCACGTACTGGACGTGGACGAACTCCTCGAACGACATCGGCGCTCGCCCTTCGATCTTCTGGTGGACCTCCTTCGCATCCAGATCGATCTCGAGGTCGCTCTCGACCGCGTCGACGTCGAGCACCGCCGTCGACATCCCCAGTAGCAGGTGTTCGAGCGCCATCGTCACTATCGTCTCCGGGTCCGGCTCCCCGTCTCCGAGCGACTGGATCTGGGCCGCTTGCTCGAGCGTCAGCGCCGGCGACTCGCCCGCGGTCAGCGCCTCGAGCGTCTCCCGCTCGAGGTCGGTCTCGGCCGCGACGGTCTCGGTCCCGCGTCGCTCGACGATCGTTGCGAGGTCGTCCTCGTACTCGGCCCGGAGGTCGGCGGGCGAGTCGGGGACGGTCATCCGCTGTTCGTAGAACATACTCGAACGGAGGGGAATCCGGCTGAAATGTATTGTGACCTTCGCCAACCGTCGGACAGGCGGTGTCGCATCGGTCGAAACTGCGATCGGACCCGCTTGAGCCGAGATCAGCGTATCAAATCACCGGAACGTTCAACAGGATTGGCAGAGATGCAACTGGTATGAAGGTAGCCCTGATCGGAGTCGGTCAGGCCGGCGGAAACGTCACCGAACGGCTCGCCCGGTTCGACGCGGACATGGGTTTCGGAGCCGTACAGGGCGCGCTGGCCGTCAACTCCGCGGAAGCCGACCTCCAGTCCCTCCAGTTCGTCGAGACGCAGTTGATCGGTGCCGACCGCGTGAACGGACACGGCGTCGGTGCCGACAACGAACTCGGTACGGAAGTGATGCAGTCGGACATCCAGCAAGTGCTGGACGGTCTCGACGGTCGAATCACCTCGAAATCGGAAGCCATCGTCGTGGTCGCCGGCCTCGGCGGCGGCACCGGCAGCGGCGGCGCGCCGGTCCTCGTCCACCACCTCCAACAGATCTACGATATCCCGGTCTACGCGCTCGGCGTCCTGCCGGGACGGAACGAAGGGGCGCTCTATCAGGCCAACGCCGGTCGCTCCCTGAAGACGCTCCTCCGGGAGGCCGATTCGACGCTGCTGATCGATAACGATGCCTGGCACGAACAGGGCGAGAGCATCGAGAGCGCATTCGAAACGATCAACGAACGGATCGCCAAGCGGGTCGGCCTGCTCTTCGCCTCCGGTGAGGCCGTCGAAGGGGTCGGGGAAAGCGTGGTGGACTCGAGCGAGGTCATCAACACCCTTCGCTCGGGCGGCGTCGCGACGTTGGGCTACGCCACCGAAGTCGCCAGCGAGGACAGCAGCGAGAACATCACCACCGCGATGACGGTCTCGAGACAGGCGCTGCTGACGGGAACGAGCCTGCCGGACGCGACGACGGCCGACTCGGCGCTGCTCGTCATCGCGGGCCGACCCGATGCGATCCCACGCAAGGGCGTCGAGCGGGCCCGCCGCTGGCTCGAGGACGAGACCGGGAGCATGCAGGTCCGCGGCGGTGACTTCCCGCTGGACAGCGACCGACTCGGCGCGCTCGTCCTGCTCGGCGGCGCGGAACGGTCCGACCGGATCGAGGCGTTCATGGAACGCGCTCGCGAGGCGAAAGATGCCCAGGAGGCGGGCGCAACGGACCACGCCGAGGAGTTCGCCGACGATCGGCTCGAGAACCTGTTCTAGTCGCACCGAACTGCCGAAACGCCTCTCTCAGAGGGACGAGTCGCCGCCGTGGTCGCCGAACGACTCGTCCACGATGGTACTTATATACGTCCGTCAGCCCATGGTACTTCCCAACACAGGGGAACGAGGTCCCTGCTAACGGTTTTCAGGGATATCGTGACCGGTACATTTAAACTATAGCGGCCAGTAGTATCAGTCACCAGAACGCCACCGGGGCGCGTATCGCTCGACGATCGATGACAGGAAATCTTATTCACCGAGGTTTCGCAGATCGTGAGCAGCCGCTTCGAACGGTCAGACGGCTATCCCCGAGTCACTCGCCCAGCGGTCGGCAAACGACTCGGACCGCCGTCAGACCGTTCCTCCGGTGCGGGTATGGCACAGAGGTTTGACTAACATGGTAGACGAATCGAAGAACATCGAACTGACAGAGGACGACTTAGAAAACAAATCGAAAGGACAGCTCATCAAGATGGCCGGTCAACTGCGGGACCGGCGAAACGAGCTGAACCAGATGGCCTCCGATCGGGCCTCCAAGCGCGACGATCTCAACGCGAAGACCCGCGAGAAAGTCGACGAAGCCCAAGAGCACCGCGAGAAACGCGACGAGCTCAACGAGCAGGTCCAAGAACACAAGGAGAGCCGTAACGAGCTCAACGCCGAAGCGAACGAGCTGTTCGACAAGGTCGAGCAGCTCAAGTCGGACATGGAGCTCGACGAGGGCAAGGACCTCGAGGAGCTCGAAGAAGAGATCGAGGACCTCGAGTTCAAACAGCAGACCGAGGTCCTCTCGAGCGAGGAAGAGAAGGAACTCATCGAAAAGATCGAGAGCAAGCGCGAGGAGTACGAGGAGCGCAAGCAGAAACTCGATCAGAACGAGGATCTCGAGGAGCTCGTCGAGGAAGCCGAGGAAGTGCGATCGGAAGCCTCCCAGCACCACCAGAAGGTGACGGAGCTCGCGGACAAGGCCCAGGAACATCACAATCAGATGATCGAGGCCTATCGCGAGGCCGACGACATCCGTGACGAGGCCGACGAGATGCACGAGAAGTTCGTCGAGGCCCAGGAGGCGGCCGACCGCCACCACGAGGACTTCGTCCGCGTCCAGAAGCGCCTGCGCGAACTGGACAAGCAGGAAGAAGAGGAGCGCAAGTCCGAACGCGACAAGAAGAAAGAAGAGGCCAAAGAGGAGGCCGAGGAAATCTATCAGAAGTTCAAGGAAGGCGAAACCCTCGACACCGAGGACCTGATGAAGCTCCAGAAGACGGGGCTGCTCTAAGTCGATTCCGTCTACCGCGATTTTTCTCCCCGAGTCTTCGGGGGTCTCGAGCGCTCGCGTAGCGACGGCTTCCCGCAGATCGTCCGGAACGTCGGCGAGTGCTCGCTCCCGTCTCCGGCCGAACGGGGGTGATTGTCGCCGCGACGTTCTCACCGCGTGTGACCGGATCGGACTCTTTTGTCCGTTCACGTTTTCGACGGGAACGAACACAGTCATGACAACGAACGGACAACGGTCGGTCGAACAAACGACGGTGCGGGAGCGCCTCACCGAGTTCTACGCCGCGTTCAATCGCGCCGTCACGGATCGGGGCGGAACGGACGAACTGGCAGCGATACTGGAAGGCGACGTCACCTGGACCGATGCTACGACCGGCGATCGCGCCGCGCGAACGGAAACGGGAATCGACGCGGTCCTCGAGAGCGCGGTGACGGCCCCCGGTCGGCACGCTGATCATCTCCAAGCGCTTCCCGAGCGGTTCGTCGACGCGGGTGAAACGATGATCGTAACGGGTGCCTACGTCGGAACGATCGACGGACGGGACTTCGACATCGGGTTCGTTCACGTGTTCGAGGCTCGAGACGGACGGATACAGAGGTGTACGGCCTACAGGGATACCGCCTTCGAGCAGCGGGTATTCGATGCCTAACACGGCGTATCCCGATCGAAACCGGAGCCGCGAACGACGTCTCGGGTTATCCGATCTATAACAATGCAACAAGACTCCCAGGTATCGGTCATGCAACGTCACAGGGACGACGCGAGCGTGCTCGTGCCCGGGATCGACGCACCGAGCACCGTTGCCTGTCTCCGCTCACTGCACCCGCGAGGCGTCCGGACCATCGTGGGCTCCGAGTCACGGTCGACGCCGGCGGCCAGCTCGGCCTACCGCGACGAGTTCGTTACGTTACCGGATCCGGAAACGGATCTCGCTGCATACGGGGATGCGCTGCTCTCGCTCGCCGAACGCCCAGCCGTTCGGACGATCATTCCGGTCCGTGAGGAAGACATCTACGTTCTCTCGAAGCGAAAGGCGGCGTTCGCCGACGAGATCGCGACGCCGTGGCCCGACTTCGAGACCCTTCGACGCGTCCAGGATCGCGTCGAACTCTTCGCGGCCGCCGAGACGGCCGGCGTCGGCGCTCCGGAGACCGAACTCCTCGATCAGTGGGACGACTGGAACCGCGAGACGATCGTGAAGCCGCGCTACACCGTGGCGTCGCCCACCTATCTCGGAGCGCGGTTCGACGACGCGGAGATCGGGTCGACCGAGTACCAGCGGCCGGGGACGCGGCCGGACCCGCAGACGGTCGTCGAGAAACGCGGCCACACCCCGCTCGTCCAGGAGCGGATCCCCGACTCGAGGGAGTTCGGCTTCTTCGCGCTCTACGACCACGGCGAGCCGGTCGCGACGTTCCAGCACTGTCAGCGTCGGGGCTGGGAGTACTGCGGCGGCCCCAGCGCCTACCGAGAATCGGTCCACATTCCGGAGCTCGAGACCGCCGGTCGCGCGCTCCTGAGCGAACTCGAGTGGCACGGGCTCGCGATGGTGGAGTTCCTGCGCGATCCCGCGGACGGGGAGTTCAAGCTGATGGAGATCAATCCGCGGTTCTGGTCGTCCCTGCCGTTCTCGGTCCGGGCAGGTGCCGACTTCCCCTACTACTACTGGCAGCTGGCGATGGACGAGCCGATCAGGTCTGAACCGACCTACGAGGTCGGGATGGGCGGCCATCTGCTGCGGGGCGAACTCAGCTACCTGCACAGCGTGGCGACCCAGGAGTACCCGCTCGTCGAGCGGCCGTCGTTCGGCGCGGCCGCCCGCGAGGTCGCCACGTCGCTCGTTCGCCATCCCCGATTCGACTACGCGGTCGCCGACGATCCGGTGCCGTTCTTCCAGGACGGCGTGAACCTCGTGCGTGCGTGGCTCGACAGTCGGTCCGACGAAGACGAGGAGGAGGCCGCTGCGACCGACGCGAATCTCGAGACCGAGATCGAGCCCGAAATCGCGGACGACGCGACGGAATCGACCGAGACGGAGCCGGTCGCGGACGGGGACCCGACGCGGTCGGCCCAGACCGACGGCGGGTCGACGTCCGACTCGCGGCGACCCTAGCGCGCCGGACCCGCGTACCCGTCCGTCGCCATTTCGCCCGCTCGCCCGGTGAGATCGGCATCCGATCCGAGCGCGAACGGCCCGCCGAGTGTCTCCTGAAATCGGTCGACGGCGCTGATTCGTCGTCTCGGAACGTCAACGCTTAACGGGAACCGCTCCCAGGTATCGATATGAATCGAGGTGCTGTCCGTGGTCAGTAGCGGCGGGATGGATCGACTCCTGACGGTCGTGCTCGGTGGACTCGCGTCCGCGGCGGTCGCCATCGCCCTCTTCATCGTCTACCCGGAGACGCTGGCGGATCTGTTGGGCGTGCTGGTCGCGCTCGCGGTCGTCCTCGTCGGTCTGCGGTTCGCGAGCAACGCAGCCGACTCGCTGTTTCCGACCTACGACGTCGCCGAGGTCGCCGTCGAGGGGCCGATCAGTCGAGACGGCGGTGGCGGCCCGCTCCCGACGAGTCCGGGCGCGACGCCGGCCGACGACGTCGTCGACCAGATCGATCGCGCGAACGACGACGAGAACGTGCGAGCACTCCTCCTGAAGCTGAACACGCCCGGCGGCGAGGTCGTCCCCAGCGACGACATCCGTCTCGCGGCCGAGCGCTTCGACGGCCCGACCGTCGCCTACGCGACCGACGTCTGTGCCAGCGGCGGCTACTGGATCGCCAGCGGCTGTGACGAACTCTGGGCTCGCGAGGGATCGATCGTCGGCTCGATCGGCGTCATCGGTTCGCGGGTCAACGCCAGCGACCTCGCCGAGAAGGTCGGCCTCTCCTACGAACGGTTCGCCGCCGGGGAGTTCAAGGACGCCGGCACCCCGCTGAAAGAACTCGAGGACGAGGAACGCGAGTACCTGCAAGGACTGATCGACGACTACTACGAGACGTTCGTCGAGCGGGTCAGCGACGGCCGCGATCTCGAGCCGGAGTTCGTTCGCGACACCGAGGCGCGGATCTATCTCGGCGAGGAGGCCTACGACATGGATCTGGTCGACCACCTCGGGACGCGACGGGAGATCGAGGACGAACTCGCCGACCGTCTCGACACCGACGAGGTGGCCGTCGAGGAGTTCGAACCCGAGCGACCGCTGATGGCTCGCGTCGGCGCGGGTGCCCAGCAGGTCGCGTACGCCTTCGGTGCCGGGATCGCCGGCCTCGGCGACGGACGCGGGTTTCGACTGCGGAGCTGACCGCGGCGCTCCCGCGCTCGCAGTGACTGCGTCGGTCGCGTCGACCGCGTCGGCCGCGTCGGCGTAGCCAGGTGGCTCCCGCTCAGCGGTCGACACGCTTCCGGAACCGATACCGGCGCGAACGTATTCGAACGAGTGAGTGGTTTTATCGTTGCACAGAATGCATCGCCTACCGTGACAACGCTGGTCGTCTGCCTCGATCGGACCGACGACGTGGGCCGCAAGACCGGTCTCCGGTCGCCCGTCGTCGGCTGGGAGGCAGTCCGCGCGCTCGTGACCGACGTCGGCCTCGCGGATCCGGAGGACTCGGGAGTGAACACGCTGCTCGAGTCGCTGCGGGTCGCCCAGAACTTACGCGACGAGAACGAGGAGGTCGTCGTCGCGGTCGTCTCGGGGGACCACGAGTCGATGGTGTCGGCCGATCGGGCGGTCGCCGAGCAACTGGACGATCTCATCGCCGAGTACGACCCGGATTCGGCGGTCGTGGTGACCGACAGTGCGGAGGACGAACGCCTGATTCCGATCGTCGAGAGCCGCGTTCAGGTCGACTCCGTCGATCGGGTCGTCGTTCGCCAGGCCCGCGACATCGAGTCGACCTACTACCTGCTCAAGCAGTTCCTCGCCGACGAGGAGTTGCGCCAGACCGTCCTCGTCCCGATCGGGTTGGCCCTGCTCGTCTTCCCGCTGCTCGCGACCACGGTCGGCCCCGCACAGGGTGCGGCCGCGATCACCGCCGTCATCGGCCTCTTCTTGCTCTACAAAGGGTTCAACGTCGACGAGCGCCTGGCTCGGTTGGCCCGCCAGACGCAGGAATCGCTGTACTCCGGGCAGGTGTCGGTCGTCACCTACGTGGTCGCCGCGGGACTGACGTTCGTCGGCCTGTTCGTCGGCGCGCTCGGCGTCTCGAACCTCGGGGAGACGCCGGGCGTGGTGATCCCGGCGACGCGGTTCGCCTTCGACAGCATCCCCTGGCTGGCGATGGCCGCGCTGACCGCCAGTGCCGGCCGACTGCTCGACGAGGCGATCGGTGACGATCCGGTCCGGACCTCCTTTCTCAACCTCCCGTTTATTGTCGTCGCGGTGAGTCTGGTCGTTCGCGGGTTCTCCGCGTACTTCCTCGAGCAACAGGGCGTGATCGAGCCGTTTGTCGTCCCGGCAAACGAGTTCCTCATCTTCTCGAACGAGCGGTTCGTGATGGTCGCCGGCGAACGCCTCGCCCTGTTCGTCGTCACCGCGATCGTCATCAGCCTCGTCGGAGCGCGGATCGCGTCCTCGCTCAGCGGTTCGGCCGAGGCCGCCCAACGGAGCGACGGCGGTTCGGAGCCGGAGCTCACTAACGGCGGAACGGCGGCCGAAGCGGGCGTCGACCCCGACCCCGAAGCCCCGTCCGACGCGGTCGAGAATCCCGAGTCGGAGCCCGGGCCGGACCGGCGCGACCCCGAACTCACCGACGGCGGTGCCGATGCAAACCGGGGCGCTAACGCGAACCCGAGTTCCGACCCGAACCCGGGTTCTGACGCCGGCGATCGGGACCCCTGACTCGATCCCGACTCGGTATTCATTTACCCGCGCCGAGCGACCACTGACTATGAGCGACGCAGACGGCACGTGGGTCAGCCTCTTTTCGGGCGGCAAGGACTCCTCGTGGGCGCTGTATCGGGCCCTCGAGCAGGGCCTTCCCGTCGAGCGACTGGTCACCGTCCACCCCGCGGGCGACTCGTACATGTATCACGTCCCCGCGACGGAGTTGGCCGCGCTGGCGGCCGAGAGCATCGGGATCGAACTGCTCGACGTCGAACCCGAGGACTTCGAGGCCGACGCGGCCACCGATTCGGGCGCGCAGGGCGACGACGAACTCGAGCCCCTCGAGGCCGCGCTCGAGGACCTCGATCGCGAACTCCCCGGCGGCATCGCGGGCGTCACTGCAGGCGCCGTCGAGAGCGAGTACCAGACGAGCCGCATTCAGGGGATGTGTGACCGCCTCGACTGCGACCTCTTCGCCCCGCTCTGGCAGGAAGAGCCCCGCGAACTGGCCGACGCGATGCTCGATGCCGGGTTCGAAATCGCGATCATTCAGGTCGCGGCCCACGGGCTGGACGAGTCGTGGCTCGGACGAACGCTCGACCGGGCGGCGATCGAAGACCTCGAGGCCCTCCACGAGGAGTACGGCGTCCACATTCTGGGCGAGGGCGGCGAGTTCGAGACGTTCGTGGTGGACGGGCCGCACATGGATCGGCGGATCGACCTCGAGTACGAGACTGAATGGGAGGGAACGCGGGGGCGACTGCGGATTACGGACGCGAAATTAGTGTAGGGCAGTGTACCGCGAGCGAACGGAAGCGCGGCGCTACGCGCCGCGTTAAGACGAGCGGCCCCGGCCGCGAGTCAGTGAGCGAGCGGCTTTTTGATCTCTTTGCGAACAAAGTGAGCAAAGGTCAGCGAGAGCTTGGCTCTCGCCAGACAGATTTTTGCGCGAGGGGTGAGGGAGCGACGCGACCGAACCCGAGCGGAAAAAGGTGATTCTGAGACGTTCGTGGTGGACGGACCGCACATGGACCGGCGGATCGATCTCGAGTACGAGCGCGAGTGGAGTGGACGCGTGGGCGACTGCGGATCACGGACGCACGGCTCGAGTAACAGTCAACGTCCCGGAATGATCTGATCCGGAAATGAAACTGGTAGCGGAGAGTATTCTGCTACCGTGGCAACAGGGAATCGCCACGCCCTCCCCAACCGATTCGCTCGCTGCTCACGGTTCCCGTCGGTCACCGTTCGCGTTCCGAGGCGCTCACAGTGTTCGCGCCTCGCTCCGCTCGCTCATCCCTCGCATGGCTTCGAGCTGCGGTTCGTCTCTGACTCACCGCAGCACAGCGCGCGCCACCGCAGACGAGTGGCCGATTCGGCGTGACACGTACTACTGAGGGATTCAGTAGCTGGCACAAGAGGGACCAAAATCCGTTCGATGACGCCCTCTACGGATGCACGACTCGAGTCGGCGTCGGGACGTTTCGAGTGACGGGCCAACCGCTATGCGCTCGTGCGTCGACGGTCCGGCTATGATCGAAACCGATCGAGACCTGTTCGTCCGGGAGCTGCGGGAGCTCTACCACATCGAGCGCGAACTCGAGGAGCTCCAGTCGGGGCTGGCCGAGGCCGCGACCGACGAGGAGCTCGAGGAGTTCTTCATGGCGCACAGCGAGGCTACGACGGAGCAGATCGGTCGTCTCGAGCCCATCTTCGAGGGGATCGAAGCCGAACCCGCCCCGGTCGAGAACCCGGCGCTCGAGGGGTTGCGAACGGACCGCGAGGAGATAGTCAACGATCTGAACGATCCGGTGCTGGGAGATCTCGTCGAGACCGAACTGGGGCGGGGGATCGAACGCCTCGAGATCACGAAGCTCGAGACGCTGCTGACGCTCGCCGATCGGATGAACCTGCCCGCCGCGATCGTCGACCCGCTCGAGACGACGAAGGCGGAGGCAGAGAACGGGCTCGCGGAAGTCAGGGAGCTAACGGCCTGAGTCGGTCGGTCGAAACCGAGCAGTCGCCGCACCGATACCCCGCCGGTGGATGTCGCTCGTCGCCTCGCGGTCGGTCGCGTCCGTCCCGAGCCACCACGCGAGGCGGTCGATCTCGAGCGGCGTGTACGACGATTCGATCGCCAGCCACTCGACGGACGCGATCGTCCGCAGTGCCGTCGCGGTGTCGAGCGGCGACGACGCGAGGTCCTCGTCGATAGCGTCGATTAGGTCCACGACCGCCGGCACGGGTCTGATCGCCTCGACGCCAGCGAGCTGGCGCAGGTACTGGCCCGTCGAGGGGCCGACGCCGGCGATCGAGCCGATGGGGTCCTCGTCGTAGCGGTAGTGGTCGACCGATTCCGCCCAGCCGATCAGCGACACCAGATCGTCGGACTCGGGCCGGTCGGCGAGGACGCGGGCGGCCTCGAGCAGAACGCGGCGCTTTCGCTCGGCACCGAATGCGGCCACGAGTTCGTCGTCCTCGCGGTCGAGCGCGGCGAGGTTCCGAAACGAGTCGACGCGGCCGGTCGCGACGAACGCGTCGCGAAATCGGGCGACGGCGGGCTCGATGCCGCCGAGAAAGCGCTGGCCGGTCGTCGACGCGGCGGCCTCGGCGAGGAGCGAGAGCGGCTCGTCACCGGTCCAGCGCCGGTGCTCGCGGTATTCGGCCGCGAGTTCCTCACAGGGAACGCCGTCTGCGTACCGCTCGAGGACCGCCCGTACCGACTGGTCGGGATTCATGCGCGTCGTCCGAAGATATCATATCGAGGACTGATAGCTGTGTCGACCGATTCGAGACGGCAGGGGTCGATTCGCGCCGTCACGGTGGCGGTGCGCGTCGTTGCCGGAGTTCGAGCCCGAGTCGAAGCGGACGGGGACGGGGATTACTCCGAGCCGTTGGTAATCGTCGTGTGCGCACCGATGAGCGCTCCCGCGAGGTCCAGGTCCTCGATGTGGGTCCCCTGATCGATGATCGAGCGGCGGATGTCGCCGTTTCGAACCGTCGCGTCCGGGAAAATGACCGTGTGTTCGAGGTCGGTTCCCTCGAGGGTTGCGCCGTCCATGACGTGGACATTCTCGCCGATCGTAGCGTCTTCCAGCGTCGCCGAGTCGGCGACCAGCGAGTCGCCGTCCAGGTGCCAGGCGACGGCGTCGAGGTAGCTCTCGGGAGTGCCGATATCGAACCACGCACCCTCGAAGGTGTAGGCGTAGGTGGCTTCGCGGTTCTGGAGCCACTGGACGAACCAGCCCGGCTCGTCGGGGTTGTTGCCGTCTTCGAGGTAGGTCGGGAGGAGGGAGAGCGAGTCCTGTGGGAACGCGTAGCAGGCGATCGAGACGAGCGTGCTCTTCGGATCGTCGGGTTTCTCCTGAAAGTCGACGACGCGGTCCCCCTCGAGTTCGACCAACCCGTAGGACGTGGCTTTCTCGCGGGAGCCGACGTCGTAGGCGGCGAGCGTGGGCGCGTCTCGTTCCTGGAAGTCGTCGAGGAACTCGGCGATGTCGAAGCTGATCAGGTTGTCGCCGGCGATGATCAGCAGGTCGTCGTCGACGTTCTCGCGGTCGATCAGCTGGGCGAGCGCACCGACGACGCCGAACTTGTCGTCTTCCTCGGTCGTGTCCTCGATCGAGAGCGTTGGCTTGTCGAACTCGCTGTCGGCGAGGTGGGCCTCGAAGTCGGGTGCGAACCGCTCGTTAGTGCTGACGTAGACCTCCTCGATCCGTTCGTCAGCCTCGAGCTCCGCGAAGATGCGATCGATGACGGTCGACTCACCGATCGGGAGGAACATCTTGGGCCGGTGTTTGGTAATCGGCCACATTCGCGTCGCGTACCCGCCTGCAAGGACGACGGCCTTCATGAACCGGACTTCACTTGGCGGCGGTAAGTTACTTGCCCTTTCAGGGGACCCGAAACCGAGGTTCGACGGGTCGTCGGTCACGAGGCTGGCTTCGATCCGGCGGACTCGCAGCCGGGAGTATAAATGCGAGACCCCCGTGAGCCAACGTATGCGCGAGGCCGACGAAACGACGCGACAGAAGCTCGCCGACGCGCTCCGCGCCGAGCCGGCGACGCCGAGCGAGCTCGCGACCCGGTTCGATCTCACGCCGCACGCGGTGGTCCGCCACGTCGAACACGTCTCGCAGTCGGTCGACGGAACGGACGAACGGCTGCTCGTCGCGCCGCCGACCTGTCGGGACTGCGGATTCGACGACTACGACGACCTGCTGAACCTCCCCTCGCGGTGTCCCGACTGTAAGAGCGAGTCGATCGACGAGCCGACGTTCACCATCGAGTGAGCACTGACAGTCATCGACGGCGGACTGTCAGCCCGCTCTCTCGTTCCGACTCCGATCCGATACTAATATTTACGGTGCAAGCGAGAACCCGATACGAACCCTCGAGCGAACGGCGGTTCCGCGTCCGATCGACGGCGACTGCCGTCCGCTCGCCGTCGCGACCGTTCGACTCGAGACCACGGAGCACATATGACTTCCAGACCCCACTCGGAGCGCGACTGCGTCGAGTCCGTACAGACAGTCCTCGACTGGCTCGACGAACAGGACGGAGCCGACGCGTCGGCGGAGTCGCTCGACGACGCCTTCGCCCTCCTCGCCGACCAGCGTCGTCGACTGCTGCTTGCAGTCATGCGGACCTACGGCGAAGAACTGACGCTGCCGGACGCGGCCGAGGAAGTCGCCGTTCGCGAAACGGGACACAACGTGACGAACATCTCGGCCGAACGGGTCAGGGAGGTGTATCTCTCACTCTATCACGATCACCTGCCGCGGCTCGTCGACGCCGGCCTGCTCGAGTACGATCAGGAGCGGGATCTGGTCGCTCCGACTGCAGTCTAAAACTCCACGTTCGAGGTCGAGGCCCGATCGAGGTCGTCGCTCTCGAGGGGGCCGGTACCGACGAACTCGTACTCCTCGTCGGTCAGGTAGACGTCGCCGTCCGAGACGGTGATCTCGAGATCGGTGAGGTACGCCCCCTCACAGGGGCCGAAGGTACAGCGTCCGGAGTCGGCCTCGAAGTACGCGCCGTGGTTCGCACAGATGAGTTCGCCGTCTCGCATCGGCGCACCCGAGCCCTTGTCCAGTTTGATGTGCGTGAGATGCTGGCAGTAGTTCAGCCAACAGGCGATCCTGTCGTCAGCGTCCGCCGCCGGATCCGTCTGGTCGCCGCCGTCCGGTGCTGGATCCGTCGGGTTACCGCCGTCCGTCGCTGCCACCCCGTCGACGACGAGAATCGCTTCCCGTTCCTCGCCCGATTCGTCGGCGACGCGAAAGAGGAACGTCGAGTCGTCGGGAACGTCCGCGAGCGCCGTGATCCGTCCTGCGTCCATTATCAACCGTTTACCGGTCGGTCGTCCTGAACGTTACGACCACTGGCGAGCAAATGTCTGACTGAGTTTTAAACACCTCTCTCCCAAACGCCGCCTATGGACTCGCTTCTCATCTATGGCTCCTACGGCTACACGGGGCGGCTGATCGCGCGCGAGGCCGTCGCGCGCGGCGGCTCTCCCGTCGTCGCCGGCCGCGACGGCCGCGCGGTCGCCGCGCAGGCCGACGACCTCGGCGTCGAGGGGCAGACCTTCGACCTCGAGTCGGCGGATCTCGACGCGTCTATCGCTCCCTTCGATGCGGTTTTGAACTGCGCCGGACCGTTCGCCGAGACGGTCGGTCCACTGGTCGAGGCCTGTCTCGAGACGCAGACGGACTATCTGGACATCACGGGCGAGTTCTCCGTCTTCGAGCGGCTCCGCCAGCGCGGCCCCGCGGCTCGCGAGGCGGAGATCACGCTGCTCCCCGGCGTCGGCTTCGACGTCGTGCCCTCCGACTGTCTGGCGGCCTTTCTCGCCGACCAGCTTCCCGACGCAGATCGATTGGCACTCGGGATCAAAGGCGGCGGTAGCCTCTCGCGGGGGACTGCCCGAACGCTCGTCGACCAACTCGGTAGCGGCGGCGTCGTTCGCCGAAACGGACGACTCATCCAGGTGCCGACCGCGTTCCGAACCCGTGAGGTCGACTTCGGCGACGGCCCCGAACACGCCGTTACGATCCCATGGGGCGACGTCGTCACCGCCCCCCATAGCACCGGTATCGAATCGGTCGAGGTCTACGCCGCCGCGCCGTCGTGGGCGAGCCGGGCCCTCTCGGCGGCCGACTCCCTCGCCTGGCTCTTCGAGCGCCGGCCCGTCGAGGGGGTCCTGAAGCGACTGATCGACGCTCGCCTCGACGGCCCGAACGAACGGGAGCTCGCGACCGGCAGCGCCGTCGTCTGGGGGGAAGTCATCGACGAAGCCACCGGTCGACGGGCGCGCGCCAGGCTCCGAACGCCGAACCCCTACGCGCTCACCGCCGAGTCTGCGGTGACGGCCGCCCAACGGGTTCTCCGGGATGTGGGTCGGATCCCGAACGGATTTCAGACGCCCGCGTCGGCCTTCGGGAGCGAGTTCGTCCTCGAGCTCTCGGGGACGGAGCGGGAACTCGTAGACGCGCCGGCGGAATCCGGCGAGATGAATCGACCGGTCGCCGAGTCCGACGACTGACGGGACCAGACACTGGAAAGACATTTTAAACCAACAGGTCGTCGTAGCTACAGCTGCCCTCCAATCGGCCGACCCTTCGTGAACGGTTCAGCGACGACTTGCACTCCGGCTCCTTGCCGGTCCTGCCCACCGCAGTGCCGATCGCGATGGCGGTCGCGCTCGGGAGCGCATCGCACTGGGGCGAGTCCGCCAGCGGAGTACTCCTGCTCGTGACGATCGGCGTGCTCGTCCCCGCCGCACACGAAGCGCATCGGCCCCAGGACCGGTCCCGGTCGCGTGACGTGGCGTGGACCGTTGCCGCCTCGGCCGTCGCGACCGGGTTGTTCGCCGGTGGCTATCTGCTCGCCGGGACGGTGCTCGCCGATCCGACCCACCGCGGGGTACTCGCCTTCGGCGGGGCGTCCATCGCCGGCTGGACGCTGTCGTCGCTGTTGGGACGGAAGCGGTGAGACCGAGGAGCCGTCACTCGTAGCACCGTTTCTCGACGCGCTCGTCGTACAGATGCGACAGTCGATCCGTCACGGGGCCGCCCCCGATTTCCCGCCCGTCGAGCGTCGCGATCGGACGCAGCTCCCACGTTCGATTCGTCAGAAATGCCTCGTCGGCCTCGAGCACGTTGGCCGGCTCGTACCGTCCCTCGCGGACCGGGAATCCGGCGTCGCGAGCTATTTCAAGCACGATATCGCGGGTGATCCCTGGCAGCACGGGCCCGTCGGTCGTCGGCGTGTGGAGCGTGTCGTCGCGGACGAACCATAGGTTGCTCGTAGCCCCCTCCGTAACGTGCCCCTCGAGGTCGCACATGAGCGCTTCGTCCGCCTCGTCCTCGAGTTCCGCGCGAGCGAGAATTCCGTTCAGGTAGTTGTGCGTCTTGGCCGCGGCCGGGATCGCCTCGTCGGGGACCCGTCGCGTTTCGACCGTCTCGACCGTCGCCGGACCGTCCCAGACCGGGTCGCTCTCGAGGCCGCCCCGCGGAAGCGGTTTGACGTAGACGACGACGGTCGGATCGACATCGGGTTGCGGAGTGAGTTTCCCCGGCTGAACGCCGCGCGTGATCGAGAGGCGGACGTAGGCGTCCGCGAGGTCGTTGGCCGCGAGCGTCTCGTCGATCCGCTCCCGGATATCTGCGGCGGTGAGTCCGTGCTCGAGCGAGAGGGCCTCGCAGGTTCGCTCAAGGCGCTCGACGTGGGCGTCCCACGCGAAGATTGTCCCGCCGTAGGCCCGGAGCGTCTCGAAGGCGGCGTCGCCGTACCGGAAGCCCCGATCGTCGACGCTGACGGTGGCCTCGCCGGCGGGCACGAGGTCGCCGTCGACGTGGTAGCGCAAGTCGTCACTCATTCCGGGCCCCTCCGCTCCGTTCGTCGCGACCGTCGGGACGCCGGTCGGCAGTCGCGGCGAACCGACAGAAGTTCGCGATCAGTCGCTTGCCCAGCTCGAGCGAGATACCGTCGTCGCGCGCGGCGTCCTCGTGACCGCGCGTGAGGATGCTCTCAGGGTGAAATTGCACACCGATGTGGGGCCGCTCGCGGTGGCGGACCGCCATCAGGACGCCGCGCTCGTCAGTTGTCCAGGCGGTCTCCTCGAGCGAGGCCGGCAGGTCCGCGCGATCGACTGCCAGTGAGTGGTAGCGCCCGACCTGAAAGCTCTCAGGCAGGCCGTCGAAGAGTCCCTCGCCATCGTGGCCGACCGTCGACGGCTTCCCGTGGACGACCTCGGGAGCGTGCACCACCGGCGCACCGTTGGCCGCACAGAGGGCCTGATGGCCCAGACAGACGCCCAGAATCGGGTAGTCGGTCTCGGCGAACAGCGGAATCGAGATCCCGGCCTCCTCGGGCGTTCCCGGCCCCGGCGAGACGACGATCCCGGTCGGCTCGAGGTCGCGAACGCCCGCGAGATCGATCTCGTCGTTGCGCCGGACGAGCACCTCGTCCGCGACTTCGCCGACGTACTGGACGAGGTTGTAGGCGAACGAATCGTAGTTGTCGACGACGAGCAACCTTTTGCTGCGGTCACTCGCTGACGCTCGTTCCCTGGCAAAACGTTGATGAAAACCCTGCCTCCCTCCCTCCGGTCGGTCGTTGGGCCGCTCACTCGCGTTCGCTCGTTCGCGGACGCTATGCTCGTCACTCACACTCATCACCTCCGCTTTCCGCCTCGAGCCCCAGTTCGGCCCGCTCGCCCAGCGCGTCGTCGACCGCCGCGATGAGCGCGCGGGCCTTGTCGAGGGTCTCGTCGTACTCGCGGGTCGGATCAGAGTCGTGGACGATGCCCGCGCCCACCCGCAGGTGGTACTCGTCGGCGTGCCGGACCAACGTCCGAATGACGATGTTGAGGGTGGCTCGGCCGTCGAAGCCGAAGAGTCCGACGCTGCCGGTGTAGGGGCCGCGCCGAGTCGCCTCGAGTTCGTCGATGATCTCCATCGTCCGCGGCTTCGGCGCGCCGGTGATCGTGCCGCCGGGGAAGGTCGCCGCGACCGCGTCGGCGAGCGTCTCGTCCGAGCGCAGTCGCCCCGTCACGTTCGAGACGAGGTGCATCACCTCGGAGTAGCGGTCGATCCGGCGGTACTCGTCGACGTCGACGGAGCCGTACTCGCAGACCTTCCCGAGGTCGTTTCGCTCCAGATCGACCAGCATCGCGTGCTCCGCGCGCTCCTTTTCGTCGGTCAGCAGATCTTCCTCGAGCGCGTCGTCGTCCGCGGGCGTGTCGCCGCGCGGCCGGGTGCCGGCGATAGGCTCCGTCCGAACGAACTCCCCCTCGCGCTCGAGCAGTAACTCGGGACTCGCGCTCACCAGGTCGGCCGATCGGAACTCGAGCAGACAGGAGTAGGGCGCCGGATTGACTCGCCGGAGGGCGTCGTAGGCGGCGACGGGGTGGACCGCGGCGGGCGCGACCAGCCGCTGGGAGACGTTCGCCTGAAACGTGTCGCCGTCGCGGACGTACTCCTTGACTCGGCGCACGCGGTCGGCGAAGGCCGCTCGGCCGCAGTCGCTCTCGAACGTCGCCTCCGCGCTTGAGACCGGCGGCTCGCCGATCTCGGGATCGCCGTCGCGGACGGCTCGCGCGAGATCGATCGCCCGCTCGCGGCCGCGCTCGTAGGCCGCCTCGAGGTCGGCGTCAGTGGGGTCCTCGTTACCGACACCGACCCGCGGACAGGCCGTGATCCGCAGCGTCACCTCGCCGTCGGTCGGTTCCTCCCAGGCGACGAGCCGGTCGTAGACCGCGACCTCGAGACGAGGCAGTTCCCGGTCGTCGACGGCCGAGTCGGGTAACGCCTCGAGTTCGCGGGCGATGTCGTAGGAGAGCCAACCGACGGCACCGCAGGGGTAGGGCACGTCACAGTCTCCGCGGGCGATCGCCTCGCCCGCGAGCAGCCCCTCGAGCGCGGCCAGCGTCGGCGACCGGTTGGCGTCGCGCGTTCGCCGTACCGCGTCGGAGCCGACGGTGAGCCGGTCGACGGGGTCGACGCCGAAGTAGCCCCAGCCCGGCTGGCCGCCGGTCGTCTCGAGGAAGACGGTCCCATCAGCGCCGTCGCGCGCCCGTCGATAGGCGAGAAACGGGTCGTCCGCGGTCACGCGAACTTCGACGGGGACGCGGTGTCCGGTGTGCGTCGGCCCAGTTTCGCCCGTCTCGGACGGGTCCCTGTCGCGGTCGCGAACGGCGGCGCGAAACGAATCCAGCGTCGTCACGACGCGGGGGTCGCTCATGGCTCTCGAGACGAGGCGAGCGAGTAATCCTCTTGCGATTTCCGGGGTGACGATGACGCCGCAGACGGCGAGTCGAACGCCGAGCTCGGCGTCGAGAGACGAGCGAACCGAGAAGTGTTGGGGTCTGCGAGTCGGACTCGAGTCGGTGGTGGGGCGTTATCTGACTTCAGCGCGGTCGATCCAGCCCTGAATGCGCTTCTCGGAGATGTCGGTCTGCTCGGCCAGCTCGGCGGCGTCCGCGCCGGCGAGTTCGCCGACGGTGTCGACGCCGGCACCGGCGAGCCGGTCGGCGTAGGCCGGGCCGATCCCTTTGATCACGTCGACTGGTTCCCGGTCGGTTTCGTCAGTCTCGTCGGGTTCGGATTCGGTTTCGGTCGTGTCGGCGGCCGACGGTTCGGAATCGGACGCGTCGGACTCGAGGGGAGCCGACTCGGTGTCCTCGGCAGCGGCTGCGTCCGCGTCCGGTTCCGGCTCCGTCTCGGATTCGGTCTCGGGAGCGACGTCCGTCTCCGCGGGTTCGGTTTCCGCAGTCGCGTTGACGTCGGCGTCGGGTTCGGCCTCCTCGATGGGCGACTCCGACGGCACGTCGGCCTCCTCCGGGGCGTCCGTCGATTCCGTCGCCGGTTCCGAGGACTCCGCCGCGCTCGAGTCGGTCGCCGCCGATGGGGTCGGTTCCGCGGTCACACCGTCGGCCGCCGTCTCGTCTCGATCGGTGTCGCGCGCGTCGTCCGTCGACCCTTCCCGTTCGACCGTTACCCCGACCTCTCGAGCGCCTCCCCGCTCCGAGTCCGACTCGTCGAACCCCAACAGGGACTTCAGCTTTTGGAGGATTGCCATTATCTCGTGGTAGTCGGTTCCACCACTTAAATTCGCCTGATACTGACAGCGAGCGTCGTCCGCCTACAGCCACGAGCGCAGCGCCTCGTTCATGACGTCGACCGGTGCGTCCCGATCGGTCCAGATCTCGAATGCCTCGACGCCCTGATAGAGGAGCATCCACGCGCCGTCGACGGTCGTCGCCCCGGCGTCGGCCGCGTCGCGAAGCAGTCGCGTCTCGAGCGGCCGGTAGACCGCGTCGAGCACGGCCAGATCGCCGTGGAGCGCGTCGGCTGGCACCGGCGTCGCGTCCTCCTCCATCCCGACGCTGGTCGCGTTGACCAGCACGTCGGCGTCCGGCAGCAGTTGCTCGAGGTCCGCGAGCCCGTGACCGGTCGCGCGGGGGACCTCGTCGGCCAGCTCGCGGGCCGTCGCCTCGGTCCGGTTGGCGATGGCGACCGTCGCACCGGCGTCGGCGAGGCCGAAGGCGACCGCCCGGCCGGCACCGCCCGCACCCACGACGACCGCCCGTTCGCCGTCGATCGCGACGTCGTGGTCGCGCAGCGCGCGTAACGCGCCGACGGCGTCGGTGTTGTACCCGGTCGGCGGCCCCGACCCGGAGAAGTCGATCGTGTTGACCGCGCCGATCCTGGTCGCCAGATCTTCGGGCGCGACGATCTCGAGGGCCGCCTGCTTGAACGGGATCGTCACGTTCAGCCCCGCGATTCCGAGCGCGTCGGCCCCGTGAATCGCGTCGTCGATGTCGTCGGGATCGGGCTCAAAGGTCGCGTACCGCGCCTCGAGGCCCAGTTCGTCGTAGGCCGCTTCGTGCATCGGCGGCGACAGGGAGTGGCCGACCGGGTTGCCCAGCAGACCGTATACGTCCATAGCCATTGCTCTCTCCGTCACTCGTCTCGGCGGGGATATAATGGGTCTGGCTTCGGCGGGCGTTGTCTCGCGGACGAGCGTCCGTTTCGGGTCGCTTTTAGGTCCGACTTGAGTAGCCGCCCCCATGCTCTCCGGAACCCCACTCTTTATTCTCCTGTTGGCGGCCGGTATCGTCGCGCTGTACGGCGGTGCCGAGTTGCTGGTCGCGGGCGCGGGCCGGCTGGCGCTCGGAATCGGGCTGCGAGCGACGACCGTCGGCGTGACGGTGATCGCGTTCGCGACGACCGCGCCGGAACTGTTCGTCTCGACGATCGGCGCGCTGAACGTCTCGACCGATATCGGTCTGGGCGCGGTCGTCGGCTCGAACATCGCGAACATCGGGTTGGTGCTCGGGGTCGCCGCGCTGATCAAACCGCTCCCGATCGCGGACCGGGTCATGCGGCGACACGTCCCCACGATGGTACTTGCGGCGATCCTCCTGATCGGACTCGGTGCGAACGGCCGGATCGGCCGCCTCGAGGGGGCGATCTTTCTGCTCGTCCTCGCCGGATTCACGGCCGTTCTGCTGTACTACGTCAACGCGGATCCCGCACCGGTGACCGAGAACCCCGACGCCGGCGACGGGATCTCGTTGCGGGACGTCGCGCTCGTGATCGGCGGGCTGGTCGCGCTCGTCGTCGGGTCCCGATGGCTCGTGGCCGGCGGAACCGGGCTCCTGTCGGCGCTCGGGGTATCGGACCTCGTCATCGGACTGACGGTGCTCGCGCTCGGCACGTCGCTGCCGGAACTGGCCGCCTCGGTCGTCGGTGCGGTCCGCGGCGAGACGGAGTTCGCGATCGGCAACGTGGTCGGCTCGAACATCTACAACATCTTCGCGGTGCTCGGGATCGTGGCGCTGATCACCCCGATCGAGATCGAGCCGGCGACGCTCCGATTCGAACTTCCGATCATGGTCGCCTTCACTGTCGTACTGGTCGGCATGATGGGATACGGCCGTCGACTCACCCGGATCGACGGCGCGATTCTCGTCGCCGGCTACGTCGGATTCATCCTCCTCCTCGTTCCCTGAGAGTCTCGTTCGGCGGGCCGACGATCGCCGCGCCGGTTTTCACATCGGCAGCGGCGTTCCGTCCTGCACGTCGCGTTCCTCGCGAACAGTCGTGAGCCGGTCGAGGCGCGGCCCGAGGTGATCACAGAGGATCGAGACCAGCGCGTTTCCACGACTGTCGCCAGCGAGCGCACCAATCCGTCGCTCCCCGCCTGACTCGGACTCCTCGGTCGTCACGAGCAGCGCTCGCTCGCGGTCGGCGAAGACGATGTGTCCGTGATCTGTCTCCTCGATCGGGAAGTTGAGCCAGTCGAACTGGGGCTCGCAGACGGTGGCGCCCGGGACCGCCGATCGAACGGTATCGCGGACCCGCGGCGATCGCGACCCGACGTAGACGTCGACGCCCCGCTCGGCCGCGGCGCGCCAGCGCTCGAGACACTTCCGACCGATCCGATCGCCGTCCGGAACCGTCACGACCAGTTCCTCGTCGGCACCGTCGGCGATTTCGTGGCCGCGAGCGAAGACGGTCTCCGCTCCCTCGATCGTCTCGCAGGTGTCCATGAGAACGTGGTCACCGCCGTGACCACCGTTCTCGGGCGTTTCGTCCCCGGTTGCGTTCGAGACGACGTCGGTAGCGGACGACGTGACGGACGGCCCCCGAAACTCGCGGACGAGTTCAGCGACGTCGGCGAGCGGCCCCTCGAGCACCCAATCGCTCTCCCACTGCGGTGCGTCGGTCGCGATCGCGGCTCTCGTCGCCGCGTCGTCGTACTCGACGAGCCCCGCGTCGGACAGCGCAGGGAGATGATCGTGGGCGAGTTCCGTGATGACGGACGCACACTCGTCTTCGGTGACGTCGATCAATCGCGTGCCGTCGTCCCCCTCTCGAGCGACGACCGCCGCGGCGAGATCGGAGACGGAGACGGTGCCGCGGCGCATCGCGAGCGCCATACAGACGGCCCGACGGCGCGGATTGTGGAGCACGTCGAGCGTCCGGTTTAGCGTCGCTTCGTCTGCGGCGAACGCCTCACCCGTCGGGTCGTCGAGGAGCGTCCGGACCCACTCAGCCTCGAGGAGCGGGTGGTCGGCGAGCGCGACCGTTGCGGCGTCGCCGTCGTCGATTCGAGTCAGGACGCCGATATCGACCAGTCGCGGGACGTGGGCGTGAACCAGGGCGATGTGTGTCTGCTCGCACTGATCGTCGGTGACGATCGGACAGCCGTGTTCGCTGGTCGCGACCTCGGTCGCGAGCGCGGCGAGCGACATCGACGCTGCCGTCGACGGGGGGTCAACCGTGGACGTGTCCTCGCGATCGAGCAACGCGGCGAGGAGGTATCGCCGGCGCGGCTCCGCGAGGACATCCAAGGCAGTTGTTGTCAGTTCGGTGTCCGAGGGTGAACTCATTGCCGGATAGAGACGATGGGTGGGTGAAAGAAGTGTACCAGCATGCTCTGGTATCGCCGAGTGATGATGTTATTCCCCTGTCCCGAAATACGCCGAGAGCAGCTTCGCTTGCGCCACTCGGAGGTGCTGGTGGAACGTCTGCCGGGCGATATCGAGCCGATCGGCAATTTCGGTCGCGTCGCTGTTCCGCGTCGGCCACTCGAAATAACCGCCGTGGTAGGCCGCTTCGAGGGCCAGGCGCTGTTTCTCGGTCAGCATCGATTCGACGGTTCGTCGGAAGTCGCCGTGCGTCTGGACCGGTCGATCGACGGTCCGCTTCGAGACGAGTTCGGTGTCGGGGAACGTCGACGTAATCGCCCCGACGAGTTCGCGCAGGTTCGTGTCGGGACTCACGTGGACCGTCACCGCTGCGACGCCGTCGCGAACGACCTGTGACTGGAGCCGCGCGCCGTACTCCCCGAGCAGTCCGGTGAGCGTCGAGCCGCGAACGACGACTTCCCAGTCGCTCTCGTCGTCGCCGGCGTCGATAAGGCGGAACTCCGTGATCGAGCGATTGTCCCGCGCGATCTCTCGGACGGCCTCCGGATCGATATCGGAGACAGTGAGATAGTAGACGAACTCCTCGTCGGTCAACGGCAGCACGTGATCGATCGCGAGGTCGCAGCCGGCTTCGCGCGAGAAGTCGATGCAGACGTCCCCCCGGTCGGTCGATTCGAACTCGAGTTCGACGGCGGTGTCCAGGTAGAGGAGTCGCCGAACCGCCATCGCGTTGATCGCGTGGCCGACCGTGCCGCCGAACTCTTGGAGGACCCCCCGTTCCCGGTCGGCGAACGCCGACGGCTCGTCGGCGGCCACGACGAGTGCGCCGAAGGGGCGATCGGCCGCGACGATCGGCACGACCGCGACCGATCCGTAGCCCCGTTCGCGGGCGTCGGCCCGCCACTCGTCGATCTCGCTCTCGCCGAGGTGACGGTACCGCTGGGCCGACCGCGTCTCGAACGGCGACGCGCCCGGCGCGTCGGCCGGCGGATCGACGAACGACGAGAGCACGCCCTCGACTGCGGTCGCGTCGATCCCCGCCCAGGCCGTCGGCTCCCACGAGTAGCCCTCGGTCGTCGCGTCGGGGTCCGCCCGTCCGATGACCGCGAACCGGTACGCGTCGTCGGCCGCGAACTCCTCGACGATCGCCGTCTCGATCTCGTCGCGAGTTTCGGCCGCGACCACGGTCTCGTCGATCGTCCGAACGATCGCGTTGAGCCGTTCGAGGCGCTCGAGTTCGCGTTCGCGGGCCTTGCGATCGCTGACGTCGCGGCCGACGCCGGTGAATCCCAGGACGGCGCCGTCGTCGTCGGTGATCCGGGCGCTGTTGAACTCGTAGGGAATCCGGGAGCCGTCCGCGGTGAGGATCCGCCCCTCGGCGGTCACGCGCTCGCCCTCCTCGAGAATGCGATCGATCGCGTCGCTGATGTGGTCCCGGTCCTCCGGTGCGATGAATCGGAGCGGATGCATGCCGACGAGTTCGTCCGATTCGTAGCCGGTCATGCGCTGGAACTGGTCGTTCCACTCGATCAGGTTCCCCTCGGTATCGTACGCGTAGAGGATGTCCGGCTGTGCCTCGAGAACGCTCTCCGTGAACGCCTTCTCCTCGCGGAGCGCTCGCTCGCGTGCCTTGCGATCGCTGATATCGCGGCCGATCCCGGTGAATCCCAGGACGGTGCCGTCGTCGTCGATGATCCGGGCACTGTTGAACTCGTAGGGGATTCGCCGGCCCCCTTTCGTGAGGAGGTCCGCTTCGACGGTGACGTACTCGTCCTCCTCGAGGACCCGTCGGATCGCCGCGGCGATTCGCTCTCGGTGGTCCGGGGCGATGAACTCGAGAGGCGCCATTTCGGCCAACTCCGCGTCGGTGTAGCCCGTCACCGCCGGCACGCGATCGTTCCACTCGAGGTGGTTCTCGTCCGCATCGAAGGCGTAGACGACGTCGGGTTGGGCCTCGAAGACGCTCTCAGCGAAGGCCTTCTCCTCGCGGAGTTCCCGCTCGCGCTCGTGGACTTCGGTGCGGTCGTGGACGAACCAGACGTACCCAGTCAAATCGCCCGCCCGGTCGACGGGGACGCCGATCTCGCCATCCCCGCGAATCGGCGCGATCACCTCGTGGACCCGGATCCGACCGCCGTCGTTCCGGACGCGCCACCCCTCGTTCTCCGCCATCCCGTCGGATCGCGCGCGCTCGAGAACCTGTTCCGGCCGGTCAGTGTCACGCGCGTCCGGTGGAAAGAACGTCCGGTAGTGAGAACCCACGATCCCCTCCGCGTCGTATCCCGTGAGCCGACGCGCGCCGTCGTTCCACTCGCTAACGTGGCCGTCGGGGCCAAACCGCGCGATCGCGTAGTCGGCGGCGAGCGCGCTGAGCGCGTGGATGTCGAGGCGACGGTCGCTCCGCTCGTCGGACTGCTCGCCGTTCGTCGCGTTACGGTTCGGTTCGGTCATCGATTCCGTTCGATCAGCCGGATCGTCGCTCATTTCGGCCACCCAACCACGATGGTATGTGTTCACGGCCCACACTCGAAAAAGCGGGGGTCGCTCTCGCCACGGTCTTTTACGCCCGCGTTCGAACGAGGGGAACGGTCGTCGGTCCGAACCGGCGACGTTAACGGCCCCACCGTCCGAACACGGGTATGACCACGCTCGCGATCGTCGAGAGTCGCGCCGACCGCGCCTCGGAGCACATCTGCGACCGGCTCCGCGAGCGCGCGGACTGGACGGAACGGACCGACGACGCCCGCTCGGCCGCCGACGGCGGTGGCACCTACTATCGGACCGAGGGGGCCGAACTGCGCTCGTTCGACGATCTGCACATCGAACTCGAGCGGCCCGCCGACGCGTTCGACTGCGACCCCGATCTGCTCGTCTTCGCCTCGCGACACTCGGGCGACACCGGCGCGCTGCTGACGGGTCACTTCACGGGGAACTTCGGTCCGGCCGAGTTCGGCGGCGAGCCGGACGCGCTGGCCGAGGCCGCCCCGAACGCTCTGGCCCGCCTGCTCGCGGCCTTCGATGAGTACGCGCCCGACGGGTACGAGATCGGCATGGAGGGGACCCACCACGGCCCGACCGATGTCGGCCGTCCGTCGCTCTTCGCCGAACTCGGCAGCGGCGACGAACAGTGGGACGACCCCGCCGGTGCCGACGCCGTCGCGCGCGCCATCCTCGACCTGCGGAACACCGATCCGCACCGCGACAGACAGGTCGTCGGCTTCGGCGGCAACCACTACGCGCCGCGATTCGAGCGGATCGTCCGCAACACGTCGTGGGCGGTCGGCCACGTCGCCCCCGACTGGGCGCTCGAGGCGATGGACCACCCGACGGCGCATCGCGACGTCATAGCGCGGGCGTTCGACGCCAGCGACGCCGATATCGCGCTGCTCGACGGCGAGTGGCCGGTCCTCGAGGAGACCCTCGAAGAGATGGACTGTCGGGTCGTCACCGAGACCTGGCTACGCGAGGTCGACGACCGGCCGCTCGAGGCCGTCGACGCGGTCGAGTCCGACCTCGGAGCCGTCGACGACGGCGTCCGGTTCGGCGAGCGGCTCGCAGAATCGTTCACCGTCGTCGACTTCCCGGCGGATCTCGTGCGTACCGCACAGGGAATCGATCCCGACCGCGTCCGGACGATCGTCGAGGAGAATACCGCGGCGTTCACGACCGAAAACGGCGGCAGCCGCGTCGGTTCGCGGGCGGCGATCCCCGATATCGGAGACGAGAGAGCGGCCGACGCGAGCGAGCCGCGACGGACGATCGTCGAGGAACTGGCCGCCGTGCTCGAGGCGAAGTACGACGCGGTGCGGGTCGAAGACGACGCCGTCGTCGCCGAAGAGACGGCCTTCGATCCCGCGCTGGCGCGGCAGGTCGGCGTGCCGGAGGGGCCGAAGTTCGGCGCGCTCGCCGACGGCGACCCGGTCACCGTCGACGGGGAAACGGTCAGTCCCGAGAGGGTTCGGACCGAGCGGACGCGCCGGTTTCCGCTCTGATCGGCTCGGCGAATGACAGTAATACGGTATTACTCGCCTTCATCCGGTGAATGCGGTGCTTTCCCCGCTCGCACACGTAAAAATATATTAACGTGTCAGACAGGTGGCTGACGAGTAGGGGAAAGGTAATTATGCTCCATTGTTTAGACAGGACCAAGAATGGACTCTCTAATCGACGACGCAATCGACGAGGCCGAAAACGGGGAGGCCGCGGTCCCCGACGACGGCGCGCCACGGGACGAACAGCCGTCCGGCGGCGACGGGTCGGACGGCCGAACGACCGGGACGATGACCGACGACGAACTCGAGGACGTTCTGCAAGACCTCCAGACCGACATCACGGTCGTCGGCTGCGGCGGTGCCGGCGGGAACACGGTCAACCGCATGCACGAGGAGGGCATCCACGGCGCGAAACTCGTCGCCGCCAACACCGACGTCCAGCACCTCGTAGAGATCGAGGCCGACACCAAGATCCTCATGGGCGAGGAGAAGACCGGCGGCCGCGGAGCCGGTTCGCTCCCGCAAGTGGGTGAGGAAGCCGCCCTCGAGAGCCAGCAGGACATCTACGACGCCATCGACGGCTCCGACATGGTCTTCGTCACGGCCGGCCTCGGCGGCGGGACCGGGACCGGTTCCGCGCCCGTCGTCGCCAAGGCCGCCCGCGAGGCCGGCGCGCTCACGATCTCGATCGTCACGACGCCCTTTACCGCGGAGGGCGAGGTCCGCCGGACGAACGCCGAAGCCGGCCTCGAGCGCCTGCGCGACGTGTCCGACACCGTGATCGTCGTTCCCAACGACCGCCTCCTCGACTCCGTCGGGAAGCTACCCGTCCGGCAGGCGTTCAAAGTCTCCGACGAAGTGCTGATGCGCTCCGTCAAGGGCATCACGGAACTCATCACGAAACCCGGCCTCGTCAACCTGGACTTCGCCGACGTTCGCACCGTCATGGAGCGCGGTGGCGTCGCCATGATCGGCCTCGGCGAAGCCGACTCCGAAGCCAAGGCGGAGGACTCGGTCAAGACCGCCCTGCGCTCGCCGCTGTTGGACGTCGACATCTCCGGTGCGAGCTCCGCCCTCGTCAACGTCACCGGCGGCAACGACATGGCCATCGAGGAGGCCGAAGGCGTCGTCGAGGAGATCTACGACCGCATCGACCCCGACGCCCGCATCATCTGGGGGACCTCGATCGACGAGAGCCTCGAGGGCAGCATGCGGACGATGATCGTCGTGACGGGCGTCGAATCGCCCCAGATCTACGGTCGACCGGACGGCGAGGAACCGGTCCAGCCCGAGGCCCCCGCGCAGGGCGAGGACATCGACTTCGTCGAGTAATCGAGCCGCCTCCGCGTCGACGATTCGAGTCCCAGTTTCGTTCGCGTTCGTTTCTCTCCGGTCGACGACAGCGACCCGACAGCCGCGGCGTCGGTCGGCCGTTCGAATCGGTCCCGCTCAACAGATCGGCTTCGGATCGAGACCGAGCTCGTCCAGTGAATCGGCGTACGCGTCGTAGGCAATGTCGATCACGTCCTCGGCGACCGTCCGCGCGCGCTCCCAGTCGTCGCTCTCCTCGCAGACGTCCGCGAGCAACTCGGCCGCTCGGTCGCCCTGCGCGGCCGTCTCGCTCCGTAACTCCCGGAAGCGGTCGGCGCGCTCCTCGTCGCCCTCGTTGACGAAGAAACTGATCAGCTGCAGATGGGTCCGATCGGCGACCAGCGCTCGCCCGACGAGCCCGCCCAGCCGAGCCGTCGTCGTCTCGAGCGAGCGGAGCTCCGCGTGCATCGGTCCGGCGTCCCCGGCGTCGAACTCGTCGTCCACGAGCATGGCGGTGATCCGATCGTAGTGGTCGCGCTCCTGCTCGCGATACTCGCGAAAGGCCCGTCGCGCGTCCTCGTGCTCCTCGTCGTCGGCCCACGTCTCGAGGGTCTCCGTCGCGGCCCGCTCGCTCTCCGCGGCGGTCCGGAGGACCCGTTCCTCCGTCAGGTCGGCGTCGGTGAGCGCGACGAGGAGTTTCGACGAGCCGAGGCGATCGAGTTCGACGCTCATCGACTCCTCGATCGACTCCCGAAATTCGGCAGCGTCCATACCCGGACGACACCGCGCAGCGTGTTGAACGTTGGTGGCGGTCCGGCCCGGCCGCGACCGTTACCCGCCTCGAGCGCGTATCGACGGACATGACCGACCGGAGCGACGCCGACGACTCAGCCGACGAGACCCCTTCGATCGCTCCCGAGGCGCTGGCCGAGCGACTGCGGGCCGGCGATCCGCTGACCGTCCTCGACGTCCGCGACCGCGACGAGTTCGAACGCTGGCATCTCACGGGCGAGGGCGTCGAGGCCGTCCAGATCCCGCATATGAAGTTCATCCAAGCACAGGCGACCGGCGACGTGGCCGACCTCGCGGCCGACCTCGAGGAACCGATCCTCGTGGTCTGTGGCCGCGGCGAAGCGAGCGCCCACGCCGTCGACCTCCTCCGGGATGCGGGCGTCGACGCGGCCAACCTCGCCGGCGGGATGGACGCCTGGGCCGACCTGTACGTCGCCCGCGAACTCGAGGTCGACGCGCCCGCGACGGTCGTCCAGTACGACCGCCCTTCGAGTGGCTGTCTCGCCTACACGATCTACAGCGGCGGCGAGGCGGCGGTGATCGACCCGCTGCGGGCGTTCACCGACCGGTACGTCGACGATGCCGCCGAGCGGGACGCGGAAATCAGATACGTCGTCGATACCCACGTCCACGCTGACCACGTCAGCGGCGTCCGCACGCTCGCAGAGCGGACCGACGCGGCGGCGGTCGTCCCCGAGGGCGCGACGGATCGCGGCCTCGCGTTCGACGCGATGACCGTCGGAGACGCCGCGGAACGCAGTTCCGCGAACCCTGCTTCGCAAGCGCAACAGGACGCCGCGAAACTACGAATCGGTGACGCGACGCTGACCGTTCTGGCGACGCCGGGCCACACGACCGAATCGATCTCGCTCCGTCTCGAGGGCGGCGACGCCGAGACCCTGTTCACCGGCGATACGCTCTTTCTCGAGGGGGTCGGCCGGCCGGACCTGGAACGCGGCGATGACGGCGCGACGGCCGCCGCCGAGCAGTTGTACGAGACGCTTCGGGACCGCATCCTCGAGCTGCCGGGCGAGACGACGATCGCGCCGGGCCACTACAGCGACGCCGCCGACCCGGGCGAAAACGGGACCTACGCCGCCCGACTCGAGACCCTGCGCGACCGGCTCGCGGCGCTCTCGATGGATGAAGACGAGTTCCTCGCCCACGCGACGAGCGACCTCCCGCCGCGGCCGTCAAACCACGAGCGCATCGTGGCGGCGAATCTCGGGCTCGAGACGGTTGACGAAGAAACGGCGTTCGAACTCGAACTCGGGCCGAACAACTGCGCGGTCGCCGACTGACGCAGACGACCCTGTCAGTCGTCAAGTAGTGCCGGCGACAGCAGCCCGTCTCAGTCGTCAAGTAGTGCCGGCGACAGCAGCCCGTCTCAGTCGTCGGCGACCGCACCCTCGTCCGCGCCGTCGGCCTCGAGGTCGCCCTCAATGCTCGGCGGGTACTTCCCGCGGTCGAGTTTCAGGTCCGACTGCGGGCGCGCCATACACGTCAGCGCGTAGTTCTCGGCCTCCTCGTCGGTGAGTCCGCGGGCGGCGGGCTGGGTGACTTCTCCCTCGACGATCTCGGCCGAACAGGCCAGACACATCCCCACCCGGCAGGAGTACTCCTGTGCGATGCCCGCCTCGAGGCACCGACTCAGGATCGTCTCCTTGTCGGTACAGGTGATCGTCTCACCCGTCCCGACGAACTCGATGGTGTACTCAGTCATACGGCCCGGTACGGAAGACCTCACTAAAACTCTTTATCTCATCGCGAGGAAACAAGCGCGCCGTTTTCGGCGCGTCGCACCGCCTCGCATGGCGATTCGCTTGTCAGTTCCGCCACGTGATTTCGCGAGCGACACTCCGGCGAACCGACCATAAAACGTTTTCTTGCCGCGGTGTCCACAGTGTTGGTATGAGTACGCAGGAGCAGTCGGCCGCCGCCGCGACGACGCGGTCGCCGGACGCGGTCGTCGTCGGGGCCGGAACGGCAGGGTGCTACGCCGCAGCGACCATCGCACGGGAGGGGTACGACGTCGTCGTCCTCGAGCGAAAGGACGAGGCGGAAGCGGGCCACATCGCCTGTGGCGACGCCCTGAAGGGCGCCGACGCCTTCCCCGAGGCGATCCCGAAGTCGAAACTCGAGCCCGCCTTCACGAACACGGGCGTCGATCACGGCCGCTTCGAGATTCCCCAGGAGGACACGGTCCTCGAGATTCCAGTGCCGGGCGAACTCGCCGTCATCGACCGCTGGGAGTACGGCCGGCGGATCATCGACGGCGCGGGCGACACCGGCGTCGACTTCCACTACGACACGGTCGTCAAAAACGTCGTCCAGAACGACGACGGTCGCGTCACGGGCGTCGAGGCGATCCGGAAGGGCGACCCGATCACGTACGAGGCCGACATCGTCATCGACGCCGCGGGCTCGCTGTCGGTGCTGCAGGACAACGTCGACTTCTCCGACTCCACGTTCGACACCAACGTCGACTACAGCCACTTCTGCTCGGCCTATCGCGAGATCGTCCACGTCGAGGAGCCCGTCGAGTGGGACGACGCGCTCGTCTTCAAGCCGACCGAGCGCGCGGCGGGCTACCTCTGGTACTTCCCGCGCACCGACACCGAGATCAACGCCGGCCTCGGCTTCCAGATGACCGAGGAGCCGATGCAGCTGGTCGACGACCTCAAACGCGACCTCGAGAACCGCCCCGAGTTCGACGGTGCCGAGGTCGAGGACAAACTCGGCGCTGCGCTCCCGACGCGGCGACCCTACGACTCCGCGGTCCACCCGGGCTACATGGCCATCGGCGACGCCGCGGGCCACGTCAACCCCACCACGGGCGGCGGCATCGCCGGGGCCGCCTACGGCGGCAAGTACGCCGCCGAGCGGGCCATCGAAGCCCTCGAGACCGGCGACTACAGCGAGGAGACCTTCTGGGAGTACAACGAGAAGGTGATGGACCACTTCGGCGCGCGCTACGCCGCCCTCGACGTCTACAACATCCTCTCGACGGCCGTCGACGTCGACGACCTGATGGGGCTGCTCGCCGCGATGCCCGGCGACAAGCTCGCCGAAGCGCTCTACTCCGGCAGTACGGACATCGGGCTCAAACTCAAACTCGAGGCGCTGGTCAAGAGCCGCGGGCACTGGGACACGATCTGGAACCTCTACAAGACCAAGCGCCGCGCCGACGAACTCCTCTCGCACTACGAGAACTACCCGACCAGTCCCGAGGGGCTGGCGGGCTGGCAGGACCGCCGCGACGAACTGATGGAGAAGGTCTACGAGACGACGGGCGCGGAGCCGAAGTACTAGAACCAAACTTTTGCGCTGCGTGCGGTCGCTTCGCGACCGCACTCGGCAAAACTTTGATGAAAAGCACTCCTCCCTCCCCTGCGGGTCAGTCGTCGGCCCGCTCGCTCGTTTCACTCGCTCGCGGTGAACGTCGGTGAACTGCCTGCCCTCCCCCGCTGAGCGGAAGTTCGCTTCCGCGATGTTCGGAAGAGCTTGCTCTTCCGTAGGGTCGCGGGCTCCTCGCGATGCTCGGAGCCCGCTCCCGGCCAGTTGGCACGCGAGTAACTCGCGTCCGAACGAGGATTCCCACCCGGTTCCGGTATTATCTAGCTGACTGTGAAACACCAATATTCGTGATTTTACCCCTACGCTGTTAGGGCATCTCGACTTTTCTGGCCGTCAAATAATGGGTTATGATGGTACAGAACCACACACGACGACGTGCACTCGCAGCGATCGGCACCGCAAGCGGTATCGCACTCGCCGGCTGCATGGGTGGCGGCGGCGACGAAGACGAGGAAATGAGCGACGATTCCGGCAACGGGATGAGCGACGGCGGAGCGGACGACGGCGGCATGGAAGGCGACGAAACGGACGACGACATGGCGGAATCAATGGCGAACGTCCGCGTCGCTCACCTCTCGCCCGACGCGCCGAACGTCGACGTCTACGTCGGCGGCGACCCCGTCCTCGAGGACGTTCCCTACCGAGACGTCAGCGACTACCTCGAGCTCGAGCCGGACACCTACGAGGTGATGATCACGGCCGCCGGCGACGCCGATACAGTCGTCTTCGACGAAGAGCTCGAGATCCCGGAAGGTGAGTTCACCATCGCCGCGCTGGGCGAACTGAGCGAGGAGAACCAGCCCTTCGAACCGGCGGTCCTCGAGGACGACGTCAGCGATCCCGGCGACGACGCGCGGGTGCGACTGGTCCACGCCTCACCGGACGCCCCCGCTGTCGACGTGACGGTCGGGGACGGTGAGACGGTGCTGTTCGAGGGCGCGGAGTTCGGCGACGCGGCGACGACCGAGGTCCCGGGCGACGAGTACGCGCTCGAGGTTCGACCGGCGACCGAGAATTACGACGGCGATATCGTCGGCACCTTCGACGTCGCGCCCGAGGGCGGGAGCGTTTACACGGCCTTCGCCGTCGGCTACCTCGAGCCCGGCTCGGCCCCCGCCGACGAGGCCTTCGACCTCGAGGTCGTGATGGACAACTGAGCGGCTGCTCCCCGTGCAGACGACCGATCAGGGTCGTTCGCGGCTGATCCGCTCGATCGCCCCCGCCAGCACGTCGATGCCGTGCTGGATGCTGTCTTCGTCGACGTCGAACGTCGCGGTGTGGTGGCCGCCTGGGTGGTCGGTTCCGACGCCGACGTAGCAGGCGTGTCCGCCGTTTTCCTGCACTGCCCGCATCAGGAACGTCGCGTCCTCGCTGCCGCCGAGTTCGTCGCGCTCGAGGACGCGATCGACGCCCGCCGCGTCGCCCGCGACGTCGGTGACGATCGAAACGAGTTCTTGATCGCTCGTCGCGCTCGGGGCCTCCGCGCCGGTCTCGAACGAGACCTCGCAGTCGTGCATTTGCGCGGCGCTCCGGACTACTTGCCGGGTTCGCCCCTTCATGTACTCCATCAGCTCGGTCGTCTCGCCGCGGACCTCGGCGAGGATCCGGGCCTCGTCCGGGATGACGTTGGCGGCGCTCCCGCCCTCGACGACGCCCGCGTTGACGCGGGTCTTCCCCTCGCTGTGTCGCGGAATCCCATAGAGGTTCTGAACGGCCGTCGCCATCGCCTGGACGGCGTTACGGCCCTGTTCGGGGTGACCGCCCGCGTGGGCCGACTCGCCCGTGAACTCGGCCTCGAGGTGACTCACTGCCAGAAAGCCGTCGATCCCCGCGACGATCTCACCGGTCGGATGGTCGAGTCCGATGTGGACCGCGAGCAGGGCGTCGATATCCCGGATGTGCTCGCTCTCGGCCATCGACTTGCCGCCGCCGACGACCTCCTCGGCGGGCTGGAAGAACACCTTCAGCGTGCCCCGGAAGTCGCTCTCCGCGACGGCCTCGAGTGCGCCGATTCCGATCGTCGCGTGGGCGTCGTGGCCGCAGGCGTGCATCGCGCCCTCGTGCTCGGAGCGAAAGCCCGTTGCGGCGGGCCGATGCTCCGGATCGTCGGACTCCCGGCGCGGGAGGCCGTCGATGTCGACCCGCAGCCCGACGGTCGGTCCCTCGCCGCGCTCGAGGACGGCGACCGCGCCCGTGTACCCGCCCTCGAGTCGCTCGAGGACGTCCTCGTCGACGCCCGCGTCTCGGGCCCGCTCGTACCAATGGGTCAGTTCGGCATCGTCGGGGACCGCCATCCGGTGGTCGCCCGCGACGGCATCGGGGCCGACGTGGAGGGCAGCGAGGTCGTCGCCGAGTCGAGACTCGAGTTCGTCGACGATCCGTGCGGTCGTATAGAATTCGCGCCAGGCGGGTTCGGGTCTCCGGTGGAGGTCTCGACGCAGCGAGACGAGGTCGTCCGCGGTCATACGCTGTCCTCGTCGGGAACGGTAAAAAGCCCTGTCGACGCTCTCGATGCGAGACGATAGAATCCGGTCAGTTGCTGCGACCCGCGCCGTGGATCTGCTCGACCTCGGCCTCGATGTGGACCGAGTCGGGAAAGCTCTGCGAGGCGATGTTGCGCGCGAGGCTGTCGTGGCCGTGAATCTCGAGTTCGCGGGTGAAGACGGTGTACTCCCACGACGAGAAGCTGCGGTCGTCGTCGGCGTGGAGTCGACAGCGCTGGGGAACCGAGAACGTCTCGGGCGGGTGGGAGTGGGGCCCTTTCAGCGCCGCTCCCTTTCGCTCCGCGTTGGATTTGATGTCATCGACGATGCTATCGAGCGCGGCTCGATCGCCGCTTTGGAGGGTGAGACGGGTGACGAAGGTCATGGCTGGTGCTGTCGAATACGTCCGCGGCGGGCGCGTAAAAACTTGCTGAGATGGGCCGCCGCCGACTCGTCGGTCCACGAGCGCAGTCGACCGGCTACCAGGAGCCTGACATTCGAATACGAAATCAGTGTTCGTTGGACGAACAGTCCGATATTCTCTTAACGTCGCACCTATTAGCTCACTTAATGGCAGTCGAAGCTACGAGCGCAGGCGCGATCCTCTTCCGCGATACGCGGGGCCGGCGCGAGTATCTTCTACTCAAGAGCCGCCCAGGCGATTGGGAGTTTCCCAAGGGCGGTGTCGAAGGAGATGAAGAACTACAGCAGACGGCGATCCGCGAAGTAACGGAAGAGGCAGGTATCGAACAGTTCCGACTACTCGACGGCTTCCGAAAGGACTACGACTACGTCTTCGAGGCGAACGGCAAGACGATCCATAAGACCGTTCACCTCTTCATCGCGAAGTCGTTCGAGGCCAGTGCGGAACTCTCAAACGAACATCGCGACCTCCAGTGGCGCGATTACGAACAGGCGATCAACACCGTCACGCAGGACGGACCTCGAGAGATCTTAGAGGACGCCCACGAGTTCCTGGACGAGCGAGAGGAGGAGGCCGAAGAGTAAGGGCCGACGACGCGTCGGCCGGAGCGATCGAGCCGACGGCGACTCGTTTTTCGGGCCGCGTGACAGCGGTCGCTCTGTCATCGCGGAGACAGTCGTCCCTGCGACGAGGTCGGCGACGCTGTCGATAGCGCGCCGATCGGTGTCGGTAGCAGTATCGCTGCGACGGCGATCTCCGGACGGGAGCCGCTGTCGGCCGCGGCTCTCTGACTCCCGCGAGCGTTCGGTCACCGACGAGGGGGAGGGAGAAACGCGGCGGCGCCTACAGATCGTACTGATCGCGCACCAGTCGGTCGATACCGCGCTCCTCGAGGACGTCCAGCGGTGCGAGCATGTCCAGTTGGACGACGCCCGGCAGGCGGCCGATCTGGACGCCGCCGGTGAACGTACACCGGGAGCGGACCTCGCCCTCGGTCATGTCCAGCAGTTTCGTCGCGCGGTCGAAGGCGTTCTGCGTGGCGTCGTTGACCGTCGCGCCGGAACCGATCACCTGGATCGGGCCCATCTCCGTCTCGACGTCGACGCCGTGTTCCGAGCCGAGCTCGCGGCCCGCCTCGCGCTCCTCGTCGCTGTACGGTTCGCTGATGAACGGCAGGTCCTCCTCGGGCGGCAGCAGGACGGGTCCGTCGAGCTCGAGGTCCTCGATGACCTCGACGTCCATCCGGACGGTGCCGCTCACGTCGGTCGTGTGCAGGGAGAGTTCGCCGTCGCCCTGATTGGCGTGTAAGTCGCCGACGTAGACGCCGGCCCCGTCGACCTTGACGGGACAGATGAGGGTCGCGCCCGGTCGGACCTGCGGGATGTCCATGTGGCCGTCCGTTCGGGCCTTGAGGTCTTCCTCGCTCTCGACGCCGTAGTCGTGTTCGGCCCCGATGAGGTATTGGCCGAAGTCGCCGGCGTTGTGGGAGTCGGGCATCGTGATCGGCGGCGTCGTTCCGACGTTTCCGATGAACGGTCGCAGTCGCCCCAGCGTGCCGGGCATCTCGCCGGGCTCGTACAGCAGGATGGGATGCTGCCGCGAGTTCTCGGGGATGTCCATCACCTCGTCGGCGTCCTTCGCGAGTTCGTGCGCCCCGTCTTCATCGAGCGTGATCCCGACGGTGTTGTCGTCGTCGAAGGCGACCGTGTAGCCGTACTCGAAGCCGAACGAGGAGGCGTTGGCGCCGCACTCGGCGCATTTGATCGCCTCTTCGCCGGTTCCTTCGACGACCGTCTCGGGCCACTCGGTGCCGCACTCGGGACAGCGGTGATCGACGAACGGATCGTCGTAGAAGGCGTCCTCGCGCTCGGCCATCGAGCCCGTGCTCGTCGCCATGCTCGTCACCTCCACGTCCCGGATGTGGAGCGCGACGGCGTCGCCGACCTCGGCGCCCTCGACGCGGATCGGTCGTGTCACCTCGTGGCCGCCGCGGAACTCGGGCGTGACCATCGGTCCCCAACAGCCCGGTGGGGTGTACGTCTCGATCGTGCCGCCGTCCGCGACGGTGCCCGCCCACTCCTGATCGGGCCCGACGAGGCCGAGCGTGTACCGGTCGACGTACAGCTCCTGTTGTACTTCTCGCTGTGCCATAACATACCAAGATACGGCGCTGACGGCGATAAGGCTACTGCTCCCGGAACCGACCGTGAGCGGTGCCCCGTCTCGAAAAAATCTTCAACGGCGGCTGCGAGTCGCGTCGGCGAGTCATGACGGCCACCGCAGCGACGTGGTCGGTCACTGCGGCGGCGGCACGATTCCGACGCTTGCAGTCGATGGCACGGAAGGGAGCCTCGTGGCCGTCCTATCGACCGCCGGAGGTGACTCCGCATGGGCGACTCCGAGTTCCACGACCGGGTAACGCAGGCGGGACCGGTCGACGACCACGAACCGATCACGAACGCGACCCTCGAGACGCTCGGCGAAGCGCTCTCGAGCGGGCAGGCGGACGACGTCGCCGACTACCTGCCCGACGAGTGCGCCGAGTCGCTGCGCGAGGGCGGCGAACGGACCGCTGCCGAGGCGGGCGGAACCGGCAGCGATGGGGCGGGCGAGACGCCCCGCGTCTCGGAGAGCGAACGGCGAAGCCGTGAGGTCGAGTCCCTCGGCCGCGAGGAGTTTCTGCAGCGCGTCTGGGAGCGCGAACGGGAGTACGCGGCCGGGAACATCGAGGACGAGTTGGAGACGGAGATCGATGTCCGCGTCGCCGCCGTCACCGACGCGCTCGAGGGGTCGATCCCCCGCGAGGAACGGCGGGGGCTCCGCTCGCAGATTCCCGACGACCTCGAGGCGCTGTTCGCCGACGGCGAGGGAGCGCGGTAGGGGCTTGCAACTGAGGGCCCAACCCGCATGCCGCTCACCGGCAAAGCCCCGCACATGCAAGAAGACGAGTTCTACGGACTGGTACAGGAAGCGGGCCACCTCGACACGATGGACCGCGCGCAGGCCGCGACCGAGGCCGTCCTCGAGACGCTAGGCGAGACGCTGACCGGCGGCGAGGCCGAGAACGTCGCCGCACAGCTCCCCGACGAACTAGCCGGGATCGTCGAGGACGCCGACCACGACGGTGCCGGCTACGATCGGGAGGACTTCGTCGAACGGGTGGGCGATCAGCTTCGGGGCACGGACGTCGAACCCGACGATGCGTCGCAGTACGCCGACGCGGTCACCGACGCCCTCGCGGTCGCGCTGACCGACGGCGAGCTACAGGATCTGAAGTCCCAGCTCGACGACGAGCTCGATCCGCTGTTCGAGGGCGTCACGATCGACCGGGAAAACGTTTGATCGGTCCGTGCGGACCGACGGTGGATCGGTTTTGCTGACCAGTCGAAACCGGCCGTCGTTCGCCGCGTTTGCCGTCGTCTCCCGGCTACGCGAATCGGTTCGGGCGACCGTGGCCGAATACGCCGCAATGGATTCGTTCAAGTGGGTCTCGTCCCACCTGTCAACCGATGACTGATTCGCCGGACGAAGATTCGCCCGAGTGTCGACAGTGTGGGAGCCCCGTCGGACCGTCTTCCGAACACCGTGTCGTGACGAGTGTCCAAGACGGGACGGCCGTCTACCGCCACTTCTGTAGCGACGACTGCCGCGAACAGTGGGAGTCGTCGAACGCGGCCTGACTGGCATACCGCCTCGCATCGCGTCGTCCGTGACTCGTGTGACGACCGCGACCTACTTCTCGAGTCGACCGAACCGATCAACCGAGCTACTGATCCGAACAGTCAACCGCGCGCGACGCGGAGCGCCGGGCATGGCGTCCGACGGAATCCAGACAGAGACCGACATCGCTCTCGAGGACGTGACGCTCGAGGGCGAACTGGTCGTGCCGCCGGAATCGAGCGGGCTCGTGGTCTTCGCCCACGGGAGCGGGAGCAGTCGGCACAGTCCGCGAAACAACTTCGTCGCGGAGACGCTGCGAGAACGGGGCCTCGGGACGCTCCTGTTCGATTTGCTGACCGAGGCCGAAGTCCGGCATCGGGAGAACCGGTTCGACATCCCCCTGTTGACCGACCGGCTCGTCGCGACGACCGAGTGGGTCCGCGAACGGCCGGCGACGAGTACGCACTCGATCGGTTACTTCGGTGCCAGTACCGGAGCCGCGGCGGCGCTTCGCGGCGCTGCCCGACCGGAGACGACGATCGACGCGGTGGTCTCGCGCGGCGGCCGGGTCGACATGGCGGCCGACGTCGTCGACGAGGTGACCGCGCCGACCCTGCTCGTCGTCGGCGGCGAGGACGAGTCGATTCGGAAACTGAACCGGGAGATCTACGAGGCGCTCGCCGTCGAACGCGACCTCCGAATCGTCGAGGGCGCGGGCCATCTCTTCGAGGGCGAGGGCGAACTCGAGGCGGTCGCCGACCACGCCGCCGACTGGTTCACGACGCACCTCGAGTGAGCGGGACACCGTCGGCAGCGCCGCGGCGACCGGTATCGGCCGATTCGCGCAGCTCACTGCGCGAAGAGGACGTGAGCGAATGGGCGGAAAACGCGGCGCTCTTCGTGTGTCGAAACGGAACAGAACCGTTCGGCGATGGGTCTCCTAATCGTCGGTAGCGACCCTTACGAATCGTCGGCGACCGCGCTGCCGATCCCGTCGACCGGTCGGTCCGGCGTGAACTCCTCGATCTCGTCGGGCAGTCCGAGCTGGTACTGCGTGCCGTTCTCTCGGACCGACGTCCGACCGCGGTGGACCGAGACGTCGCCGTTCAAGTGAAGCTGGACGGCCTCGAGCAGGGCGTCGGCCTCCAGGGGCTGGCCGCGGCGTTTCATCTCCGCGAGGTCGGCGTCGTCGGGGACGTCGAACGCGCGCTGGGTGATGATCGGCCCCTGATCGAGATCGGTCGTGACGTAGTGGGCTGTGACGCCCGCGACGCGAACGCCCTCCTCGACGGCCTGTCGGTAGGCCTCCGCGCCGGGGAACGCCGGCAGCAGGGACGGGTGGACGTTGATGATGCGGTCCTCGTAGCGGAAGACGACATTAGGGCTGAGGATGCGCATGTATCGCGCGAGGACGATCAGGTCGACGTCGTACTCCGCGAGGAGTTCGAGCAGTTCGTCCTCGTTTTGCTGCCCGCCCTCGTCGCCGATATCGTGGAAGGGCACGTCGTAGTGGTCGGCCAGCGGCTGGAGGTCGTCGTGGTTCCCGATGACGACCCCGATGTCCGCGCCGAGTTCGTCGTTGGCCCACGCCTCGAACAGGGCCTCGAGACAGTGGCTCTCCTTCGTGACGAGGACGGCGATCTGCTGCGTTTCGCGGTCGGCGGGGAACCGGACCTGAACGTCTAATCCGAGGTCGTCGCCGAGTTCGTGGAGGTCCTCGCGGAGCGTTTCCTCCGTACAGACCATCTCGGAGGTATCGACGGCGAGATACATCCGGAAGACGCCGTCGCGGACCGCCTGATCGAGGTCCTCGATGTTGACCCCGCGCTCGAACAGGAGGCTGGTCACGTTCGCGACCAGTCCGGTGTCGTCGTCCCCGATCACCGTGATTTCGGTTACGTCGGTCGTCATCGCTGCCACCTCCGCTCGAGCGAATTGCGATCCATCACGACGGATTGCAGTCTACGGGCGGCTAAAAGTCCTGCTTTCCGGAGTGAAGCGTGCGAATTACCCGCACTCCCTTCGTTGTTCGACATAGATATCGGAAAAATTCTACGGAGAGCGCAATGAAGATAGTGGTCGGTTCGCGCCGACCGAGACGAGCGCTCGCGATTATCGCTGCTCGGGCGACATCGTCGTCGCGCGAGCGACGTGATCGGCCGTCGGGCGACTGCCCGCTCTGATCGCGCCGCGACCGATCGCCGCGTGGCCCCCTTCTGTATCCACGAACGTGCATTACGGAGTTAAGGCGAAAGCGTTTTTGAGCACGGTTACGGGGTAACAGGTAATGACCGCCTACACCGCGACGGTGACGGTTCGACTCAAACGGGGCGTGTTGGACCCCGAGGCCGAGACCACGAAGCAAGCCCTCGAGCGACTGGGCTTCGAACTCGAGGACCTGCGGTCGGCCGACCGCTTCGAGGTCGACCTCGAGGCCGACGGCGCGGACGACGCGCGCGAGCGCGCAGACGAGATGGCCGAACGGCTGCTGGCGAACCCGACCATCCACGATTACGACGTGGAGGTCGCCGAACGGTAGATGACAGTCGCATACACACTGATCGAAACCGTCGGTCGCAACCCCACGGGGTGGCGACTGTGACGGTTTCGATCATCCGCTTCGGCGGCTCGAACTGCGACCGTGACGCCGAACGCGCGCTGGCACACCTGGACATCGACGCCGAGATCGTCTGGCACGAGGACGGCCTCCCCGAGGACACGACGGGGGTCATCCTCCCTGGCGGGTTCTCCTACGGCGACTATCTCCGCGCGGGAGCGATGGCGGCCCGCTCGCCGATCATGGCCGAGGTCCGCGAGGCCGCCGCCGACGGCGTTCCCGTCCTCGGCGTCTGTAACGGGGCCCAGATCGGCTGCGAGTCCGGGCTGACCGAGGGCGCGTTCACGACCAACGAGAGTGCGCGCTTCCAGTGCGAACACGTCTATCTACGCGTCGAGCGCACGGACACGCCCTGGACCGCCGCCTACGAGGAGGGCGAGGTCATCGAAGTCCCCATCGCCCACGGCGAGGGGCGCTACGAGATCGACGACGACCAACTCGCCGAACTCGAGGACGAGGGTCGAGTCCTCTTTCGCTACTGCGATGAGAGCGGCGAACCGACTCCCGAGGCGAACCCGAACGGGTCCAAACACAGCGTCGCCGGCGTCCTCGGCGAGCGCGCGTCCGTCGCGGTGTTGATGCCCCACCCCGAACGCGCGACGCTGCCCGATATCGGCCCAACCGACGGACAGGGCGTTTTGCGCGGGTTCGAATCGGCAGCAAACGGCGCATAGGTTCGCAGGCGGCTGTTTTCGAGGAGTGTTCGCTCGAGCGCGGAGACGACTCAGTCCGTGAGCCGAGTCGAAGACTAATAGTACCGGGGTGCGTTGTACCGCTCGGAATACAGGGGATGGGCACGAACAGCGGACCGAATACCCGAATCGTCGTCGTCGGTTCCGACGCCGGAACCGTCACCGAACGCGCCCTCGCGGAGCGCGGTCTCACGACCGAGACGGTTCGGACGACCGACGCCTGTCTCGACCGGCTCTCGAGTGCCGACGGCGTCGTGATCGAGGGGCCGCTTCCGGACGCCGATCTCGTCGATTGCTGCAGGGCGATACGGGACCGCCGGTCCGCGGTCCCGATCGTCGTCTTTCCGCGTGACGGGAGCGAACGGCTCGCGGGCGCGGTCGTCGCGGCAGGGGCCGACGGCTACGTCCCCCGCTCGCAGGGAGTCGAGACGCTCATCGAACGACTCGACGAGTTACTCGCCGATCGATCGGTTCCCGGCGGCCGCTCTGCGGACGCGACCGCGATCGACGCTGCACCGCCGGCGTCTGCGGACGCCACCGCGGACCGCCTCGAGTCACTCATCGAACAGTCGCCGCTCGCGGTCATCGAGTGGACGCTCGAGTACGAGGTCCGAGACTGGAATCCGGCGGCGACCGAACTGTTCGGCTACACTGCAGAGGAGGCGATCGGCGAATCCGCCGTCGGACTGATCGTCCCCGAATCGGATCGCGACACCGTCCGCGAGTTGCGAGAACGGATCGCCGACGGCGAACTCGACAGCGGTTCGTTCTATCGGATCGACCCGAACGTCCGCGAGGACGGGACGACGGTCACCTGCGAGTGGTTGAACACGCCGCTGGTCGACGAGGAGGGCGAGGTCGTCAGCATCCTCTCGTTCGCACGGGACGTCACCGCCGAACGCAAGCGTGCGAACGCGCTCGAGGCGCTACAGCAGACGACGCGGGAGCTCCTTCGGGCCGAGTCGGCCGACGAGATCGCCGACATCGTGATGACGGCGACGGAGGACGTGATCGACCGAGCGCTCGGCGCGATCAGGTTCGCTGACGAGGACGGCGAGACGCTCGAGCTCGTCGGGGTAACGTCGTTGCTCGACGCGAACACTGACGATATCCCGTCGATCGGGCCGGACGACACCGTTCTCTGGGACGCCTACACCGACGGCGAGCCGATCGTCGTCGAGAACGCCGCGGCCGACTGGGTTCCGTACGAGATCGATGTCGACGTCGGGGACGCCGTCCTCCAGCCGCTCGGTGACCACGGCGTGTTAGCGGTCGCGTCGGTCGGAACGGACGAGTTCGACGACGCTGATATGCACCTGATCCGCGTCCTCGCGACGACCGCCGAAGCGGCGCTCGATCGAGCGGCACGCGAGCGCGAACTCGAGCGGACGAAGACCGTCGTCGAGACGGTCGGCGACTGCGTCTACCGACTCGACCGCGACGGCCGGTTCGTCACGGTCAACGATGGGATGAAAGACGAGACCGGCTACGATCGAGACGAACTCATCGGCGAGCACGTCTCGCGGGTTCTCACCGACGAGAGCGTCGAACGCGGACGACGACACGTCCGGGAACTCGCGGCCGACGACGAGCGACGGATCGCAACGTACGAAGTCACGCTAACCGGGGCCGACGGCGAACGGATCCCCGCCGAAGTCAGCACGTCGCTGCTGCGATCCGACGGCGACGTCGAGGGAACGGTCGGCATCGCCCGCGACATCGGCGATCGCAAGCGAATGGAGCGGAAACTGGTCGATCGGAAGGCGAAGATCGAAGGGCTCCACACCGTCGCCTCTCGGCTCGAGGGCTGTGAGAGTCGGGCGGCGATCTACGACGTGGCCGTCGAAGCGGCTGAAGACGTCCTCGACTTCGACGGCTGTTTCGTCGACGGGGTCAGCGGGGAGTCTCTCGTCACGGAAGCCGCGTCGTCCGACCTCGAGATCGATCGCGGAGAGCGACGCCCGATCGACAAGGGAATCGCCGGGCGGTCCTATCGGACGCAACGCCCGTACCGCGTCGACGAGATCGATTCGGACGACGGCATCACGCTCCCCATCGACGACTGCCGGTCGGTACTGAGCGTTCCGATCGGCGACCACGGCGTGTTTCAGGCCGTTTCGGCGGAGCCGAACGCCTTTACCGCGGCCGACGAGGAACTGACGGCACTGTTGCTGTCTCACGTCACCGACGCGCTCGATCGGATCGCGTTCGCGGAGCGACTGCGGGCCGAACGCGACCGGTTCGCGGCGCTGTTCGAGAACGTCCCCGACGCCGTCGTCAGCGTCACCGGGCTCGAGAAGGATCCGATCATCGAAGAAGTCAATCCGGCCTTCGAACGGATATTCGGCTCCGACGAGGTGGAACTCGTCGGAAAACCGGTCGATCAGATCATCGTGCCGCCGGACAGCCGGGCGAACGCCGAGACGCTCAACCGACGGGGGAGCTGCGGTGAGATCGGCGAGGCAGAGGTCAAACGGCAGACCGCAGACGGACTACGCGATTTCAGGCTGCGGGTCGTGCCGATCGAGACGGACGGCTCGTCGGACCGCGCCTTCGCCCTCTACACCGATATTACCGCCCAGAAGCAGCGACAGAAACGCCTCGAGATACTCAACCGCGTCCTGCGCCACGACCTGCGAAACGGGATGAACATCATCGACGGCTGTGCGGAGATGCTCGCAGACGTCGTCGACGATGCGAACGGCGAGTACGTCGAAACCATTCACGACCGAGCGACCGAACTCATCGGCCTCGCGGAGAAGACCCGAGCTGTCGAGCGCGTCCTCGACCGCGAGACGGTCGAGACCGGCCCCACCGACCTCTCCGAGGCAGTCGAGGGGGCGGTCGACCGCCTCGAGAGCGCCCACCCCGACGTCGAGGTCACCTGCTCGCTGCCGGACCGGGTCTTCGCTCGCGCCGACGAGTATCTCCAGACGGCCGTCTTTCAGGTACTCGAGAACGCCGTCGAACACAACGACCGATCGCGGCCGACCATCGACGTCGCGGTATCAGACCGGCCGGACGACCAGGTACTGTCGCTGTCGATCGCCGACGACGGCCCCGGCATCCCTCCGGAGGAGCAGGAACTGCTCGAGGGTGAGCGAGAGATCACGCAACTCCGCCACGCGAGCGGTCTCGGGCTCTGGCTGGTCAACTGGGTCGTCACTCAGGCCGGGGGTCGGCTCTCGTTCCGAGACAACGAGCCGCGGGGCACCGTGGTGACCCTCGAGATCCCCCGCGCCGACGCGGAGGCGATCGGGCCGGCGTCGGACGAACCGGCGACCGGCGATTAGTCCGCCTCAGCGGCCCCACTCGTAGAACCACCAGCTACCGCCCAAGAGCATGAGCCCCGCACCCAGCGCGGAAGTCGCGGGCTCGGGGAAGACGAACAACAGGAAGCCGACGACGATCAATACAGCTGGCTCGAGTTCGTTCCAATAGCTCGAGAACGACGGGAGTGCCATAGAGAATCGTCAGTGCCTCGCAGTAAAGTACGTCGCCCTGAACCCGCCGCGTGAGTGGCGGCCGGGCGAGCCGGGTTACCGGGTCAGCGGCTGGTTGAAGCTCCGCTCGCGCTCGATGATCGTCTCCCAGGTCAGCTCGCACTCGCAGGACACCTGCTCGAAGACCGACGGATCCTGTCGGAGGTCGAAGTCCTTGATCGCCTTCTGGACGCGGTCGTCGCACTCCTGACAGTTGTGCGGGCCGCGGTCGGACCCGTGGCCGACGGGGTCCGAGACGACGATGGCGTCGACGTCGGCCGTCTCCTCGAGAACGTGGGCGACCGACCAGAGCCACGGCGGGCGGTAGCCGTCCTCGAAGTAGAGGTCGTCGACCATGGTGTAGCGCTGGACGTTACAGGGGTTCATCGAGACGGTGTGACAGCCCGCGACATCGGCACAGCGCTCGACCGACGAGATCATATCGTCGACGGCTTCGGATTCCGTGAGGAAGGGCGGCTTCATCAGGAGATAGGCCTTGATACCGGCCTTCGCGTCGCTGCCGGCGTCGGCGTCTGCGGCGGCGGCTTCCGCGCAGGCGTCCTCGAAGTCAGCGAAGTCGAAGTACTTGTTCACGCAGTCGTGGCGCACCCGGTCGGTTGCCGTCTCGAGACCGATCGCGACGTCGGTGTCGAGTCCGTGGCCGGTGAAGTCGCCGATCTTCTCGCGGTCGACGAAATCGGGCAGGGACTCGACGACGATCCGGTCGCGGTCGGCGAAGGTGTCGGCGATCGCTCGACGGCTCTCCGCGCCGACCTCGCGCTCGTCGAGGAACGATCCGGAGGTGTAGATCTTGATGAGATCGGCGGGGTCGTCGGCGTTGTCCGCCTCGTGGGCCAGACAGACGTCGATCTGGTCCATCAGGGCGTCGTGGGAGACGGAGCCGCCGTCGACGCTCTCGGCGACGTAGCCGCACATCGTACAGCCGCCGGCGCGAGCCCACCGGCAGCCGCCGGTGTTCAAGATGATCGTCAGGCTCGTCTTGACGCCGTCGGGAGTGTTGTCCTCGTCGAGCCAGACGCGGGTCGGCTCGTGGGGATCGTAACTGGCCTCTTTTCGCGAGCGGATCTCCCGCATCGCCTGATTGTGGGCGTCCATGCCCTTGCCCTGCTCGTAGACCTCGGGCGTGGGTTTACTCATTAGGGGACGAAAGCGGCCCGGAGCGTAAAGCGCCTTCGTCTGTGACCGCCCCGAAGCCGTCGCTCAGTGTGGTGTCACAGGGAGTCGGATCTCACGCGGTAGAAACACCAGTCGCTCCGCTCCGATACGCACGTGCCGAAAAACGGAGTGTTCAGTCGCCTCGGAACGCAGGTCAGGCGTCGGTCTCGTTGTCGTCAGTCGTGACCTCGAGGTCGTCACCCTCGTCCGACTCGGTTATCTCGTCGTCCGACTCGTTCGCTTCGGTCATCTCGTCGTCCGACTCCATCGTCGCGTTCTCGCTACTGATGTCCTCGAGTTCGCTCGCGTCACCGAGCGTGAGCGTGTCACTGGTCGCGTTCTCGATGGTGATCGACGATGCGGAGAGGTTGGAGATGGTCTCACCGGAGCCGGCATCGCTCTCGGAGTCCATCTCGTCGGTTTCCGTCACGTTCGATTCCGTTTCGTCGTCCGAATCGGTGACCTCGAGATCGTCGCTTTCGTTCGTCGCGTCATCTTCTTCGTCGGTGATCTCGAGGTCCGTGCTCTCGTTTTCGGTCGCGTTTTCGTCGGCGTCCATGCCGGCGCTGTCATCCGCTTCCTCGACCGAGTCGACGCTCATCGATTCGATCGTGACCTCGTCGACGTCGAACTGTTCGATCGTGAGTTCCTCGATCTCCTGGGACTCGTTTTCGGTCTCGGTCGACTCGTTGTCTGCCATCTCAGTCGACTCGTTGTCCTCGTCGGTGATCTCGACCTCGTCACCGTCGTCCGTCTCGTTGTCCTGGCTCTCGGTGACCTCGAGGTCGTCGTCCTCGGCCGTCTCGTTGTCCGCTTCGTCAGTGATCTCGAGGTCGGCACTCTCGTTGTCGGCCGACTCGTTGTCGGCCATCTCGGAGTCACCAGCGTCCTCACCGGCGGTCAGCTCTTCGATGGTCAGCGTCTGGACGTCCATCGTCTCGACGGTCAGGTTGTGAATCGTGACCTCGCTGGCGTTCTCGTCGATCAGCGATTCGTTGTCGCTGGTACTCTCGTTGTCCGTCGCAGTGTCGTTCTCTCCGTCTTCGACCTCGATGTCGGTTTCCGTCTCATTTTCACCGTCGTCCGACTCGTTCATCTCCGCGCCGGGGGACTCCGTCCGCTCCACGTGGTCCGACGCGTTGTCTCCGCCGTCACGCTCGAGGTCCTCGAGCGAGACGCCCTCGAGCTCGAGCTCCTCGAGTTGGATGTCGGAGAGGGTCACTTCCTCGCTGCTCTCGTTGGACTCGGTGCTCTCGGTGTCAGTTTCGTTCTCCTCGGTGGCGTCGACACCGCTCTCGGTGTCCGTCGCGGACTCGTTGCCGTCGAGTTCGTCCTGGAGCGCCTGCACGTCCGCGTCGAACTCCTCGACGTTCAGCTCCTCGATCGTCGCGTTCTCGACGGTGACGTTATCGAGTTCGAGTGTGCTGACCTGTACGTTCTCGAGCGTTGCGCTCGATTCCGATTCGCCCATGTCTCCGGCGTCGTCGCCCGCGGCCCCTGTCGCACCGGCGAGGGCGGGACCCCCCGAGAGTGCGACCAGTAGCGCGACGAAGACGACGCCGATTTTCTGCGGTCGTGAAACCATGCGCTCTCGTCTACCCCCGGAACCGGGCTAAAACGATGTGACTGTTACAGAATTGCCTCGGAGAAAATCGGTGTTAGAACCGCGCAACGGTCTCTAATCTCCGATTCATCTATCCAGACCGATGACGATCACAGAAGTCAATGAAAATTCATTTCTGCGCTGGGTGATCGCCCGTCGCGGGAGGCGGCTATCGTGTTCGCGACCGCCGAGAGCACATCGTCGACCGAGACGGGATCGTTCCCCGCTCGCTCGCGATTCCGTCGGCTATCGGTGTCCGGACGGTCGACCTGCCACCGGTCGAAAACCGTCACGACTTACGTCCGACGGTCCAACCCTCGAGCAATGCGCGAGTCCTTCGAAGTCCGGGACACCGACGCCGGCGGCCGCATCGGGGAACTCACCGTGCCCCGCGCCGAGACGACCGTCGAAACCCCGGCCCTGCTGCCAGTTATCAATCCGAATCTCGATACGATCAGCCCTCGCCGACTCGCCGACGAGTTCGGTGCAGAGATCCTCATCACGAACTCCTATATCATTCACGGCGACGACGACCTCCGCGAGCGTGCGCTCGCGGACGGACTCCACGAACTGCTCGATTTCCCCGGTGCGATCATGACCGACTCCGGCTCGTTTCAGCTGTCGGAATACGGCTCTATCGACGTCACGACGGAGGAAATCCTCACCTTCCAGCGCGAGATCGGCTCCGATATCGCTACCCCTATCGACATTCCAACCCCGCCGGACGTCTCCCGCGAACGTGCCGAGTCGGATCTCGAGACCACCCAGGAACGACTCGCGGTCGCCGAGGCCGCCGATACGGGTGAGATGCTCGTCAGCGCGCCCGTTCAGGGATCGACCTATCCGGAACTCCGCGAGCGGGCCGGTCGTCACGCCGACGGCACCGACCTCGACGTCTTCCCGGTCGGCGCGGTCGTCCCGCTGATGAACGAGTACCGATACGACGACATGATCGACGTCGTCGCCGCGGCCAAGCGCGGACTGGGTGCCGACGCGCCCGTCCACCTCTTCGGTGCCGGCCACCCCATGATGTTCGCCCTCGCCGTCGCGATGGGCTGTGACCTGTTCGACTCCGCGGCCTACGCGCTGTACGCCCGCGACGACCGCTACCTGACGGTCCGGGGCACCCGTGCGCTCGACGACCTCGAGTACCTCCCCTGTTCCTGTGCCGTCTGTACCGACCACTCGCCGGACGAGCTTCGCGCCCTGCCCGACGGCGAGCGCGAGTCCGAACTCGCCGCCCACAACCTCCACGTCACCTTCGCCGAGATCCGCCGGATCAAGCAGGCGATCCGCGCGGGCGACCTGCTCGAACTCGTCGAACAACGCGCCCGCGCCCACCCGACGATGCTCGACGGCTACCGCACGCTGCTCGATCACGCCGCCCAACTCGAGCGGAGCGATCCCGTCTCGAAGGGCTCCTTCTTCTATACCTCCCACGAGAGCGCTCGCCGACCCGAAGTCGTTCGCCACCACCAGCGTCTCGAGCGGTTGTCCGTCCCGGACTCCCTGCTTCTCACGGAGGGGAACGCTCCGCGGAGCGACGAGTTCGACGACTCCTGGCGAATCGAACCGCCGTTCGGTCCCTTCCCGCGAGCGCTCTCGAAAAGTTACCCGCTCACCGCGGAAGTCCCCGAACGGACCGATCGGGCCGCCCGCGAGGCCGCGGCCGACGGCGTGGCTCGCCTCGTCGCGACGAACCCCGACACGGCGTTTACCCTCGCTCACGAGGGGTGGCCGGTGGCCGTCCTCGAGCGCGTCCCCGACGACGTCGCGCTCGTGAATCTCACCGCGAACTGATCGGACCCGTCGCTCTCTCGCTCTCGTGTCGAAACGTCAAAAATCGTCCCGTGAGCGATCGGGGACGCAGCGAGGCCGTCGTTACGCGTCGGTCCGGGTCGCCTGCTCGAGGCCGGCCGAAATCGCCTCGGCGACCGGCGAGCCGTCGACCGAGATCGAGACGCCGTCGGTACAGTCCACCGCGACCGCGTGGCCGTCGTACGTGAACTCGAGTCGACCGCTGCGGGGGCCGCCGCTCCGGGTCGGCGCGAAGAGGGCGTCCAGCGCGTCCGGATCGATCCACTCGTAGAGGGGCGGGAGTTCAGTCGGGTCCGCGTCCCCGTGTGTCGCGACCGCAGTAACGACGGCAACGCTCACCGATTCGTGGACACCGTCGCCGAACGACCCGCTGAATGAACTATTCACGACGTACTCCAACGCTCGGGTATATAAAAGACTACTGCCCGAATCGAAGATATCGAACTACTATCGATATTGGTTTGGTTTTCGAGATTTACCGTCGAAGAGCGCGTTTTCGCTCACTATCTCGGCTGCGTTCGAGCGACCGCCGTCCGCCGAGGACACCGATAGTTGGTAACCGCCCTTACTCGGTACCGGTCTCGAACTGATGACGGTCGTCGTGGCTCTGTGCGATCGGGGTCCCGATCGCTCGTCCGGACCGGAACATCGAAGACCCAGGCGACATCCGGTTGCGGTATGCTCGGTCCAGCAGTCGTCGGCGGTGGCGTCCTCGTCGCCCTCGTGATCGGATCGTGGGTGTTCAAACGCGCTCGCGGCGGCTCCGCGGACGAACGGCAGTCACGGCAACGCCACAGAGAGGCAACGGAACGCGACCCGCCGGTCGACATCGGCGACGTCGAGGAGGTCGCGATTCGCGAGTTCACCGACCATCACTCCGGCGAGCGGCGAGCGGTCGGCAAGGTCGAAGGGTTCGTCGTCTTCGTCGAAGACGTCCCCGAGGCCTGCGAAGTGACCGACGTGATCCGAATCAAGATTCTCTCCTTCAATCGCGGCCACACGTCGGCGACGGCGACGCACCTCGAGACCGTCTGAACGGTGTGAGTCGGCGCTACACATCAGTCAATAGAAGGAACGCGTCGAACGGATCGACGGTAGTCGACCGGAGTTTGGTGCGTTACTCGCGTCGTCGGAGGACGAGCGTCGTCAACAGTCCGGCGATCGCAGCGAGCCCGACACCGAGCCCGAAGCCGGGAACGCTATCGGAGTCGTCCTCGCCCTCCTCTTCTTCCGCACTTGCCGCGTCGAGACCGAGATAGTTTCGCATGCCGTCAGTGTCGACCTCCGGGAACTCTTCGTCCCAGTCGCCGGCCTCGTGGACGGTCGTCTCGGAATCGACCACGCTGAGGTGTTCGATATCGGACTTGCTCGCCGACGCGGTATCGACGTCACCCATGTCGTCGACGTAGACGTACGTGGACGTGGTGTTGTCGGTGGTTTCGGTCGCGACGCCGCTAATGCCAACGGTGTCGCTGAACGTTTCGGTGACCTTGCTCATGTCCTCGAACTTCGCTCCCGCTTCGACTCGAACCGAGTCGCTGGTGATATCGCCGTCGATCCGGGCGACCTCGAGGTCGGATTCGGAGAGCGCCGTGAGGAACTGCTCGGTCTCCGCGTCCGTCGACCCCGTCGGGCCGCTCTGGGCGGACTGGGCCATCGCGTCGATCGCCTGTCCGGCCAGATCCTCGCCGTCGATCTCGAACTGTCCGTCGACCGCGAGCTGGTCACCGTCGGTTTCGGCCGTCAGACTGAACGTAACGTCGTTCGGCGTCTCGATGTCGTTCGCCTCGAGTTCGGCGATATACGCTTCCCAGTTTTCCGTGTCGCTCGTGAGCTCGGCGTCGAGTTCGAGCTCGTTGGAGGACGTCTGCTCGACCGAGGCGTCCCACTGGATGTCCCACGTGAGGTCGGCCGCCTGCTGTGCCTCGATCGCCGCGCGGGCGTTCTCGATGTCTTCCTGCGGGATCTCACCGCTCATGTCGCTCGACTCGGCCACGTCGAGCATCGCGAGCGTGAGTTCGTCGTAGTTCGCGAGTGCGATCTCCCACTCGACATTGACCGCACCGTCGCTCTCGCTCATCGTGAACTCGAAGGTCTCGATCTCGAGTTCAGTGACGCTCGCCGCAACGTCCTCAGCTTCCGCCTGACTCATGTCCGTCGACTGGTCGTTCGCCAGGGCGGCCGCGAGCTGCTGTTCGATACCGGCGTCGATCCCGGTGTATTCGACGGTAAAGTCGAGCGTGAGTCGGTGTTGACCGGAGGATCGCTCCTCGAACTCGTACTCGGAGATCTGGATGTCGCTCGTCCCACCCATCTGCATCGCGATCATACCGTACTGCTCTTGCAGTGTCTGTTCGGCCGCTTCTCGAGTTTCCCACCGATCCGCCTCCCAGTCGGAGACGTCCTGTTCCTGGGCCATGTCGAGGGTATAGCCGTCACTCGTGTCCTCGAGGGAGATCTCCATAGACGTTCCGTCACCGGCCGCAATCGTCGGGTCCTCGGCGGAGACGGTGCCGGCCGTCTCGAGCCTATCGGCCGAGGCGGTCACGTGCCCGTCGGTGGTGACCTCACCGGTGGACGCGGAATCGCTCTCGAAGGTCCCGGTCGCGGTCGCATCGAACTGGTTCGTCTCGTCGGAGACTTCACCGGAGACGTCGACGGAGAGGTCCGTGACCTCGTCCGGCTGTTGCATGACGAGGGAGCCGTTACCGGAGAACCCCTGCTGGTCGAGGATCGCCGAGAAGCTTCCCTCCTCGAACTCTTCGCCTTCGAACTCGTCCTCGATATCGTCGGCGACCAGCATGTAGACCAGTCCTTCACTGGCGTTCATGCCTAGGTCGAGCTGGTTGACGTCCGATTCATCGTCATAGCGGAGGACGGCAGTGCCGTCATCGTTGAGGTAGACCTCGTCAGCCGGATCGAGGTCCGATTCGGCCTGCGAGATCGTCTCGTACGATTCGACAGATCCCTCCGTCGCTTCGGCGGTCGTCGTCGAACCGCCGTAGATGGCCGGCAGTCCGATCGTCGCTACACCGACGGCTGCAACGAGAAGAACGACGAGAAATGCTCTCGTGCCGTTCTTCAGGCGCCGTCTCGAGTCTGGTTTTCGGTCCGATGGCATAGTCGAACTTCCGACTGCTACCGTATAAAGATTAATTTTCCAAAATATCGATCGATGTATCCGCGATCGAGGGCTGAGGAATACAGCGTCAGACAGTCACGATATACGAGGGATACTCGGCTCGAGCGCCCGATCACCTGCTATCGACAACCTCTTTCGCTCGCCCCGGCCATATCGAGTATGACCGACTATTTCGAAGTACACGAGCGCGACGGGGCCGCGCGCGTGGGCGAACTTCGCCTCTCCTCGCCGCTGACGACGCCCGCGCTCGTCGACGACGTCCTCGAGGACGCGGGCTCGCTCTGGAGCGGAGACCGGGAACTCCCCGAGGGTGACGACTCGCGGCTCACCGTGCTCCCCCATCGGGCGTTCCCCGGCGGCACCGCCGACGAAGTACAGGAATCGTTCGCCGTCGACGCTCCCGACGTCGACTACCCCAGCGTCGCGGTCGTCTCGAGCGAGAGCGTCGAGTCCCAGGGGACAGACGCGTACGCTCTCTCGAACGTCCAGTCCGTGATGGGCCACGGCGCGGCGCTCGTCGAGGCCGTCGTCGACGTCCGCGAGACCGTCCCCGCCGACACCGCCCTCCTGTTCTCCGGAGTGGCGACGCCGCGGAACGTCGCCCTGTTGGCCTACGCCGGCGTCGACCTGTTCGACGAAACGGCCGCCGTCGTGAAGGGGACCGAGGGCCGCTATCTCACGACCGACGAGGCGTACTTCCTCGAGGACTTGGAGGAATTACCCTGCTCGTGTCCGGCCTGCCGGAAGCCGCGCGAGGAGTTCACCCGCGAGGACTGCGCCGAACACAACGTCAACGCCCTCGAGTCGGAACTGGCGATCGTCCGCCGCCGGATCCGGGACGGCCGACTTCGGGACTACGTCGAAGGCCAGGCCCGCCACGACCAGTGGCTGACCGCCGCGATGCGCGAACTCGACTCGCAGTGGGGCTACCTCGAGGAGCGGACGCCGATTCTGCGCGACGCCCAGATCAGCGCCGCGAGCAGCGATACCCTGCGACGCGTGGAGATCCAGCGCTTCGCCGACCGGGTGACGACGCGGTATCGCAACCGGTTCCGGAACCCGCTCGTGCTCGTCCCCTGCTCGGCCGCCAAACCCTACAGCGAGTCCCAGAGCCACCGTCAGTTCCACGACGCCATCCAGTGGCGAGCCCACCTCGTCTCGATGACCAGCCCTATCGGCGTCGTCCCCCAGGAACTCGAGACGACCTACCCCGCACAACACTACGATACCGTCGTCACGGGTCGGTGGTCCGAGGACGAAAAGCAGTTCGTCAGTACGGTCCTGCAGCGCTACCTCGAGCGCAACGAGTATCCGGAAATCATCGCTCACGTTCCCGACGAAGGCTACCGCGACATCGTCGAGCGCGTCGAGGAGCGACTCGACCTCGATATCACCTACACCGTCGCCGAACATCCGACCGACGACGAGTCGCTCGCGAACCTCTCGAGCGCCCTGTCAGGCGAACTGAAGTACTCCAAGCGCGAGCGCGAGCACAACACCGTCCGCGCGCTCGCGGACTACCTCCTCGGCGACGGTGCCGGCGACGACCTCTTCGAGGACATCCAGACCACGAGCCGCTATCCGAAGATTCAGGTTCGCGACCCCGAGGACATCCAGCTCGCGACGATGGTCCCCCAGTACGGGACGCTGTCCTTTACGCTCGAGGGCGCGCGCCGCTGGCTCGAGAGCGACGCGCCGACGAAGCGCGTCGAGATCGACGGCTTCGTCCCCCACGGCAGCGTGCTCGCGCCGGGCGTCGTCGACGCCGACGAGGACATCCGCGTCGGCGACGAGGTGGTCGTCGAGGGGCCGAAGGCCTTCGCCGTCGGCCGCGCCGAGATGTTCGGCCGCGAGATGGCCGAGAGCACGCGCGGAATCGCCTGTGAGATCCGCCACGTCGAAGAGACGTAAGCCGTCCCGAGACGATGAGCTATCGCGGGTCCGTCACACTGCGTCGCAGGGACAGTCCTCCGAGACGTCCGTCCGACAGGACGGGCACCGACAGCCGTTGACGAATCCGTTGACCGAGCGCCCGCACTCCGGACACTGCCAGATTCCCGATTGCAATCCACCCGTCACTGTCTCTCCGTGATTCCGACGAGGCTGAAAGGTGTTTCCCTGTGTCTCGAGGCGAGAGATCGAAGCGAGGCGTCGCTCAGTCGCGGACGAGAGACACCGCCTCGGCCGCCCTCAGGGCCCCGGTTCGTTCGAGCGGGGTGCCGACCGCTCTTCGCCGAGCACTGGCGGCCGGGTCACCGGCCCGGACACTCCTTGAGCAGGTGTTCGCGATAGACGGCCGCCGGAACCCGCTCCCCGCAGAGTTCACAGTCGCGGTGATCGTCGCGTTCGTCCGTCACGGGCGGACCTGCCACCCGCACCGAAATAACGGCCGCGGTTCGCCGGTCGGACCTCGATCGCCGTCAGCGGTGTCATCCCGATCGTTCTCGCCGAACTCCTCTGGGTCGGTTTCCCGGCGACCGCGGCCTGGGCGGTCGGCCTCCTGGTCGGCGCGAACCTCCTCGTGACTGGCCTCTCGATGATGACCGTCGCTCTCGCCGCCCGCTCGATCGATGACGTGGCCCCGCCCGCGACCGAATCTCGCGGCGCGTGATCTCGTTTCGGCCCCGCTATCCGAACCGTCAGCAGTCCGTTTTCGATCACCGACCGCGCCGACGCCGAGTCACGATTCCGGATCCGCCGACGGGCGACCGATCCGAGTCACCGACCAGTCGCAACTATTTTAATAATTTAGGCATCCCTAAAACGTATGGAAGACGATCCGCCGGGGGATCGCCGGTCGACGCGGCCGTCAGTCGCGTCGTCGCTCGTCTCCCGTCTCGACGCGTTTCGCGAGGACCGCCAGCGACCCGGCCGCGACCGCTGCACTCGAGACGGATGACGGACGCGTCCCAGTACCTGCTCGTGTGCTATCTCGCCGCCCGAGACGGCGGCGAGCCGGTCTCGCCGGGACACGTCGCGGACGAACTCGACCGATCGCCGGCGGTCGCGACGGAGACCCTTCAGCGACTCGAGACGCGGGGCTATCTCACCTACGAACCGTACGACGGAGCGACGCTCACCGCGCAGGGACGGGAGACGGCCGCCGACCTGTACGAGACCTACGTGGTCCTGTCGACGTTCTTCCGGGACGTGCTCGAGCTCGAGGACCCCGACCGGGAGGCGATGGCGCTCGCGGGGAGCGTCAGCTCCCTCGTCGCCAATCGCGTCGCCGAAACGCTCCTCGAGGCCGAGGACGGCGAATCCGCCGACGTTTCGACCCTATCGTCTCCGATCGCGAGCGAGCGTTCGAGAAGCCGAGAAGAGAACGGGTAGAGAGTGCGATCGGCCCGACAGGGCGGACCCTGCCGAGCGATCGGCCGTCAGTTTGTCGCCGACTCGAGGACGAGCGTGTCGTCTTCGAGGTAGTGTTCGATGTGGTGGGCGTGCTCCTCGATGGTGGTGAGCTGCTCGCGGAGCATCTGGGCGGTCGCGTGGTCGCCGAGGTTCTCGGCGAGTTCGATGTGCTGGCGGTTGCTCTCGATGATGTCGCCCATCATCTCGAGGTCGTTGGCGAGCGACGTCCGGATGTCGTAGACGTCCTCGTCCTCGGGCTCGACGGTGGCCTTCTCGGCCAGCGTCGTCATGTTCGCGTGCGGAACGCCGCCGAGCGCCTGGAGCCGTTCGGCGAGATCGTCGGCGGCGTCTTCGACGTCCTCGTAGACCTCCTGGAGGAAGACGTGGATGTCGAGGAACTCCGCACCTTCGACGTTCCAGTGGTGCTTGTGGAGCTGGTGGTAGAGGACGTACGAGTCCGCGAGGTCGCGGTTTAGCGCCTCGATGATCTGTTCGGCCTTCTCGGACTCGAGCCTGAGCGCGTTCTCTTCGACGGTACCGGCTTCCTGTTGGACGGTCTTCTGCGTGTTCATCACGGTAGAGAGATGGGGTCGCTCCCACATATAACTTTTCAATTTAATTATATTTTTTCGTGCGACCTAAACCTCGGTCGCGGCCGATTCGATGACGGCGCGTCCGGTCGGCTGCGCGTCTGCAGTGATGGTTCGAGTCTACTACCGTCCGCTCGACTCACCGCGTCGGCGGTCAGAATACGTCATCGATCGAGGGGGTTCGAACGGCGAGTCCGCGTCGGGTCCGACCCGAGGGACGGGTCTGCAAAAACCCGGCCCTCGTCACTCGCCGAAGACGGAGGTGAAGAACTTCCGTTCGGCCGTCCGGAGGTGCTGGTTGAACGTCGCCGGTGCGATCCCCAGCCGCTCGGCGATCTCCTCGCCGGTGCTGCCCCGTGGCCAGTCGAAGTAGCCGGCGAAGTAGGCCGTCTCGAGCGCCGCTCGCTGTTTCTCGGTCAGGTCCTCCTCGAGGACCGACGACGAGCCGGCGTCGCTACGGTCGCTGCGTTCGGTGGTCCGCTGGGCGAGATAGGTGACGTCGTCGCGCTGGGACCTGATGAGTTCGATCATCTGGCGGGTGTCCCGGCCGCGCGGGAGTTCGACGACGAACCGGAACTCGCCACCGACGATCGTCGCCGACGCGACGCGACCGCCGTGGGTGGCGATCGTCTCGAACAGCGAGACGGCCGCGGGTGCGACGAGTTCGAACTGGAGTTCGTCGCGCCTGACCGAGAGGAATCGGACGTCGCCGATCCCGTCGGTCCGCTCGATGGCGTCGGCGAACGCCTCCTGCGAGACGCCCTGTGCCGAGCCGTATGCCAGCAGCGCCTCGTCGCCGCCGACCAGTTGTTCGACCTCGATCGTACACTCCTCGGTCGCGGAGAGTTCGATCAGCTCCTCGGCCATCGACTCGACGCGGAACTCGAGTTCGACGACGGCGTCGCTGACCAGCGCGTCCTTCCGTTCGAGCGCAGTGATCGCGTGGGCGACGACGTCGCCGACCCGGGAGAGGACGCCGGCCTCGGGCCCCTCGAACGCCTGCGGTGACGACGAGTAGACGTTCAACACGCCGTAGACGAGGTCTTCGTGGACGATCGGGATCGCCGCCGACGACCGGTAGTCGCGAGCGCGCGCCTGCTCCTGCCACGGCTCGAACTCGGGGTTCGTCTGGATATCGCTCATGACCTGGACCTGCCCGGTTCGTATCGCCGTTCCCGAGGGTCCCTGCCCGGCCTCGTCGTTTTCGTCGGCGGAGACGTCGATCTCGTCGAGATAGCCGTCCTCGACGCCGGCCGCCGCCTTCGGGACGACGCGGTCGCTGCCAGGATTGACCCCACCGATCCACGCGAATCGGTAGGCGTCGGACTCGGCGAGGCGCTCACAGACCTCCTGTTCGAGTTCCGCCCGCGTTTCGGTCGTGATCACCGCGTGGGTGATGTCGTGGACGATCCGGTTGAGCCGGTTGAGCGCCTCGAGGTGTTCGCGCTGCTGGCGGCGCTCTCGCTCCTGTCTGGCGCGTTCGATCGCGTGGTGGATCGTCCGCACCAGCAGTTCGCTCGTCACTTCGTCTTTGACGAGGAAGTCCTGAGCCCCGCGTTGGATCGCCTCGACGCCGACCTGCTGGTCGCGGACGCCCGTCAGGACGACGATCGGCGTCTCGCCGGTCTCCTCGTGGACCCGATCGAGGGTCGTCAGCCCCTCGCTATCGGGGAGGTTCAGATCGAGCAAGACGATGTCGGTGGACTCGGACTCGGCCGTCTCGAGCCCCTCCTCGAGGCGCGTCGCCCGCGAAATCTCCGGCGTCTGCCCGGTCGATTTGACGGGGCTGACTCGCTGGGCGAGCTCTTCGGTGTCCCGGAGCATCTCCTCGATCAGTCGGGCGTCGCCGGGGTTGTCCTCGATGAGGAGGATGCGAAGCGTGTCGGCGGTCTCGGCGTCCCGCTCGCCCTCGGTCTGGACGTCCGTCTCGCTCATCACTTATCGACCTCCGGCGGGAGCCGCACGACCGAGAACCAGAACTTCTCGAAGGCCCGGACCGTCTCGATGAACTCGTCGGGATCGACCGGCTTCGTGAGGTAGGCGTTGGCGTGGAGCTCGTAGGACTTGACGATGTCTTCCTCCGCCCGCGAACTCGTCAGGACGATCACCGGGATCGATCGCAGCGCCGGATCGTCTTTGAGCTCCTCTAAGACCTCTTCGCCGTCCTTGCCGGGCAGATTGAGGTCTAAGAGGACGAGATCCGGCCGCGGTGCGTCGGCGTACGGGTCGCGCTGTGAGAGGAAGTCGAGCGCCTCGGTCCCGTCGGAGACGACGTGCAAGTCGTTCTCGATCCGCCCCTGTTTGAACGCCTCCTTGGTCAGGCGGACGTCACCGGGGTTGTCCTCGACGAGCAGGATCTGTGCCGGCTCGGCTCGGGGGCTGTCTGGCTTACTCATCGGTCGGGAAATCCGCGTCGGTCGCACCGTCGTCGCCCTCGAGGGGTGTCGCCGTCTCCGGGACGGCCGGCAGTTCGACCGTGAACGTCGATCCCTCGCCGGGGTCGGAGGCGACGGTGATCTCGCCGTCGTGGCGCTCGGTGATGCGTTGACAGAGCGCGAGCCCGATACCGGTTCCGGCGTACTCCTCGTGGCTGTGAAGGCGATCGAACACCTGGAAGATGCGATCCGCATCGCTCGGCTCGATCCCGATCCCCCGATCGCGAACTGAAATCATCCATTTTGCGTCTGTTTTCTCGGCGAATACGGATATACGTGGGGTTCCGTCTCCCGAATAGGTAATCGCGTTATCGAGCAGGTTCTGGAACAGCTGGCGGAGCTGGCCCGGATCGCCGTACACCTGTGGGAGTGAGTCGACCGTAATTTCGGCATCGGTCTCGTCGATCCGCACCTCGAGGTCGGCCAGCACGTCCGCGAGGACGGTCTCGCAGTCGACGGGCCGGAACGAATCGCCCTGCGTATCGACTCGCGAGTACTGGAGCAGACCATCGATCATCTCCTGCATCCGGTCGGCACCGTCGACCGCGAACTCGATGAACTCCTCGGCGTCGTCGTCGAGCGCGTCGGCGTACCGCCGCTCGACGAGCGTGAGATAGCTCGAGATCATTCGTAACGGCTCCTGCAGGTCGTGTGAGGCCGCGTAGGCGAACTGCTCGAGGCGCTGGTTGGACTCCTCGAGGTCGTCGACGAGTGCCTCGAGTTTGCGCTGGGACTCTCGCTGGTCGGTCACGTCCCGACCGATCCCGGTGACGACGGGGTCCCCGTCGGGATTCTCGAGCGTCGACGCGATGAACTCGTAGGGGACTTCGGCTCCGTCTTTCGTCCGTATCGTCGCTTCCACTCGCGTATGGCCCGTTTCGAAGGCGTCCCCGATCGCGGTCGCGACCCTGTTCGCGTCCTCGTCTTCGAAAAACTCCAGTGCGTGCATCGACTCGACCTCGGCGTTCGTATAGCCCGTTACCTCGGTGAGGGTCTTGTTCCACCGTTTGAGGTCCCCCGTCTCGTCGAGCACGTAGAACAAGTCATCGACCGCGTCGAGGACGTCGTCGGTGAACTCCTTGAACCGCTCGAGACGCGCTTCCCGCTCGCGCAGTTGGCGCTGTTTCGCCTTGACCTCGGTCACGTCTTGCACCATGAGCATCCCGGCGAACACGTCGCCTCGGTCGTCTTCGACCGGCAACGTGTGGGCCGTCCACTCGCGGTCGTGCATGGCGAACTCGAACGAGCGATGCTCGCCCGCGAGCGCGGCCCGGAAGTTCGATTCGAACGTCTCGCGCGTCTCGCCCTCGTAGCGCTCTTGGACCGTTTGTCCGACGAACTCCGAGACGGAGAGGTCGATCTCGTCGAGGATCTCGCCGCCGGCGAGCGTGTACTCCATCTCCTCGTCGAACAGCGCGACGAGCCCGTTGGGGAACTGCTCGACCAGCGTCCGGTAGCGCCACTCGCTCTCCTCTAAGTCGCGCTGGCGGGCCCGTCGCTCGAGTTCGTAGCTGACCCACTGGGTCGAGAGTTCGACGAACGACCGCTCTGCCGGAGTGAACGGCTCCGATCGGGACGACTCGTCCTCGAAACAGAGGGTCCCGTAGGGTTCGCCGTCGACGATGATCCGTCCGCCCATATACGAGTCGAGCCCCCACTCATCGTAGGCGTCCTCGCTGACCCCGTGCTCGACCGGTGAGTCGGTAAACGCGAGCAGGTCGTCGGATTCGACGGTCTGCTTGCAGTAAGCGGTCGATAGCGGCATCACTTCTCCCGGCTGGAGCCCGTCGATGCCGCCGGTCGCGTGTGTCACCTCGAAGCGGTCCTCGGCCTCGTCGATCCGGGCCAGAAAGCCGCCCTCGAGCCCGAGCCGCTCGCGGCCGAGCGCGAGCAGGTCGTCGATCTTCTCATCGAAGCTCGGCTCGCTGTCGGCGGTGATCGCGTAGAGCCGCTGTAAGGTCCGGTTCGTCTCCGCCAATTCTCGTTCGGTCTCGTTGCGCTCGGTGACGTCCTGAAAGTAGACCGACAGTCCCGTCTCGGAGGGATAGGCGTGGACCTCGTACCACGCGTCGAGCGGCGGGAAGTACTCCTCGAAACTGGTCGGCTCCTGCGCGTCCATCGCCCGTCGATACTCCGTCTCGAACGTCGACCCCACGGCGGCCGGGAACGCGTCCCAGACGTTCTCACCGAGCAGCCCCTGGCCGTCGGGATCGATCAGTTCTCGCGCTCGCCCGTTGACGTACGTGAAATTCCACTCCGAATCGAGCCCGAAGAAGGCGTCCGTGACGCGGTCGAACGTCGTCTCGAGTTCCGTCTCGAGGCGTTTGCGTTCGGTGACGTCCTCGACGGCGAAGACGGCGCTGGTCACCTCGCCGTTCTTGGTCTCCAGTGGCGAACCGTTGATCGAGAGCCAGACGCGGCTCCCGTCCGGTCGCCGAACGTTCATTTCATGGTCGAAGACGTCCGTCCCGGTATCGATGACTCGCTCGAACGGCAGTTCGTCCGCGGGAATGGGCTCGCCGGTCTCGCCTCTGGCGTCCCAGCAGGGATCGTCGGCGGAGAGCGCGGTGATCTCCGTCCGCGTTCGGCCGAAGATCTCCGCGGCGCGCTCGTTGGCGAACGCGATGCCACCGTCGGCGTCGACGACGGTGATTCCCGTCGGACTCGTTTCGACGATACCGTTCGCGACCGCATCGTTTGCCGGCCCCTGTCGCCGCGCTCGGTAATTCTCGATCGCCGCTGCGAGGAGGGCCGCGACGCTTTCGACGAACTCGATCTCGTGCTCGGCGAACTCCCGGTCGCCCGTCGTTCGGACGCCGAACGCTCCCCAGGGGTCGGCCGGTGAGCCGATACCGACGCCGAGTACGCCGGCATCGTCGTGCTCGGCGAGCGCTGACGCGTTGCGACTCCGCTCGTCGGGGTCACGGGTGACGACGACCGGCGCTGCGGATTCGAGCGCCCGGCCGACCCACGAATCGGTATCGGCGGGGAGCGTCGCCGAACCCGCCGCGTTCCCGTCTCGGCCGACGCCCGCACGTCGCACCGCCGTGTCGCCGTCCGGACGCAGTTCGAGGACCGAGCAGGCGTCGACCTCGAGCACGCTCCGGACGATACCGGCCGCGTCGGTCAGCAGATTGTCGAGATCGCTCGACTCCAGAGCGGTCCGGCCGAGCTCGGCGACGGCTTCCTGACACCGGATCCGAGAGCGAGGAGTATCTGACGAAGAATCGGCGGCAGCCATAGTACGATCCAAAACGCGATCAGACGGTGTAAACCTAGCGCCGGACCCTCTCGAAACGAACGCTCGCGTCGCGGTGACGGTCGGGATCAGTGATCGATCGTGATTCCTCGAGTTCGGACCGGTGCAGACGCGACGACTCGAGGGCCGACCCGACGCGACGCGATTGCGTGGTTTCCGACGGTTCCGAACGGAGCGTGATACGTCAGTCGGTCGCTCGCAGTCGAATCGTGATTCCGTCCGGATCCGTGCATTCGATGCCGTCGCCGTCGTCGTCGGCAGTGACCGAGACGCCGTCATCGATCAACCGCTCCCGGATCGCATCGATCGCGTCCGCGTCCGGCACGAGGAGTTCGAACCACTCGAGCCCCAGGCCGTCGGCCGGCGTCGACCGCTCACCCCACGTGTTCACCCCGATGTGATGGTGATAGCCGCCCGCCGCGAAGAAGCACGCGCCCGGCGCGAACGACATCGACACGTCGAATCCCAGCGTCTCCGCGTAGAACGAGCGCGCCGCCTCGAGCGAGGACACCTCGAGATGGACGTGGCCGAGGGTCGTTCCGTCGGGTACCAGTTGCGGGCCGTTCGAACCCGTCCCGTCGTCGGCCGCGGCTGCGAGATCGGCGAGGTCGAGCGGACCCCCGGCAGCCCGGATCGAGCCGTCCTCGGTCCGCGGCCACGCGTCCCGCGGTCGATCGCGGTAGATCTCGACGCCGTTGCCCTCGGGATCGGTACAGTACAGCGCCTCGCTGACGCCGTGGTCGGAGGCTCCCTCGAGGCTCCAGCGGTCGCGAATCCGCGCCAGTGCGCTCCCCAGCGCCTCGCGCGAGGGGACCCTGAACGCGTTGTGATAGAGCCCGGTCTCTCGCTCGCCGCGCTGCTCGGTGCTCGGGTCCTCGAGCAACTCGAGTAGCGGCGTCTCGCCGGTGCCGAGCGTCGCCCTCGTCTCGTCTCGGTTCCGGACGCGGAGGCCGACGATGTCGCGATAGAATTCGATCATCGCCGCCCGGTCGGCGACGGAGAGTGCGGTCCGACCGGGGCGAGTCTCGTCCGGAAGCGCCGGGGATCGGCTCATACGTTTCCTACGGGAGTGTGCCTCGTAAGTGGCTCTTTCGGCCGCCGCGGGGACTGGGGGCCGAGTCGTCGTTACTGTTCACCGCGTTTTTCACCGGTCTCGTCGACGAGCCGATAGGTCCGCCCGCGACGCTCGCCGACGGCCTCGATCAGGTCGTAGTGGACCATCTTCGTCAGGTAATTGCGAAGCGTCCGCCTCGTTTTCGGCTCCTCGACGCGGCGCTCGTACGCCGCGTAGAGGTCGCCGGGTTCGATCTCGCCCGCCTCGGCGATCACGTCGTACAGCACCCGCTGGTGTTCGATCAGCCCCTCGACCGTCTTCCGGCGGATCGCCGTCCGCGCGTCCGGGATCGCCGCCTCGATGATTCCGTCAGTGATCGATTCCACTCCCCGTCGTTCCGCACGGCGAGCGGCCGACCGGAGGATCCCGATTCCCACGCGGGCGTCGCCCGAGGCCGCGTCGGCGATCGTTCGCAACTGCGCGTCGGCCACGACTCCCGGCTCGAGGGCTTTCTCCGCCCGCTCGCCGAGAATCGCGGTGAGTTCGTCGGTGCCGTAGCGATCGAACCGGACGCGGGTCCCGGCGCGGAGCCGCGACCGAACGCGGTCGTCGAAGCCCGCGAACAGCTCTACCTCGCGGTTGGCGATCAACACGGGCGAGACGTGGGGCAACCGATGAAGGTCGTACAGCGCGGCCGTCTCCTCTAACTGGTCGACCTCGTCCAGAATCGCGACGATCGGCCCGTCGTCCGCCCGGGAAAGCCGCTCGAACAGTTCGTCTTTCGGCGTCGATCGATGGACGCCGACTGCCCGATCGATCGCCTCGAGGACGCTGCAGAGCACCCGAAACCGCGTGTATTCCTGCCAGCAGTTGACGTAGGCGACCCGGACCGTCGGCTCCCGCTCGCACAGCTGGGCGAGCGCGTAGCGAGCGATACAGGTCTTGCCGACGCCCGTCGGTCCGAACAGGAAGGCCGGATTCGGCCGCCCGTCGGACAGCAGCGGCTCGAGGCTCTCCGAGAGGAGGGTCACCTCGTCGTGGCGGTGGACCACCTCGCTGGGCACGAAATCCTCGCGCAGGACGCGGCCGTCGACGATCACACCGGATCGGTTCGGTCTCGGTGCTATTAAACGACGCCGGGGCGGTTCCGATTCTTCCGAAACGGCGACTATTTGATATCGCAGTATTTGGTTTATCATCCGCGATCGGGCCCGTTGCGCCGGGACGACGGCACGATCTCGGACGGTGTCGGAGAGCGAGAGTCGACGAACGACGGATTATCGGAAACTGCGCCGAAACCTCGAACCGCGGTCCGTGCTACTGACGGTCGCGCCGGCCGAGGCGAGTCCGGAAACGGGTCGGTCCGGCTCGAGTTCCTGACGATCTCGCGAACCGGTACCCCGCATCGGTCTCGCTCGGCTCCGCCGTCGTCGACTCGAGTCCGTATCGACCCGTTCGACGACCGACGGGTCCGGATCGACCGCGCTCCGCCGGCCGGTCGGTCGCCGTCCGCCACACTCCGGCGGCCGGACGATTGCCGTCCGCCGCACTCCGCTGGCGGTCCCGGTGCACCACCGATCGCCGTCCGACTCGTCCGGACCTGGGATCGTCCGCGGTGGCACTCCGCGCGACCGCTCGATCGCTCGCGGTCGCCCGAGTCAGCGGTGATGGTCCTGAATCGGCGCGGATTCGCCGCCCATCGACGCGCTTCGGTGAGCGCTGCGCAAATCGGGATCGCGTCAGCTGGGTCCCGAGCGTGGACCGGGAATCCGGCGTCCCACTCCGGGGGTTTGCGGCGGGGAAACGATGATCTACTGCCGACGCTCCGGGTATCCGAGCCGGGCTCAGCTCGTGACAGGGCCGCAGACGGGAGCTCCGGAACGGAGTGATGAGCGAGCGACGAGAGTCATCGCGAGGAAACCGTGCCCTCGGACCGATTCGGTCGCTCCCGATCGATTTGGTTGAACTGACCCGTCCGATCATCGAGTCTGACCCACGGTCGCGATCGAACGCAGCGAATATCGAGTCGTGTGGCACTCGCGATCGCTCCCCGGGCCCGCTCGGCGTCGACCGATCACGCAGTGGCCTCGGAACGAACTCGGTCAGTCTCTATTGACCGTCGATGAGTACCGCGGGAGAGTCTCGCCGGAGACGATACCGAGCGGTCGTTCGGCAGAGAGCGCGTCGAAACAACCGACCGTGCGCTGTGACCCCGTAATTCGGTCTCCCAGTCGATTCGGCGCTCGAGCGCCGAGCCCTCGTCTATCAGAATCTCCCTCTTCCTCCATAAATCATATATCGATATATCAATTCCGGCCGAACTCGAGCACCGCGCCGATCGCACCGGCGGTCCGAACTAATCGGAGATTGGCCGGAGGCGGCGGGTGCGAGCGCGGCCCGAAACGATTCGTGATCGAGCGCAATCGACCGCTTCGTCGCGGCGGGTCGCGAGTAGCGATCGATACGGATCGCATACTAATGCCGGCAGTCGGTGGCGGAGTCGTATGAGCATGTATCCGACGGGCTCGTTCGAGGACGACGTCCAGCGCCGCGTCTACGAGTACGTCGAGCGTAACGGTGCCGTCACGCCGGCTGAATTGGCCCGATCGATCGAGATCGACGACGGCCGCGCGCACTCGAAGCCCGCCCGGTCGGGGACCTACACCGAAACCGTCGCGCCGGATCCGGACGAACTCCAATCGTGTCTCGAGGCGCTGCAGGCGGCGGGCTATCTGACCGAAGTCGACGGCAAGTATCGGCTCGCGCTCTCGGCGACGACGACCGATATCGACTGCGAGGACTGCGTCGTCACCATCCGACCGGCCCGCGAGGAGGACCGGGACGGCGTCGTCGAGACGATGCGAACGGTCGCCGACGACGGCGCGTACGTCGTCGCCGAGACCGTCGCGACGGAACTCGAGCGCGAGTCGGCGCTCGTTCGAGCTAACGAGGAGCGCTCGCGGGTCTTCTTCGTCGCGGTCCGCGGGGAGCGGCCGGCGGACGAGGACGCGGCCGAGAGCGATCCGGCGGCCGATTCGTCGGCGTCGGACGCCGACGTCGATTCCGACGGCGACGTCGTCGGCTGGCTCCACTTCGACGCGCCCGAACTCCCGGCGCTGCGCCACACCGCAGAGGTGACCGTCGGCGTCGATACCGACGTCCGGCGGCAGGGCATCGGTTCCGAACTGCTCGAGTACGGCCTCGAGTGGGCGACCGACGCGGGCTACCGGAAGTGCTACCAGAACGTGCCCGCGACCAACGAGGCCGCGATCGAATTCCTCGAGGACAACGGCTGGCAGCGAGAGGGCGAACACGAGGAACAGTACCGTCTCGACGGCGAGTTCGTCGACGAGATCATGCTGGCGACGTGGCCCTAGTCCGAGACGTATACCGCGCCACGGCGTGCGCGACCGCACGCCAGTGACTGTCTCGTCCGCTCTCGGACAGCTGAAACGACTACCGCGTCCCGTCCCCGTCGGAGCGTCGATCGAATCGGGAACATTTTCTTGGCAGACTATCCCGTACCGGACCGTATGGAGGACATTTCCCTCGGCGTTCCGGAACCGATACTCGATCGACTGCCGGCCGACGATGAGACCGTGGCGGCGGACATGCAGAAGGCGGTCGCGGGCTGGGAGGAGCAGTTCAATCGGATCCTCGAAGAGGCCGACGACGAGCGCGAGGCCGCCGGACAGGTGCTCGAGGCGATCGACCGGTTCGAGGAGCGCTACGAGACCTACGACGCGTTCGTTCCCGAGTTGCGAGCGTGGGGACAGTCGCCGATCTACGCCATCGCGTGGCGGACCCTGTACGCCGACGTGATCGCACAGCTCCACGAGCACGACGAACTCGGCGAGCACCTCGATCGCGAGCGGAACGCGCGGCTGGTCGAGGACGGGATTCGATTGCAGGACCTGTAGGGCCGCCGGCCGCTCACCGAGTACCGATCGCCTATCAGATTTCGATTTAGTTCTCCGTAGTCCTACCGGGCGGAATAGAGCCGACAGCGGTCGAGGATCGAAACTATGAGCGATACTGTGAAATGTATAGTAGAGAAACAGTTTTGTGGTCGCACTCGAGAGATAGAGGTGTGGCAACGACGACCGACGGGACGGCTTCGGACGAGACCGGCGCGGTCGACCTGACGACGCGCGTGCGCCGTCGCGTCCTCCCGGCGCTCCATCGGCTCAAGGAACCGTTCGGTGGCTACGCGATCTGTCGGCAACACCCGGCGGAGTACGTCGGAACCATCAAGCGCGGTCTGGATGCCGTTCGAGCGATGCTCGCGGACTTGGCCTTCGAGTCGGAGCCGATCGCGTCGCTGAAGGTCCACGACGACGGGCGGCTCTCGGCGGGCAGTTGGGTTCGGCGCGAGTCGCCGCTGGCGACGTGGCAACTCCACGTCACGCTGTTCCGGACGGACGAGGGTGCCGTCGAGGTGTTCGCACACCGCGAGCACTCGTGGCTTCGCCACCCCTACAAGCACTACACGCAGGCGGGATGGGACGTCCGCGGCGGCGTCGAGCGGATGCGGTCGCTGCTGTCGACACACGGCGTTCCGTTCTGGATCGAGTGAGCGAGTCGGTGGCCGGACGGCGGCCGCTCGAGACGATAAATGTCTCGAGCGGTGCACAGCCATCCCAAGCGTTGAACTTCCGTGCCAGACTAGAGGAGATATGGAATTCGCTGTGTCCCGAACTGGGACGACGCTCGTCACGCTCCACGGCGGCTCGGACACGACCGCCCGTGACGAGGCGACGACGACGCTCGCGGACACCTTCGAGACGCTCGCCGCCGAGGAGACGATAACCGACTGGGAAGTCGGGGACGCAGACGTCTACGAACATCCGACCGGCCCGTTCGATCCGTACACGATCGCGCTCGAGTTCGCGGTGACGGTGACCGTCGAGGCCGCCGACGCCGAGGACGCGGCCGAGGTCGGCGCGAGCGCGATCGACGAGGCGCTCGCTGACGCCGATGTCGACTCCGTCTCGTACACGTCGTCGCCGACGACGTCGGCGGCGTGAGTCGGACCCGATCACGGCCGCTGGTCGCTCGACCGTGAGTCGCGGGTATCGCCCGGACTTATGTCGTCCGAACACGATTGTGGCGTATGGAAATCGATCTCCGGTTCTTCGCTACCTTTCGGGAAGCCGTCGGCGAGAAGGAGCGAACGCGCGCTGTCGACGACGACGCGACCGTTGGCGACGTCCTTACCGCCCTCGAGAGCGAGTACGACGGCCTCGAGGGGCAGTTGCTCGAGGACGGAGCGATCCGACCGCAACTGAGCGTGCTGAAGAACGGCCGCAACGTGGTGCACATGGAGGGCGTCGACACGTCGCTCGAGGAGGGCGACGTGGTGTCGGTGTTTCCGCCGGTCGCCGGCGGGTAACGGCCGGCGGAGATCCGCTTCGGCGGCGACGGGGATCACCCCCGTATTTTTATCAATTCCGTAAGAGTATCGCGTATGCTCGACGCAGTCGCGGAACTGGTGGCCGAGTTGGGGTTCGACTGGCTCCTCCACCGGAACGAACACCGCACGATGACCCAGCAGTTCTGTCTGTTCTTAGGCATCGTCTTCGGACTGTTCGCGGTCGCGCTGGCCGTCGTCAGCGGACCGTTGTACGGAGCCGCGCTGGGAATCGTCGCACTGGGGCTGCTCTGGTACGGCCTGTGATCGCCCGCTGTCCGGACCGGAAAGCGGTGTCCCACCGCAGTGTCTGCGGACGTTTTCGAGAACGCTTTACGCTTCGTTCGACTCCAGAAATCCGTGACGGGAACTGCCGCTCGCTAATTGGCCGGACGCCCCTGTCCACCTGGCGAGCCTACTGCGGGACCGTCTGTCGCCGATACTCCAGACGCCGCGAGCGACGGGAGCGAGACGGTCACGTTCGACCGCTCGGGGATCCGGGCCGGCTTTCTCACCTGTCTCCCGGTCGCGCTCGGCGTCGGCGGCTACGGAATCGCCTTCGGCATGCTCGCTCGCCGGGCCGGGCTGAGCGTCGCCGAGGCGGCGCTGATGAGCGCAACCGTCCTCGCCGGTGCCGCCCAGATCGTCGCCGTAGAGCTCTGGGCGGAACCGCTGCCGGTCGCGACGATTCTCCTCGCGACGCTCGCGATCAACCTCCGCTACTCGCTGATGGGCGCGGCGCTCGGACCCTGGCTCAAGCGGCTCTCGGCGCTGCGAGGCTACGGGAGCCTCCTCCTGATGGCCGACGAGAACTGGGCGCTGACGATGCGCGACCTCCGATCCGGCAGCGGTCGGGGGGCGTTCCTGCTCGGGACCGGCATCGCGATGTGGGTCTTCTGGGTCGCGTCGACGATCGTCGGAGCGGCCGCGGGCGGCGTGATCGGCGATCCGACTCGGTACGGCATCGACTTCGTCCTCGCGGCGGTCTTCGTCGCGCTCGCGGCCGAACTCTGGGAGGGGCGCTCGACGCTCGTCCCGTGGCTCGTCGCGCTCGCGACCGCCGTCGTCGCGGCGGAACTGGTCCCCGGCCAGTGGTACATCCTGTTGGGCGGCGTCGTAGCGGCCACCGTGGAGGTGATCCGCCATGATCAGTGAGGGCGCCCTCGCGCTCGACCCGTTGGTGGTCGGGACCGTCCTCGCGATGGCGCTCGTGACGGCCGTCACGAAGATCGGCGGCTTCTGGCTCCTGCGCCGGATCGAGGTGAGTGAGCGCCTCGAGGCGGGGCTCTCGGTCCTGCCGGGAGCGATCGTGATCGCAATTCTCGGGCCGGAGCTGGCGGCCGGTGGGCCGCCGGAGTGGGGCGCTGCGGGCGTCGTCTTGCTGATCATGTGGCGAACGGAGAACATCCTGCTGTCGCTGTGTGGTGGCATCGGGGCCGTGGTCCTGTTCCGCGCGATCGTGTAGCGTCAGTCACACTCGGTGCCGACGAACACGAATTTATCCGTTCGGCCGCCGAACGTGCGGTATGGGAACTCGTCTCGAGCGCTCCTTTCGCGGCATTTCCGAACGGCTCGTCGTCCGCTACCTGACGAATCTGGGCGGCGAACGGGTCGACGATGACACCGTCGCGGGCGACGACTGGACGGCGACGTTCTCCGCAGAAACGGTCGATATCGGTCCCTCACTGAAACTGACCGAGGTGACGATCGTCTTCGAGGGCGACGAGGAGACCCTCGAGCCGCTCGTCGAGAAGTTCGCCCAGAAGGCGATGCGCGCGGGTGGCTAGATGGCGGGTCAGCCGATCGAGGGGCAGGTGCTCGTGCTCACGGCGGCCAAGGCGAGCGTCCCACCGACCCGGCTGCCCGACCTGGTCGAGCGCGCGCAGGTAGCGCTCGGACCGAAACTCGAGCGGTATCGTCGGGAGTACGAGCGGCTCTACGCGGCCGACGACCGCGAGATCTTCCTCGTCGACTGGGGCCACTGGGAGGCCCTCGGCGACGAGATCAGGCTGAGCGACCGCGAGCTGTCGGCCGTCCGCCGCGCACACGAGGAGCAGTTGTTGCGGATCGGCCGGCGAACGGATCGCGAAGACGAGTTCGAGACGGCGCTCGAGATTCGGGAACCGGTGGTCGTCGGGACCGGCGGAAACGAATCCGCCGGTGACGACGGAGACGGCCTCGAGTAGCCGAACCGACCGTTCGCGGACGACGACCACCGTGACGCGACCGACGCCGCGCTCGCGACGCTCCTCGCGGTCGATGGCAACTATAAAGATCGTGTTTCACCTTTGGCAAACCACTGAGACGATGGCTATCGACCAGGAAACCGAGATGACCGACGCGGAGATCGACGACTTCCTCAGTCGTCACGAGACGGGGGTGTTGTCGCTCGCGCGCACGGACGAACCCTACGCGATTCCGATCTCGTACGGCTACGACGACGGCGATCGAGCGTTCTACATGCGGATGGTATCGACGCCGGAGAGCGAAAAGCGCCAGTTCCTCGAGTCCGAACCCGAAGCGCGCCTCGTCGTGTACGACGAAGTCGACTCGACCTACCGGAGCGTCATCGCCACGGGAGACCTCGAGAGCATCGCGCCGTCGGAACTGACGCCGGACGAAATCGCCCAGTACGGTGACGCGAAGCGGCCGCTGTTCGAGATCTGGGCCGAAGGAAAGGACGCGCTGAACATCGAACTCTACCGACTCACCCCGGCGACGCTCAACGGGCGGCGGACGGAAGTCGACCGCGAGGAGTGAGACGCGGAGACCGAGACGCGGACGGGATCGATCGCGAGGGGAGCGAGGTCAGTTCGTCTCCTGTTTGCCGACGAACGCCGACGACGTGACCGACGCCCCGCAGACCGGACAGCCATGCGATATCGTGGCCTCACGCATCGATTCGTTGACCTCGATTTCCTGCCCGCACTCCGGGCACGTGAACTCGTATCTACTCATGTCAGGGGGTGAGTCGCGCGAAACTTCGGTTGTCTACCGTATAGCTGTGCGCCCAGTATATATAGGGTTGCGGTTCGGTGCCGGTCCCCTGTAGGTCCCGTTACGTTCATAGGGTTCGAGTCGTGGCTTCCGTTCGGTCCGATCGCGTTCGACCGCCTCGAGTCGAACGGGATTCGAGACGACGGCTACTCGTGATCCAGAATCGCATCGAGCAGCTTCGTCTGGGCCGCCGCGAGGTGTTCGGTGAACGTCGTGCCGGTGATCCCGAGCTCGTCGGCGACCTCGCTGGCGTTGGCCCGCTTCGGGTGTTCGAAGTAGCCCATCCGGTGGGCCGTCTCGAGGACCTCAGTCTGGCGGTCGGTCAGCGTGCTCCGATCGACGAAGACGAGGTTTCGTTCGTCGTGGTCCTGCTGGGACTGGAGCAGCCGCTGGACGTCGAGGGTCGCGTACCGCTCGCGCAGATCGCCGATGATGGCCTGGAGCGCGTGCATATCCGGCGCGTGAAAGGTCAGGTACAGCGCCGCCCCCTGCGTGCGGACGTCGACCACCGGGCAGTCGTGTTCCTCGATACACTCGCAGGGACAGCCGCGGCCGAGTTCGCGCTCGAACCGGTAGACCGAACTCGAGCCGTAGGAGAAGATCGGCGACAGGTCCGCGTCGACATCGAACGCGTCGGGATAGCTGTCGGCCTCCAGCATGAACTCCTCTGTCACGCGCTCGGGCGCGGACGGGTTGGTGCTCCGCGAGACGGAGTGGACCCGCCCGCTCGTCTCGGCCGAGGCCTGCGCGACGACGCAGTCGGGCGGGTCATCGATCTTCACTTCCGCGCGAATCCCCGAAGCCATTACTCACTGCTGGGAAGTCAGTCCCCCTAAACCCTGTGTCCGCGACCTGTGACCGCGTCGGTCACGGCAACCGATCGGTGAGACGGCCGCCGCGGCGTGTGTCCAGTGAGGGGCGTCTCCTTGATCGCCCGCTCGAGAACCCGTGCGAGACAGCCTCATGGCGACGATTCAGCGACCCCATATAAAGCACCCTGTATTTATTGGGACTCATTTGGAGGGGTCAGGGTCTGTACTACGAAGTGTAACAGATGCCCGCTACGAACCCTGAATCCCGGAAACGAGGCTGGCAGAGCGACGAGTCGACCGACCCGCAGGCGATCCTCGCCGCGCTGGACGACGACGCCTGTCGAGCCATCCTCGAGGCGACGACCGAGGAGTCCCTGACCGCGACGGAAGTCTCCGAAGAGTGCGACATTCCGATGTCGACGGCCTACCGGAAAGTCGAGATGCTGACCGAGGCCGATCTGGTCGACGAGCAGGTCCGGATCAACACCTCCGGCAAGCACGCGACCGAGTACTCCACGAGCTTCGACGACGTGCTCGTCTCGATCGCCGACGGCAGCGTCGAAATCGAGTTGACCAAACCCGACGCCGAACCCGACGCCGGTTCGTCCTACGCCGTTGCGGACGACTGATTCTCTGCGCATCTCTGCGGGTAGCCGCCGGCACTGTTCGGATCGTAGCAGCGTGGACGAGACGGTGATGTCCCGATCGGTTCGTCTCGAGTAATCATCCGGACGTCAGCGGTCGTATTCGCGCGATAACTCGAGCGACGATCGTGATTGGGCTATGCGACGAGTTCGAACAGGAGCATGGCCGGCTCCGGTTGCGGCTGTGATCCCATATCGAGGACGAACGCGGCAATCACGGCAGCGAGGGCGACGGTAACGGGAATCAGGAACACGATCGGAGCGAGGATCGCGGCGATCGCGGCCTTTCCAGTCGAGATGTCGTGAAACGACGATAGTCCCTTGATCTGCAGGTAGAGACCGTACAGTCCGACCGCGAGGTTGACGAGCGGGATCCACCACAGGCAGTACCGAACGACGGTCGGGAACGCGTACGCTTCGAGCGTTTTCGACACCCCGCGTGCGCCGAAGAGATACGCGATCCCGTGAGCGAGTAACGCCTCGATGAGCCCCAGGATCCAATATACGACGCCGAGTCCCAGAAAGAGTCCCAGACCGATCGCTGCGTTGCTCGGTGACGTGATGTTAAGTGCCGCAGAGAGTACCGCGACCGGCAGCATCACGGCGAGATACGAGAGCAGCATGAACGCGATCGGATAGCCGATCCCGTGGGTCTCGTCGTACGCCGAGAAGAACGTTCCCGGATCCTTGATCATGTAGCCGTTTACCTCCTTCCATTGATTCAGTAGACTCATACAACCACGTACGAGTAAGATTATAATAATGTATCGAAATAGGTCATCTCTCTGTCCCGGCCGCTCGAGGGGCGAACAGCGCCGAATAGATACTCACAGATATCTACTGACAATTTCTAATACGTATTGCTTGTTCGAACTGTTCACTCGTATTGGACGGGCGACCGCCTCGACATGAGATCGACTTCCAGTCGTCACGCCCTGTGAAAAAACGACGCCGAACCCGAACGGGTCGAGACCGCGACTAGTCGTCGCTCGGTGCGGCCGCACCGCCGTCGTCGGCACTGACGCCCGTGCCCGGACCGAGGTCGATCCCGAGTTCATCGAGTTTCTCGTCGGGGACGACGCCGTCGACCCAGCCGCGGTGGTCGTAGTACTCTTCTTTCATCTCCTCGAGTTCGCAGTACTCGCCCTCCGAAGCGCCCTGACCCGGGATGCCGTCCTCGAGGAAGCGCTCGGGCAGCGAGTCGTCGCTGCCGTCGAAGCCGTTCAGGTTGTTGTAGTAGCGCTCGAGATTGTAGACTCGCTCGCCGGCCTCGAGGAGTTCGTCCTCGGTAACGTCGCGGCCGGTCATACCGTTGTACTGCAGGACGTACTCCTCGATGCCCTCGGCGAAGGCGTTGAACTTGCAGATATCGAAGGAGTCGCTGATGGCGTGGAGGTCCTGGAACTGGGCGGTGAGTTCGCCTTTCCCCTCGTACTCGTAGGGGTCGACCTTCTCCGGAATGCCCAGGATCTCGGCGGCGGGCGTGTAGCCGCGCAGGTGACAGGCCCCGCGGTTCGAGGTGGCGTAGCCGATGCCCATCCCCTTCATACAGCGCGGGTCGTAGGCCGCGATCGTCTGGCCCTTGACGGCCAGCGAGTTCTCGTGGGCGTCTCTGCGGTCGGCGACCCGGCGGGGCCCCTCGGCCAGCAGATCGGCGAGGTCGTCCTCGCGGCGGGCGATCCGCTCGATCATGTCGATCATCGTCTCGGAGTCTCCCCACTCTAACTCGCCGACGCCCTCGAGTTTGCCCTCTTCGGTCATCTCCATGGCCATCGCCATCATGTTGCCCACGTCGATGGTGTCGACGCCCATGTCGTTACAGCGCTCGAGCATGACCGCGATTTCGTCGCGGTCAGTGTGGCCCGAATTGGGGCCGAGCGCGTACGCCGACTCGTACTCGTAGGACTCGGTGCGGACGTTCAGCTCCTCGCCCTTGTGCATCACGTCGACTTCGACTTCCTTCTTGCAGGCGACCGGGCAGGAGTGACAGGTCGGCTCGTCGACGAGGATGTTCTCGCGGACGTTCTCGCCGGAGACGCGCTCGGCGTCGATGTCGACGCCCTCCGCGTCGCGCATGCTCTCCGTCGAGGTGTACTTCCCGTTCTTCGTCGGGAGTCCGTCCATCTCCTCGCCGATGTTCATGAGGACGTTCGTCCCGTACATCGAGAGTCCGCCCTCGTTAGGTGCGGTGACCTCCGACTCCGTGATGGCCTGCATCGCCTGCTGGTGGCCTTCCTTGAAGGTCTCCGGATCAGCCGGCTTGGGCATCTTCGTAGTCGACTTGACGACGACCGCCTTGAGGTTCTTCGACCCCATCACACAGCCCGTGCCGCCCCGTCCCGAGGCACGGTCGTCCTCGTTCATGATGCAGGCGTACTTGACGCCGTTCTCGCCGGCCGGCCCGATCGCCATCAGCGAGAGGTTCTTGCCGTAGGACCCCTCGAGCTCTTCCTCGAGCTGATCTCGCGTCTCGTGAACACCCTCGCCCCAGAGGTGGGAGGCGTCTCGCAGTTCGACCCCCCCGTCTTCGACGTAGGCGTACACGGGTTCGTCGGCCTCGCCCTCGAAGCACAGCCCGTCGAAGCCGGCCCACTTGAGCCGAGCGCCCGACCAGCCGCCGTGGTGGCTGTCGGTGACGGTGCCGGTCAGCGGCGACTTCGTACAGACGGCGATCCGGCCGCTCATCGTGACCTGCGTGCCCGACAGCGGCCCGTTCATGAACGCGAGCAGGTTGTCGGGTCCGAGCGGATCGACCTCCGGTCCTTGTTCGAAGACGTACTTTACCCCGAGCCCCCGCGCGCCGATATACTTCTCTGCGTCCTCGTCGTCGATCGACTCGTACGCGACCTCCCCGTCCGAGAGATCGATGCGGGCGACCCTGTCTTGAAATCCGCCGAGTTCTGTCATGGTAACCGTTCGCTCTTGTATACGTCCTCCAAAGTGTTAGTCGTTCTCAGCCACATATAACCGATACTGGTTACGTGATCGAGAGCGAAAACACAGTATTCATCGCTCGACGGAATCGACAGCGACTCGAGACGAACGGCCGGCCGCGCTGGCAAGTACTGCGGAAACGTAACCGTCAATACTCACGTCTGCGCGGGCAATCGACGAGAGAGTCCGGCCGGACGACGTGCGGACCAGTCTCGGCGGTGTCCGGCGTCGCGGCGGCTATAACAGTAGCGCGACCACCGCGAGGATGATGAAGATCAGGACGAAGATCCGTGCGATCTCCATCGAGATCCCGGCGACGCCGCGGGCGCCGACGGCGGCGGCGACGATCGCGAGGACGAAGAAGATGATCGCCCAGTACAGGAAGCCACCGCTGCCCATCTGCAGCGGAGTTGCGAACGCGAACATACCAACGGCTCCCACGACGACCCACATAAATCTCGGCGACCGTCCGTTACCGTTCTCGGTGCTAAGCCGCGGCTACAGGTCTCGAGCCGTGACAGTCACTGCGACGGGACCGCTACGCGTCCCCGAAGAAGGCCCGACACAGTTTCGCCTCGGCCGTCCGAAGGTGTTCGTGGAAGGTCGGCCGCGAGACGCCCATCGATTGGGCGAGTTCCTCGCCGGTCGTCGGCCGGGGCCACTCGAAGTAACCGCCGAGATAGGCCCGCTGTAACGCGCCGAACTGGCGGTCGGTCAGCGCCTCCTCGAGGCGGGCGGCGAACTCCTGACGAGTTTCGCCGTCGCGCTCGCGCTGCCGGAAGGAGACGACGTCGGTTCCCTCGTAGCGGTCCTCGATCGCCTCGACGACCGAGCGAACGTTCGCCGAGCGCGGGATTTCCAACGTAATGCGTGCGCGGCCGGTCTCGGCTTCGATCGCCTTCGTTCGGGCGCCGCGTTCGGAGAGCCAGCCGACGAGGTCGTGTCCGCCCGTCAATTCCACGAGACACTCTTCGTCGCGCTCGACGATGATTCGACAGTCCACGTCGGCCAGATCGTCGGCGACGGCGGCGATCTCGTCGGCGCTCGCGCCGGTGACGGTAAACAGCGACGCCGTCTCGTCGTCAGTCCGGTGGACCGACCGGCGGTACTCGAGTCGGCAGTCCGCCTCCGCCGAGAGGGCGACCGGTGCGAGAGTGCGATCGGTCACCTCGAGTTCGACGGCGACGACGGCGTCGGTCGCGAGCACGCGGCTGGTCTCGCGGGCGTTGACGCCGCTGGCGACCGCGCGGGCGAGCGCGGAGAGGATTACCGTTTCGCGGTCGTCGATCGTTCGATCCGTCCGTATCGTCACCACGCCGTATTCGATCCCGTTGTACGACAGCGGGAACGCGGCGCGGGTCCGTCCGTCGACGGTGTCGACGGCGGGTTCGGTCGTCGCGAGCGCCTCGGCGGCGGGGTGATCCGCGTCGGTTGCGACGGTCTCGTCGTCCGGCCCGTCGCCGGCGCTCGAGCGGACGTCGATCGTCCCGGTCGCGGGATTTCGCTCGCCGATCCAGACCCCGTCGTAGGCGTCCTCGGCGGCGATCCGTTCACAGACCTCGCTCTCGAGTTCCGAGCGGTCGGTCGAGCCAGCGACGACGGCCGTGACATCCTGAATCAGTCCCTCGACGCGATCGAGGATGTACTCGAGTTCCTCGGTCCGGCGCTCGAGGGCGATTTCGGCCTCCTTGCGCGCGGTAACGTCGTTCTGGAAGCCGACGTAGTTGGTCACGCGGCCGTCCTCGTCGCGGACGGGGGCGATGGTCACCTCGTTCCAGAACTCGGTGCCATCCTTGCGGTAGTTCTTCAGTTCGACGGTGACGGGACGGTCCTCGTCGATCGCCGCCGCCATCTCGGCGATCGCCGCCTCGTCGGAGTCCTCGCCCTGGAGGAACCGACAGTTCCGGCCGACGACCTCGTCGTACGTGTAGCCGGTCATCGCCTCGTAGGCTTCGTTGACGTACACGAGCGGGTTGTCCTCGCGGTCCGGATCGGAGATGGTGATCCCAACGGGGGCTTCCTCGAGCGCGCGGTCTTTCACCAGCCGATCGCTCGCGTCCGATCGCGAGTCGGTCACGCTATCGGCGCTGGCGTCGGCCCCCGCGTCACCGCGGTCGAACGTAATCGTCGCACCGCTCGCCCCGCGGTGGAGACGCGCACTCTCTCGGTCGCCCTCGAGGTCGACCCGCCGGGCGGTCCCGACGGTCGTCTCGTCGATCGCCGCCGCGAGCCGATCCCACTGCGCGCCGAGTGCGGTCGTCGCCTCGCGGTCGGCGTCGCCGAGTTCGAACGCGTCGCGGGCGGCCTCGTTCGCGTACGTGATCGTCCCGTCGGCGACCGCCACGACCGGATCGACCACGTGCTCGAGGGCACGGGCCGCCGCCGTGGCGTCGCCGACGGAGCCGCCACGCTCCGTGTCGACATCGTCCATACGTCCCCTACGGATGGCTCCCTAAGAACCGTTGTGATCGGTCGACGGTCGGACCGGCACGGGCCGGGCTAGTGTTATATGGTACCGCGTTGTACGGTAACACATGTCAGTGTACCGATCGCCCTTCGAGCGTCTCCGCGAGAAGTTCGACGAGTCGGAGCTGCGCTGTCCGGCCTGTGGCTACGTCGACACCGACGGCGGCTGGCGCGTTACCACCTCGGGGGGGCGAGTCCGTTACCAGTTCGTCTGTCCCACCTGCGACGCCGTCGAGACGAGAGAGCTCCGACTCGAGTAACGGAACGGAACCGGCTTTCGACGCCGTTCTCGAGCGACTGCGTCGGCGATCGACCGGTAGTGACGACCGTACGCCGGGCCGCCGTCACGGAAACGGCCTCGGCCGTCCGCACGCTTCTCCCGTTTCGTCACGGAAATCGCTGCTTTGCGCGGTAACGGATCGCTGAGGATGGATAGACGCGTCTCACGGCCCTGTGCGACCGTGTGATGGAGTAGCTGTGCTATCGGCACATCGTCTCCGCCCGGTACCGTCACTGGCCGAGGGTTTTCGTCGAACAAGGGACGATCGAATCGGCCGTAACCGATCGCTCCCGTGCCCGAAACATCGGTTTTCTCCGCGGTAATTCCGTAACAGTCGGCCTGTTTTAGCCCCGCGACGACCCTACGTCGGCGCGTATGGTTTCACGACCGCGAACGATCGGCGTCGCTTTCGTCGCGCTGTTGGTCCTGCTCTCGGGGGGTCCCGCCCTCGTCGGTGGAGCGACCACGAACACAGCCGTGGACGACGCCGGAGACATGGGCGACACGAGCGCAACGCTCGAGAACGTACAGGTTGGCACACTCGAACTCGAAAACCTCACCGTCGAGAACGCCACGATCGAGGAACTTACCGTCCAGCAACTGGATATTCAGGGCGGTGACGAGCTCCAGCAGCAACTGAACGAGAGCGAATCGAACGAATCCGCGGCCAACGAGTCCGCGGCCAATCAGACCTCGGAGGAGGTCGTGATCTCGGACGTCGCGTTCGAATCGCTCGCGCTCGGGAACGTCTCGATCGAAGACCTCGGCGGTGCAAACGCGACCGACAACGAGAGCACCGACGGAGAGAACGCGTCGTCGGGCCTCCAGGACGTGATCGACGAGGACGCCGACAACGTGACGGTACAGAACATGACGATCGAGACGATGAACGCCGATCGGCTGGCGATCGAGGACCTCACCGTCGACGACAGCGGCGGCGGAATCCTCTCGGGAATCTCCGACTTCATCGGTGGATTGTTCGGCGGCGACGGCGGTGACGATGGCGGCCAGAACGCGACCGACGAGAACGCCAGCAGCCAGGAGATCGAGTCGCTCACCATCGAAGAGTTCGACGTCGGCGATCTCACGTTCGAATCCATGACCGTCGGAAGCATCGAGACGCAGGCCGGGAACGAAACGGCCGCCAACGAGACGGGTGCCAATGCGACCGACAATGAGACGGGCACTGATGCGATCGACAACGAGACGTCGATGAACGAAACAGCGATGAACGAAACGGCGACGGGCGAGACGATCTCGTCGGTCGACGCGGGTTCGATCACCGTCGAGAACAGCTCCGCTCAGACCGTCACCCTCGGCGAAACCCAGGGACTGCAGGAATCGCTGCAGCAATCCCAAGGGAACGAAACTGCGACCGAATCGAACGCGACTGACGATACCAACGAAACCAACGAGACGGAGTGACGGGCCGACCGGCACCGCCGGCTCGCAATCGGTTTCGCGTTTCGCCTCGCTATTTTTGGCTCGAGCCGCCGTCCTCGTCGAACAGCCGATAGTACGAGAGGGCGAGCACCGTCCGACCGTCGCGGATCTCGCCGTCGGCCACCGCGTCGGTCAGGGAAGCGAGCGAGCGCTCTCGCACCCGAATGCTCTCGTTGTGATCGAGTCGCTGCTCGGCGGTCGGCCGACAGCCGCGAGCGACGAAGAAGTGTAAGACGGCGTCGGCGATCCCGTTCGCCGGTTCGACGGTCACCAGCGGCTCCACTTCCTCGGCCTCGTGACCGGTCTCCTCGGCGAGTTCCCGCCGGGCCGCCGCCTCGAGATCGTCGTCTTCGGGTTCGGTACCGCCGACGGGGAGCCCGTGGCTGATCCGCGAGACGGCCTGTCGCCACTCGTCGATACAGACGACGTCGCCGTCGGGGGTAAACGGCAGCACGCAGACGCTCGCCGGCTCCGAGAGGTAATCGAACTCGGTGTCGGTTCCGTCGGGAAGTCGAACGGACTCGTTAACGACGTCGAATCCCGGACAGGAGTAGGCTACCCGTCGCTCGCGCGTCTCCCAGGCGAGTGGATCGGTCGGCATACCGGCCGGTACGGCGGTCACCGTCAAAAACGCCGCGTCACGCGGACGAGCTCGACTGCGGGCGAGGAGAATCAAGACTCCCTCGAACTGTCGGTCAGCGCCGATCCTACGCGGTGCGTTCCCGGTCGCGAGAGCGACGTACAATCTCTATAACAAAGCCACGGAACGGTGAACGTCCTCACTCAGAGGATACTCCATGGACCAGCTAACTGGCTTCCAGCGCGATTTGTTGTACGTGATCGCAGGGAAAGACCGGCCGTCAGGGCAGGAGATTCTCGACGATATCAATAGCTACATCGAGCAACCGGTCACGCACGGCCGGCTGTATCCGAATCTCGACACGCTCGTCGAGAAGGAACTCGTCGAGAAAGGCGAACTCGACCGGCGGACGAACTACTACGCGCTGACGCCGAAGGGCCGACGCGCGCTGCAGCGCCGTCAGGAGTGGGTCGACCAGTACGTCGACGTATAGCTCCTGGCCGTGTTCTCTCTCGAGGACGAGACGTCGAGAGCGTCTCGCTTCGACCGCTTCGGCGGCTCCCGAGCGTCATCAGCGGGCGTCATCGAGATCGACGACCGCCTCCAGATTCGCAGTGAGCCAGGCGTTCAGTTTCTTCTCGGTGGACCCCTCGCGGGGGACGAGCGTACAGCGATCGTTATCGGACTGGTAGCGGACGACGATCGCGTCGAACAGGACCGGACCCCCGGGATCGGTCTCGTCGGTGTCGGCCGCATACTCGTGGGCAGTTCCCTCGTCGGCGTGGGCAGAGCCATCCATGATAGTCCAGGCGAGCGTCGTCGCCACCGTCCGATAGACCGAGACGGTACAAAACGACTACTAGTTTGGGTATAGAGCGTTCGGGTCCGCTCGGTATCTCTCCGAAACGCTCGCGCGTACTGCCCTGGGACGGACTCGACCGGCGACCGCTGAATCCGGTTCGGTTTTGGGCCGCCGATCGAGACGCCAAATGCGGTCGCCGTCGCCCGTGTAGGGATCGACAAACGAGAGAAAGGACACCGTACAGTCCGAGCGAGACGCTGCGACGGGGTCCCTGCGGTGTGGCGTCTAGATATCGTCGAAGCTGACGCCCTCGAGGTCCGCCTCGAGATCGGCGACGTGGTCGTTGAAGTCGGCGACGAAGGCGGGAACGTCGTCGGCCAGTCGGCGGACTTCGGGGGCCGGCGGCGGACCGTACTGCGAGAGGAGGTAGACGCCGTCGGAGCCGCCGACCCGCAGGTAGGAGGCGCGGTCTTCCTCCCACTTCAGCTCCCAGCGGGTGCCCGATATCGTCGTCGAATAGGTGCCGTACTCGCCGTCGTAGCGGTGAAGTTGGCTCGCCATCGCGTTGCAGACGTCGCGGATGCGATCGACGATTCGATCCCGTTCGGCGACCAGTTCAGCCGTCGATTCGGCCTCGGGGAACTCGTCGGTGACGTCAGTGAGCATCCCGTCGAACGAGCGGACGTACTCGTTGTAGGCCTCGACGAACGCGCCGTAGTCGGCCATCGCCCGCTCGAGGGGCTCGGGTTCGGGCGGCTGCTTGCTCGAGACGACGTAGATCTCCGAGCCGGACTTCGGGTCGAATCGGAGGTACTGCACGTCGCCGGCCTCGTACTTGAGCGTCCAGCTGCCGGCGTCGGTGTTGAACGTCTCCTGGCCGTAGTCACCGCCCTGTAAGACGGCGAGTTCCCGCGCGATCTCGCCGGCGTGCGCTCGAACGCGGGCCGCCAGTTCGTCCCGTCGCTCGGCGATCTCGTCCGTCTCTTCGACGTCCGTCTCGAGTCCCTCGGTCATTACTCGAGGAAGGGAGCGAGGACCGGTAACGGTTACGTCCCGTCTCGGTGGACCGAGAACGAGCGCGGACGCTATTCGCTTTCGTTGCTCTCGTTGCTTTCGTTGGACTCGTTCATCTCGGTCTCGTTCATCTCGGTCTCGTTGGACTCGTTCGTTTCGTTCGTCTCGGTCTCGTTCTCGCCGCCGATATCGGTCTCGTTCGTCTCGTTTTCGGTTCCGACGTCGGTTTCGTTATCACCGGCCGGCTCGTCTTCGATGTCTTGCCCGTTGCCGGTTCCCTCCTCGGCTTCGGTCTCGTCGTCTTCCTCGGTCCCGTTTTCTCCGCCGCCACCTGGGCCGCCACAGCCGGCGACGAGTGCAGTCGAGGCCGCTGCGCCTGTTAGTTTCAGCACTCGTCGACGGGTCGACGGCTGTCGATCACTCATACGGAGGTAGTCGGTATCGAGGTGCATAAGCCGTCAGCCGACACTTGCGTGGTCTCTGGCGCTCTCAGCCCCGAATCCGCTCGTCTGCAGGCGATCGGGTCCGGCGACCTCGAGATCGGTCAATCATAGCGGGTGTAGGCATCACGCCCAAGAACGGGGCCGGCAAACGACGCGATGCACATGGCTTCGATACCCGACGATTTCCACGATCTGTTCGAGAAGGAGACGTTCGCACACGTCGCGACGCTCACCGAAGACGGGCTCCCGCACGTCACACCGGTCTGGATCGACTACGATGAGGACGACGACCGACTCCTGGTCAATACCGAACGCGGCCGTCAGAAGGAACGCAACGTCCGGAACGATCCCAGAGTCGGCGTCAGCATGACCGACCCCGACGATCCCTACCGGTTTCTCTCGGTGATCGGCGAAGTCGAGGAGCTCACCACCGAGGGCGCTCGTGAACATATCGATGAATTGGCCCGGCGCTATCAGGATGTCGACGAGTACCAGCCGACGATCGAAACCGAGCGCGTGATTCTGCGAATTCGAGCGGATCAGGTCCTCTGAGGCCGCTCGGACACCGTAACTGCAGCCTCTCCCGCTATCTCGCTCTCTCCCGCCTTCAAGTCCTCTCCCGCTCCTCGAGCCGCCGGGCCGGATCGAGAGGTCACCCGAAGACGGTCGCGCTCTCGGCGCGGTCGGCCACGTCAAATTTTCGACGGGCGGGCGATTAATGGACGGCGGTGTGGACGGGTCGACCATGCAAACGGCAGCCGACCTGCTGGTCACCTGTCTCGAGGCCGAGGATGTCGACCGCGTCTTCGGGGTTCCGGGCGAGGAGATCGAGGACCTGCTGTTCTCGCTGCGGGACTCCTCGATCCGCTTCGTGCCGACGCGCCACGAACAGGGCGCGGCGTTCATGGCCGACGTCCACGGCCGTCTGACCGGCGAGGCGGGCGTCTGCTGTTCGACGCTCGGCCCCGGTGCGACGAACCTGATGACGGGCGTGGCCGACGCGCAACTCGACAAGAGCCCGGTGGTCGCCATCACCGGCCAGGGCGACCGCGAGCGACTCCACAAGGAGAGCCATCAGGCGCTCGACGTCGTCGACATCTTCGAGCCGATCGTCACGTGGAACACCCAGATCGCCGAGCCCGAGATCACGCCCGAATCGGCCCGCAAGGCGTTCAAACTCGCCGAGTACGAGAAGCCGGGGGCGACCCACCTCGAGTTCCCCGAGGACGTCGCCGCGGCGACCGTCGACGCCGAGCCGATCGAGACGCGCGATCCGGTCCGCCGGCCGGATCCGGACGACGAGTCGGCCGAGCGGGCGGCGACGCTGATCGCCGAGGCCGAGCGGCCGATCATCCTCGCGGGCAACGGCGCGGTTCGGACCCGCGCCTCGGAGAACATCCGCGCTATCGTCAACCGCGTCGGGCTCCCGGTCGTCGAGACGTACATGGGCAAGGGGGCGATCTCCGACCGCGAGCCGGCCTCGCTGATGACGCTCGACTCGGGACCCGAGAGCGAGGCCGCGCGAGCGATCGAGCGGGCCGACTGCGTCGTCGCGGTCGGCTACGACATCGCCGAGCACGATCCGGCGGGCTGGAATCCCGACCTCGAGAAGACCATCGTCCACGTCGATTACGAGCCCGCAGAGGTCTATCGCCACTACAACCCGGATGTGGAGATCGTCGCGGACGTCGGCGCGGCGCTCGGGGCCATCGGCGAGCGCCTCTCGGAGGGCGCGTGTTCGCTGTGGTGTGGCGACCTCCACGACCGCCTGCTCGAGTCGGTGACGGAGCCGCCGGCAGACGACGATCCGGTGACGGTGAGAAACGCGTTGCCACTGTTGCGCGAGGCGATGGCCGACTCGGACGTGCTCGTCTCGGACGTGGGCAGCCACAAGATGGCGATCGCGCAGTCGTTCCCGACCTACGAGCCCAACACCTGCGTGATCTCGAACGGGCTGGCGAGCATGGGGATCGCCGTCCCGGGCGCGCTCGCGGCCGATCTGGCGGTGGATTCGAACGTCGTCGCGGGCACCGGCGACGGCGGGTTCATGATGAACGCGGCCGAACTCGAGACCGCGACGCGGCTGGACTGTAGCTTTACGACCGTCGTGTTCGACGACGAGGATTACGGACTGATCTCGGAGAAACAGGAGGACCATCGCGGCGAACACACCGGGACGGATCTGACGACCCCCGATCTGGTGACGTTCGCTGAGAGCTTCGGGATCGACGCCTATCGTCCCGACACGTGGGCCGAGATCGAGTCGGCGTTCGCGGAGGCGGTGCCGTCCGACGAGTTGGCGCTGATCGAAATCGGGCTCGAGTGAGGCGGCCCGCGGTCGGGCGCGGACACGGACGGAAGGATTCTTGAGCCGATGCGCTCATGGAGGGGTATGACCGAGACAGGAGCGGTCGCGCGGGCGACAGGCGTCGATTCGGCGACGGATCGTGATACCCCGTGACCGACGGGATGGAGGCCGACGTGGACCGGCGAACGGTCCTCGGCGCGCTCGCCGGCGTCGGCGGGGCCGCGCTCGCCGGCTGTTCGGCGTTCGAACGAGAGGCCGATGGTCGGACGAATCAGGTCGACGACGAGACCGCTCGATCGCTGGCGACGCGGTTCGCGCCCACGCTGTACTTCGACAGTCGCGAACCGTGGTTTCCGACGGATCCGCGGCCGTACACCAGCGAGCGGGACGGCGAGACGGTCGTCACCGGCTTCGACGCCGTCGACGGCTACCACGAGCGCGTCAGCGAGGGGAGCCCGCCGAATCCGACCGTCTTCTATCACGCCGTCGAGTACGAGGAATCGCCGCTCGCCGTCGTCCAGTTCTGGTGTTACTCGGCGTTCGATCAGTTCACGACCAACTTCCACTGGCACGACTGGGAAGTGTTGCACGTCTTCGTCGACACGGAGACCGACGAGCCCCAACTGTACGTCGCCAGCTCTCACTCGCGGACGGTCCCGAACAACGAGTTCCTGGATCCGGACCCCGATATGATCCCCCGCATCCTCTCGGAGCTGGGCTCGCACTCGAGTGCGCTCTCGGTCAACGAGGTCGCCGATCGCTTCCAGCGAGTCGCCGTGGAGGACCTGCTCGCGGATATCACGAACACGGCAATCGAGGGCATCGAGGACCTCGCCGACGTGCCGCTGGCGTACGGCCTGCCCCGCGACGAGGGCTCGCGGCTCCCCTATCTCGTCCCGGAGTACGAGGGCGAGCCGATATACGAGCACGAGCGACTGCCCTCCGTCACGCGGGAGTCGCTGATCGACGACGACCTGACCGTTCGGTCGTTCGACGCACTGACGTCGCCGCCGACGGATCTCCCGACGCGCGAAACGGGGCTCGTCTTCCGGCACCGCGAACGGGCGAACGACGACGAGGGCGAGGCCGATATCGAGTACGACCTCGTGCCGAGCAGCGACCTCGAGCACATCGCGGACTTCACCGGGCCGCAACTGAGCTTCGAGTTTTCCGTGCCGACGGCGGTCGAGGACGCCGTCGCCGGCCACCTCACGGCGACGGGGACGCCGTGGAGCCAGCCCCGGTACGACAACCCGGCCGCGGACATCTCCGTGCCGAACCACCGGACGGCGCTGGCCGAGCGCTACGACGCTATCGGCGAGGCGGCACCGATCAACACCGTCGTCAGCCGCGTCACGGACGTGATCGCGAGCGACGACGCGCCGGCGGACGAGGGGCTGACCACGACCGAGGTCGATCTCGAGGCGGTCGTCCTGCTCGAGAGCGAGCCCGAGGCGGTCCCGACGTTCGGGGGGATCGCCGTCGCGCGGGACGTTCCGGCCGGCGATCACCGGCTGACGGTCAACGGTGCGGGGCGAGCGCCACACAGCGAGCGCGTCAGCGTCTCGGGCGACGGGGCCCCGACGGCGGCGGGCGTCGACGGCGAGATCCCGCTGGTCGCCCGCGATCGGGCGACGAAACTGGAAGTCGGCGACGAAACGGGGGCGAGCGACCTCTCGAGGGTGGCCGTCGAGGACGACTTCGCCGGACGCCTCTACGAGTCGTCGGTCGATGGGAGCGACGCCATCTACGTCGACCGCGGCGGAGCCTATACGACCGAGGTGCGAGACGGGGACGACGCCGTCGGTGCCTATCGAGTCAACCCGGACCCCGACGCCGAATCGGCGGTCCGCATCGAGCGTCCGGAGACCGGCAAAGCGTCGCTCGCGGAGTACGTGGCCGACGTCGCCGAGGAGACCAGAGCGGAGATCGCGGCGCTCGGGGACGAGGACGATGCTGACGACGGCGATAGCGATGACGACGACGATGACGAGAAAGGGCGCAGGGGTCGCGGCTCGTCGAACGCCGTCACCGGACTCGAGCGCTCCCTCGCCGCCGTCGTCGACGCCGCACAGCGAGCCGCCGAGCGGGCGCGCGCCAAAGAGCGCGGGAACACCGACAAGCAACTCGAGAACGTCCTCGAGCGCCTCCGGCGGGCGGAGGAGCGACTCGCCGAGGCGCGGGGCGACGTTCCGGCCCTGCTCTCGAACGCGACGGGGAAGCGACTCGAGCAGGCCGATCGGCGCTCCGAGCAGGCGCAGCAGGCTGAGAAACTCTAATCGGCGGATTGGCGTCTCGAGAGCGAGAGTCGAGTCGCCTCGAGACCGCCACCGACCGATAGTCGGCCCGCGAAACCCGGGGTACTTTCCGTTTGGGGGCCGTTAACAGTGTACTGCGAGTGGATCCATTTCAGTGACACAATCCGACGGAGAGAGGGAGAAGGCGGCCGGTATCTGTGCCAACTGCGGCGAACTCTTTACCGTGTGGGCGTGCCGGGACGGAACGGTTCGACCGGTCAGTCCCCACAACGCCTGTTCGTGCGACGACCCGTCGTATCGGGTCGTCGACGAGGACGAGGTCTTCGACGGCGTGGACGAGGCCGTCGGAGCGGACGAGGAGGAGTGGCCCGATGTCTGATCGCGTCGGCGAGCGGCTCGGTCATCGACGCGATAGTCGGCGATGAACTGACCTCGAAAACTATTCTTTCTAAAACCAGTCAGCGAACGGTACTGATGGGGCGATGGAAGGCCCCCACTACGGACTCCCCGCTAGCGCTCGTCGTTGCGAAGTGGGGTGAAAATGGGCCGGCGCGAATTCGAACTGGGCAAGACGGTCGCGCTCACTCCGTTCGCGTGCTGCGGCTTGCTGGCTCGAATTCGCTTGGCGAAACGACTTCCCCGCACTTGGAACGCCTCGCTGTCGCTCGGCGTTCGGAGAGTGCGGGAAAGGTAGTGGGCCGGCGCGAATTCGAATCGCGGTTACGGCCACCCGAAGGCCGAAGGATACCAAGCTACCCCACCGGCCCGCATTCTGAGTGTACGCGTCCGGTCGTTTAACGCTTCCGGATCGGGCGTCGAACCGCCCGACGGGAACCTGTTCTCGAGATCCGAGATCCGCCGAAATCCCCCTCAAAACCGCTCGTAGCCGTCCGTATCCAGAACGTGATGTGCGACGGTGATCGCCTGATCGGCGTGCAGCAGTTTCGGTCCCAATCGAAGCCGCTGGTTGGCGACGTCCTCGAGCAGCGCCGTCTCCTCGGCGGTGAAGTCGCGGTGATCGGAGAGCACGAAGATCCCGTTCTCGAGCGCGTCTACGTCCGCGTCGATGACCGCCTTGCCGTCCTCGTGAAGCTGGACGATCGGGCCGTCGTCGGCGATTTCCTCGAGCGTGCCCTCGAAGCCGCGGCGGTAGACTTCGATCCCCGGACTGGGCTCCGCGGGGAGCGCGCCGATGGCCTCGTCGCGGTGCTCGAGGGCCTTGCGGACCAGCGCGGCGGTGCTGCGCTCGTCGGGGTTGAGCCGCTGGAGGTCGCTGCCGTCGAAGGTGATGGTGAGCTCGTTCTGCGCGATCAGGTGGACGCGGACGTCCTCGCGGATGCCGTGGGAGGTAACGAACGCGGCGGTGATCGACCGGCAGAGCGCGTCGAGGCGACCGGCCCCGCCCGCGAGGTCGTCCAGCGAGAAGTCGGGCTCCGTGGGCACGTCGTGACCGATGAGTACGAACTGGCGCATACCGGCGGAACGGCGGCCGACGGGATAGCCGCCACGATTCGGCGTCGGCCTCGTCTCATCGCCGCCTGTCGATCAGGACCGGGTCCCGAGTCGCCGCTCGAGCGAGGTGAAAACCAGTCCGAGCCCGGGCGCGCCGTCGCGGTACCAGGCGAGGACGGCGGCGGCGAAGAGGCCGAACTGGACCCACTCGTAGGGTCCCAGCGCGTAGTAGTGGAGGAACGCGTCGAGGATGCCGGCGACGGGCGCTTCGGGGGGCTGTTCGAGGACCGGCCACAGGAGGTACGACGCGCCCGCGAACTCCCCGGAGAGGACCGCCGGCGGAACGTCCGCGAGGAGGTGCGAGCAGTAGCCGACGAGGAAGCCGACGCCGATCGGTCGGGCCGCGAGCCGATCGGCGACGAGGAGGACGGCCGGCACGAGGAGGGCGACGACGAACAGCGAGTGGGAGAGGGTTCGGCCGCCGGGCAGAACGCCGAAGTTCCACGCGAGCGGTTTGTCGATCAGGTCCGGCGTCTGCGAGCCGACGGCGAGGGCGATCGCCGGGAGGGCGCGCGGCGGCCGGTCGAACCGGCGATTCGTAACGGCGGAGTACAACAGGTACGCGACGGCGAGGTGTCCCCAGGGCCACATCCCGCGGCCGTACATCGGAGACGGACATAGGCGCTTCGACTCGAATCGCGTCCCGACGCTGCATAGGCATGGCCAACCGTTTCCCCGATATCGGGTATGTGGTGACTACATGGCGAAATCAGAGTCATCGGACGCCGGCGGTCACCAGCAGTTACTCGCGATGCTCGAGGGACGGGACTGTCAACACTGTCCGAACGGCGAACTCGAGCGGGGCCGCTACAAGGACAAGCGGGCGATCGTCTGTGACAGCTGCGGGACGCCGCGGGTGCAGGTCTGGTCACCCTCGCTCGACTGACTGCTACGGTCAAGCAACGACGCGGATCCAGCGGTCGGGCCGCTACCGGGATTGGATCGGTACTACCGCTCGAGCGCGCCGATCCAGCCGTCGTCGCCCCGAACGGCACACCAGTCGCCGTGGGCGTCGTAACACCGCGGATCCATCGCTTTCCCGCACCGACACCAGTGCTGTACGTCGCCGGGAACTGATCGGTGACAGAGCGGACAGCGAGTCTCTATGTGAATTGCTACCACAAAACACCACTTAGTGCTTTTCTGCACGTCACTAACTCGTTTCGAGCGGAGACGGAGGGCTGATCAAGGGATCTCGGAGTCGACGACCGAGGAAAACGGGGTCGAGAGTCACCGTGATCGCGACCCCGAATAGTCGTGGCCGATGACGAGGGCGAGCGCGTGGACCGCCATGAGGCCGACGAACAGAGAGAGGCGGCTCATCGAGTCGATCCCGGCGACGATGACGGGCAGATAGACGATGGGCAAGAGGGTCCCGAGCCAGAAGCCGGCGGCCGTGACGGTGTGGCTCAGATGCATCGTCTGACTAGCGCATCGACTCGAGGGAGACGAAGGAGTCGTCGTGAGCCGAAATCCAGGCGGTCATCTGTTCGTCCTCGCTCGCCTCGTGGGGGAAGATAGCACACTCGTCCGGGGCGTCGTCGTTCTCGATGGTGACGTGATCGAGCTCGGCAGTCGGTTCCTCGCTGTCTGGTGCGTGAAAGTCGGCGTCGGTCATGGTGTATCGGGCGACGGCTACTCGCGCCGACGATTGCTACCCGATCCGCTACTATTGTTATCGACTCTATAATGGACGAATCCGGACGATAGCGTTCGAGTTCGAGCCGATTCGGACCGTTCGATCGCTCGTGGATGAACTCAACGGAAACTGACGTGTACGACCTCGCTACGGCACGATTCGGGTCAGCGAGCGGAATATTGGACGGCGTAACAACGTGTTTCCGCCGATCGCGTCCGGACCGAGCGCCGTTCGAGACCCGCGACGCTCGCTACCACGAGACCGACGGGCGGGCACCGAGCGTGAGTTCTCTGGTGATCGTCTCGCCATCTCGCCGGAGCCGAATCGCGAGCGCGTCGCCGGGGCTGGTCTCGAGCGCGAGATGCGTCGAGAGGGCGTGGCGATCGGGGATCGGCTCCCCGTCCATCGCGAGGACGACGTCGCCGCCGACGGGGATCGATTCGCCGCGTCGCGGGACGGTCCGCGAGGCGGGTTTCAGCACGCCATCGGCGGCCGAGCCGTCGAAGACGTCCGTGACGAGGACGCCGGTCGCCTCGGGGAGGTCGTTCGCCTCGGCGACGAGTCGATCGACGGACCTGAGGCCGATCCCCATATACGAGTGCTCGTAGGAGCCGTCGTCGACGAGCGATGGGACGACGCGCCCGGCGAGCGCCGCCGAGATGGCGAATCCGATGTTGTCGCCTCCACCGGAGTTGATCACCCCGACGATATTGCCGTCGAGATCGACGAGCGGGCCGCCGCTGTTCCCGGGGTTGACGGCGGCGTCGGTCTGAATGACGTTCGGAAACGAGAACGCCCGATCGGGGAAATCGAGCGTCCGATCGACGCCGCTGACGATGCCCGCCGACATCGATCCCTCGTAGCCGAGCGGATTGCCGACGGCGGCCACCTGTTGCCCGACGACGGGACGCCGTTCGCTCAGGGAGAGCGGCGTCACCCCCTTCGGAACGTGATCGACCTCGAGGACGGCCAGATCGCTATGGTAGTCGCGACCGACGAGCGTAGCGCTCGTCCAGTCGCCGTTGATGTACCGGACGTCGGCCGCCTGCCCGGTCGCGATGACGTGATCGTTGGTGACGATATGGCGATCGTCGTAGAGGAAACCGGAGCCCTGGCCGCGGCCCTCGGCACCGGTGTTCGGATCCTCGATACCGAAGACGCGGATCTGCGTGACCGATTCGATGATCGCGTCGTAGAGGTCGGTAAACGCCGAGCCCTCGGCGAGATTCTCCCGGTCGATGTCGTGCGAGGAGTCGCCCTCGATCGAGCTCTCGGCCCGGGGCTCGACACAGCCGGCGACGCTCGCGAGTCCGGCGCTCGCGGCGGCGAGAAACGAGCGCCGATCCGGTCGGAAATCGTGCATGAACGGGGGATGGGACCCGACCCATTTGAACCTCCGGACCGGCGGCCGGCGCGTTCGAGCGGGAACGACCGTCCCGCGAGGGCGGATCGCCCCCGCGAAGGGAAAACGTGTTACCCGCGGCTCCCCGATGCTCGAGACATGATCACGGAAGACGCCCGCGCGTTGCTGGCGACCGGAGCCGTCTGTGACTCCTGTCTGGGACGGCCCTTCGCCGAGCGGAGCTTCGGGCTGACCAACGCCGAGCGCGGCCGGGCGCTGCGGACGACGGTCGCGCTGGCCGACGACGAAGACTTCGAGTCGACCGATCCCGGTGACTGCTGGGTCTGTGAGGGGTACTGCGGCACGTTCGACGCCGTCGCCGAGACGATCGTCGACGCCCTCGAGGGGTGTGAGTTCGCCACCTATCAGGTCGGCACCCGCGTCCCGCCGCTGGTCGAGGAGAACGAACGCCTCCTCCGGGAGGACGCCGGCCTCGAGCCCGACGTCGGCGAGTCGATCAAGCGCGAGATGAACCGCGAAGTCGGGCGGCGCGTCGGCGCGCTGACCGAGACCGAGGTCGACTTCGACCGGCCCGACGTGCTCGCCGTCGTCGACCTCGAGGGGTTCGACCCGCTCGAGACTCTCGAATCGGGCGACGTCACGGGCCACGCGGTCGACGTCCAGATCAACCCCGCGTTCGTCTACGGCCGCTATCGGAAACTCGAGCGAGACATTCCCCAGACCGAGTGGCCCTGCCGCGAGTGTGGCGGCAGCGGGATCCAACTGGGCGACGACGGCGAGGAGCCCTGTGACTACTGCGGCGGGTCGGGCTACATGTACGACACCAGCGTCGAACAGGTCGTTCGCCCCCACGTCGTCGAGGCCATGGACGGCGACGAGGGCACCTTCCACGGCGCGGGCCGGGAGGACGTCGACGCCCGGATGCTCGAGGGCGGCCGGCCGTTCGTCCTCGAAGTGAAACGGCCGAAGATGCGCGATCCCGATCCCGAAGCGCTCGAGGCGGAGATCAACGGCGCCGCCGAGGGCGCGGTCGAGGTCGAGGGCCTGCGGCTGGCGACCTACGAGATGGTCGAGCGCGTCAAGGAACACGACGCGAGCAAACGCTACCGAGCAGACGTCGAGTTCGCGGACCCGATCGACGAGGACGCCTTCGAAACGGCGCTCGCCGAACTCGAGGGGACGACCGTCGACCAGTACACGCCCGAACGGGTCGACCACCGGCGAGCGGGACTGACCCGCGAGCGGACCGTTTACGGCATCGACGGCGATCTGCAATCGTCGACCGAGGCCGAAGTCAGGATTCACGGCGAAGGCGGCCTCTACGTGAAGGAACTCATCAGCAGCGACGACGGCCGGACCGAGCCGAGCTTGGCGGGCCTGCTCGAGACCGACGCCGAGGTGACGGCGCTGGACGTGACTAGCGTGGAAGGGAAAGACGAGCCGTTCGAGCTCGAGGAGTACTTCATAGACGGGCCGCGCGATGGCGGTGAGGCGGTGTCGGGAGACGTCTAACCGGCTTGACTACTCGCCGGTTAGTCGGTTTCCAGACGCGAGCGCGCTCGCTGGACGTAGCTGTTTCCGTCCCAGCTTCGAGCGGCAGTGATCGAATCCAGGACACTGACGGTCTCCGCTGCAGTGAGCAGCCCCCGTTGCGTAAACGACGAGAGGAGCGTCGGTGTCGTCACGAGACGCGTGTCCGCGAGCGATGCGTGAATCAAGCCGAGACTGTTGAACTCGTCGCAGAGGAACAGATTCGATCCCCGCTCGTTTGCCAGACTGACAGCAGCGTTTTCACCGTCGTCGAGGGGAAACTCGTGATCGAGCTCGACCGACTGTCGGTGATCGTCGCCGAGACGGTCTAGAATACGAGTCGCAGCCCGTCCGTGATCGTCCTCGTACGATGCGAGCTCCTCGAGTTCGCGGTAGACTTCGTCCGGAACGAGGAGGTCGTACTCCGCCTCGAGAAGACGAAGCGGAGTCGGTTCGCTGGTGACGATTCCGAGACTGACGAGTGCCGACGTATCCGCGACCAGCTCCGTCATTTACAGCTCTGCAATCTCGTTGATGTACTCGTCGTCGAGCTGTCGTTTCAGCACTCGGAAGTTCGCGGCCTCCTCGCGCCCGACAAGTTCGGTGAGCTGTTCGAACGTGATTTCGTCATCGTAATACGCAGCGGCGATCTCCTGTTTGAGATCATCATCGTGCGTCGCGTCTCGAAGATACTCCCGGAGAGCGGTAACGAGGACCTCGGTCCGGTCCGAACCGAGAACCGTCGCCAGCGCATCCGCTCGATCGACGAGTCGATGCGGTGCCCGAAACTGCACTCGTTTCTTATCCGAACTCACGATGTGTACGTTGTACATCCAACCTCATATACCGTTCGCCGTGGCGGATTCACCGTCCTATCCGGATGAAACGCAACAATTTAGCATCCGGCGATGGATCCACGTGGTATGCCATTCGGCGTCGACGAGGCCGGCAAGGGACCCGCGTTCGGGTCGATGTTCGCCGCGGCCGTCCACTGTGAGGACCCCGACGAACTCCCTGGCGGAATCCGGGACTCGAAGCGGCTCGCGCCCGAGCGCCGCGAGGAACTGGCGGCGACTCTGCGGAGCGACGATCGGATCGCGGTCGGCGTCGCCGAGATCACGCCGGCGCGGATCGACGACCCCGAGACCGACATGAACTCGCTCGCGGTCGCGGCCCACGCCGCGGCGATCGAGGGAGCGGTCGGCGAGCTCGAGCGCGCTGCCGACGCGACCGATTCGATTTCGGGACTCTGTGACGCCTGTGACACCGACGCAGAGCGCTTCGCCCGGCGGGTCACCGACGCCTGCTCGCTCGAGGCCCTCGCCGTCGACGCCCGCCACGGTGCCGACGACGACTCGCCGCTCGTCGGGGCGGCCAGCATCGTCGCCAAGGTCGAACGCGACGCCCACGTCGCCGCCCTCGCCGACGAGTACGGGGAGGTCGGCAGCGGCTATCCGGGCGATGCGACCACCCGCGAGTTCCTCGCGTCCTACGTCGACGAACATGGCGACCTCCCGCCGTTCGCACGGGAGTCGTGGTCGACCTGCGAAGACGCGCTCGCCGCGGCCGAGCAGACCGGCCTCGAGCAGTTTTAGCGGGCGTCCCGTCTCTCTGACGAGAAGCGCGAATCGGAACGCGACGGCCGATGCGTAGCGCTCAAGGCTCTCGCCGGCCTGCTCGAGAACAGTGGTACGAGAGTTGGCTGCAGCGCTGGTCGTCGATCCGTTCGCCGTGATGAACGCGATCGGACTCGTCGCGTTCGCGCTGGTCGGGGCGACCAAGGCGATCCGCGAGGAGTTCGACCTGTTCGGCGTCACCGTCGTCGGGCTCGTCACGGCGTTCGCCGGCGGTGCGACGCGAGATATTCTCGTCGATCGGGTTCCGTTAGCGCTCCAGTCGCCGATCGAGATCGGCCTCGGGCTGTTCGGCGTGGCCCTGGCGATCGGTGTGAGCGTCGCCCTCGAGTCGGCGGACGATCATCCCGTGACGCTGTGCTCCGACGCCATCGGACTCGCCGCGTTCACCACGGCCGGTGCCATCGTCGCGACCGACGTCGGCGTCTCGGGCTTCGGCGTCGTTGCGATCGCGACGATCAACGCGGTCGGCGGCGGAGCGTTCGCGGACATCCTACTCGACCGATCGCCGTTTATCTTGCTCGAGGACTTCTATGCGAGTTGTGCAGTACTCGGCGGTGGGACGTACTGGGTCGTCGTTCTCTTGGGCGGTTCCGGGAGCGTCGCCGCGGCGATCTGTGCAGCGGTGACGGTCGGAACGCGCATCGCCGCCGTCGCCTACGGTTGGACGCTTCCCACGGCACAGGTGTTTCGGACGAGCGCGTGATCGACGACCGGTAGCCGGTCTCTTCCATCCTCAGTCAGTTCGCGCGCCAGACCGCATAGATGTAGCAGCCGACCCCGAGAAAGACCAGTAGCGACGAGAGCGCGTTGACGGCGGCCGACCGCGTCAGGACGGCACCGAAGGTCAATACGCCGCCCGCGACGAGACAGCCCGCGGCCACGGTCAACACGGATCGCGACGCCGACCGCTGCTCGTACAGCATCGCCCCTACGGCGATCGCGATAATCCCGAACCCGATCTCCGTGACGGTCGCCGCCAGCGGATCGTTCGTGATCGTCGCGTAGGCTAACACGGCGAAGTAGCCCAAAATCAGGGCGGTAATCGCTCGAGAGCGAGCCGTCGACCCGGCAGTCAGATCCATGGCTCGACCAAGCCGCTCCCGACCCTTAGCCTTCGAGGGTTTCCGCCCACTCGAGGCCTAGCCCCTCGTGGACGACGAACTCGAGGGCGTTGATGAGGTAGTGGGCGACGACGACGACCAGCAGGCTCCCGGTGACGATGTAGACGGCCGCGAGGACGAATCCGAGGAGGCCGGTGACGACAACGCCGACCGAGCCCTGCATGCCGTGGCCGAGCGCGAACGCGATCGAGGAGCCGACCGCGAGCAGCCAGGGCGAGAGCCCGTAGCCGGCGGCGGGGACGCCGATCAGCGCCGCCCGGAAGAGGAACTCCTCGAAGAGAGCGATGAGCGGCAGGACGCCTACCAACAGGATGAGCCATCCCTGGGTCGAGTCGGGCGATAGCAGTTCCCGGAGGTCCTCGTCGTGGTCGAACCCGAAGTGGGTCGCGGCCGCTGCGGCGAGTTCGTTCGCGACGTAAAAGACGATGCCAGCGGCCGTCCCCCAGAGCAGTCCCGTCCGGAGGTACGCGACGGAGAACTCGATCCCCAGCGCCGCGGCCGGGATTGCCGTGTAGACCGCTGCACTGAGCAAGACGAGCGCGAACAGACCCTGCGAGAAGGCGACGTTCGCGAGGACCATCCCGGTCGACAGCGAGTCCGGATCGACGCCGCGGTCGGCCGGTCGCCGCTGCCCCTGGTCCTCGAGCGGCACGCCCCGTGGCTCGCTCGAGGCGTCGGACTCGGCGCTCAGTGCGTCCCGATCGGTGGCGTCAGCGCTCTTCGCATTCGATCGTGGACCGGCGTCGGTCGGAGCACCGGCGGACCGACCGTCCTGAGTCGAATCGACCCCCTTCGGTGGGGCCGTCCCCTCGTCCGGACCGACCGCCGACTCGGCGTCTTGCGGACGCGAGCGGCTCGGCACATCGACCGGGTCAGTGGCGGTCGTCGCGTCGGACGGCTCCCCGACGGCGTCGCTCGAGTCGGGATCGCCGTCGGTAAACGCGGACTGTGTCAGATGCGATAAAACGAGCAGCAGTACGAGGACGACGCCCGTAATGCCGACGAACGTCGCCCACTGGGGCATTTACTGTGGGCTCGGATTCGAGCCGCCGGCGGAGCCAACGGTGCCCTGGTCGAACGCCGTGCCGGTGATCGACTTGAGGCGGTCGACCAGCGAGTCCTTCTTGGGTTCGCCCATTAGGGCAACGTCCAGGACCTCGCTGATGTTCGAGCAGGGGATGATCTCGATCATGTCCTCGTACTCGTCTTCGATCATCACGTCCTGTTCGTTCGCTTCGGGGATGATGACCTTCGTACAGCCGGCCTTCGCGGCGGCTTCGATCTTGTGGGTGACCCCGCCGACCGGGAGCACGTCGCCCCGGACCGACAGCGAGCCGGTCATCGCGACCGACTGATCGACCGGGATGTTCTCGAGGGCACTGATGACGGCGGTCGCCACGGTGATGGAGGCGGAGTCGCCGTCGACGCCCTGTTGCCCGGCCTGGACGAACTGGATATGGATGTCCTTCTCCGAGAGGTCGACGTCGGAGAACTTCTTGATGATCGCGGAGACGTTCTGGACCGACTCCTCGGCCATCTCCTTGAGTTGGCCGGTGGCGATCACCTGACCGCCGCCCTGTGCGGGGGCGATCTCGGCCATGACGGGGAGCATGATCCCGGAGTCCTCTCCCATGACGGCGAGGCCGTTGACGCGGCCCTCGACGCCGCCTTCGTTGACCTGCAGCTCGTAGTCCTTGCGGCGCTCGATGTAGTCGTCGGCGAGCTGTTGCTCGATCGAGCGCGAACGGCGCTTGGCCTGCAAGACGTCGTCGCGAGTGGTGTTCTCGCGATCCTCGGCGCGGGCGATGTCGCCCGCGACGCGGACGAGTCCACCGAGGCTGCGGAACAGCAGCGTCAGGTGGTTCTTCCGACCCGAACGGCGCTTGGCCTCGAGGATGACTTCCTCGACGGCGTCGTCGGTGAAGTGGGGCAGGCGGCCGTCGCGTTCGACCTCCTGGGCGATGAAGCGGGCGTACTTGCGCCGCATCTCCGGGGTGTCCTCGATGGTGTCGTCCATGTAGACCTCGTACCCGTAGCCCTTGATCCGGTTGCGGAGCGCGGGGTGCATGTTCTCCATGGCGTCGAGGTTTCCGGCGGCGACCATGATGAAGTCACAGGGGACGGGTTCGGTCTGGACCATCGCGCCCGAGGAGCGCTCGGACTGGCCCGTGATGGCGAACTCGCCTTCCTGGATCGCGGTCATCAGCTTCTGCTGGGTCCGGATGTCGAGCGTGTTGATCTCGTCGACGAACAGCACGCCCTTGTTGGACTTGTGGATGGAGCCGGGCTCGACGCGGTCGTGGCTCGGCGTCTCCATGCCACCGGACTGGAAGGGGTCGTGACGGACGTCGCCCAGCAGTGCGCCGGCGTGGGCACCGGTCGCGTCCTCGAAGGGCGCGACGCGCTGATCGCCGTTGTTGACGATCATGTTGGGCACCATCGCGTCGGTGCCGCGGGAGGTGTAGCGGAAGATCAGCCAGATGATCCCCGCCGCGAGGACGCCCAGCAGAATGCTGGCGGGGCTGAGGATCGCATAGCCGATGACGACGGCGATGATGATCCACATCAGGATCGAGCGCATCTGGTTGCGCTTGCGGGCCTCCTCCTTGTGGGCGTCGATGATCTGTTCGCCCTTGCCCGCGGGGACGGTTCGAACCTTCGGCTCGTTGCCGTCGTCGGGGTTGTGGTAGACTAAAACGTCCTGAAGATCCTCCTTCGGCAGCAGTTGGCTCATCGCCTTGGCCAGCATCGACTTGCCGGTCCCCGGCGAGCCGATCATCATGACGTGTCGGCGCTGCTTGGCCGCCTTGATAATGATATCTCGCGCTTCGTCCTGGCCGATGACCTGATCGACGAGTCGATCGGGGACTTCGATGTCCGCCGTCGAATCGATCTTCAGACCGCCTAGCAGATCGTCCTCGGCGATCTCCTCGTCGACCTCGACGCCGGGATCGACCTCGACCGTACTCCCGAGGTCCTCGACGGTCTCGATGTCGTCCTCCTCGTCGGACGACGGCTCGAAGTCGTCGATCGGATCGTCGACGTCGTTGCGACGGTCACCGTCCTCCTCGAGCGGCGACCGGTCTCCCTGACGCTCGGGCTGCTCGGCGGGGTCGTCCCCCTCTGGAACAGTGTCCGAAGCGTCTTCGGGAGGGTCGTCAACGTTCGTATCGTTACTCATAGAACTCTGTTCGGTACCTGATTCGAAGGGATTGCGACTGATATACTTTCTCCATGCGGAGGATGGTGTCAGTGGCTGATACCGGGTGGAACAGCGGTCGACGGCGGAAATCAGCCGACGAGGACAGTTTATTTAATACATAGTTACTATCTGCGGAATATATAGTTGCGTGACCAGTCGTGATCGACCAGTGTCGGGACGAACGGAACGTCGTCGTCGCGCGACCGGTCGCCAGAGCGATCGGCTCGAGGGAAACTCGCCACGCTTAAGCGCCGCGCCCGAGCAGTGTCCGGCATGACTCGGGGGTTCTACATCGGTCGCTTCCAGCCCTTTCACAACGGCCACCGGAGCATGGTCGAACAGATCGCCGACGACGTCGACGAACTCGTCCTCGGGATCGGGAGCGCCGACGACTCGCACACCGTCCGCAACCCGTTCACGGCGGGCGAACGAATCATGATGATCACGAAGTCGCTCGTCGACTCCGATCTCGTCACCTACGCCGTTCCGATCGAGGACTTGGAACGGAACTCGGTGTGGGTCAGCCACGTCCAGAGCATGAGTCCCGACTTCGACGTCGCCTACTCGAACAACCCGCTGGTGATCCAACTCTTTCGCGAGGCCGGCATCGAGATCCGCCAGTCGCCGATGTTCAACCGCGAGGTGCTCGAGGGGTCGGAAGTTCGCGAACGGATGATAACGGGCGGCGATTGGAAGTCGCTCGTCCCCGAATCCGTCGCCGAGGTCGTCGAGGAGATTGGCGGCATCGAACGCATTCAGATGGTCAGCGACTCGGACTCGAACGGCGACTGACGGACCGACGGGCGATCCGACAGTGCCGACGGGAGACGAGCGACCGCCGTCGAATCCCCCTTCTCTTTGAGCGATCGCGTCGTACGGCCGACCGTGATCACGCTCGCGTCCGACTTCGGCACGCCGTATCCGGCGGCGATGAAGGGCGTCCTGTTACAGCGGACCGACGCCCGATTGGTCGATATCGCTCACGACTTTCCGCGACAGGACGTTCGGACGGCCGCGTTCTGGCTCCGCGAGGTAGTGCCGTATTTCCCGCCGGCGACTCACCTCGTCGTGATCGATCCCGGCGTCGGTACCGACAGGAACGCGCTGGTTCTCCGCGCCGGCGACCACGCGCTCGTCGGCCCGGACAACGGCGTCTTGCGCCCCGCGGCACGGCGACTCGCGGGCGGCGACGACTCCCGACTCGAGACCTACGTGATCGACGAGGCGGCGATCGGTCCCGTCGAACCGACGACGCCGTCGAACCCGGCCGCCGACTCGAGCGAACGACGAGCACCGCGGAGCAATACCTTCCACGGCCGGGACGTCTTCGCCCCCGCCGCCGCTGCGGTCCACGACGCCGACCCCGACGCGCTCGGCTCGCTCGAGTGGCTCGAGGCAGGCGCGGCGGCCGTCGATCTCGACCTTCCCGCGGCCGAACTCGAGGACGAGCACGCAGCGGGCGAGGTGCTGGTGGTCGACGACTTCGGGAACGCGATCACGAACGTTCCCGGCTCAGTCCTCGAGGGCCGGGAGCGAGTGCTGGTGAACGGCGATCCGGCCCCGGTCGGGGAGACGTTCGCAGCCGTTCCCGCAGGAGAGCGACTCGCAACCGTCGGGAGCCACGGCTACGTGGAACTCGACGTTAATCGCGGCCGCGGCGACGAGGCCTTCGACCTCGAGCCCGGCGATCGGGTCGTCCTCGAACCGGCCGGGTAGTCGGTGATTACCACGTGCGTGTACACCGCGGCGGTGGCACCGCGATGGCCTCAATCGCCGGCCGGCCCGTCGCGTTTCCGCGCCGGATCGATCACGATCTCGCCGTCGGCGCGCACCGTGACGGCACACTGTGAGAACGTGAAGGCGATCGCCCCGTCACCGACGCGGTGCTCGTCACCGCGCCAGTGAACGAAGAGGGCGTTCAGCGCGTCCGGTTCGACGCACTCCGAGAGGGGCTCGAGATCGTCGGGTTCGACGCCGAGTACCGACGAGACGGTCACGAGGAGCGCCGTACTCACCGGTTCGTACGCGCCGTCGTCACACCACGTGTGATAGGTGCCCCGATCGTCGTCGTAGTAGACCGTGTGACCGTCGGTGTCGGCGATCGGCGTCAGTGTCTCTCGCGGAGCGGTTCCGGACATAATAGATTGGAATACAATATGTTAACACATAACACTGTTGGCTGGCTGAGACGGTCGCGTCGCTCGGAGTCGTGAGTCGGGCACCGACCGTCGGTCCGTTCGGCACGCGGTCGCGTTTCGGGACCGCTATCGGTCCGTTCGCCGTCCATCCGCGGGGTACCGATCGCGGGTCAGCGAGTGTCTCGTTCGACGAGCTCCCACCGCTGGTTCGAGTCGCCCGTCCAGTGCCACTGGATGACGGCCTCGCTCGATCGGTCACCGTCGAGGACCCGGCCGCTGTTCGCGTTGATGAAACAGTACGGTCCGTCCTCGAGCGCGACGGCGTACCACCGCTGGCGGTCCGTCCCGCGCCACGACTGCTGGGTGACGGCTGCGCCGTCGTCGGTGCCGGCCCCTTCGACGCCGAGGACCTTGCCGCTGTGTGCCGCTTCGAGACGGTACGTGCCGTCGTCGTTCGATCGAATCGTGAACCGCTGGTGGCTGTCGCCGGTCCAGTCAGCTTCGACCGCGTCGGTCCCGTCGCTCTCGTCGGCGTTCGCGACTTCGATGACGTTCCCCGTCGCGACGGACCGTAGCGAGTAATCGCCGTCCTCGAGCGGCATACTGCCGTCCATCGGCCCGTGGAGTCCGTCGAGGCTCAATCGCCGGCAGAGCGAGACGATCTCGGAGGTCTCGTAGTAATCGACGCGGACGAGGTTCGGATTGCTATCGCGGTCCGCTCGGACGACCTGCTCGTACAGCGGGAGCATCGCGTTCGTCGTCTGGCCGCCCTCGTAGAGATCGGTCGGTGCGCGAATGATCCACTGCGTCTCGCCGAGCGTCGACGCGGTCGCGTGCTCGTTCGTGACGCCGCCCGCGAGGACGTCGCCCGGCGTCGACGTGTCGGGATAGAAACTCGAGACCCAGTCGGCGAACCGATCGGTGAACGAGGGCAGCGAGAGCGGACTGTCGTGGTCGTCGAGCGTTCGATGGAAGATCGCTATCCGCGGTCCGTCGTAGTCCGACGGCGTCGCCGCGAGCAGTTCGTCGGTGCTCGTCATCGATCCGAGATCGATCGCGTACTCGCCGAACTCCCGTCTGAGGAGGTCGGACAGCGCGGTCCAGTCGTCCGACTCGAACCCCTCGTCGCTGAAGGTACCGGCGTCCCGGAAGTGAGAGAGTTTGAGGAGGACGAGCTCCGACGCGCCGGCGTCGTCGACCTCGGCGAGATACCGCGAAATCTGGGGGAAGACCTCGCGATCCAGCGAGCGGCCCGTCCTGGAGGAGTGGTGGCCGTAAAATTCCGTCTCGTCGCCGTCTCCCTGTGATTCGACGCGGACGTCGAGGAACCGAATCCCGTCGCACAGTTGCGCGTAGACCTCCCTCGTCTGACAGTCCCAGTACTCCGGCGACTCCGGGTCCGTGTCGACCATCGCGGCGTGATGGGTCCCGGGGAAACTCAACTCGCGGATCGGCGTCTCCGGGACGGCGTCGCTTTGCCACGTCTTCGGATCGAAATCTGCCGCCGTCTCCGTCGCCGTCCGCGCGGTCGCTCGCTCAGTCATCGTCGTCGCTCCCAGCGTCGTTCCGGTGATCGCGAGGCCGATCGTCTGCAACGCGGCCCGTCGGTTCGGTGTCCGCCCGCCGGCCGTCGGCGTGCGGTCGTTCGCTGATTCCGTCGAGTCTCTCGGATCGCGTTTTCGTTCCATCTGTCTCGAGCGGATCGTCCGGTCGCCGGCACTTATCAGATTATATTGGTTTTCGGTAGCCGTGGATACGGCTCCGGAGTGGGGGTGTCGTTCCCGGTCGGAGTCAGCGGTCGGGAAGCCGAGGGGAACGACGATGTATCCCGGCAGTTCTCACTGGGCGTTTCTCGGGACCGGCGACGCGACGCGGCGGTCGACGCGCTGGATTCGGTCCCCGGTTTCGTCGTCGAAGACGAACGCGCGGTCGTCGACCCCCAACCACACGGAGTCCCCGCGCGTGACGTCGACGCTGATCGGAACGCGGACGGTCAGTTCTCGGTCGTCCAGTTCGGGGACCGCGACCGTCAGTAGCTGCTCGTCTCCCATCGGTTCCGTGACCGTGACGCGGGCGCGGGCCGTCCCGTCGGCCGGCGACTGGGACACGTCGAAGTACTGCGGACGGACGCCGAGAACGAACGGCTCGGTCCCGTCGACGGACGCGGGAACGCCGTCGTATCGGATCGAGAAGTCGTCGGACTCCTCGGTCCCATCGGCCCCGACGAGCCGCTGTGACCCGCCGGTCGCGCGGCGGACGCGGAGGAAATTCATGCTCGGGCTGCCGATAAAGCCCGCGACGAAGCGGTTTTCGGGGTCGTGATAGACCTCGTGCGGCGTCCCCACCTGCTGGACCTCGCCGTCGCACATGACGATCAGTTTGTCTCCGAGCGTCATCGCCTCCTCCTGATCGTGCGTGACGTACAGCGTCGTGACCCCGAGCTCGCGCTGCAGTTTCTTGATCTCGTTTCGCATCTCGACTTTCAGTTTCGCGTCGAGACTCGCCAGCGGTTCGTCCATCAGGAACACGCTGGGCCGCCGGACGATGGCGCGGCCGATGGCGACCCGCTGGCGCTGACCGCCGCTCAGTTCGTCCGTCGATCGCTCGAGCAGGTCGGCGATGCCGAGTGTTTCGGCGACATCTTCGACCCGTTCGCGGCGCGTCGTCTCTGCGACCCCTGCTACTTTGAGTGGGTAACCGATGTTTTCCGCGACGCCCATGTGCGGGTAGAGCGCGAGTTCCTGGAATACCATCGCGATGTCGCGGTTTTTCGGGTGGGTATCGGTCACGTCCGACCCGTCGACGAGAATCCGTCCGTCGGACGGGTCGGTGAGCCCCGCGAGGCTCCGGAGCGTCGTCGTCTTGCCGCACCCGCTCGGTCCGAGCAGGACCGCGAACTCGCCGTCTTCGATCGTGATATCGACGCCGTCGACGCCGATTTCGGTACCGTACCGCTTCGTCACGTCCTCGTAGCTTACGCGAACCATTGGTCTGATTGTCGTGTCGGTCGGTCGCTCGCTGCCTGTACCCCCGTCGCTCGAGTCGGTGCTCGACGCCGCTCCCGACGAGTATGTGCGGAACCCGTCGCCGAACCGGTCCCGTTCGGCGGCCGTCTCGGCTTCATTACTGGACCGCCCCCATAGTGAACCCGCGAAGGAGCTTCTCGCGGACGAGGAACGCGAACGCCAGTACCGGTGCCATCGCGATCGTCCCCGCGACGGTCAACAGCTCCCACTGGATCGTGTAGGCCGTTTTGAACGTCGCGAGCGCGACCGGGAGGGTCTGGGCTCGCGTGTTGCTCGTCAGAATGACTGCGAACAACAGCTCGTTCCAGGCGTTGATGATCGTGAAGATCGTGGCCGCGAGCAGGCCGGGACGGACCATCGGGAGCACGATCTTGAAGAACGCACCGATCTCGGTGTGTCCGTCGAGGACGGCGGCTTCGATGATACAATCGGGTAATTCCGCGAAGAACCCTTTCAGCATCCACACGACGAACGGGATGTTGAACGCCGCGTACGCCAACGTGAGACCGAGTTGCGTGTTGAGCAGGCCGACGTTGTCGAAGATCACGTACAGCGGAATCACCGTCACGATCGGCGGCAGGAATCGGGTCGCCAACACCAGAAACGGGAGATGGAATCGCCCGAGATCGTACGGATACTCGTACTTCACGAAGCCGTACGTCGCCGCCGTCCCGAAGAGGACGGCGAGCGCGGTCGATCCGATCGTGATCACCACGCTGTTGAGCAGGTACTCGTAGAACGCCGGTCGCTGCACGAACAGTTCCGAATAGTTCTCGAGCGTCAGCGCGGTCGAGAGCCACTGCGGCGGCGTGGCCAGTAGCTCCCGCCGCGTCCGGAGCGAGCCCGAGACCATCCAGTAGACCGGGAAGACGGTCCAGACGACGAACACCAGCGCGACGACGTGTGCCAGGCCGGGCACGAGGCCGTACTCGTCGAGTCGATCGTACCACCGTTCCGTCCGGTCGAGCAGCGCCCGACCGAGTCCGCGGCCGGGCAGTGATGTCGTTGCCATCTCAGAACTTCACCTCCGAAACCTTCGCGAACGTGTACGTGATCAGGAGAGCGATCGCCAACAGCAGCAACGCCATCGTCGACGCTCGCCCGTAGTTCCCGTAGCGAAACGCCTCCCGATACAGCGCCATGCTCACGACGTCCGTCGAGCCCGCCGGCCCACCGCGCGTCAGCACGAACACCTTGGCGAACACGCGCATCGTCCCGATGACGCGGAGGATCACGACGAGAACGACGAGTTCCCTGATGTAGGGGAGCGTCACGTCGAGCAGTCGCCGGACGCGACCGGCCCCGTCCATCATCGCCGCTTCCCGGACGTGATCCGGGACCGACTGGAGACCGGCGAGGACGATCAGCGTCACCAGCGGCGTCATCTGCCAGACGTCCGGAATCACGATCGCCCAGAGCGCGATCGACGGCGAACTCAGCCACGGCACCGGCCCGCCGGTGATCGGCTGCACGAGGGAATCTAACACTCCGCCGTTCCGGTAGAGGAGTTGCCACAGCAGCGCGACGACGGTCGGCGAGATGACCAGCGGCACGAGTCCGATCGTCTGGACGAGTCCCCGGAACCGGACGCGACTGTTCAACACGAACGCGATCCCGATACCGAGCAGGACCTCCAGCGAGACGGCGACGATCATGAACTTCGCGGTCACCCACAGCGAGTCCCAGAACGCCCCCTGCGTCAGGATCGCGACGTAGTTGTCGATCCCGACGAACTCCCGCCCCGTCCCGTCGAACTGATACGCCGAGAGCGCGACGGCGCGACCGATCGGATAGAGGAAAAACGCGGCGAGCAGCCCGAGCGCCGGCAGGGTCAGGAACCACCGCAGGTTGTCCTCGAGCCACAGCAGGATGTCTTCGGCGCGGTCCGCCATCGCATCGGAAACGTGTCGTTGGGCCATAGCGTGGTGAAAGCGGCGTCGACCGCAGTCAGGCGTAGTAGTCGTTCTCCTCGAGGATCGACTCGATCCGCGTTTTCGACTCGGCCATCGCGTCGTCGACCGACTGTTCGCCGACGAGCGCCGCGTTCAGTCGCTGGCCCTGTGCGACGTCGATCTCGTTCCAGAGCGGCGTCCGCGGCCGCGGCTTCGCGTTCTGGAGGCTCCCGTACAGCGCCTCGAACCACGGCTGCTCGTCGATGTTGTCCTGGAACGTGTCGTGGCGGAAGGGCACGCCCCCGAGGTCGACGTACCGCTCCTGTGCCTCCTTCGAGACGAACGACCGGAGCACGTCGGCCGCGGCCTCCTTTTTGTCGTCGCTGGTGTACTCGTTGATTCCGAGCAGCCAGTTCCCCTGGACCGGTGCCGCCCGTTCGTCTCCCTCCGGAACCGGCATGAACGTGATATCGTCGTACGCCGAGGCTTTGTCCTCGTTCAGCAAGAGCGAGGTGCCCGAGGGCCACTGGGGCGCGGCGGCGACGCTCCCGTCCGCGAGCCCCGAGAGGACCTCGTTGTTGTCGAAGGAGGCGACGCCGTCCGGGCAGATCGATCCCAGGTCCTCGAGGAAGAACGACGCCGCGTCCAGGCCGCTCTCGTCGGCCCAGTCGTAGCGCCAGTTCTCGTCGAACATGTCGCCGGCCATGCTCATGCCGACGCTGAAATACGACGACGTGATCGGGTTCCCGCTCTGTCCGCGCATGGCGTAGCCGTCGGCACCGTCGACTTGCCGCGAGATCTTTCGCCCCGCACGGTAGACATCGTCCCACGTTTCGGGGAGGTCCTCGCCGACCGCGTCGTACAGGCGCTCGTTGACGACGAAGATGTGGGCGTTGCCGACCGCACACAGCGCCTTGAGCTCGGGGTCCTCGTCCCGCGCGGTTGGCGGGGTCGCTTCGTCGGGGGTCGGCCACGTTCCGATGTCGAGCGTCTGGTCGATGAGCTGGTCGGTCGGCAGGTCATCGACGTGGTCTCGAATCGGCGCGAGGTGCTGTGCGAGCTGTGGCATCCACGGGTCGTCGATCTCGACGATGTCGTAGGTCGCGTTCTCGCTCTGGAACATCGTCGTCAGCTTCTCGAAGAGGTTCGCGTTCGGGAGCACCGTCGTCTCGACCGTGACCCCGACCTCGGGTTCGATGTGGTCCTTAAGGAGTCGATCGATGAGTTCGCCGTCGCCGCTGGACACTGCGAGGGAAAGCGTTTCACTGTCTCCGGCGCTCCCGATGCAGCCCGCGACGGACGCCACCCCGGCACCCCCGGCCGTCGCGATGAACGCTCGCCGCGTCGGACGATCGGTTCGACCCTGCCCCGTCTCGCTGTCGGATGTCATCAGGGAGTGAAACTCGGATTACCCGAAAAAGCGCTTATAATATTCTCGTATATAGCCAAATATATCTACGGAGTACGGGACTTAAACCCGCTCTCGCCCGAGACTTGCCAGCGACAGACCCGTTGCAGTCGGCGAGCGGACTCGAGACGACGCGGTTCGGAACCCGGCGACTCGAGCGCTCGACTCCGGGTCGGCACCGTCGCGGACCGTTCGGCGGCCGATTCACCGATACGGTTCCGGAACGGTTCCGGAGGAGACCAGCGTCACGAGGTCCTGATGGAGGTATTCGTTCGACGCGAGAATCATCTCGCTGTTATCGCCGTCGAGAGCCTTGATCCGAGTGACTTCGCCGCCCGCCTCTTCGACGATCAAGACGCCGGCGGCGGTGTCCCAGACGGAGAGCATTCGCTCGAAGAACGCGTCGAACTGTCCCGCCGCGACCATCGAGAGCTCGCCCGCCGCCGAGCCGAAGCGTCTGACGCCCTGCGTTACGTCGAGGAGCGATCGGAACTGCTCGAAGTCCTGCGCCTGCATCGACGCGGGGTCGAACCCGGTCACGATGAGCGCCTCGGACAGGTCAGTCGTCGCCGACAGCGACAGCGGCTGCCCGTTCGCGTAGGCCCCGCCGTTTTCGATCGCCGTGTACATCGTCTCGGTCGGAACGTGATAGACGACACCGACGTCGGCAGCGCTGACGCCCTCGAACGCGATCGAGATCGAATAGTGGGGGACTCCGTTGAGGAAGTTCGTCGTCCCGTCGATGGGGTCGATGACCCAGCGCGGTTTCGTCGTGAACTCGGGCGATCGCTCCTCGGAGACGATATTGTGATCCGGGAACTGCTTCCGGAGTTCGTCCAAGATGGCTTGCTCCGCGAGACGGTCGGCCGCCGTCACGATGTCCCCGTTCGTCTTGTGCCGAAACTCCGCCGGCGAGTCCGGAAACGATCGAAGCGCCTCGCTCGCTCGTCTGGCCGCACGGACGGCGGTCCCCAGTTGCGGATACTCCGTTCGATCCATGCATCGGCTGTCTGATCTCTCCTCAAATTGCGTTGCTATGACCTCTCCCGAGACCTCGATAGCGGTCCCAACCAGGGGTGTCTTTTATCGACGAGTCGAGCCGCTGCCGAAACGGGCCACTGGCTGTCGAGGCGGATCACTGCTATCGGGACGGACCACTGCTGCCGAAACGGATCACTCCCGTCTGACGACCGCTCGAAAACGGCGAAAAAACTGTCAGCGACGTTATTCGGCGGCGATGACGTCGTCGATACGGGCGATCATCGTGGCGGCTTCGGTCGCGCTCTCGACGGCCTCGCGCTTGACGTCGGCAGGGTCGACGACGCCGTACTCGAAGGGATCGTCGATCGTGACCTCGTCGCCCTTGGTGATCAGGCCGGCCCGACCCTCGGAGTCGTGGGCGGCACGAAGGTCCACGAGCACGTCGATGGGATCGCGGCCGGTGTTAGCTGCGAGCGTTCGGGGGACGATGTCAACCGCGTCGGCGAAGGCCGTCACGGCGAGCTGCTTGCGGCCCTCGATACCGGCGGCTTCCTCGCGGATCTTGTCCGCGATCGCGATCTCGGTCGCACCGGCACCGGGGACGACTTCGCCGGACTCCAGCGCCGTCGCGACGACGTCGAGCGCGTCACCGATGGCGCGCTCGAGTTCGTCGACGATGTGTTCGGTGCCGCCGCGGACGAAGACGGTGACCGTCTCGGCCGCCGCGCCGCCCTCGACGAACGCGAGGTCGTCGTCGCCATAGGTCTCGGTGTGGATACGGTCGGCCGAGCCGAAGTCGGACTCCTCGAGGTCGTCGAGGTCGCCGACGCGGCGTGCGCCGGTCGCGGAGGCGACCTGTCGGGCGTCGCTGTCGCCCAGGCCTTCGAAGACGAGGACGCCCTCGTTGGCGAGCGCGTTGGCGACGCGGTCGGCGACGTCTTCGGTCGTGAAGACGACGTCGGCACCGCTCTCGGCGACGGTCTCGGCGTAGCCCTCGAGTTCGCCTTCCTCGGCGTCGATGGCGGCGTTGAGCTGGTCGATCGAGTCGATGGCGTACTCAGCGTCGATGTCGCCGGTTTGGACGCCGAGTTCGACGTCCAGAATGGCGATCGACGCGTCCTCGACCTCGCTCGGCATGCCGTCGTGGGCGGGCTCCTCGTCGACGATGATCCCGGGGACGAGTTCGGTCGCGTTCGACGAGGCACCGATCTGGGTGTGGACGGTGACGTTATCGCGTGCGACGCCCGCGTCGGTATCGACGTGGCGGATCGCATCGACGACGGTCTCGGCCAGCGACGCGGCGGTGAGCCCGCCGGTTCCCTTGCCGGTCATGCTCGACTCGGCGACCTGTCGCAGGATTTCGTCGTCGACGTCGGCCTCGTTGACCTGCTCGTCGATCGCCTCGAGGGCGATCTCGCTGGCTTCGTGGTAGCCTTCGACGATCGTCGTCGCGTGGACGTCCTGCTCGATGAGGTCCTCGGCCTCGCCCAGCAGGTTGCCGGCGAGTACCGCTGCCGTGGTCGTTCCGTCACCGACTTCCTCTTCCTGGGAGTCGGCGACTTCGACGATCATCTGTGCCGCGGGATGCTCGATGTCCATCTCGTTCAGGATGGTCGCGCCGTCGTTGGTGATGACGACGTCCCCGCCGGAGTCGACGAGCATCTTGTCCATACCGCGGGGTCCGAGCGTCGTGCGTACCGACTCGGCCACGGCCTTGCCGGCCATGATGTTGGACGACTGCGCGTCGCGACCCTGCGTTCGCTGACTATCCTCGCTCATAATGAACATGGGCTGCCCACCCATGCGTCGCTGTTGTGCCATCGTTGATCCTCACTAACCATGTCGTCAGCACTTCTATATAACTCTTTCCCTCCAACCGCCGCTCCGTCTTGCGATTGCGCATGTGAACAGCCGCCACGGCGGCGGGCGTCGGAGCCGGTAGGGCGATATGGGTCGACCAGAAACACCCCGGGAGATGCTGGAGCTGGAACACGGGTTCCGCGTTGTCGACGTTTCGACGCGGTTGCCGCCGACCGACGGCGGCGGGGACAATCGGGACCGAGCGATGACGGCGGAACGGCTCGAGCGGGAGATGCATCAGGCGGGGATCACGAGGTCGATCGTCTGTCCGCCGGCGCTGGCGGAGACGAGCTATCTCGCGCCGAACAACGGCGTCGCCAGGCGCAGCGTCGATCGGCCGTTCGTCGCCTTCGCTCGGATCAACGGCACCGAGACGCCGGGCCGGAACGCGACGGGGCGACTCCGCAACGCGGTGAGCAGCCGCGAGGACCACCACACCTCCCCCGGCGACATCGAGAAGTACGCGTACGACGACCGCTTTCACGGGTTCGTCCTCGATCCCGCCGTCGACGACTACCCCGACGACGACGTCCTCGCGGCCCTCGACGACGTCGGCCTGCCGGTGATCGTTCGCGGCGGCGTCGACGCACCGCCCGCGACGCTCGCGGACGTGCTCCTCGAGCGCTCGTTCCCCGTCGTCGTCGGTCGCTTCGGCGGCCACCCGCTGAATCGGCCGCTCATGAACGAGATGATCGACCTGCTCGACGAGTACGACGACTGCTACCTCGAGACGAGTTTCGTCCGGTATCGCGAGCTACTCGAGCGGGCGCTCATGGAACATCCCGACCGCGTCTTCTTCGGCAGCGGCGCGCCCGCCTGTCACCCCAACGTCGCGGTCATGGAGATCCTCACCCTCGACGTCTCGGAGGACCTGCTTCGACGCGCCTTCTCGAAGAACGCGTGCCGCGTGATCGAGGCGCTCGCGCCCGAGGTAGACCACTGGAACTGAAATCGTACGGGTCTGACCGCCAGTTCGCGGGCTCCTTCGGCGATCGGACCGACGTCTCGCCGTCGAACCGGTCCACTGGTATCGAACGGCAGGGACCGCGACGGACCGGTTCGAGCGCCGGGACTCGAGACTCGATACCGGCAACCGATGGTGGAACGGGTCGTGACAATAATTAGTATAGTTCTGTAGATATTAACTTGATATCTCAATTCCTACGTTTCGAGCGCTATCTTTACCGATATCTCGTACATCTAATACCAAGAAATTCCGTTATATCGCAACATTCATCATATTTCATGATTGGGTGCCGATTGCATGCTCGAAGGATTCCCACTGGTACTGTTGCTCGCCGCGGCGGTGGCGTTTATCATCCTCGCCACGGCGAAGTTGGATCTACACGCGTTTCTCGCATTACTCCTCGCCGCCTATCTGACCGGTCTCGCTGCGGGGCTCGACCCGGCGGAGGTCGCCTCGCTGGTGACCGACGGGTTCGGCGGTATCCTCGGCTATATCGGGATCGTCATCATCGCCGGTACCGTCATCGGCACCTGCCTCGAGCGGTCGGGTGCGGCGATCGTCATCGCGGAGACGATCCTCGATTACGTCGGCGAAGAGTACACGACCCAGGTGATGGCTATCACGGGGAGTTTCGTCTCCATTCCGGTGTTCTGTGACTCCGGGTTCGTCATCCTCTCGGGACTGAACCGGTCGCTCGCCCAGCGGTCGGGGCTCTCCCTGTCGACGCTCGGTGTGGCGCTCGCCGGCGGACTCTACGTCACGCACGTTTTCGTTCCACCGACGCCCGGCCCGATCGCGGCCGCGGGAATCATCGGCGCTGACATCGGTCTCGTCATGCTCGCCGGAATCATCGTCAGCGCCCCCATCGTCCTCGTCGCCGCGACGTGGGCCGACAAGGTGGCCTCGAACTACCACATCGATCCGGACCCGGAGATGACGATCGACGAGATCAAAGCCGAGTACGGGACGATGCCCTCGCGTGCCGCGTCGTTCGCACCGCTGCTCGTCCCGATCGCGCTCATCGCGCTCGGATCGATCGCCGCCTACCCGGAAGCGGAGAATCCGGAACTCATCACCGGGACGCTCCAGCGCTGGCTCCTGTTCCTCGGTGACCCCGCCGTCGCGCTGCTCATCGGAGCGTTCATCGCCTTCGCGATCGTCCCCGATTTCGACAGCAGCGTCACGGACGACTGGGTCTCCGACGGGATCAAAAACGCCGCCGTCATCCTCGCCGTGACCGGTGCCGGCGGCGCGTTCGGCGAAGTCCTCTCGGCGCTCCCGCTCGAGAACTTCATTACCGACACGCTGGGCGGTCTCGGCATCGGGCTGTTCGCCGCGTTCGTCGTCGCCGCGGCGATGAAGTCGGCGCTCGGCTCCTCGACGGTCGCGATCCTGACCACGGCCAGCCTCGTCGCGCCGCTGCTCGGCTCGCTCGGCCTGAACACCGAGATCGGCCAGGTGTTTACCGTCCTCGCGATCGGTGCCGGCAGCATGACCGTCAGCCACGCGAACGACTCCTACTTCTGGATCATCACGGAGTTCTCCGACATGGAGACGGGGACGGCCTACCAGGCCTGGACGCTCGCGACACTGGTGCTCGGCGTCTCGAGTATCATCTGGATCGCCGTCCTCCGAAACGTCGCGGGGATGGTCTTCTAACGGACGACCAGCACCCGCAGGTCGTTCAGATTCGTCCCCGTCGGCCCCGTGAAAAGCAGGCCGTCCCGGGACTCGAGATACGGATAGACGTCGTTTTCCGCGAGGGCCTCGCGCGCCGCGTCGGGGTCGGCGACGGTCGTCCCGTCGACCAGTGCGCCGGCCGCGTCGGTCGCGCCGTCGATACCGTCGGTGTCGACCGCGGCGACCGTGATTCCGCCGGTGCTTCCGCTCTCGGCCCCGTTCTCGTCTCCGCCACCGCCTTCGATCTCGAGCGCCGCGCTCGTCGCGAACTCCTGGTTCGGTCCGCCCGTCCCGTCGCCCCGGACCGTCACCGTCGTCTCGCCGCCGGAGAGGATGACGGCCGGCGGCGAGACCGGCGTCCCGGTGGCTCGAGCCTCTTCCGCGATCGCGACGTGGATCGCGGCCGCGTCGCGGGCCTCGCCGCGAACGCGCGAGGAGAGCACGAGCGGTTCGTAACCCCGTTCGGCCGCCGCATCGCTGGCCGCCTCGAGCACGGTCATCCCGTCGGCGATAACGTGATTCGAGACGCTCTCGAACACTGCGTCGTCGAGTCCGGGCGTCTCGTCGATCTCGCCGGCCGCGCCGCGCTCGAGGCGGTCGGCGACGGCGTCCGACGCGTCGATCCCGTATCGCTCGAGCACCGCGAGCGCGTCATCGAACGTCGACGCGTCGGGCGCGACGGGGCCGCTCGCGATCACGCTCAGGTCGTTTCCGACGACGTCGCTCAAGATCAGCGAGACGACCGTCGCGGGCGCGGTGCGGCGCGCCAGTCGGCCGCCCTTCAGCACCGAGAGGTGTTTGCGGACCGCGTTGATCTCGTGGATGTCGGCCCCGCTCGCGAGCAGGGCGTCGGTGGTCGACTGGAGATCGGCGAGGGAGACGTCGCCCGCAGGCGCGGGCATGAGCGCGCTGCCGCCGCCGGTGATCGCCGCCAGCACGAGCGTGTCCTCGGTAGCCGAATCCGCCGCCTCGAGGACGGCGCGCGCCCCGTCGACGCCGCGCTCGCTCGGCACCGGATGGTCGCCCTCGCGGACCGTCACGCGCTCCGTTTCGACGGGGTCGTCCGTGACGACGACGCCGCCGTCGATTCGGTCGCCCAGCACGTCCTCGAGCGCGGTCGCGACGTGTGCCGCGGCGTTGCCGCCGCCGATGACGACGATCTCGTCGTACTCGGAGAGATTAAACGTCGCGTCCGCGACGCGGAGGGTGTCGTCCTCGAGCGTCACGGCGTCGCGGACGACGGTACGGGGGTGGCCCGCTTCGATGCCGGCCTCGAGACAGTCGAGGGCGACCGCGCGGGCCTCGCTCGAGGCGAGACGGTCGCGATCCTCGATCATATGCGATCACCTGCGGAAGGCCCCGCTAACGCTCCGGAATAGCCACCAGTGGCCGGTATCAATCCCGAAGCCTTGGTTTCGAACGGTTTCAGATCCTGTATCACCGGTGTGTACGAAACCGCGACTCGATCGACAAGACCCGTCGTTCTCATAGACGGGTTGTATTTCGGGAACCGCTAAAATTAGCGGGTTCCGACCGCGACCCAGTCGGCACACTTACTGAAGCGGCCAGTTTTCGTTGCGAGCCCGAAATGTATATCTATTGTCTTTATACTGCCTTCTACATAATAGATGACTGTGACCCGCAACCTGTCCCTCCGAGCGCTGTTCGAAGACGACGCGTGGCGGATAGCGGTCATCGGCGGGTGTCTCGCGTTGCCGTTCACGACTGCCACCTACGTGCAAACGGGCGACAATATCGGTTTGGAAGCGGTGTTTTACGGCGGTCTCCTCGCCGGTTACCTCTACGAGTCGGGGCCGACCGACCGCTCTCGAGTCGCGACTCGAGTCGGACTCATCGGCGCACTGCCGATGCTGTGGCTGTGCTTCGATACCATGGTCATCATCGGCACTGAGACTGCCTCACCACTGCCGTTTCTCGCGGTGGCCGCTATATTTATGGTGCTGTTCACCGCGTTGGGCTTCTGGCTATCCGTCGTGGTCGCGATGCTCGGCGCGTGGGTCGGCGACTGGATACGCGGGACGGTCGGGCGGATTCGACTTCCGATGATCTCTCACTGAGTGGTTCTCTCACCTCGAGAATCTGGACAAAAAAGCCGCTCACTCCCGTGGATCGTTCGCGGTCCTAATCGTGCCGGAAGCTCCGCTGACCGGTAAACGCCATCGCCATGTCGTGCTCGTCCGCGGCCTCGATCACGTCCTCGTCGTTGACCGAACCACCGGGCTGGATCACCGCCTCGATGCCCGCTTCGGCGGCCTCCTCGATGCCGTCCGGGAACGGGAAGAACGCGTCCGAAGCCATGACGGCGCCCTCGGCGTCTTTCCCTTCGGCGTGCTCGTCGGCCTTCATCGCTGCGAGGCGAACCGCGTCGACGCGGGAGACCTGTCCCATCCCGATGCCGACCGTCTCGGTGCCGTCCGCGAAGAGGATCCCGTTCGACTTGACGTGCTTGAGCGTCTGCCACGCGAAGACCATCGTCTCGAGTTCGTCCTCCGTGGGCTCGCGCTCGGTAACGATCTCGAGGTCGTCGGCCGAAATCGACTGCAGGTCCCGCTCTTGGACCAGTCGTCCGCCGACGAGCGGTTTCTCGGTGAAGCGCTCCGTCCGCTCACCCAACTCGCCCACGTCCAGCACGCGCAGGTTGTCCTTCTCGAAGAGGATCTCGAGTGCGTCCTCGGTGTAGCCGGGCGCGACGACGACCTCTTTGAACGAGTCGATGACCTGTTCGGCGGTCTCGGCGTCGCACTCGCGGTTGAGGGCGACGATGCCGCCGAAGGCGCTCATCGGGTCCGTCGAGAGGGCCTTCTCGTAGGCCTCGGCGAGCGAGTCGGCGGTCGCACAGCCCGCGGGATTGGTGTGTTTGATGACCGCCGCGGCGGGCTCGTCGAACTCCTTGATCAGGTTGAGCGCGCCGTCGGCGTCGTTGTAGTTGTTGTAGGACAGCGCCTTCGCGCCCTCGTTCAGCTGATCGGCGTGGACGACGCTGGCCTCGTCGCAGGTGTAGTCGGTGTAGACCGCGGCGTCCTGATGGGGGTTTTCCCCGTAACGAAGCGTGTCCGCGCGGTCGTCGGAGACGAGTCTGCGGGCGGGCAGGCCGTCGTGATCGTCTCCCTCGGCGGTCGCGACGTCGGCATCGACGGTGACTTCCTCCGTCTCGAGATCAACGTTGACCGAGCCCTCGGCGAACCACTTCACGGCGCGCGGGTACGCGCGGAACTCGCACTCGTAGAGGACCCGCTCTTTCAGCGTCTCCTCGTCGTCGCCCTCGTAGACGGGGATCGGTTCCTGCGTGACGATCGGGCCGCCGTCGACCTCGCTCTCGACGACCGCGCCGTCCTCGTCGGTCGCGTCCGTGACGACGTGGACCGTACAGCCCGTCACCGAGACGCCCGCCTCGAGCGCGTCGCCCCAGGCGTCCATTCCGGGGAACGCGGGCAGCAGTGCGGGGTGGACGTTCAGCGTGGTCGGGGCCTCGTCGAGGAAGGTGTCGGAGAGGATCCGCATGTAGCCGTCCAGACAGACGAGGTCGAACTCGTAGTCGGCCAGGGCCTCGAGCACGGCCTCCTCGTGCTCGCTGCGGCTCATCTCGTCCTCGAGCGGGACGACTTCGGTCGGGATCCCGCGCTCGGCGGCGGCCTCGAGCACCGGCGCGTCCGCGTCGGTCGTCAGGACGACGGCGAACTCGGCTCCGCCCGGTTCGCGGTCGGCGATGTTCAACAGGTTGCGCCCTCGGTTGCCGGCCATCCCGGCGATTCGCGTCATGGTCGGACTCCCGCCCGCGAACGGCAAAGTGGTTGCGGTCTCGGCGGACGAGATATCCACGTTCGTGGATCAATATGGCGGTATTCGCGTCGAAATTCGGAGAGGTATGCACGCTCGTGGCGTCGCGCGGCCCGGGTTTCGATACGCTTTTGCACCGCGCTGGACAGGCTCGAACCATGACCGAGACCGACGCCCTGTACGCCGTCTCGCCGCTGGACGGCCGGTACGACGGCCGGACCGCACCGCTGTCGCCGTACGCGAGCGAGGCCGCGCTCATGCGCGCTCGCGTCCGCGTCGAAGTCGAGTACCTCGTCGCGCTGGCCGAACTCGAGGCGACGCCGCTGGAACTCGACCTCGACGAGCGCAACCACCTGCGAGGGCTCTACCAGCACTTCGCGGAAGAGGACGCCGAGCTGATCAAGAAACTCGAGACGGAGGGCCACGCCGAGTTCGAGGCGACGAACCACGACGTCAAGGCCGTCGAGTACTTCGTCCGTCACCGGCTGCCCGAGGGTAGCGACGCCTCGCCCTGGATCCACTTCGGGCTGACGAGCGAGGACGTGAACAACCTCGCCCACCGGCTTCTCGTCCGCGACGCGGTCGACGAGGTGCTCCTGCCGGCACTGTACGACGTGCGAGAAACCCTCGCGGACATGGCTCGCGAGTACCGGGCCCTTCCGATGCTCGCGCGCACTCACGGCCAGCCCGCGACGCCGACCACCTTCGGCAAGGAGATGGCCGTCTACGCCGCGCGGCTGGGTCGAGCGACCGGCCGCATCCGGCAGGCGACCGACGAACTCCGGGGCAAACTCGGCGGCGCGTCGGGCACCTACGCGGCCCACGTCGCCGCCTACCCCGACGTCGACTGGCAGGCCTTCGCGCGGGAGTTCGTCACGGGCTTGGGCCTCGAGTTCGAGCCGCTGACGACGCAGGTCAACCCGTGTGACGACCTCGCGGCGCTGTTCGACGCCGTTCGCGGGGCCAACACCGTCCTGCTCGATCTGGACCTGGACATGTGGCTCTACGTCTCCGACCGCTATCTCGGACAGGAGGCCGTCGAGGGCGAGACGGGCTCGTCGACGATGCCCCACAAGGTCAACCCGATCGACTTCGAGAACAGCGAGGGGAACCTCTCGAAGGCGAACTCGGATCTCACCTTCCTCGCGGACTACGTCACTACCTCCCGGCTCCAGCGCGACCTCTCGGACTCGACGGTCAAGCGCAACATCGGCGGCGCCTTCGCCCACTGCCTGATCGCCTACGGGAAGACCGCGTCGGGACTGTCGAAGGTCGTCCCCAACGAACAGGTCATGCGCGAGGACCTCGCGGACACGCCCGAGATCATCGGCGAGGCCGTCCAGACGATCCTCCGCCGCGAGGGCCAAGAAGACGCCTACGAGCGCGTCAAGGCCGTCACCCGCGGCAAGGACGTCACCCTCGCGGACTTCCGCGAGATGTTCGACGACCTCGAGATCGACGAGGACGTGCGCGAGGAACTCCACGCGCTGACCCCGGCGGACTACACCGGCGTCGCGAGCGAACTGGTCGACGACCTCGAGTAGCTCACGACCGACCGTTCCTGTCGTTCGACTGCCGCCCGCTCCGCTATCCACCTGTCGACCGCTTCCCCGACCGCCATCCGATTTCCGGGAGCCCGCTCCGGCTCTCGGTTCCGAGACCGTGACTGTATTAATCGGCCTGTGCCGAGAGTCGATATGGAGTATCTCGTGTGGGTGCTCGTCGCCCTCGTGGCCTACGGCCTAATGGCACCGCTGACGAGCGTCGTGACGTCGGACGTGCCGCCCGCGGTCGCGCTCTTCCTCTCGACGACGATCTTTCTCTGCCTGACGACGATCGTCCTCGTCGCGACGGGGGCCAGCGACCCCACCGACGTGGTGACGCCGTCCGCCGGACTCGTCTACGTCGCCGGCCTGTTCCTGTCGTCCGGCATTCTCGCGTACTATCAGGCCCTCGAGCGCGGACCGGTGAGCGTCGTCGTGCCGATCTACGGCCTCTTCATCGTCGGGAGTTCGATCATCGGGATCGCGTTCCTCGGCGAGGAGTTGACGACGACTCGCGCCGCCGGGATCGTCGTCGCGGCGGCCGCGATCTATCTCGCCGCCGGAGGTGAGGAGTGATGCGGCGGTATCTCGGTCTCTCGATCGTCGCCTGTCTGACCTACAGCCTCGTCGCGCCATTACTCTCGATCGCGATGACCGACCTCCCCAGTACCCTGGCAGTCTTCCTCTCGAATTCCGTCATGTTCGTGACCATCGGGCTGGTGATCCGCTATCGCGGGCTGTCAGTGCGGCCGTACCTCAGTCATCCGCGAACGCCCCACATCGCCGCGATGGGCGTGTTGCTGACCGTCGGGCTGCTGACCTACTATCGAGCGCTCGCGCTCGGCCCGGTGAGCATCGTCGTGCCGATCTACGGCCTCTTTATCGTCATCAGTTCGCTGGTCGGCATCATCGCCTTCGACGAGACCGTCACCGCTCGCAAGGTCGCCGCCATCGCGCTGAGCGTGCTGGCGATCGCGCTGATGTCGGTGTGACCGCTCTGGATTCGCCGATCGTCACCGCTCCTTCGCCCGAACCTCGCTCGGATCCTCGTGGCGGACCGGCTCCAGTTGCTCCGTTTCCCGGAGGATGAACGGCCCGATGGCGAGGGTCCGCTTCATGACCGTGAGGACGCGGAGGAGATACGCGAGCAACACGGCGAACGGGGAGAGCGTGAGGACGTACAGCGCACTGACGACGAGGTAGGCGGTGCTGATGCCGGCCACCGACCCCGTGACCTGCGCGGCGTCGAACTCGAGCATCATGTAGCCCGCGATCGCCAGTGCCGGCATCGCGCCGTAGAGGACGCCGCGAGAGATGTTGATGATCTCCCACTGGACGTAGAGGGTCTTGAAGTGTTCCCGCGCCGGGCCGAAGAACCGCAACGACTCGATCAGATCCTCCAGGGCCGCGTCGGCCTCGGCCGACAGCGACTCGGCGTGCTTGTCGCGAAGCGTTCGCGCGGTGAATATCTTCCACGAGTAGTTGTAGTTCAGGACTGGCAGCAGCGTCTCGAAGGAGCCGAAGTCCGCGTCCGTCAGGTCGTCGCTGACGGTCTGACTGTGGTCGATGAGACCGTCGGTGAACGCGGCGATCTCCTCGAGTCGCTCCGGGCGATCGCCCTCGGCAATGATATCGTTGAGGCTCCGCGCACGCGTCTCGGCCGTTTCGACCAGCGTCTGGAGGAATCGAGCGGGTTCGACCGGGCTCACACCGATGTTCGCGGCGTCTTCGACCTGTTCGCGGAACTCGGTCTCGTTCGTCATCCGCTCGCGCTGTTCCCCGAGCGGGCCGATCTCCCCGGCGAGGACGAACTGCGAGATCGACAGGACGAGCGTCACGCTCGTCACGATGGCGATCACCATCGAGCCGAACAGCGACGTGATGCTGCTGGTGGCAGTGAGCTGTCGCGGTTCGGTGGGGCCGAACACGTGAAAGACGAGGAGCAGCGCGTACGTGACCGCGAGAATGACGCCGGTGACGAGCCAGCGGTTCGCGCTGATCAGGAACCAGACCTTCACGCGGGTCTCGCCGACGCGTTCGCGCATCGTGTCGGCCGGCCGTGTGACGGCGTCCGAGTCGCTACCCATGGATCCCGTTGTACACCGACCCGTCGGTTAAATCGTCTGCTACCGACAATCGGAACGGCGTTACGCGACCAGTTCGCTCAACGTCGCCTCGAGCGCCCGCGCCGCTTCGCGGACGGCGTCGACGCGCACGTACTCCCGAGGCGCGTGCGCGACGGCTCCCTCGTCGTCGGCGAGCACGCCGGGGCCGAAGACGACCGTCGGGGCGTCGGCCGCGAAGTAAGAGGCCTCCGTCGCCGCGGTGAACGGACGCACCTCGCCGCCGGCCGCAGCCGCGAGGATATCGACGACCGGTGCGTCGGGGTCGGTCTCCCACGCCTCGAGGAACGGCGTCGGCCGATCGGTAAAGCGGAACTCGAGGCCGACGCCGTCGGGTACGGCGGCCCGCAGGTGGGCGGTCAGCGCCTCGCGGAACTCCTCGGCCGTCTCCGGCGGGACGCTCCGCCGGTCGACCGTCAGCGCGCAGTCGGCGGGCACCTGATTCGTGGCCTCGCCGCCCTCGACGACGGTCGGCGTCAGCGTCGCCGCCCCGAGTTGGGGGTGGGCCGGCGGCGCATCCGCGCGGTCCCCGAAGGTTCGGATCGCCTCGAGCGCCTGCTCGAGGGCGGCGACGGCGTTGGTCCCCGTTTCGGGTTCGGCGGCGTGAGCGTTCGCTCCCGAGAGATGGATCGTCCCCTGGAATCGCCCCTTCGCGGCCGTACAGACGTCGAGATCGGTCGGTTCGCCGACGATCACCGCGTCGGCGTCCCGCGTGGGCGACTCGTCGCCTGAGACGAGCGCGTCGGCCCCCGTCGAGAGCACTTCCTCGTCGGGCGTGATCGCGAGCGTGACGCGGCCGTCGGTCGGCTCGGTCGCGAAGAACGCCGAGAGCAGGGCCGCGAGCGGTCCCTTCGCGTCACAGGAGCCGCGACCGCGGACGACGGGGCCCCCCTCTGCCTCGGGGGCGTCCGCGTCGCGCTCGTAGGGAACGTGCGGCGAGACCGTGTCGATGTGGGTGTTCAAAACGACGTGCGTCTCGGCCTCGCTCTTCGTGACGCCGCGACTCGCCAGGACGTTCCCGGCGTCGTCGACGTGAGGCTCGATCCCGCGATCCGCGAGCGTCTCGCAGAGGAACTCCCGCATCGGTCCGACATCCTCGTGGGAAGGGAACTGGACGGCGGTCTCGAGGAAGGCGATGGGATCGAACGCGCCGTCGCGCTCGGCTTCGTCGGCGGACCCGGCCCCCGTCACAGTTCGACTGGGGAGTGGACGGCCACTTCGCCGTCGAACTCGTGTTCGACGGGGCCGGCGAGCGTCGGCCGGCCGCGATCGTTGAAGCTCACTCGGAGGTCGCCGCCCGGCGGGCTGACGTCGACCGGGTCGGCGTCGGTGAGGCCGAGGCGACGCGCCGCGACGGCGATGGCGACCGCGCCGGTGCCACAGGAGTCGGTCTCGCCCTCGACGCCGCGCTCGTAGGTGCGCTGGCGGAAGCCGCCAGAGCCGTCGGGACTCGCCAGACAGACGTTCGTTCCCTTGGGGAAGGCGTCGGCGTAGCGAACCGGCGGCGCGACCGCCTCGAGGTCGACGTCGTCGACGTCGTCGACGAAGCTCACGGCGTGGGGAACGCCGGTGTTGACGACCGAGACTTCGAGGCCCTCGATCTCCTCGCGGAGGACCGGTTCGTCGGCTGCGACCGGGACCGCCGCGGGGTCGAACGTGAGGTCGGTCATCTCGATGACGACGTCCTCGCCGTCGCGGTCGGCGCGCAGCGTGCCCGCCTGCGTGTCGATCATCACGCTCTCGGTGCCCGTTCGATCCATCGCCCACTCGGCGGCGCAGCGAGCGCCGTTGCCGCACATGGGTGCCGTCGCGCCGTCGGGCTGGAACAGCGTCATCACGACGCGTGGCGGATTGAACGTCTCCTCGAGCGCGAGAAAGAGGATCCCGTCGGCACCGACGCCGTCGGTCCGATCGCACTCGCGCTCGGCGAGTGCGCCCCGATCGGGGACGTGTTCGTCCGCGTGGATAATTAGAAAGTCGTTGCCGGTACCGTGGTACTTCTGGAATGGGATACTCATCGTGCTATCGTACGCGTCCGTTGTCGGTGTCGCTCGCTCGGTCGTGGTCGTTCTTTCGGTCTGCGTTCGAAGCGCTCCGCGCTTCGCGTTCGACCCGCGTCACGTCGTCGACGGTCTCGCGGCGGCGAGCGAGCCGGACATCGCCGTCCTCGAGGACGATCGATGCGGGTCGGGGTCTGGTGTTATACTGGTTTGCCATCTCGTAGCCGTAGGCCCCCGCGTTGCCGATTGCGAGGATGTCCCCACGTTCGCTTACTGGTAGTTCTCGCTCAGCACAGAAAACGTCGCCGCTCTCGCAGATCGGGCCGGCCACCGTCTGCGGAACCGTCTCGCGCCCGTCGGCGTGCTCGATGCGATCGCTCGAGGCGACCTCCTCCGCGTCGGCCGTCAGGTTCCGAATCGGATGGTACGCGTCGTACATCGCCGGCCGGATCAGGGTCGTCATCCCCGCGTCGACGCCGGCGACGGTCGTCTCGCGGGCGTCCTTGACCGTATTCACCTCGGTGAGGAGCACGCCCGCGTCCGCGACGAAGTAGCGGCCGGGTTCGATCGTCAGTTCGGCGTCGATCTCGCCGAGCGCGTCCCGCGTGGCCTCCGCGACCGACTCGAGGTCCAGCGGGGCCTCGTCCTCGCGGTACGGCACGCCGAAGCCGCCGCCGACGTCGACGAACTCGAGGCTTCCCACCGCCTCGCTCGCCTCACGAGTCGCTTCGCTCCCCGTTCGGCTATCCGAGGCGCGTAGCGCCTCGTTCACCTCCCGAGCGAGATCTCCCACCCGCGCGACGAACTCCCGGTGGGCGTCGAGCTGATCGTTCGAGACGCCGGAGCCGACGTGAGCGTGAACCCCGACGACGTCGAAGCCGCGGTCGGCGGCGTCGGCGAGCACGTCGACCGCGCGCTCCGCCGGGACGCCGAACTTCGCGGCGGCGCCCGTCCGCACTTTCTCGTGGTGGCCGGCACCGATGCCGGGGTTGACCCGCAGACAGAGCCGCCCGTCGTAGCCGCGGTCGGCGAGGCGGTCGATCGTGTCCTCGGAGCCGGCGGTGACCGTCAGCTCCGGGTGGTCTTTCCAGACGTCGACGATCCAGTCGAGGTCGCCCGCGGGCGGGTTGACCGCCGTGTAGTGAATTTCGGACCCGGACGCGCCCGCCTCGAGCGCCCGTTGCACTTCCCCGGCGGAGGCGCACTCGAGGCCAGCGCCGGCCTCGCGGAGCGCCGAGAGCACGTCGCCCAGCGCGTTCGCCTTCACCGCGTAGAGGATGTCGGCGTCGGGGAAGGCGGCCTCGAGCCGCCGGTAGTTCTGTCGGACGCGCTCGAGGTCGAGGACGTACAGCGGCGAGCCGTACTCCCCGGCGAGTCCCTGCAGTTCGGCCGCGTCCCAGTCGGAGAGGCGGCGAACGGGCAACGAATCCGCGGCGTCAGTCATTGTCATGTCCAAGTGACCGTGAGAATTCAAGGTTTGGATTCCGGGCCACCGTCTCACTCCGCGATCTGACGGTCCGCCCAGATATCATACACTACCTCCTGGTTAGATAATAAATATTATCTCGCTGCTCTCGGGACATTCGCCCGATGCCCTCCCCCTCGATCCGTCGCGATGTCGGTCTCGCTCTCCTCGCGCTCGGGTTGCTCGCTGCGCCGCTGTGGGTGCTCCCGTTGCACTTGGACGATCCGACCTATCGGTACGAGCGAACGGCGGTGACGGCCGACAACGGCAGCATCGACTATGCCGACAGCGACATGGTATCGCACGAAACGCCGCTTCGCGACGAGATCGCCTGTACGGACGGGATACCCTGGGAGGTCCGACCGTGTGCGTTCGAGCGATCACTGCTCGAGAATCGGACCGTCCCGACGGACATCTACTACGGGAGTTCCGGTCGCGTACGGCCGCCGGTCTACGACCGATACCAGTACATCCTCCTCAACGGGACCGTCTACGAGACGATCTACATCGCGAACGAGTCGGCCCTACGGAGCGATGGCTACCGCATCGATCTGGCGCTCGAGCGGACGACGCTCGAGCAGGTGCTACAGGAGGTGAGTCGCCCCATGACGGCCGAGGAGGTGTCGCCGACCGTCGCCGAGGCCGCACGGAGCGGCGACGCCCGATCCCACCGCGAGGTCGAGAGTCCCGATACGCTGCTCCGACTCGAGGACGGGACGTTCCAGTACGTTACGTTGACCGAGGAGAGCGACCCGTCTCTGGCGGCACGCCGTCTCGATTTCCTGTTGACGTATCTCGCGCCGCTGCTCGGGCTTTCGCTGCTCGGGTATCTCTCTCGGCGCGTCGAGGTGACCTACGTCGGGGACGAGCGCCGCTAAGCCGATGTCAGAGACCCGACTCGTCCCGGAGAAAACCGGCAGCTGACGACGTTACTCGCGAAGCGCGTCTTCGCGTTCGGTCGCCTCGAGCGTCTCCGTCTCGAGATCCGTCGCGACGACGGCGGGCTTGTAGGCCCCGCCCTCGAAGAGGTCGTGGTCGCTGATCGAGGACTCGACGAAGCGGGTGAAGGCGCGTCGGTCGGCGGGCAGTTCGCCGTAGAGGACCTCCTCCTCGACGAGGTCGTAGACGGGGATGCGCGGCGTCAGGAGCGTGTTCTCGCCGACGACGCTGTTCTCGCCAACGACGAAGCCGCTGGTGACCCGGCAGCCAGCGCCGAGCGAGACGTTGTCCTCGACGATGACCGGCGCGTCCTCGACCGGCTCGAGCACGCCGCCGATGAGCGTGTTCGCGCCGAGCTTGACGTTGTCGCCGATCTGGGCGCACGAGCCCACCGTATCGCAGGAGTCGACGAGCGTGCCGTCGCCGACGCGAGCGCCGATGTTGACGAACGCGGGGCTCATCAGGATGCAGTCAGAGCCGATGTTCGCGCCGCGGCGGACGACCGTGCCGTCCGGCGTGTTGCGGCTCCCGCGGTCGCCGTACTCGCTCGAGTCCGCGAGCGGCAGGACGTCGTTGTACGTGGTGCCGCCGTGTTCGTACTGGCCGATCGAGCGGAGGCCGAAGTTGAGCAGGATGCCCTGCTTGACCCACTCGTTGGCCTCCCACTCGCCGCCGGACTTCTCGGCGGCGCGGACCTCGCCCGCCTCGAGCGCGTCGAGGAAGGCGTCGAGGGTCGCGTACGCGTCCTCGCCGGCGGTCTCGGCGCTGATATCGTCGGTCTGTTTGCGCTCCCACAGCTCGTCGATTTCGGTTTCGAGTGCGCTCATTCGCTGATCACGTCCGAAAAGTCGTACCACCCCGCCTTCTGTCCGGCGATCCAGACCGCCGCGTCGACCGCGCCCGCGGCGAAGACGCCGCGATCCTCGGCACGGTGCGTGAGCCGAACCTCCTCGTGATTGCCCGCGAGGAGGATCTCGTGTTCGCCGGTGATCTCCCCCGCGCGCAGCGCGTGAACGCCGATCTCGGCCTCTTCCCGGGGGGACTCGCCCTCGCGGCCGTGCGTGCGCTCGCCGAAGTCGCCGTTGGCTTCGATCTCCTCGAGCAGCCGGTTCGCGGTGCCGCTCGGCGCGTCGCGCTTGCCGTTGTGGTGGGTCTCGACGAGTTCCACGTCGTAGCCCTGCAGGTTCCGGACCGCCTCGCCGACGACGTTGACGAGCGCCTGAACGCCGCGCGCGAAGTTCGGCGCGTGGAGGACGGCGATGTCCTCGCTGGCCGCCTCGAGCGCCTCGTACTGGTCGTCGTCGAAGCCGGTCGTTCCGGTGACGAACGCGACGTCGGCGTCGACGCACGCCTCGACGTAGTCGACGGCCGACTCCGGCCCGGTGAAGTCGATCACGGCGGTCGGCTCGCGGTCGGCGACCAGCGAGTCGAACTCGGCTGCGGACTCGATCTCGACGCCGTCGACGGTCCCGCCGTCGGGATCGCGGTTGACGGCGAAGACGACCTCGCAGTCCTCGCGGGCCGTCGCCGCGGCGATCACTTCCCGGCCCATGCGGCCGGTCGCGCCGGTGACGCCGATCCGCGCCGTCATCGATCGCCCTCCGCGTCGGCGACCGCCGCCGAGTCGCGCTCGAGGTCGGACAGCACCGCCTCGAGGTCCTCGCGGTACTCGTCGGCCAGTCGGGTGAGCGGGGAGCGCATCCGAGCGGGGCCGTAGCCGCGGATCTGCATGGCCTCCTTGACCGGGATCGGGTTGGTCTCGACGAAGAGTCCGCGGAACAGCTGCCCGAGTTCGTGGTGAAGGTCCCGTGCGCGCTCGTAGTCGCCGTCGAGCGCCGCGCCGACCATCGCACAGGTCCGCTCGGGTTCGATGTTCGCTGCGACGCTGATGGTCCCGGTCCCGCCGACCGAGATGGTCGGGAGGGTGAGCGCGTCGTCGCCCGAGAGGACCGCGAACTCCTCGTCGGTCGTCCGTTCGGCGATTTCGCCGATCTGACCCAGATCGCCGCTCGCGGCCTTGAACCCCGCGATGTTGTCGTGCCGTGCCAGCTCGACGGCGGTGTCGGGATCGATGTTCCGACCCGTCCGCGAGGGGACGTTGTAGACGATCTGTGGCAGGTCGACGGCGTCCGCGATCGTTCGATAGTGCTCGACCAGCCCGCGCTGCTCGGGCTTGTTGTAGTACGGCGAGATGAGCAACAGGCCGTCCGCACCCGCGTCGGCGGCGCGCTCGGACAGTTCGAGCGCCTCTCGCGTGTTGTTCGAGCCGGTGCCCGCGATGACGGGCACGTCGTCGACGGCATCGATGACCGCCTCGACGACCTGGACGTGCTCGTCGTGGGTCAGCGTCGCCGACTCGCCGGTCGAGCCGACGGGGACGAGCCCGTCGACGCCCGCGGCCTCGAGGCGCTGGGCGTCGGTCCGCAGTGTTTCGAAGTCGATTCGCTCCTCGTCGTCGAAGGGCGTACACATCGCCGGGAAGACGCCCGAAAGGTCGATAGGTGAACTCATGTGTCGGATACGGTGTCGTTGGGTCGTGTGTTCGTCCCCAATCGGTAGGGTGTATCGGTTCCGATCGGTGGACGGTCGGTGATCGTCCGTGAATCAGTCGTGCGCGGTCGAATCGTCCCCGGGACGGAGTGCCAGCCCGCCGCGAGCACACCTACGCACGTTTACGTTTCGGAAAACGAGGGCAGACACCACTCACGACGGGACCGATGGTCGGGTGAGCGGCGTGGCGCATATACGGTCAACTGGCCTACCCAGACTTATTAGTTGTGTCTTCGGTCGGATCAGTCCCGTGCTATTCAATACCTGACATACAATTCCGCGTAATTTATGCCCGAGCGTTACTTACCAGCATCTATGACAGATTTCGGACTGAAAGTGCGAATGGCGATCGTCGGCTCGATCCTGTTCGCGTTCTACATGCTCGTCGGCGCCTTCGGCCTGGCGATGTTCGGCTTCGGCGCGTGGCCGTTAGTGGCGCTGGGACTGCTCGTGTTGCCGGTCATCCAGTACAAGATCGGGACGTGGTCGGCGACCAGAAAGGCCGAACCGATGCCCGAAGACGGCCAGTATCAGGAAATACATCATATGGTTGACTCTCTCTGTCGAGATATGGGCATCAAAAAGCCCAAACTGATGGTCATGGACATGGGCGTCCCCAACGCCTTCGCGACCGGCCGAAAGGGCAAGGGCGTCGTCGTCGTCTCGACGGAACTCATCCGCCTCCTCCAGCGCGACGAACTCGAGGGCGTGATCGCCCACGAACTCGCCCACATCAAGAACCGCGACGTCCTCGCGATGGTGCTGGGCAGTTCCATCGCCATGATGGTCGGCTGGGTCGCCTACATGGTCTACATCATGAGTAGCGAGCGCGGAATCGGCGGGATCATCGTCGGCATGGTCCTCTCGAACATCGCACAGATGCTCGTGATGATCTTCGTCCTCGCCATCTCGCGGTACCGCGAGTACGTCGCCGACGAGGACGCCCGCCAGTATATCGGCAGTGGCGACCCGCTCGCCCGCGCCCTCGAGAAGATCTCGCAGGGATCGCAGGGCCGCGAGTCGCAGATCGACGACAGCGTGAACGCGCTGTGTATCTTCAACTCCGAGAAGGGGCTCCTGCAGACGTTGTTCGCGACGCATCCGCCGACGGAAAAGCGTATCCAGAAGCTCCGGAACTGAACACCGGTCGGCGGGCACCGCGGCGGGACCAAACGCCGCGATTTTTTATGGTCGCCCGCGCCATGCTAGTGTATGACGGAAATTCATCCCGGGCAGCGCGTCGCCGTTCTCGTCGACGCGCAGAATCTCTATCACACCGCACAGAGCCTTCACAGCCGGAATATCGACTACTCCGCGCTGCTCGAGAAGGCCGTTCAGGACCGCCAACTCACGCGCGCGATCGCGTACGTCATCCGGGCGGATTCGCCCGAGGAGGAGAGTTTCTTCGAGGCGCTGGTCGATATCGGCTTCGAGCCGAAGATCAAGGATATCAAGACGTTCTCCGACGGCACGAAGAAGGCCGACTGGGACGTCGGGATGAGTTTGGACGCGGTGACGCTCGCGAACCACGTCGATACGATCGTCCTCTGTACGGGCGACGGCGACTTCTCGCGGCTCTGCTCGCATTTGCGTCACGAGGGCGTCCGCGTCGAAGTGATGGCATTCCAGTCCTCGACGGCCGAGGAACTCATCGACGCGGCCGACTCGTTCCTCGATCTCGGCGATCGCCACGAGACGTTCCTGCTCTGAACTGGCGGGAGATCCCGATCGCAGTCGACCGAAATCGCCCCTCGAGAGCGGCGATGCGTGGCCGTCGGTCTATCGTACCGACCGCTTCAATTGGTACGAGCGTTCGGTTTCCGGGACTGCCAGAGGCCGATCAACAGCGCGTATGCCGTGACGAGCAGGGTCGCGCCGGTCAGAAGATAGACGAACGGGCCCGTGACGAGCGCGGCCGGGCCAGCGAGTGTCAGGGTACCGATAACGAGCAAGGCGACCCCGAGCCCGATTTGCGTGACGTCCATGCGATGCCGGTAGTACCGCATCGGTTATTATAACATTCACCATTTCATTCCGACCCGACGACTGATAATCGACGGTTCGTCCAGCGTCGCCGCTGGCTGAGTTCGCCGACGGCGACTGCACCGCGGGGACACCGATAGCGGCCCGTGCAGTCAGGTCGAAGGGCTTTCGACCCGCCGTCTCGAATTCCAGGTAATGAGCGCAACAGACGGGAGCGCGGGACTGCCACAGCTCCGGACCATCGCGGACTACCAGTTCGGGTCAGGGGCCGGCGCGGCGCTATTCCCGCCCGCCGAATCGCTGACGGTCAAACGCACCTCTTCGGGGCGGCCCCAGCAGGTCCACGCCGACGCCGGTCGGATCGTCTCCTTCGGCACCGACGGCCGGTTCACCCTCGGTCTCGAGGGCGGTCGCCGGCTCGACGCGGCACTCGCCGAGCCCGCCTACCGGGTCGTCGTCGACGACGAGAGCGAACCCTTCGTCCGCGACGAGAAGAACGTCTTCACGAAGTTCGTCCTCGAGGTCGGCGACGAGATCCGCCCGGGCGACGAGGTGCTGGTCGTCCACGAGCGCGGCGAGTTGCTCGCGGTCGGGACCGCACGGCTCGATGCCGGGGCGATTCGGGACTTCGAGACGGGGATGGCGGTGAACGTCCGCGAGGGCGCGCCCGCGGAGACGTGACCGACGGCTGCCGAATCGACGACTATCGATGCCACAGCGAGACCGCTACAGCCGACACTCCCGCCCGATCTCTCGTTCATATTGCGTTTTGACCTCCTCGAACAGCGTTTCGCCGATCCCCGTTCGGAGCCGCGGGGCGGCCGTCGCGAAGAACTCGTCGAGATTCTCGTACCGGTCGAACGCATCGTTCTCGTCGGTGTCGTCGTAGCGACTCTCGCGCTCGTATTTGAGCGCCTGCAGACAGTTATCTACCAGATCCATGTCTTTGACGAAGCGTGCGGTCGGCGTCTCGCGGGCCTCGTACTCCACCCAGAGCGACCGAGCGTCGACGTCCGATTCCGCACCGCCGAACGGCTCGAGCAGGTTGGTGATCGCCGTCCGCTCGCGGTCGGCCTTCTCTTCACCGGACACCCGTTGGTCGCCGTCGTCCGCTCGAGTCGCGATATCGCCGGTGCGCGCCTCCGCGAGGTCGTGAACCAGCGCCATCGAGACCGCCCGCTCGCGGTCCACGTCCCCGTCGGCGCGGTCGGCGTAGAGGAGACACAGCGTCGCAACGCCCCAGGTATGGGCCGCGACCGACTCCGGTGATTCGATCCCGCGGAGTACCCACCCCGTCCGGCGCTCGTCTTTCAGTTCGAACGCCTCGAGCAGGGCGTCGAATTCGTCGACCATTGCGGGACACCACGCGCCGGGACCGATTGAAAACGTCGGTCGACGCTCCGGGAGTTTGAATGGACTAATAGTGTGTGACAGTGTGTATCAAACACGGATGCGACAGCAACCAGATCTACACGGCCAAGCCGCGTTTATCACGGGAACGACGCGGGGGATCGGAAAGCAACTCGCGCTCGCGCTCGCCGAACGGGGATGTGACATCGTCTCGACGGGCAAGACCGTCGACGACTCGGACTCCGACCTCGAGGGGACGATTCACCGGACGGCCGAGGAGTGCGCGGCGAAGGGCGTCGAGACGCACGCGATCCAGTTGGACGTCCGCGACGAGGACGCCGTCGACGCGGCCATCGACGAAGCGATCGAGGAGATGGGCGAGATCAACATCGTCATCAACAACGCCTCGGCCATCCAGATGGGGACCGTCGAGGAGCTGCCGGCCGACCGGTACGACCTCCTGAACGAGGTCAACGTCCGCGGCACCTATCTCGTCTCGCGGGGCTTCATCGATCACCTTCGGGACGCCGAGGCGGACGCCTGGATTCTGACGAACGCGCCACCAGTCGAGATCGACCGCGCGCCGGGGGCGGCGGCCTACTCCTGGTCGAAAATGGGGATGTCCTTCGTCACGCTGTCGCTGGCCCAGGAACTGGCGGACGACGACGTCGGCTGTAACTCCTTCTGGCCGGTGACTGCCATCGATACGCGCGCGACGCGTTACTTCGAGATGGGGACCGAGGACGACTGGCGGACGCCCGAAATCGTCTCGGACACCGTCCTGGAGATACTGACCCGCGACCCGGCCGAGTTCACCGGAAACTGCGTCTACGACGAAGAGTTCCTCCGCGAGGCCGGCGTCGAGGACTTCGCGAGATACAACCTCACCGAGGGCGATCCGGACCCGATGTCGGCGCAGATCTTCGATCCGGAGTACTCGCGCTCGAGCGGGCGGTGACGCTCGAGCGAACGACAAAGTAAAAGGTCGCCGGTGGCGACGTGTCGAGTATGTTTGGAGGAGGCGGCGGCGGACTCAACCCGCGCAAGATGGAACAGATGATGGAGCAGATGGGCATCGACGTCGAGGACATCGACGCCGAAGAGGTCATCATCCGGACCGACGAGTACGACCTCGTCTTCGACGACGCCGAGGTCACGAAGATGGACGCCCGCGGCCAGGAGACCTACCAGGTCATCGGCTCACCCGAAGAGGTCGAGGCCGGCTCGGCCGGTGGCAGCGCCGGCGGCGACTCCGGTAGCGACGCCGGTCCGGCGATCCCCGACGACGACGTCGAACTCGTCGCCACGCGAGCCGGCGTGGGCGAGGACGAGGCCCGCGCGGCCCTCGAGGACAACGACGGCGACCTCGCCGCAGCAGTCGAGTCCCTCGAGTGACTCGCGTGAGCGGTGAGGATATCGCGGACGACGGGGACGACGCCGAGACGGAGACCGAAGTAGAGACTGAGAGCGAAGACGACCGCGTCCCGGTCCTGCTCGTTCGCGGCGACCGCGAGTACCTCGTCGAACCCGGCGACGAGATGGGGACCGACCTCGGCGTGCTCGAGGTCCCGGAGGACGTCCAGTCGGGCGACACGATCGAGACGCATCTGGGCGACGAGTTTCGGGTCCGCCGACTGCGAGGGCCGGACCTCTTTCATCACTTCGAGCGGACGGGCGCGCCGATGGTTCCCCGCGACATCGGACTGGTGATCGGCGAGACGGGGATCGCCCAGGGTGACCGCGTGCTTGACGCCGGCACTGGAACGGGCGTGCTCACGGCACTGATGGCACGGGCCGGTGCCGACGTCGTGACCTACGAGCAGGACGCCGACTTCGCGGATGTCGCCCGCGAGAACATGGCACTGGGCGGCGTTGCGGACGCCGTCGACGTCCGAACCGGTGACGTTCTCGAGCAGCTCGACGACCTCGAGCCGTCGTCGTTCGACGTGCTCACGCTCGATACGGCCGACGCGCCTGCGATGGTCGAGCACGCGCCGGAACTGCTCGTCGACGGCGGGTTCGTCGCGGTCTACAGTCCGTTCATCGAGTCGACTCGAGAGGTCGCGGAGACCGCCCGCGAGGTCGGCCTCGCGAACGTGACGACTCGAGAGACGATTCAGCGCGAGATGCAGTTCGACGAACGGGGATCGCGGCCGTCGACCGCCCCCGTCGGTCACACCGGCTATCTGACGATCGCGCGCAACGAGTAGCGCGGCCTCTCTTTGCTCGAGTTGCGTCACCGTTCAGCGAGACGATTTTTCAGTCAGTTCTAGCTCGGATTTACCAGTAACTCGAGAACAGCGGCCGAGAGCGGGCTCCGAGCAACGCGAGGAGTCCGCGATCCGGGGGAGGGCAGGCCGTCACCCGACACGACCGCGAGCGACCGAAGGGAGCGAGCGGGCCGACGACCGATGTGAAGTGAACGTAGTGAACGGACCGGAGGGAGGAGTGCTTTTAATCGAAATTTTGCCGAGGGACATCGCGAGCGAGGCGCTGAGCGCCTCGCTCGCGATAGACCGCAGAGCAAAATTTCGTTAGTTGTCGTCCTCCCTCCATTTGTGCTCGCACTCGGTACAGATGAAGAAGCGCGTCTCGGACTCGTCGGCCGCCCGGATCTGTTGCATATACCAGTGGGCGCGGTCGTTGCCGCACTCGGGACAGCGGGCGTCGGTCTCGGGCAGTGACGTTTCGCCGGAGGACTCGATGACCTCGCCGATCTCCTGGTCGTCGGTGATGACGTACTGATCAGCGTCGCCTTTCGGCTCCGTATACCCGCAGCTGCCACACTCCCAGATGCCGTCCTCGGCTTTCATCATCGAACCGCATTCGTCGCAGAATTCCATCGTTGTCCGGGCTACGGAGGTGGAGCGACTTAAGGAACCTGTTTAGGATCGTTGATCGGTCGCGGCGGCGCTCCCGCCGCAGAGCGCTACCCCTCGCCCTCGGACTGATACGGCTCGCCGACGGCCTCCCGCGGGAGGACATTGTTGAGTTCCGACTCGAGGTCGTCCATCGACTCGAAGCGGTCGCTGCCGCTCTGCTCGATGAGCGACCCCAAGTTTCGCTCGCCGTCCGCCAGCAGGAGCGTGACGTCTTCGAGTTCGGCGGCGGCCCGGTCCCGTTCGATCGGGTACTCGAGGTCCTCGAGGACGGTTTCGATGCGGCTGAGTTTGACGTCGGACATGGGCGAACGAACGCGGGCGACAGGCTTGTAGCTCCGCGATAATTCGGGACACTGTCACGGAATATAACATTTCGTTTCGAAACTATAATCGGGCGGGCTATCGCAGGTAGAGCCGATGCGAGGGATCGTCGATCGGATCGTCGCACCCTTCGCCGTCGATCGTCGGGTGCTCGCGCTCGCGGGCGCTCGAATGGCGGACGGGATCGGGAACTCGTTTCTGATCATCGTCATTCCGCTGTACGTGACCAGCGGCGTCGTCGACGGGATGACGTTCGGGTTCGGCGAGTCGATGATCATCGGAGTGATCCTCTCCCTGTTCGGGTTCCTCAACAGCAGTTTTCAACCGTTTACCGGACGGCTATCGGACCGTCTCGGCCGTCGAAAGCCCTTTATTTTGGTTGGGCTCGCCGGCCTCGCGATGACGAACCTCATCTACGTCTTCGCCGAGACGTACGTCTCCCTGCTCGTCATCCGCGGGCTCCAGGGCGTCAGCGTCGCCTTCATCATCCCGGCGTCGGTCGCGCTCGTGAACGAACTCGCGACGACCGGCGACCGCGGTGGGAACATGGGCGTCTACAACACGTTCCGACTGGTCGGCTTCGGTGCCGGTCCGGCGGTGGCCGGTGCAGTCGTCAGTCGCGGCCCGTACGCGCTCCCCGCCGGGGTGAGAGTCGACGGCTTCGACGCGGCCTTCTACGTCGCGACGATCACGGCCACGATCAGCTACGTCCTGGTGACGATCCTCGTCTCCGACCCCGAGTCGACGGTGGCCAACGCCGGCGCGGACCTCTCGATTCCGATCCTCGACCGGTCGGGCACCAATCTGCTCGATCCCGTTTTCACGCTCGGCGTCGCGTCGCTGTTCATGGCGACCGCGATCGCACTGTTCGCGACCATCCAGCCCCAGGTCAACGCCCGCCTCGAGCAGGGCGCGACCTGGTTCGGCCTGCAGTTCGCGGCGTTCATCATCGCGCAGGTCGCCCTGCAGACGCCGATCGGGCGGGCCTGCGACCGCTACGGCCGCCGGCCGTTCATCGTCACCGGCATGGTGTTGTTGATCCCGACGACGCTCGTGCAGGGGTTCATTCTCTCCTCCGAACTGATGTTTCTCGCGCGGCTGTGTCAGGGGATCGCCGCTGCGATGGTGTTCGCCCCGTCGCTCGCCCTGGTCGGTGACCTCGCCGGCGAGGGCGAGTCCGGCTCGAAGCTGTCGGTGCTCACGATGGCCTTCGGCTACGGCATCGCCGTCGGCCCGCTCTCCTCGGGCGCGCTGGTGGGATTCGGCTTCGAGGTCCCGTTCGTCTTCGGGACCGCGCTCGCCGTGCTCGGGACGATTCTCGTCTATACGCAGGTCGAAGAGACGCTCGAGGCGACGGCCTCCGTGCCGGTCGTCGGGAGCGATTGAACTCGCGGCATTACTTTGTGGCGCGACCGAGTTGCAGTCTATATGCGCATTGCTATCAATACTATACGAATCGACGGCACCGGCAACGGGGGCTCGCCGTGACGACGGAAGAGGACGGCTCGATTCGTCCGTTCGAGGTATCGGTCGATCGAGCCGAGATCGACGACCTCCGGACGCGACTGGAACGGACCCGCTGGCCCGATCAACTCCCCGACGCGGGCTGGGCGTACGGGACCGAACGCGAGTCGCTCCGGGACCTCTGTGAGTACTGGCGCGAGGCGTTCGACTGGGCGGCGTTCGAGGACCGATTCAACGCGTTCGACCAGTACGTGACGACGATCGACGGTCAGCGGCTCCACTTCTATCACGTCCGCTCGCCCGAACCGGACGCGACGCCGCTGGTCGTGAGCCACGGCTGGCCGGGGTCGGTCGCGGAGTTCCTCGACGTCTTCGGTCCGCTCACTGACCCGGCGAGCCACGGCGGCGATCCGGCGGACGCGTTCCACGTCGTCGCGCCGTCGCTTCCGGGATTCGGGTTCTCGGGTCCCACGACCGAACGGGGGTACGACGTGCCGCGGGTGGCCGACGCCGTCGCCGAACTGATGGCTCGCCTCGGCTACGATCGATACGTCGCCCAGGGCGGCGACTGGGGTGCGCTGGTCACCGCTCTCCTGGCTGCGAACTATCCAGACCGCGTGGACGCGATCCACACGAACATGCTCTTCCTGAACCCGTCGTCGCTCGAGGGCGACGATCCGACCGCGCTGCTGGACGAGGAAGGTATGGCCGACTACCGCGAGACCGCGGCGTTTCGCGACGGCGAGACCGCGTACCACGAGATTCAGGCGACGAAACCGCAGAGCCTCGCGTACGGGCTCACCGACTCGCCGGCCGGGCTCGCCGGCTGGATCGTCGAGAAGTTCTGCACTTGGAGCGACTGCGACGGCGACCTCGAGTCGTGGATCGACCGCGACCGCTTGCTCGACAATCTCAGCGTCTACTGGCTGACGGGAACGATCAACGCCTCGATGCGACTCTACTACGAAACGGACGTGGGGGCGGCGACGCCGGAGTCCGTCGACGTGCCCACCGGTCACGCCCGCTATCCGGCCGAAGTGTACAAGACGCCCCGCGCCTGGGCCGAGGAGGTCTACGACGTCGCCTACTGGAACGATATGCCGGAAGGCGGCCACTTCGCGGCGATGGAAGTTCCCGACCTGTTCGTCGAGGACCTGCGGTCGTTCCTCGACGAGGTCGGCTGAGAGAGGCGAGGCGAGAGACCTCGAGCCCGCGGTGGGACGCAACGCAAAAGTACCGGATGCGCATACGGTTTGACGATGACGCTCTCGGAGGAGGCCAAGGATCGGTTGGCGGACGTGGTGGAGCTACAGCCGACGAAGAACTCGGAGCTACAGGAGCGATGGGGGATGGAAAGCGGCAGCGAGGTCCACCAGTACCTCGAGAACGAACTCGGCGACTACTACTTCCGGGACGACAACAGCCTGATCCGCGCGACCGCGGAGGCGGCCGATCTGGTCGACGTCGAACCGGGCATCGAGAGCGATCCCGAGGCCGACGGGGCTCCCTCCAAGATCCGCGTGCCCGAACTCCAGGCCCGGATCGTCGCGGTGCTAGCCGGTCCCGAGGAGCGATCCGAGAGCGTCGTCTCGGTGCTCCACAAGCTCCGAGACGAGTACGATATCGACCCCGAGGCCGAGGACGTCCGCTCGGGGCTCCAGAGTCTGCGCCGGAAGGGCGTCGTCGAGGTCGAGTACCGCACCGTTCCGACGTTCCGGCTGGCAGTCGAGCGCGACGACCTCGAGGTCGCCGTCTCGGACTGACGCCTCGAGCGTTCGCGGCGCTACAGTCCGGGTCGCCGTCGCCGCCGGCGCTCCTCGAGAACCCGTTGCGATCGTTTTCCGGGGCCGCCCTCGATCGGCCAGCCGCGGGTGCGCCAGACCGGCGGCTCGGGCTCGAACTCGCCACAGGAGCCGGAACACTCGGCGGCCGTCTGGCACCGGTCCTCGGCGGCGCAGTACGGCAGCGCCTGGGTCGCGTCTCGAGCGCGCAACTGGAAGTGGCGGCAGTCGGGACGCATCGTGTCGACGAACGAGCGCCAGCCGCGTTCGTAGGCGCGCTCGGCGATCGTGAGCCGTTTGTCGGCCTTCCAGTCGGGATCGACGTACTCGAAGCGGGCGGCGGAGCCGTCGCGCTCGCCGCCGGCCGGCCGATCGAGGATCCGGCTCCCCGGCTCGTCGACCGCGAGCGATCGAGGGTACCATTCGACCGCGGCGGTCAGGTCATCGGGCTCGAGCGAGAGGATGCCCGCCTCGATCGGGAGGTCCTCGAAGAGGGCGGGTTCGACGGCGTCGCCCGTCTGCCGGGTCGCGACCCAGACCTCGTCGGCCAGCCCCATCGCGACGTCGTACTCGAGTTGCGAGGCGAGCGCGCGGGCGGCGCTGGCGTCGAGATCCGGCTTGTTCTCGATCGCGACGATCCGCTCGAGCCAGTCCGGATAGACCCACTTTCGCCGGATCTCGATGCGATTACCGTTCTTTCTGGTCTCGAGGATTCCGCGGTCGGCGGCGCCGTGGATCGCCTCGCGGACGTATCGCCACGGGTAGCCGGGGTGGGGAAGCGCGTCGCGGTAGTAGGCCCACTCTTCGGGGGCGTTTCGGACGACGTGGCGGAGATCATCGTCGAGCCGCTCGAGGCCGAATTTCGCTCGCTGGCGGAGAGCCTCGGGATCGCACTCGAGGACGATGGTGTCCCAACGGCGGCGCTTCGTCCCGAGTTGGCGGGCGACGACGATCGCGGTGTCGTCGCCGGCGGGGTCCCCTCCCGGCGGCCACTCGCGTTCGGCCCACCGGCAGGCCCGGAGCTCGAACCCGAACTCAGCAGTGTCTGGGTCCACGGTCCTCCTTCGAATCGGAGCACGAAAAGCGCTACTTGATCGAGCCCGCTGCGGTATCGAATCCGTCGCGGCTCGTCGACAGGTCCCGTTCAGCCTTCCTGACACGTTCTCCTCACGCCGGCCACTTCTCCGCAGCGCCGCCCTGAACCGCCGGAACCACCGTCAGCGACGCGTCGTCCGGAACCGCCCGCTCGAGCCCCGCACGCTCCCCGTCGATCGAGACTCTGACGCTCGAGCGAACCGCGTCGCCGTCGAAGAGGTGGGGCTCCGCTCGCGGATACGCCTCGACGATGGCCGCGAGGGCGTCCGCGACGGTCCCGCCCGCCCACTCGAGCGTCACGGTTTTTCCGCCGGTCGCACTCCGGAGCGGACCGTACACCGTAACTGCCGTTTCCATAGTCGGTCGTCGTCGCGGACGGACAAGAGAGTGGCTCCGCGTCGACTCGCGACCGGCGACCGAAAAATGGCCCGTCAGTCGTCGCTCGGTTCGGCGCGGGACCCGGCGGTCGACGTCACGTCCTGCTGGCCGACCCACGTCGACGAGAACAGCGGTGCGGCGGCGAACAGCACCATCACGAGCACGAACAGCGTCAACATGGCGCTCGCGACGGCCGTGATGCCGGTGGTAAGGTTGAACAGGACGATACCCGCTGTGACTCCACTGGTAGCGAGGCTCATTTGCGGTCGTCCGAATGTGGCCAGTCCCCCAATATGAGGGTTACTTTGTCCGACCGCGATTGCGAACCGATACCATTTGACTGAGTCTCGGGTCGCGCGTGATCGAGAGCGTCGCGACAGAAGTCGGTCGTTACAGCCGCTGTACTGCACCGATCGCGCTCGAGAGCGGGGGCGCGTCGAAGACGTCCCGGCCGGTGTAGGCGTTGGCACCGGCGCGGTAGAGATCGCTGGCGGTCTCGAGGACGTCGTCGTCGAGCGGTTCGGGCTCCTCGTCGCAGAGGGACTTCCAGTCGGCGACGTCTTTCCGCTTCGCCGTTGCCTTGGCGGCGTCGACGGCTTGGACCCACTCGGGTTGGGTGCGCTTGTGGTACTGGCGGAGCACCTCCTTCGAGAGCTGGGTGCCCTCGTAGCTGAAGCGGTTCTCGTCGAACGTGCCGACGACGTCGGCGACGCGGAGGTCGCCCTGATAGTAGAGGCACTCGATCTTGCCGTCCTCGTGGACCAATCCGGCCGAGTCGGCCTGCTCGGTGACGATCCGGTTGACCTTGCGGGCGAGCGACTCGAGGTCCCCAATCGACGCCTTGCCGGCGATCGAGTCGGCCTCGTCGCGCTCGAGTTGGCGGTCGCTCTCCTCGTACTTCGTGGTGAACTCGACGATCGGCTCGTCAAGGTCGACGGCCTCGTCGGGCCAGCTCTCGAGGTCGAGACCGTGATCGGCGGGCTCGGTTCGGTCTCGCAGACTCGAGCCGACGGGGACCCGGTTGCGGAAGACGATCTCGAGGGGAATCAGGTAGTTCTCGCCGGCCGCATCGTGGTAGTGCTCGTAGTCGTACTCCCGACCCTCGTGGGGCAGGTCCGGCACCTGCGTGAGGTCGATTGCCATCTCCCAGGGCGGGTGGGAAGCGTCCTCGAGGGCGACGACGTCGCCGTTCTCGACGACGCCGCGGTAGTGGGTCGGGACGCCCTCGCTCTCGAGCAGTTCGAAGTTGAACGCGCCCATCGTACAGAGGCTCGCGCCCTTCTGGGGGATCTGGTCGGGCATCTTCCCCCAGTCGAACACCGAGTAGTCGTCGGTGAAGACGAACGCTCCGCGGCCGAACTCCTCGTCGGTCGCCGCGTCCTCGATGCGGAACTCTTTGACGCTCGTCACGCGTGACACCTCAGGATGGATTCGCCGCCGTCGCTCATACTCCAGTTGCCGTGGCCGGACCGTAAGAAGGTTTCAATATCGGGCGGACGGTTCGCGACCGTCGAGGACGTCCCTCGCCGCGTTCGGACGGCTCCGCCGCGCTCAGTCGTCCTCGACGGTCGCCAGCAGTTCCTCGGCCTCCTCGCCGAGCGATCCCTCGAGCGGCTCCTCCTCGACGAGTTCGCGCAGCGTCGAATCACACTGGGGCGTCGCTAACGCCTCGAGGGCCTGCCGGCGATACCGCTCGTCGATACCGTTCTCGCGGACGAGCGCGGCGAGTTCGTCGCACTCGTTCGCCGTTTTCAGTTCGTGAATCGCGTCCGCTCGCTTCTCCTCGTCGGCCCCCTCGTCGAGGGCGAGATCCACGCACTCGTCCGGCGTCCGTGAGCTCATGCGTGAGCGTTCGCGGTCCACACCGATAATTCCGAGACCTGCGTTCGACGGACGGGCGGACCGCGACCGAAGCGGTGGTTCGACGGCAGGGAGCATCCGGTCGGAGTATTTTCCGCCTCGAGACCGAACGCGATTGCGTGCAGATACCGATTTCGGCCCGGGACGCCGCGTCCGACCGCCGCTCGTCCGCGGGCCGACGACCGCGACGGATCGGCGACTCGTTCGGTCTCGAGGTGGCGATGCGATGAATCCGATCCCGTTCGGTCTCGGGATACTCCTGCTCGCCGCCGTCGTCGCGGATCTCCTGTGGACGACGCTCTGGGTCGAGGGGGGTGCCGGGCCGCTCACCTCGTGGCTGATGGCGGCGACGTGGAGCGGGTTCCGGCGGGTCGGCGATCCGGGCTCTCGCCTGCTCACTCTCTCGGGGCCATCGATCCTCGTCGTCGGCCTCGTCACCTGGCTCGTCCTCCTCTGGACCGGTTGGACGCTTCTCTTCGCGAGCGCCGAATATCCCCTCGTCGATACGGTCAACGGGAGTCCGATCTCCTGGTCGGACCGGATTTACTACACCGGCTACACGATATTCACCCTGGGAATCGGCGACCTCGTTCCGCGCGAGGGACCGTGGCAGATCGCGACGACGCTCGCGACGGCCAGCGGGATGCTCTTCGTCACCCTGAGCGTCACCTACGTCCTCTCCGTTCTCGACGCCGTCACGCAAAAGCGGTCGTTCGCGAGCAGCGTGAGCGGCCTCGGGACCCGAAGCGACGGGATCCTCCGAACCAGTTGGAACGGCGAGGAGTTCGACGGGCTGGCGCTGTCCCTGAACGAGCTCACGTCGCAGCTGAACACGCTCACGGCGAACCACAAGGCGTACCCGATTCTCCACTACTTCCACAGCGGGCAGACCGACCGAGCGCCGGTGACGAGCGTCGCCCTCCTCGACGAGACGCTCACGCTGTTGCGCTTCGGCGTTCCCGAGGGGGACCGGCCCAGCGACACGATCGTCAGAAACGCGCGGGCGAGCGTCCGCAGCTATCTCGGAACGCTCGACGACGCGTTCATCGACCCCGCCGATCGGTCCCCGCCGGCCCCGTCGCTCGAGCCGCTGCGCGATGGGGACGTGCCGACCGTTTCCGACGAGTCGTTCGACGCGTCCGTGGCGGACCTGCGCGAGCGCCGCCGACTGCTGCTCGCGCTCGTCGAATCGGACGTCCGCCAGTGGCCGACCGCGGAATCGGCGTGAGCGTCGTCTCGCCTCGAGACCGGTCCCGGACAGTTCGGTGGGTCCGCTCGATGGTGAGCCGGCGGCGCGCCTCGAGCGACGGCTGCGTCGTCCCCGCGATACCGCATCCACCATGCTTTTCTCGCTGTACGGGTATCGTTACGTCGATGGAGCGACCGGTGACCGAGGCCGACCTCACGTTCGATCACGTTCCCGAGACCGACCAGTCCTTCGAGAACGCACTGGCAAAGGCACGCGACGGCGACCGACTCACGGTCGACGACGCGATCGAGTTATTCACCACGGGAACGGACAGCGAGGGGATCGACCGGAAACGCAAGGAGCGCGTGCTCGAGGCGGCCGACCGCCGCCGCGCCGAGCAGGTCGGCGAGGAGGTCACCTTCATCGCGAACCTGAACAACAACGTCACGACGGCCTGTAACGTGGGCTGTCTCTTCTGTAACTTCAAGGACGCCGCCCACACCTTCGAGAGCGAGACGGAGATCGAGACGGCCGGCTTCACGAAGACGCCCGCCGAATCCCGCGAGATCGTCGCCGACGCCGTCGATCGGGGCATCTACGAGGTCACCTCGGTCTCCGGTCTCCACCCCGCGTTCGCCCTCGACGCGGAGCACCGCGAGATCCTCGACGACCACCCGAACCCAAAGGACGTCAACTACAAGCCGCCGGCGGTCTACGAGACCAGCCCCGGCACGTACACCGACCAGATTTCGGCGATGAGCGTCGACGGCGTTCACGTCCACTCGATGACGCCCGAAGAAGCCTACCACGCCCGGCGGGGCACCGACTGGTCCTACGAGGAGGTCTACCGACGGCTGCAGGAGGCGGGGCTCGATACCGTTCCCGGCACTGCGGCGGAGATCCTCGTCGAGGAGGTCCGCGAGGTCATCTGCCCCGGCAAGATCAGTACCGACGGTTGGCTCGAGGCCATGGAGGCCGCCGCGAACGCCGGTCTCGGGATGACGGCGACGATCATGTACGGCCACGTCGAGAACGAGGCCCATCGCGCGATGCACCTGAAGCGGATTCGGGACTTGCAGGATCGAACCGGCAACATCACGGAATTCGTCCCCCTCTCCTTTATCCACCAGAACACGCCGCTGTTCGAACACGACGTCGTCTCGAGCGGCCCGAGCATCGACGAGGACGAACTGATGATCGCCGTCTCGAGGCTGTTCCTCGACAACATCGACCACATCCAGTCCTCGTGGGTCAAGTACGGCGACGAGCAGGGACTGAAGATGCTCAACTGCGGGGCCGACGACTACATGGGGACGATCCTCTCCGAGGAGATCACGACCCGTGCCGGCGGCGAGCACGGCGAGTTCCGCTCGTTCGAGGACTACGTCGAGATGATCGCCTCGATCGGGCGGGTCCCCGTCGAGCGCTCGACCGACTACGAGAAGCGCCGCGTCATCGATCCCGACGAACCGCCCTTCGCTCCCCGGCTCGGGCCGAAGGCCGACGGCACGCCGCTCCTGACTCGAGCGGAGCGCGAGGAACGCGTTCTCGCCGACGACTGATCGGCGAGCCGCGTCGATCAGCAACGGACGATAGCCGTCGATCCAGCGCGTAACTCGCTCGAAGCGTAACGAGACCGAGCTCCGCGGTCAGTTCGCCTCGCTCACGTCGCCGGTGGAATCCGGTTCTTCGTCCGTGTGACCCAGCCGGCCGGCGGCCGTCTCCCGCTGGTCGGCTGCTGGCACGATCTCAGTCCCGTCGCACGCCGCGAGTCCGTGCGGCGGCATGTTGTTGTACACGGTCTCGTACTCGCCGGCCCGCACGAGATACGTTTCGTGCCAGATACCGACGGCAGCGTCCGATCCGGTTCCACTCTGGTAGTAGTCTCGCCAGGCGGGAGCGTGTAATCGGTCGCCGTCACGGGCGTACTCTCGCAGGGCGTCGAACGACTCCCAGTACTGGACGAACCCGATATGGCGGAGTCCCGGACCGACCACCGTTCGACTCTCGAGCAGTCCCGACTCCGAATCGGCGACCAGTTCTCGAACCATCCGCGGTGCGACGAGCAACAACGGGAGCCAGCGGTGAACCTTCCAGAACGCGTTGATACGGAGTCCGATCTGGAAGACGACGAACGCCTCGTCGCGGTCGGCGGTCACTCTCCTCTCGATCACTCCGTCGGCGCTGCGATGCTGTTCCGACATCACGTTAATGATCGCGGGGATCGTCCGTGCCGATTACCCCAACATGTTGGCGTCAGACCCGATCGGCCGCTATCCGAACGGCGGAGACCGGCGCGAGTCCAGCGTCCGACGGCTCTCGGCTCTCACCGGTACCGGGCCATGATTCGCGCACAGTTTCGGATCCGCCTCCCGGAGGGCATCTGGGTGAGAGAGCTCTCACAGACGTTCCCCGACGCGACGTTTACGCTCCTGACGGGATACCGAACCGGCGACCGCGCGATCGAACTCGGTGAGATCAGGGCGGAGAACCCGGACGCGAGCGTCGACGCGTTGCGTTCTCATCCTGCGACCACCCGGTTCGAACTGCTCGAGTTGGCCGACGGACGCGCGCTCGGCAAGTACGAGACGACCGATACCGGCCTCTACGATTTCGTCGAACGGTCGTCGCTCCCCGTCGAGTTCCCAGTCACCGCTCGAGATGGCTGGTTCGAATTCGACCTGACCGGGACGCGCGACGAACTCGACCGACTCCAGGCGACGCTCGAGGCGTCGGACGCGGCGTACGAACTGCAGTCGCTGGTGAGCACTACGGACGCCGACACCCTGGTGACCGATCGCCAGCGTGAACTCCTCGAAATCGCGATACGGGAGGGCTATTACGAAGTCCCGCGGGAGTGTACGCTCGCGGAAGTCGCCGAGACGGTCGGGATCGATAAGGGAACGGCGAGCACGATTCTCCGTCGCGGCGAAGCGACCCTGCTCAAGTGGCTCCTGTCCGGGCCGGAAACGAACGGCAGACGCGGTCGGTAGCCCGTTCTCGGTCGGGCGTCGCTCGCTATCCGAGCGGCGCTCCCGGCCGACGCTTTCGGGTCACTCGTTTTGAACCGAATCGAACCCACGGCTCACACAAGGTTGGCGTCACTCGTCCGTCCGCTCGACGCCGACGGCTCGCACCGGTGCGCCGTCGCTCGCGAGCGCGATCGGGTACGCCCGGAGTTCGAACCGCTCCTCGACCGCCCCGAGGTTCGTCAGGTTCTCGAGGATCAGCAGATCGTCCCCCAACAGCGCGTGGTGCGCCTGGAACCCCTCGGGCTCGTCCTCGCCGGCGTCGTCCGTCGGCGTCGGGTCTGGATTGAGCGCGTCGACGGCCACGTCGAACCCCCGTTCGACGCAGGCCTCGGCCGCCGCCGGCGAGAGATAGGGATGCTCGAGGTATCGGTCGGTCCCCCAGTGAGCGTCCCAACCGGTCCGGAACGCCGCGAGGTCGGCGTCGACGTCGGGCACTCGAGCGGCGGGAATCGGCTCGCGGGCTCCGAGATCGCGGCAGTCGACCCGGACGGCGTCGAAGACGAACCGCTCCGGGGGATAGGCGTCGAGGGTCTTCCCGTCCTGGTCGACGTGTGCGGGCGCATCGACGTGAGTGCCGGTGTGGCTCCCACACTCGAGGGCGTCGACGCGGACGCCGTGGTCCTCGTGCGTCGCATGTCGCCGGACGGTGACCGCGGGGTCGTCGGGATACGTCTGCATCCCAGTCTCGATCGGGTGAGTCAGATCGACGTGCATACGGGGTACCCGGCAGTTGAGCAGCATAATAGTGTGTGGTGTTCTCTATACAACAGTACACCGCGCGCACTGTCGAGAATTGTCCCATCGTGCGCGACGTCATCGCAGACGCCGCGGCCAGGACCGATATCGGTTCCGTCACCTTCGACATCGACTCGTTCGATCCCCAGTCGTTCTCGGCATGCCGGAACCCAGTGGCCTCTCGGTCTCACAGGCGCTGGCCGTCGTCGAAATCCTCGGGGGAACTCTCCGCCAACGATACTGCCGACCCGATGGAGGTCGCGCCGCCGTACGACGCGGCGCGATCAGCCGCGTATTTGTTGACGACGCTGCTTGAGCAGCAGTTCACTGCGTATGGACAGTCCCTCTCACAGTGTTACGAGGGATGACGAGTCATACTCAACGATTACAGGTAACTAATATAGATGAGAGAATTGGCACCGGAAGTATTCCTCTCTTAGAAATTTACTTCCGGTGGGAAGCTCCGCCAAGTCGAGACCGCTGGTCAGTTGCCTGTTTGACCAGTCTGTTGAACGTCTATCGTGTCGGTCCCAGTAACAGTCTGTTCCGCCCCTTGTACCGTTTCTCCGAGGACGGTAACAGCTACTTGCACTTGGTTTCCTTCGATGTCAACTGCGTCAGAAACATTGATGTTAACTACGTTATCAGACAGAATGTTAACGTTCTGGATGTTGACTGCAATACCGGCAATGGTCACCTCGAGAACGTCTTGAATCGCCAGATTCTGAACTTGGACGTTGATCAGGCCAGCGGCTCGCTGTTGTCCTCGCTGAGGGGTGATCTGGAGGTCACTCGCGTCTACGGTAATATCTGCGTCCTGCTGTGCGGCTGCCTGTCCGCCGATTGCACCGATACCTGTCGCTACCGCACCTGTTGCTACTGCACTTTTCAATACCGTCCGTCGGCTTGGATTCTCTCTCATGACGATCCAAGTGAAACGGGGCCCCGAACTCGCAAAAACGGCTCCGAACGTTCCGGACGCTTCCCTTCGAGAACGTGATAGTCGGACGTTCGCGGTAGTGAAATTGCCGTAGTCAGGTACGTTACTCGCTCTTCTTAGCGGTATCACAGATTCCTTCATCAATGATTAGTAGATCGATGACCGATAATCGGGGGATGAATCGCCGATATAGCGACTGATAAGGTTCGTCTTTCGAAATCGTCCGCCGAGACCGTCCCGCTTCCGTCGTTCGTTACAACGGTCATGAAAGCCCGCTCGAGCGTTTCGCTACGGAAACGAAACGTAGAATGATGGATGTTCGTGATCTTCACCGACTTCTATTTGAAATCGGACTATCATTATCTACCTCCGAGTGAATGACCGGAAGATGGTTCCGCCTGACGCTGAAGGTGGAAACGACAAAACCGTGGTCGTATATCTGTTTTATTATTGTCAATACCGCCGGAGCGAACCGATGGCGTCGATCGTTCCTGAATCGTCGTCCTGACGCGTCGGTCCGATAATTTATGTGGTTACTCGAGAAGGCATGAGTATGCGACTCGAAGGCAAGACAGCGTTTATCACGGGTGCAGGATCCGGACTCGGCCGGGAAGCGGCCGAACTGTTCGCCGAGGAGGGCGCGACGATCGTCGCGGCCGACATCGACCTCGAGGGAGCCGAGGAGACGATCGATCGCGTCGAGAGCGCGGGTCAGGCGGGGACTGCTCTCGAGTTGGACGTCCGCGACGCTGACGCGGTCCACGCGGCCGTCGACGAGGCGGTCTCGGAGTTCGGCCTCGATATCATGCTCAACAATGCGGGGGTCAGCCACCAGCGCTCGAAGATCGAGGAGATCGACGAGGGCGAGCGCGATCGGGTCATCGACGTGAACGTCAAGGGCGTCTGGAACGGCTGCCACGCCGTGATTCCGCATTTCAAGGAGCAGGGATCGGGTGCGATCGTCAACACCGCGTCGCTGGCCGGCGTCATCGGCGCGCCGGAACTCGGCGCGTACTCGCTGTCGAAGGGCGCGGTCGTCAACTTCACGCGGACCGTCGCGGCGGAGGTCGGCCCAGCCGGCGTCCGGGCGAACGCGGTCTGTCCGGGCGTCACGGACACGGCGATGCCTCGAGAGAACCGGACCGAAGAGGAGTGGCAACAGGCCAAGGAGGACCTGGCGCGGTACTATCCGCTCAAGCGACTCGGGGAGCCCGAGGACATCGCCAACGCGATGCTGTTCCTGGCCAGCGACGAAGCGGACTGGGTCACCGGACACGCGCTGGTCGTCGACGGCGGCTTCTCCTGTTCGTAGTCAGCAGGCCGGGCGAGCGCGATCGGCGACCGCCGCCGCCGCTCGAGCGAGGGGAAGCGTTTCGGTTGCGGCGACGGAAGCGGCCGGTATGGCGACCGACGAATCTCACGTTCGACGCGCGATCGAACTCGCCGAATCGGCGGTCGAGGGCGGCAACACCCCCTTCGGTTCCTTACTCGTCCTCGACGACGATATCGTCCGGACGGCAGAGAACACCACGCTCACCGACGACGACATCTCGGCGCATCCGGAGTTCAAACTGGCCCGGTGGGCCGCGAGCGAACTCGAGCCGAGCGATCGCGCAGCGTGTACGATGTACACCAGCACTGAGCCATGTCCTATGTGCGCGAGCGCGATCGTCTACGCGGGGCTCGGTCGGGTCGTCTACAGCGTCCCCGTCGACTCGCTGGCGGAACTGCGGGACGACGGCGTGATCGAAATTCCCTGCGAGGAGGTCGTCGACCGGGCCGGCGGATCGACGACCGTCGAGGGTCCGGTGCTCGAGGACGAGGGGCTGGCGGTTCACGAGGCGTACTTTTCGCCGTAACCTCGAGACGGATCGAGTCGTCGGCTCTTCCACAGCCCCTGCCCTCTACCGTGCGGTGGCGCGTGCTGTGTCGCGGTGAGTGCGAGGTGCGACGGGCGGAGCGCCTCGAGAGACGAACCGCGACACGACCTCGCGCGAGGGATGAACGAGTGACCAGCGGGAACGAGTGAATCGGCTGGGGAGGGCGTGGCGACTCCCTCTTGCCAGCATGAGCAAGACGCCCGTCGCTGTCAGTCTCACTCTCGACCGAACCGCTTCATTCGAGAATTCCAGCGAAGAAACCACCTCTATTCGAGCCGCATCGGATAATTCTCATAGTACTATCCAGTAGTTATAAGTCATGCCGTACGAACATTCAAGCGGAAGCCGGTCTCCGAGCGCACACACAATGGGGCACGCATCGAAATGTCCCGGGTGCTAGAGCCACCCGAGACCTGGCTTCCAAGCCGGAAGGCTTCGAAAGCCATGAACGCGTACATTCTACCGGGATATAAACGTCCCGAACGACGGTGGAATCAACTCCAACGACCAGCGACAGCGCCCGATTCCCGGGACCGTTCGCACTGCCCTCGGCGGTCGCGCCGTCCCGGAGGGTCGCGATGACCGACGACGAATCGTTCGAGGCGGTCGAATCGTCGCTCCCCGACTGCCCCACCTGCGGTCGCTCCGTCTGGGTCGTGACCGTAAGCGGGCCGCTCGAGGCGACCGCCTCCCCCTGTGGCTGTGCCGTCGCACCGGGTCGCCTCGAGCGCGAGTAACCGACTCGGTCGCACCCGAGTATTTTTATATCAAAAATCAGAATTTGGTACAAGGACAGAAAAAGAAGTAATATTTCGTCTCAACATCATTATCGTGCTACTGGTTTGACTACTGCTCGTATCCGTTCTCCCGGTCGTGGCGGCATTCACTTCGCTCGCCGCAATCGTGTCCATCGGCATCATCATGATCCCACCGGTGATTCTTTTCGCAGTCATGCGATTCTACAACTGAGCGCCGCAGCGACGTGCAGGATGGGTCGTCGGGGACTCACCTACCAGTAGATAGTAGCACGATTTCTCTATCGGGATTCCACTTGAAAACGGGTCGGGCGATTCGATAGCTGCGTGTGCTTATTGAACAGGGTTTTTATCAGGACTGAGAGGCATTCAGACTCTCGTGCTGAATACAGAGCGCGAATGTGGCACAGACTATGAGTCAATTTGTGAAGGGGAGTGATCAGACAGTACAGAGAATGTAGTCAGTAAGCTTCAACTCACTCGGTGTCTATCTCCAGCGTGACGCCGAATGGATGTGCCGTCATATCATAATGAGGGCCGTTCAGCCCTACCTCGAGCGATGCCCACCCACGGTAGGTCCCATCGGATACAGACTCAGGTAACGTGTACGCTCGAGTGATAGACTGGCCCGCAACCAGGGTGTCACGCTGGCGGTTGACGATCACTCGGTCAGGGGTAGCATATTCGGCATCTTTTCTGTCAGCCTCGTCCTGATCCACCTCCTGCCACTCGATGCGGTCATCGACAGGCGTCTCCAGTCGGTGACGTTCGTCCCCATCGCCGGCCCACAGTACACTCGGGAGATGACGTTCGTCCCCATCGCCGACCCACAGTACACTCGGGAGAAGTCCGTGGCTTTGCAATATTACCTCGTCGTCCTCCTCGACGGTCTCGTCGGGCGAGATCGTGATCTCGAAAGTCGGACGCTCTACGTCGGAGACCGGAGTAACTGTGAGGTTGATGGGGTGATCGCGGTCGGGTTCCTCGACGCGGACCTCGTACACCTCGCCCTCGTGCCGGACGTACGGATCCATGACGTCCCTGCGAGAGGAGGTGACGTATTCCCAGTACAGGTCGGGAATCTCATCCGTCCGATACTCCCGCTGGTCGGTCGAGATGGTCTCAGCACGATGTGGCGAGGCAATCGCAGTCCCGAGAAATGAGCGAAGTTCGGGATCGAACTCGTCAATATCGAGGATTTCCTGCCCCCTCAGATCCCTCTCAGTGAGTTCCTCGACCCTGATCGTGTACGGGACGCCGGGGTCCTCAACGTCGGCCTCGATGGGAGCAACTATCTGTGGCGTCTCGAGGTAATCGTATGTCTCGACGAAAGACGCAACCTCCTCGGGAACGATCGATCTACGATACGAGTCACGTGGCGAGCCCGGCGTCAGGGCGGCGAGCGTGTCGACAAACGCCTCGACGAGTTCGGAGTCAACATCGTCCTCAAAGTGGGCGATGCGGTCGGGGTCGACATCGATGTCGTCGGGATCGCCAGCGTCGGAATGGTTTCTGTCTAATCGGTAGACGTACTCCGGAACCGCGGCAGCGAACTTGTACTCCTGGCCATCGAGTTCGACATACGGGAGGTACCGATAGCCGATCCCGAACCGCCGGAACTCGTCGATCGACTGTAGCAGCCCCTCGGAGGGATCCACTGTCTGGAACTCGCCGTCGTCTCGAGCTTCCCGTATCGCCGTCTCGAAGTCCGGATGCCGATCCTCAGCAGAGAGGATGTTTCTTTGATTAATCCCTTGATTAATTCCTGTCGGGTGGCTCACCTCGTCGACGTGGACGCGGTACTGTGCCGTCGTTAGGTCGACATCGATGCGGGGATCTTCCGACGGGACCCCGGTAGGGGTGTCATCAGGTATGTCGTTCGACTGTGGACTGGTTGTCTGCTCGTCGGCGACATCGCTACACCCTGCTACGGCGGTGAGACTCCCGCCGACGAGTGTGAGGAGGGCACGGCGGTACATACCTTCGAGGTGCAAACGTCAACATGATAAAATTTTTGCAGTCAGTACGGCACAATTCGATCGGATCGACGAGAATAGGCCCCATACTATCGTAGACCTCCTCTGACTTCAGCGTCCGACCACAATATCTCTATTAACCAGTTACTTCAGCACAGTTGGTTGGGATAAATAGAGTCGGTTTACTGCATCCATTCTCTATATTCAGCAGGCAACTTTTGGCATCCTTCGGATAAATCAATAGCTGCCTCGGTAACTGCTTGTCCTGTACGTATCGTGAATTCCGTGGCCAACTCTGAATACCGAAACTATAGTACAAACTACTGGTAGTGTCGGCTCTCCGGAGCAGTCCGATCGACATTCGTCCGGTAGCGTACCGGTAGCCGCGCTCAGTTCGAGGCCGTCGCCGTCTCGTCCCGAAGCACTGCGCGATAGCGCTCGCCCGCCGAATCGTCGGCCGCGAGCGCGTCCCGGATCGTCGGCGAGATCCAGTCGCGATTTCCGTCCGACCCGCCGCTCCCTGCACCGTCGGCGACCCGCCCGTCGAACCCGTCCGTTCGCAGGGCCGGCGGCAGGAACCGCTCGTAGACCGGGAGCCGTTCCCCGAGCGGGAGGGCCGCCGACGCGGCGATCTCCTCGAGTTCCCTGAGCGCGGGCCACGTGTAGTCGGGGTTGATGTGGTCGTCGGTGACCGGCGAGACGCCCCCCAGATCGTCGACGCCGCAATCGATCAGTTCCTTCGCGGGGGCGAGGTTCGGCGGCACCTGCACCGAGACCTCCTCGGGTAGGGCGACGCGAGCCATCGCCGTCACCTGCCGCATCGTCGCGAGATCGGGCGAGCCGTCCGACCAGCGTTCGTTGTCCACGACGGGCTGGACGATCACCTCCTGGATGTGATCGTAGCGCTCGTGGAGTTCGCGGATGGCCAGCAGGCTCTCCGCGCGGTCGCGCCAGTTCTCGCCGATCCCGACGAGAATCCCGGTCGTGAAGGCGACGTCGAGTCCGCCCGCGTTTTTGAGGGTGCGCAGCCGCTGGCCCGGCACCTTGCGCCGCGGCCCGGCGTGGGCTCCGACCTCGGCGGTCGTCTCGAGCATCACGCCCATGCTGGCGTTGACGTCCGCGACGGTCGCCAGCTGCTCGCGGGTCTGGTCGCCCGGGTTCGCGTGGGGGAGCAGCCCCTCCTCGAGTGCCACTTCACAGGCCTCGCGCAGGTAGCTGTGGATCGAGTCGTGGCCCCACTCTGCGAGTTGGGCGTGAATCTCGGTGTAGCGCTCGTCGGGGTCGTCGCCGAACGTGAACAGCGCCTCCGTACAGCCCGCGTCGGCCCCGCGCTGACAGATCTCGCGGATCTCCTCGAGCGAGAGCAGGGAGGCCTGGCCCGGCGGGTCGAAGTAGGTACAGTAGGTACACGTGTAGCGACAGGCCGTCGTGAGCGGAACGAACACGTTCCGCGAAAACGTCAGCGCCGACGGTGCCTCGACGTCGCTCGGACTGACCTGCAGGAGGTCTTCGACGGCCGCATCGTCGACCGCGATATCGACGCCGTACTCGCTCGCCCCGGGAAACATTACCTCTCAGTGTCGTCGCTCGGCACATAAGGGCTTCACTTCGCGGTGATATTCATGACAAGAAGACATCACTCCGGCGGACGATCGTCCTCGCGAGCGACGTCGACCCGCCCGTCCCGATCGTCGAGGACGAACCCGAACTCGCGGAGGCGGGCGGGCGCACGGTGGCTCTCGCGCCCATGGACGAGTACTTCGACCAGGTCCGCCGGCTCGTCGATGTCGGTCCCCAGCCGGAACGAGTCGACCGTCTCGAGGTCGGCCTCGACCTCGCGGGCGATCTCGCGGTGGTCGAGATAGGAGGTCCCGTGGTAGTCCACGCGGAACGCGGGGTGGCGGACGACGAGCGCGTTCGTCCCGCCGCCCCGCCCCGGTGCGATCGCGACGTCGGCCGACGTCGTCAGCAGCGTCTCGAGCGCGTCGGGAGTCGCCAGCGCGAGGTCCGCCATGACGATGGCGACGGGGTCGCGGTTGGGATCGGAATCGGAACCACTGTCCACGCCGTCTCCCTCGTTCCCGCCGTCGCTGCCGGGCAGCCGCGCGTTGACCGCCTCGGTCAGTGGCCGCTCGTCAACTGTGACCGAGGTGGCCGCAGTGACCTCGCCCGGAAGCTCGAGGTCGTCGACCGCGAGCGGGGCGGTCGAGACGACCGTCGGCTCGTGGCCCGCTGCGACGATCGCACGCAGTACATCGGCGAGCATCGCGCGGGCGAACCGCGAGCGCTCGCCCGGAGAGAGCACGGACTCGAGGCGAGTCTTCGGCGTCTCGGCGGCGAACGGGACCACGACGCGCATCTGAATCTGATTGTGGTACTCCGAGCGCGCTCAAAAGCGCGTCGGAGTGTGACCGGCCGTCGGCGGTGACCGCCGTCGCGAGCGGATCACTCGCCGCTATCGAACGGTGGTATCGATCGCCGCGCCCCCTGACACGAGTCCGGCCCTCGCGCCGTCGAATACGAAAGAACGGCGGCCTAGAACAGCGGCTCGAGCTCGTCTTCGTCGTCCTCGACGAGTTCCTCGAGGTTCTCCTCGCTCTCCTGTTGGATGTCGTCGATGTTGTCCTGTGCCTCGATAGCGACCTGCTGGAGGCGCTTGATCCGCGGGACGTTCGTCACGCCCGAGAGCAAGATCGCCGCGGCCACCTCGGGCTCTTCTCGGGGGAAGTCGCCACCGCGAACTTCCATGCTGCCCGTTTCCTCCTCGAGCCACTTGCGGCCGCGTTCGATGCCTTTCCGGTTCAGGTACTCCGGCGGACCGGAGAGCACGAGCAGGGCGCGCTCCGTGCCTTCGATCTCGCAGGGGAGCGTGAGTCGGCCGAGTGCGGCCTTGCGGACGAGGCTCGTGATGCGGTTGGTCGTGTTCGCGGCGTCGAGATCGTCGTCCGTCCCGCCGCCACCGTCGCCGGTGAACCGCGAGAGCAGCCCGCCGCCGGAGTTGAGTTCGACTTCCTCGGAGGCGAATCCGACGGTGGAGACGCCGCCGCCGGAGAGCGTGTTGATGATCTCCGAGGAGTCGACGACGCTCTCGGCTACTTCCTGGCCGTCGCCGACTTCGCCAGCTCCGAAGAGGATGCCGAACCGGCGGACGATCTCCTCGTTGATCTGGTCGTAGCCGCCCTCAACGGACTCGCCGGTCTGTCGCCAGGAGTCGTTGTCGAAGACGAGCAGGTTGTCGACTTCGCGAACGAACGTCTGGAAGGACCGCGCCGCGTTGAGCGTATAGATTCCGCCTTCGTCCGTGCCCGGCAGGACGCCGAGCCCGTAGACGGGGATCGTGTAGATTCGCTTGAGGTGTTTGGCGAGGACCGGCGCGCCGCCCGATCCGGTACCGCCGCCCATCCCGGAAACGATCAGGAAGGCGTCGACCTCGTGAGTCGGGATCTGGTCGATGGCGTTTTGGACCTCGTCGATGTCCTCCTCGGCGACTTCCGCGCCGAGCTCGTTGTCAGCACCCACGCCGTGGCCCTTCACCCGGGCCTGGCCGATGAGTACGCGATTCTCCTGTGGAATATTATCCAGACCCATGAGGTCCGCTTTCGCGGAGTTGACAGCGATCGCTGCCCGGACGATTCCGCTACCCGTCCGATCGTCGTAATCGAGGAACCGATCGACGATTTTGCCACCGGCCTGTCCGAATCCGATCATCGCCAGCTTCATTGTTTGTCAGGGGGCTCCGTTGGATTGGTACCAGTGCAATGGAGGATATAAATCTTGTGCAAATCTGACTTTCTCGATTGAGTTACTATTGAAGCTAATCGACGGAACGAGACGGTATTCGGGCCGATTCTGTGTCCGAAAAAACGGTGTCACTCGACCCATAGATATTTTTACATCAGAGGCGGCGAGTGAAATCCGAACGACCGGGCGGCGACGTCAAACCGTTTCCGGACGTTTCTCCCGGGTACCGGTTCGCTCGAGGCCGAGATACGAACCGAGCGTCCGCAGGTCCGCGGGATCGCGGCCGAACGCGGTCACGTCGTTGTCGTCGACCGTGTTGTCGAACTCGAGCGATCGGGCCTGATCGGGGCCGAAGGGGACGAACGGGAGCGAGTCGACCGCGGAGAGGCCCAGTTTCGCCAGCCCCATCGGGATCGAGACGATCGTGACGTCTTTTCCCTCGGCCGCGTAGACCAGCTCCGTGATGTCTGCGAGCGTAGCGATCTGTGGCCCGGCGAGCTCGTAGGTTTCGCCGACGTGGGCGTCGTCCTCGAGCGTCTCGGCCAGCATCGGGACGAGGTCGCCGATCCAGATAGGCTGGAACCGCGTCTTTCCACCGCCCGGCAATCCCGTCACGTACGGCGTCGTCAGGGTCTTCGTGAACTCGATGAACTCGCTGCCGTCGCCGAAGACGACCGACGGGCGAACGATCGTCCACTCGAGCGAGGACTCCGTGACAACTGCCTCGGCCTTCCCCTTGGCGCGGATATAGGCCGTCGCACCGTTCGGATCGGCACCGAGCGCGCTTATCTGAAGGAATCGAGTGGCGTCGCCGGCTTCGGCGGCCCGGACGAGGTTCTCGGTGCCCCCGAGGTGGACTTCCTCGTGACCCGGCCCGCCGCGGGGCTTGTAGAGCGGCGAGAGCGAGACGAGGTTGACGACGGCGTCGTGGTCCGCCACCGTATTGGCGATCGAATCGTAGGCGCTGACGTCGCCCATCGCAGACTCCACGCCGTCGGGGAGCCCCTCATCGTCCGGGGATCGAGAGAGTGCCGTCACCTCGTGGCCGCGCTCGACCAGTTCCGCACACAGGTTCGTGCCGATGAAGCCGGTGCCACCGGCGACGAGGACGTTCATGGACGGAATATGACTCCGCAGCGATAAATAGTGGGCGGCTACGTGAGAAGGCGACTCGAGGCTCGACAGATTGTAGTAGCCGTCACGACGAGAGGCGACCATGCTCGTCACGCTCGAGGGACTGGACGGCAGCGGCAAGACGACGGTCCGGGAGGCGCTCGAGGAGCGCTATCCCGACGCCGTGTTCACGCGCGAACCGACGGACGACTCCTGGTACGGCGACGCCGTCTATCGCTCGATCGAGGACGACGACGCCGACCCGCTGGCGGAACTCTTCCTCTACACCGCCGATCACGCCGACCACCTCTCGCGGGTGATCGACCCCGCCCTCGAGCGCGGCGACCTCGTGATCTCCGACCGGTACTCGGACTCGCGGTTCGCCTATCAGGGTGCGACGCTCGCCGCAGCCGACGGCCACGACCTCGACGATCCGCTCGAGTACGTCATCGACATCCACCGGCCGTTCTCGACCGAGCCGGACCTGACAGTCTACCTCGATCTCGATCCCGAGGCCGCCGCGACCCGCGCGGGAACGACGAACAAGTTCGAACGAGCCGAGTACCTCGAGGCGGTCCGCGAGAACTACGAGCGGCTGATCGAGCGCGACCCCGACCGGTTCGTCCGCGTCGACGCGACGCAGTCGCCCGATGCGGTGCTCGAGGCGGTGACGGACGCGATCGCGACGGCGGCGGACTCCGAGTAGTCGCTCTCTCGGCTCTCATCGCTTCGACTGTCCGCGTTCGGCGGAGAAATCTCGACGCCGGATTCGGGCAAAGCCTTTAGTCGTGCCAGAGTGTACCACACCTTCGATGGTCCACGCGTTCATCATGGTGAAGACGGCCGCCGGAAAGTCCGAGGGGCTGCTCGCAGAGATCGACGGCCTCGAGTCGGTCGCCGACGCGCATATCGTCGCGGGCAACTACGATATCATCGCGGAGGTCGACGCAGCGGAAGTCTACGACGTGCTCCAGACCGTCTCCTCGAGCATTCAGGGGCTGGACGGCGTCACCGACACGAAGACGTACATTGCGATGGGATAACGGCTCGGTCACTCGTTCTCGCGAGACGGTCGTCGCGGCCGTCGACGCTCGTTCGATCTTCCTTTCTCCGTCGGAATCGATCGTCGAGTCGAACGACCCGTTCGACGGTATCCCATGGTAGTCGGGGGCAAACTTATTCACCGGGGCCGGTGTACTCCCGTCCATGCGGTTCGTGATTATCGGGGCCGGACGGGTCGGTCTGCGCACAGCACGCGTCTTGCGTGACGAGGACCACGAGGTGACGATGGTCGAACGCGACGAACCGACGCTCAGACGCGCCCGTGACCAGGGCTTTCCCGTCGTCGAGGGCGACGGGTCCCGCGAAGACGTTCTGGAGGAGGCCGGCATCACGGAGGCCGACGCCGTCGGCGCGCTGACCGGCGACCTCAACGTCAACTTCACCGCCTGCATGATCGGCGACCACTACGGCTGTCGAACCGTCATGCGGATCGACGAGGCCTACCGCGAGGGGATTTATCGCAAGTACGCCGAGCAGGTCGACGAGATCATCTATCCCGAACGCCTCGGCGCGATCGGCGCGAAAAACGCCCTGCTCGGCGGGACGATCCGCGCCATCGCCGACATCGCCCCGCATCTGCAGGTCGTCGAACTCACGATCACCAGCGAGGCCCCAGTCAACGGCTACACGATCAGCGAACTGCAACTGCCCGCCGATGCGACCCTCCTCGCCTTCGGGAAGGGCGAGGCCCCGCTCGAGATTCCCACCGAAGACCTCTCGATCGAGGACGACGACCGACTCGTCGTCCTGGCTGACTTCGCCGTCCTGAGCGAGGTCCGCCAGCTCCTGGTCGGCGAGACGGCGAAGCGTGCGGCCGCGAACGCGGGCGCGGGCTCGAGTTCAGCGGCGACGGAACTGCTGGAGACCGAGACGGACTCGGAGCCGGAGACCGAGTCCGATTCCGGAGGTGTCAACTGATGGTTACCGCGTTCATCATGATCAAGGCGAACACGGGCGAGGCGGATCGACTCAGAGACAGTATCGAATCCATCGACGGCGTTCAATCGGCTCACATCGTCGCCGGTGACGTCGATCTCATCGCGAAAGCGGTGGTCGAGACGCCCGCTGAAGTCAAAGCAATCGCGGCCACCCACATCCAGGCCATCGAGGGCGTCGAAGACACACAGACGTACATCGCGATGGACTAAAGACGAATTTTTGCCGAGGGCGCGGCGAAGCCGCGCTCTCGTTCCGGGTCAGTCGTCGGCCCGCTCGCTCAGCCTGCGGCTTCGCTCGCGGTGAATTTCGGGTAACCGCCTGCTCTCCCCCGAGTCGTGAGGATCTCGCGTCTGCTCGAGCCCCATTCTCGGCCACAGAACAAAACCTTGAGTGGGAAACGCTCGTCGGCGGGCTATAGCGGCATACCGCCGCTGCTTCCGTCCCCGTCCGCGGCTTGTTGCCCTCTGCTCTGGGCGTTTTCGAGCAGCGTCGCCGCCTCGCCCTGATACTCGTAGCCGGGGATGATTCCCTGTGCGAAGGTGCCCTCGACGAACTCGATCAGGGCCTTGGCATCGTCGACGCCCTCGCCGGCGTCCCAGGCGGTGTACTCGAGGCGGACGCGGACTTCGTCGGCGTCGCGTTCGACGACCGGCTCGTCGTGGGTGCTCGTGTGGGCGACGGTGAAGACGTCCTGCAGGCGTCGCTCGAGGGTCTCGAACCAGCCGTCCTCGACGGGATCCGCGACGACCTCGTCGGCGACGGCGGCGTCGAGGCTGGGGAGGAAGACGGTGACGCGGAATCGGCCGTCGCGTTTCCCGTCGGCGTCGTCGGCCGTGATCGTCGTCTCGAAGACGGTCGTCGCGAGATCGTAGCCGTCGCCGGTCCGGTCGAACGCGTCGTGGGACTCGAGTTCGCTGGCGACGGGGTCTGGAAGATCGGTCATTAGAGACATCCACGGGCGTGGCGGAAAAGGGTGTTACGCTGTGCCGACGTTGCGCGGTCCACCTCGTAGGAAACTGTTACGCAGCGGAAATCGCGGGGCGGCGACGGGACCGTTTCGCGAGGGAAGTACCGAATTTCTCCCGGAAACGGCCCGCATTACTACAAGGGAAACGATCCTCTAGCGGCGGCATGAGTCTCGACAGACACGCCGCGGAACGTCGTCGCTTCGCTCGCCTCCTCGGAACGGACGGCGACCACGGGTCCGGCCTGCCGATCGGCGGGCGGGACGCCGACGACGAGGCGGACGATCGGACGGAGTCCGATGACGACGACCGCTCGAGTGCGGGCGACGACTCCGTTACGAAATCTCGTGACTGCTGAGGAACGAGTCGAGCGCCGTCGCGACTTCTTCGAAGTCCTTGACCGTCAGGCCGTCGGTGGTGACGAAGACGCCCTCGCTGTCGTTGGTCACGCGGATCAGGAAGCCGTTCTCGAAGACCCGAATCGTGTAGTCGTACGCGCCGAGTTCGGACCCCTCGTAGGCGGTCTGGGTCGTCTTGAACCCGCGCCACTCGTGGCCGATGAACGTCGAGAGGTCGGCGTCGCGCTCTAAGTCCTCCCGGAGGTAGAGCTGCTCGTAGTCGTCCCGCGTGAAGTAGGTGACCGAACGGAGGCTGTCGCCGATGGCCGTTCGACAGGTCGCAACGATCTGTTCCGACGCGTCTGACGTGAGTAGCCCGGTCGGCATAGTCGATCAGTCGGACCCCGAGAACTTAACGACGAGGGCTAGTCACAGTGCACTGGAATCGTCGCCCGACCGCGGTCGCAGTCACTCCGAGCCGCGGTCGATCCGGGCCGCAGTCACCGCCGAGCGAGCCGCAGTCACGGCCGAATTACGCCTGCTCGATCGCTTGGTCGAGGTCCGCGATCACGTCGTCGACGTCCTCGATCCCCACGGAAATCCGAATGAGGTCGTCGGTGACGCCGCTGGCCAGTTTCTCCTCCTCGGAGAGTTGCTGGTGGGTCGTGCTCGCGGGGTGGATGATCAGCGTCTTCGCGTCGCCGACGTTGGCCAGTAGGCTCGTCAGGTCGACCTCGTTACAGACCGTCTCCGCGGCGTCGTACCCTCCTTCGAGGCCGAACGTGATCATGCCGCCGTAGCCGCCCTCGAGGTACCTCTGGGCGTTCTCGTGGGTCTCGTGGCTCTCGAGGCCGGGGTAGTTGACCCACGATACCTTCGAGTGGTCCTCGAGATACTCCGCGACGGCCATCGCGTTCTCGCAGTGTTTCTCCATGCGAAGGGGGAGCGACTCGAGTTTCTGGAGCGTGACCCAGGCGTCGAAGGGAGCCTGCTGGTTGCCCAGATCGCGCAGGCCGCGAGTGCGGGCGACGACCGAGAACGCTGCCTCGCCGAACGTCTCGTAGAAGTTCACGCCGTGATAGGCCGGGTTCGGCTCGGTGATCTCGGGATAGTCGCCCTCCTCCCAGGGGAAGGAGCCGCCGTCGACGAGGATTCCGCCGACCGTCGACCCCGCGCCGTGGATCCACTTAGTCGTCGAGTTCCAGACCAGATCGGCTCCGTGCTCTAAGGGTCGGCAGAGATACGGCGTCGCGAAGGTGTTGTCGACGAACAGCGGCACGTCGTGGTCGTGGGCGATGTCGGCGATCCGTTCGATGTCCGGCGTCACCAGCGCGGGGTTACCGATGGTCTCGAGGTGAACGAACGCGGTGTCATCGTCGATGGCGTCCGCGTAAGCCTCGTAGTCGAGCGTATCGACGAACTTCGTCTCGATTCCCCGTTTCGAGACGGTATGCGTGAGATAGGTGTAGGTTCCCCCGTAGAGCGATGACGAGGAGACGATGTTGTCGCCGACGTCCGCGAGGATGAACGTCGCCAGATCGAAGGCGGCCATCCCCGAGGCGGTCGCGAGCGCACCGACGCCGCCCTCCAGCGTCGCGATGCGCTCCTCTAACATCGCGTTCGTCGGGTTCATGATCCGCGAGTAGATGTTGCCCGTCTCCTCTAACCCGAACAGCGCGGCGGCGTGCTCGGTGTCCTCGAACTGGTAGGAAGTGGTCTGGTACAGCGGCGGCGCGCGAGCCCCCGTCGTCGGATCGGGCTCCTGGCCGGCGTGGACGCTGTTCGTGGCGAATCGGTGCTCGTCGGAATCGGGATCGTCGCTCATACACGGATATCAAACGGGAGACGGTAAAATCATTAGACGAACATATTCGTGATATTTACTGTATGCGATGTATATCATTCTCGAGCGAGTACACGACCCGTTATTCCGTCAGAATTGGAGTACGCTAACGACCCGAAGGCTCTCGAGCAGGAGCCAGCAGACGAACGCCGCGTACAACCCCAGGAGGACCCACGCTTCCCGTCGAGAGAGTTCCATGCCGGTCCGGGAGATCGCAAAGAACACGATCGTCGCCAGGACGAGAAACCCCATCATCGGCACGATGTGGGCGAAGTTCACCGTCAGCGACCCTGCGACGAGGACGCCGACCGGGACGGCGACGAGCAGGTCGAAGGTGTTGCTCCCGAGGACGTTCGCCAGCGTGACCGTCGGCCGATCGGCCCGCGCGGCCGTGAGACTGACGAACGCGTCGGGCAGGCTCGAGCCGGCGGCCACGACGGTCATCCCCCAGAGGAACGACGGCGTTCCGAACGCGTCTCCGAGGCCGATCGCCGACCGAACAAGCGCTTCGACGCCGACGACGATGAGTACCAGCCCGACGACGAACCGGGCCCACGTCCGTGCGAGCGCGATCGACGCGTCCGTCGTGTCGTCTGATTCGGTGGCGTCGAGGTACTGCGTGAACAGGTAGAGCCCGTACAGCGCGACCGGAAACAGGGCGAGCGGCCGCGAGACGGTTCCCCCGATCCGGACGCCGGCCGCGTCGGCGGGATTGTAGATCACCGCGAGCGAGAACGTCAACAGCAACGATGCAACCGCGAGCATGTAGAACAGCGATTCCTTGTAGACCAGTTCGCGGGTCGTATCGATGTCGCCGCCGACGAGCACCGCGAGTCCCGGGATCACGAGGAGGTTGAACGTCGCCGAACCGACAATCGAACCCACGCCGAGCTCGAATTCGCCGTGCAACAGCGTCGCGAGCAGGACGCTCGCCAGTTCCGGCGTACTCGAGCCCACGGCGGCGATTACGGCCCCCTGAACGACCGCCGGCAGCCCGTACGCGACCGCGAGGTCGTTCGCCGCGTCCTCGAGCCAGGCGCTCCCTTTCCAGACGACCGCCGTCCCGACGGCCGCCATGAGGAGCAGCGTGACGATCTCGAACACGTCTACTCGTTCTCGCGATGTTCGAATAAAACGACCGTCAGAAACTGCGAGTCGCGCCTCAGTCGTCGATCCGCGTTCGCTGTCGCCGGTCGCCGTCGTTACGCCGCGACGGTCGTTCGGTCCGTGACGGTGGTTCCGGTTTCGTCGGTAACCGCGAGGGTCACGCCGTAGTCGTCGCCGGCACCGTGTTTCACCGTCTCGGCGAGCGATCCGCCGGCGGTCTCGCCCTCGACGGACGCCTCGTCGGTGACGACGACTCGGTCGTTCCCATCTCGGATCGTTACCGTGACTGACGAGAGATCACCGTCCACATCGCTGACGCGCCAGTCGGCGGCGAGTTCGGCGTGCGGGTTCGGCGGGCTGTCGTCGCTCCCCGAGAGCGCGTCGACGGTCGGCTCGTGGGTCGCGATGTCGGTGGTCAGCGTCGCCGTCGCTCCCGATTCGGTGACGCTATCGGCGCGGACGACGGCGCGGTACTCGTACTCGGTTCCGGACTCGAGTCCCGTAAGCGAGGTCTCGACTGCCCCGGGAGCGGTCAGCGTCTCATCGTCGGTCTCGTGCCACGTATTCGCGCCCGGCTCGCGGTACTGGATGGCGACGGTCGCCGCGTCGGCACCGCCGAGATCGATCAGTTCGCCGGAGACCGTCGCCGACTCGTCGTCGCTGACTGCGCCCCCGGTCTCGACGTCGGGATCGATGACCGTCTCGAACGTCTCGACCGCGCCGACGGCCGAATCGCCGTCGGCCGCCTCGCCGACAACGCGGAACTCGTAGCTCGTTCCGGGCTCGAGGTCGCGAACGGTCGTACTGACCTGCCCCGCGGAGCCGGATTCGACCGCCTCGGTCGTCGTCCACTCGGAAGCCCCAAGCCGTCGGTACTCGAACCGGGCGGTCGCCGCGGTCGCGTCGCCGAAGTCCGCGATATCGCCGGACAGGGTCGCGTTCGTTGCCGTCACGCCCGTCGCTGACCCGGTCTCGACGGCGAAGCGAGTCTCCGTCGCGAACTGCTCGTACCCCGTGGACAGCCCGTGTTCCCGTTCGGTGCGGATGTGCGACGTGAACTCGTACTCGGTTCCGGGCTCGAGACCGGTCACCTGCTGGGTCGCCACGCCGGTCGAATTGACCGTCCGGGTCGGCGTCTCGGTCCACTCCGAGTTCGGCTCGTACTCGTCGGTCGGGCTATACGAGAACCACACCTCGGCCGACGACTCGCCGCCGAGATCGGTCACGTTCGCGCCGAGCGTCGCCTCGGTTTCACCGACGGCCGTCGCGCCCGTCGTCGTCGCTTCCGGTCGATCGGCCGGTGTCTCGATCGTTCGGATCTCGCCGCGGTCGACGCCGACCGTCGTCTCCGCAACGGCACGATACTCGTAGACCGTCCCGGGCTCGAGACCGGTCAAATCGTCCCTGAACGCGCCCGTCTCGGCCCTCGGTTCGGCCGCCGCGGTCGACCACGCGTCGCTCGAGCCGTTCTCGCGGTACTCGAACCGGACGGTCGCGTTCTCCGCGTCGCCGAGATCGGTGAGGTTCCCAGCGACGATGACAGCGGAGTCGTTGAGCACGTCGGCCCAGGTGGTGTCGACCGACGGCGATTCCTCGGTCGTCACATCGGTCGTCGTTGAACCGGTCGCTATTACAGTCGTCGCAGCCCCTGTCGCGGGCGCGAACGCAACGCCCAGTACGAGAATGGCGACGAGACACGTCCACAATCCTCCTCGAAACTCATCTGAATGAATACTGGTTCGCATGTGTATTTTCGTTCGAAATAACGTATTAATAACTTTTCTATGAACTGAGAGGAGAGCGAGTGAGACGGCAGCAGGGCGGGAGGCGCGTCGAAAAGAATGAGCAGACGGGTTACCGGGACCGCGCGAGCAGGGCCGCCGCGAGAGCGGCGATCGCGACGAGTGCGGCTCCGCCCGCGAAGCCGGGGACCGAGTCCGAACTCGAACTCCGATTCGAGTCATCGGAGTCCATCCCGTCACTGGAGTCCGTCCCGTCACCGGAATCAGTGCCGCCGTCACCGTCGCCGTCCGCGGTTTGTGCCGAGGAGACGGCCGTCCCGTCGTCGACGGTGAGCGTCCCCGCCTCGAGCACCGGCTCAATGCGGGAGCCGCCGTCCGCGTCGGCCTGGACGTCCGTTATCTCGAGCGTCGTCGAACCGGTGTCGGGCCCGGTAACCGCGACCGTCGCGAGCGTGACGTCGGTCGCGCCGGGCGCCACCTCGTCGGTGAGATCGGCGGCCTCGACGGTCACCGACTGCCCGTCGTCGCTCACGATCGGGTCAGACGTCTTCCCGTACGTGTCGGGATAGCTGGCGTTCGAGACCGTCGCGGCCTCGGTCGACAGCTCGAGGGTGATCTTGAAGCCGGCGAGGCCGTCCGGGGCGTCGGTGAGCGCGATCCGATGGGTCGCGGTCCCTCCGGGCTCGACGGTCGCGTCGGCGACGACGAGACTGCTCTCGGTCGTCGAGCCGTTCGCCTCGGTCGCGCCGATTCCGGGGGTCGAGCCGCCGCTCGCGGCCGTGACCGCGACCGGAAGCCCGACCGTCAGTCCGACCGCGAGGGCGACGACGAGCGCGCCGATTCGACGCCGCGGCGATGTCTCGCTCACAGCTCGTCGTACAGTTCGTCGATGTCGTCGTAGTCGATGCGGCCGTTGTCGTTGAAGTCGTAGGCGTCGACGTTGAGACGGACCGAGTCGTCCTCGATGTGCTCGAAGAGGAGGGTCACGTCGTCGTAGTCCAGCCGTCCGTTCCCGTTGACGTCCTCGAACGTTCCGTCGCCGTCGGGGTCGGTCGGAGCCCGTCCGCCCGAGCCGCCGGAGCCGCCGCCGACCGGCGGCGGCCCAGTAACGACCACGCCGGGCCGTGGCTGGGCGTCGATCACAGCCCCATCGTCGTCGTCCAGGGACTGCACGTCGGCCGTGATATCGGTCGTCCCGCCACCGACGCCCTCGATCTCGACGGTCGCCAGCGTGACGTCCGTCGCGCCGGATTCGATCTCGTCTTCGATGTCGGCGAACCGGAACTCGACCGTCGAGCCGTCGTCGCTGATCGTCGGCCCGGCGGTGAGTTCGAGCGCGTCGTGATAGCTCGCGCCGGCGATTTCGGCGACGTCGGTGTGCTCGAGGGAGACGGTGACGCGGCCGCCGGCGAGGCCGTTCGGGATCGACGAGAGCGTCAGATCGGCTTCGCCGGTCGTCTCCTGGCTGATCGCGACGGAGTCGATCTCCAGCGTCGCCGGCGGCTCGTAGACCCACATCGCGTCGTTGGGGTACGAGCGGCCGAAGCTTCCCTTGTCCTCACAGAGGAGGACGCGGCCGTCGTCGAGCACCATGACGTTGTCGACGTTGATCAGCGACGCGTCCTGAAGCGACTCGGGAGCGCTGCCGTTCGGTCCGACGACGACCGGCTCGAGTCGGGAGACGTCGTACCCCGCCTCGAGCTCGGCCCGATAGAGGACCCCAGTCTCGACCTCGTCGAACCGGAGGTCGCCCCGTTCGTCGGTCATGTAGCCGCCGAGCGAGGAGATACCGAAGTAGATGAAGTCGCCGGGCTCGGCCTCGTCGTGAGCGTCGATCCCCTCGGCCTTGTTGAACTCGATACTGGCACCGATCTCCTTGGCGGCCGCGCGGGTCTCGAGGAAGGGGACGCGGCGCAGGTCCTCGTCGACGCCGTCGGGGCCGCGTTCCTCGTACTGTTCGGCCCACTCGACGATCTCCTCGTCGGTGATGAAGTCCTGATTGCCGTTGATGGCGACCTCCTCGTCGGCTTCGGCGAGAGCGGTCTCGAGGTCGTCTTCCCAGTCGGTCTCGGCGTGAGTCTCGAGGTAGTCGACCTGCGTGACGTCGTCGTAGTCGGCGATCCAGGACTCGACCTCGCCGTTGCTGGCGGTACCCAGTTCGAGCCACTCGATCTCGAGGTCCGTCTCGGCGACCGGCCCCTCGCCGATCTCTGCCGCCTTCATGGCGTACAGCGTACCGCGGACGTCCATCCGGTCGTCGTGCTCCGGAATGGGCTCGTCTGCGACGAACTTGTAGATACCCTTCGCACCGCCGTCGGAGGCGAGATAGACGGTGCGTTCGTCGGGCAGGACTTCGGGACACTCCCACGCGGCGCGGCCGAAGACGTGGTGTTTGACCGGGATCGGCTCCTCGGCGGTCGGCTCGGTGATCTCGACGATGTGCCCGTAGCGGTAGCGATTCGGGAACGCCTCGTCCCCGATGGGTCGGGGCGTGTTCACGGTCTTGGTGCCGTCCCCGTCCCTGTCCTCGTCCTCGTTATCGATCTCGGCCTCGGTCTGATCGATCGGCTCGACGCCGAGGTGATAGGCCATCTTCTCGGTACCCCGGCTGTTGTTCAGCCCCATCGGATACGCGTGCTCGTCGCCGAAGATCTCTCCGAGCGAGCCGTGGACTTCTAGAATGTTGGGGCGGTTCCAGAACTCGTTGCCGCCGCGAAGGCCGACGCCGCTGCCCTGTTCGACGATATCACTGACCGTCGCGAGCCCGTTGACGCGCGGGTGACCGTACTCCTCTTCGGCCGACAGCGGCGTCCCCCACGGGCTGAGGTCGCCGTAACAGTTGACCCTCGTCCCGCCGATCTCGCGGAACGCCTCGGTGTTCTCGAGTTCCATCGCGTTCTCGAGGTCGGCCTGCCAGTAGCCGTCCTCGTCGCGGTAGAGCGGTGTTCGCGAGATCGCGCCGGGTCGCGTCTCGTTGTTAGTAAAGAGGTAGCCCTCCGTGCCCTCGTCGTTCGTCGCGACGAAGAAGTTCATGTCGGCCTGTTCGCCGACCCCCTCGTAGGTCTCCTCGGCGATTTCTTCGAGGTCCGTGCCGTCCGGCGTCTGCGGGTGACCGAACCGTTCGTCTCCGCCGTTGATCTCCTCGCCGGTCTGGACGAGGAGTCGGTACTGGCCGGCCGCCGAGAGGACCTGGCGCTCCTCTCGGTCGGTTCGCGGCGCCTCGAGCTCCTTGAACTCGTCGTTCTTCCCGTTGAAGGTGAACTGGAAATCGTCGAAGACGCCGACCCCGCCCGTGTCGAAGGGAGCGATGTTCTCCGGGCTGGGTCCCTGCAGACTGTAGAGGAGCTCTCCCGTCTCGAAGACGAACGGTCCCGTTACTTCGGCTCCCTTCGCAGTCGTCGAAAACCGATCGATGTTCCCCTCGACGTACGGCGCTGCCAGCGTTTCGTGTTCGTCCCTTCCGTCCTGCGCACCGACGACGCCGACCGCCCCGGTGCTGATCGCTGCCGCGACCGATGATGCCATCAAGTTCCGTCTGGTGAATTCGACCATGCGAGCGGAGCCACTCACAATTAACTCATTAGATTTTATAATAAATAAAATACTATTATATAGGTAATATAGTGTGGTATAGCCAGCAGTAACGGATTGAAACCTCACAGAACGAGCGACCGAGAGAGATCGAACAGTACGTTCCGGACTACCGGCAGTTGCTGCTCGCTTCGTCGACTGCGTCGACGGCCGACTCCGCCTCCGACAGTGCGGAGAGAGAGAGAGAACGGCGCCCGAGCGGAGTCCGAAACGGCCGACTCCGCCTCCGACAGTGCGGAGAGAGAGAGAGAACGGCGCCCGAGCGGAGTCCGAAACGGCCTACTCGAGGCCTCGCTCGGCCGCTTCGGAGCGGATTTCGGCCGCACGCTCGCGAACCCAGGAGAGATAGCGTTCGATTTCGGGCGGCATGACGCCGTAAAACGAGGCGACCCATTCGATGTCCGCCCAGGGACACGTGACGAGATACGCGGCCAGCGTATCCTTCCCGGCCTGAACGATTTCGGGCGGAACGCCGCGGTCGCCCGTGTTCTCCTCGACGAAGCCGTTGACGGCGAAGTAGACGTCGGCGTAGAGGCGAGCGTCCTCGAGGTCGTCGAACGCGATTTCGGTGTGGTTCGGTGCCTCGAATCGGTAGCACGAGTCGTCGCCGTCGGTCGCGTCGATCTCGACGATCCGAACGCCGAGCACGTACGCGTCGACGACGGATTCGTCCGTATCGGGGGTGGGTGTGGACTGTGACATGTCGAAGCGATGTCGCCTAAACCCAGTCGTATCGGTCTCTTGAACCTTCGTATGTGACGTATATAGCGCTCCGGAACCGATCAGTCCGGTATCGAGACGGTCGGTGACGGCCGTCATCGGGTCACCGCGGTAGCGTAGACACTGCTGGTCGACTCGCTTCGTCGGTCGATTCGAACCCGACGATACGGGGCAGACGAACGGTACCGCTCGTCCCGCCGTCATCCGTCTCGAGCGCACGGTCGCCGCCGAGCGCCGCGACCGACCCGGGCCGTCACTCGAGCAGCGATTCGCCGGTCATTTCGGGGGGCTGATCGAGGTCGATCGCCTCGAGGATCGTCGGCGCGATGTCCGCGAGCGTGCCGCCCTCGCGGATCGTCCGCCCGCCGCTGGTCCCGTCGGGCGCGAGATACACGATCGGGACCTCGTTGTACGTGTGCGCGGTGTGGGGATCCTCTTCGGTTCCCATATCGTCGGCGTTGCCGTGGTCCGCGGTGATGAGGACGTGCGCGCCGGCGTCCTCGAGCGCCTCGACTAGCCGGCCGAGTTGCGCGTCGACGGCTTCGACGGCCTCGATCGCGGCCTCGTAGTCGCCGGTGTGACCGACCATGTCCGGGTTGGCGTAGTTGAGCACGAGCACGTCCGGGTCGTCCGATTCAATGGTGTCGACGGCGGTGTCCGTCACCGCGGGCGCGCTCATCTCGGGTTGCAGGTCGTAGGTCGGCACGTCCGGACTCTCGACGATCTTCCGAATCTCGCCGTCGAACTCGACCTCGCGGCCGCCGTTCAAGAAGTAGGTGACGTGGGCGTACTTCTCGGACTCGGCGATCCGGAGCTGCGTCCGGCCGGCGTCGGCCAGCACCTCGCCGAGCACCTGTTCGGGCTGGTTCGGTGGGTAGGCCACGGGGAGATCGAACGTCTTGTCGTACTGGGTCAGCATCACGACCTCGGCGTCCGGCGGGCTGGTCTCGAACTCGTCGGCCCAGTCCTCGGGTCGAATGTCGGCGAGCATCCGAGTCAGTTGGCGGGCGCGGTCAGAGCGGAAGTTAAACCAGACGACCGAATCGCCATTCTCGAGCGCCGGCTGATCCGCAATCAGGGTCGGTTCGACGAACTCGTCGGTGACGTCGCGGTCGTATGACTGCTCGACCGCGTCGACCGCGGAGTCGGCGGTCCACTCGGCCTCGCGGTTCGCGATGGCGTCGTAGGCCCGCTTCGTCCGGTCCCAGTTCTGGTCGCGATCCATCGCGTAGTACCGGCCCGAGACCGTCGCCACGTCGCCGGTGCCATGGTCGGCGACGACCTCCTCGAGCGTCGAGAGATACTCCCGGCCGCCCGTCGGCGAGGTGTCCCGGCCGTCCGTGATCGCGTGGGTGACGGCCTCGACGTCGCGGTCGCCCGCGAGTTCGATCAGGGCGTGCAGGTGCTCCTGGTCCGAGTGCACCCCGCCGTCGCTGACGAGGCCGACGAAGTGCACCTTCCCGTCGTTTGCGCGGGCGTTGTCGAACGCGGTGTTGATCGCGTCGTTCTCCCGGAAGGAGCCGTCCGCAATCGAGTCCGAGATGCGCGTGTACTCCTGGTAGACGACTCGGCCGGCACCGATGTTGAGGTGGCCGACCTCGCTGTTGCCCATCTGGCCGTCCGGCAGGCCGACGCGCCGGCCCGCGACCTCGAGGCGTCCGTCCGATCCGGACTCCGCGAGTCGATCGAAGACCGGCGTTTCGGCCGCCTGGACCGCGTCTCTACCGCCGTCACCGAGTCCCCAGCCGTCGAGGACGATCAGCGCAGCTTCCATATAGCTCCGGTTTCCAGCGCGGCCTAATTAGCTGTCGTTGTCGGAGAGAATAGGGAATCGGTCGCGGTCCGTGTCGCGCTCGTTCGGGCGGGTCCAATTCGGGATCGTCGAGCGTCGTCGATCCTCAGTCGTTCTGGACGAACTCGCCCGAACAGTCGTACTCGATCAGGTGGTACTCGGCGATATCCGGCTCCTCGTACGGGGCGGCCCGATCGGACAGCCCGTAGACGGTGACCCGCTCGACGCCCGTCTCGTGGGTGGCGTTCCAGCGTCCGCACAGGTAGTTCGCGAAGTACGAGCGGTGGTTCTCGTTGTCGACGAACCGCATGTTCCGAACGTACTTTCGCCAGCGGGAACTCTCGTAAGTCTCGTCGACGGACGGCGGTCTGTCCCAGTCGACGGCCGAGTCGCGATAGATGTCGGTCTCCGTGCCGTCCTCGAGTTCGCCCGGCACGACGAGCCACTTGGCCCGCCAGATCGGGTCCGGAGCGAACATCTGCCAGCTCTGTTGGGCCTTCGCCTTCTCGAGCACCTCCTCGCCGCGGTCGGGCATTTCGTCGTACCCGACCGCGCCGGCGCTCGAGAGCAAGACGAGAACCAGAAAGAGCCCCGGGAGGACCGTCGAGACCAGCACTCGTCCGCGGTCCGTGACCGCGGCCAGGGAGGGCACGGCCGTCCGAAGCGACGGGAGCAGTGGCACGGAGAGCGTCGGGACGGCCCGTTGCAGCCGCGTTAGCCCGCCGCGAAGTCGCGGTGCGATCCCGGCTCGAGTCGCGAGCCGGCCCAGCGCGTCCCAGACGACCGGGGGATAGAACGGGAGGAGTCCGGCGACGGCGACCAGCGGGAAGAGACCGACCTGAATCGTGACGACCATGCCGAGGTGCATGCCAACGAAGAGCGAGGCGAATATCGCCCGCCGATACCCGGTCAGGAGGACGAGCAAGGGCGAGAGCACGAGCAGAGTCACCCAGACGTAGGTGAACGCGCGCAACAGGAGTATCTGGTCCGCGATGACGTTGCCGAGCAGAATCGTGAACTGATCTGCTCGAAAGGCCTCGACGACCGCATCGCCGGCCATCCACGTGTCGCCTCTGTGTTTGTAGATGGCGTTGCTCGCGTACATGAGCAGCGGCTGCAGGAGGACGGCTATCGTTCCGGCGGAGAACGCTGTCGATCGGTCCCGATCGGTCCGGCGGGCGTCGATCGCCCAGCGCTCTCCGAGAGGGAGAAAGATCGCCCAGAGGAGCAACATTCGAAACAGGGCGTCGCCCCCGTTGAGTACCATCGGATTCCGGGCGTGTAACGAGAGCAACAGCAGCCACGAGACGATCGCCGCGAGACGGGTTCGGTAGCCGACGATCATCGCGAGGGCGAAGAGTCCGGCGACGCAAAACAGGAGCGCCTGGACCCACGCCTCGCCGGAGATAGCGTGGAGAGAGTAGACGGATGAGTAGTCCGAAAACAGCGCCTCGAGCGGGAGGACCCCGTCGTCGGTGTAAAACGCCGTGAGGTGTCGCGACCGGAGCAGGAGGTCGACGATCACCAGCGTTCCGATCGCGATACGGAACGCGGCGAGCGCTCGCAGGTCGACCTCGAACCGTCGGACGAACGACGCCGAGGCGGCATCCAGTGCGGTCTGTACCCGATTTCGGCCTTTCGTGAGGAGGGCTCGATCCATCGTTCGGTCTTGATTCGTCCCTCCGCTTTCGTATCAACTGGTATAAGCTTGTTGTAAGCTGAAAAGACCCCTTTCCGCATGGCTCGATCGTTCGTTCGGAGCGGGCGTCGAAAAACGAACGGTCGTCGATCGTTCAGTGCGACGGTCGGGTCGCGTCCTCGTCGTGTTCGAAGGTCGCACCGCAGTCCCCACAGACGGTTTCCTTGCCGGGCTTGACTCGCTGTGCGAACACGGCACCACAGTCCTCACAAATCATGAAGAGCCGGTCTTCCGGCGCGACGCCGGCCTCGAACTCGGCGTGGATCCAGGCGTCGGGCGCCCCCTCCTCATAGAGGGTGACTCCGGAACTGGTCTGTCGCCAATTGATCGCGCGGTCGTCGCGGACGGTCGCGGCCGTTTCTCGCTCGGACATCGAGATATCTCGACTCTCGACGCGCCCATATATACGTTTTCTGATAGTTATTTACCCGGCCTCGAGTTAATCACCTGTTTCCGGCGACCACTGGATTTTTGCGGATCGGGTGGGTGCCCCCAGTCATGACGCTCGATCCGGTCCACTTCGACGGTATCGCGCGGCTCGCGAGGCGGATCGACCACGGGACCGACGAGCGGGACCGTCGCGCGTTCGCCGAAACCGTCTGGGCGGAGTTTCTCGATCCCCTGCTTCACGACGGACGACCGATCCTGGAGCCGGTCGGCGATCAGGCGCGACGGGTCGTCGACTGCGAGGGAGTCGCCCTTCGCGACCGCGAGTTCCCGACCGAACACGGGCTCGACGCGGGGACGATCAATCCGACGACGTTCACGAACGGACTGGTCATCGACATCGCGCAGGCGGCGATGAGCGCGACCCCGAGCGACCTCGACCTCCACCGATCGCGGACGACCGTGATGACGGTCCACTCGAACGACGAGACGATGATGGTCGACGAGACGTGGGGCAAGTTCGACGAGGGCTACAGCAAGAGCCGGGCGGTCAAGATCCCGCCGCTGCCACGCTTCGCCGAGGGCGTCGTCCACGCGCTCGCGCTCTACCTCGCCGAGAGCAAACACGCCCGCGACCACGCCGCCGACGTCTCGGACCTGCTCGTCCTCGACGGGCCGCTCTATCCGCGGGGCCTGCTGCGCTGGGCCGACCAGCACCCTGACCTCGCGGACTTCCTGCTCGAGGACCCCCGCCCCACGACGGTGCTGGAGAACTACGTCCGGCTGGTCGAGGACTTCGTCGACCGGGACGTCCCCCTCGTCGGCTTCGTCAAGAATCCCGCGACGCGCGTGCTCACCCGGACGCTGAAATCGAACCGAGACGTCGACGTCAGCGTGCCCTGGAGCGACGATTCGGCGCTGTTCACCCGCCTGCTCGAGCGCGGTGAGTACGTCGACGACGTCGACGGCGAGCGCTGGGAACGGGACGCGTCCGCGCTGACCTATACGAACTGGTTCCGATCGCGGGGCGGCGTCGACCGACCGCTCTCGGTCGAGGGCGACGCGCTCGGCGTCGAGCGTCGCCTCGAGCGCGAGGCCTACGAAGTCACCTTCTTCGTAATCTACGATCCCCGCGACGACCTGCTCTACCGGATCGAAGCCCCCTACGCGTTCACGAAGGATCCCGACATCCGGGAGCGGCTCGCGATGCAACTCCTCCAGGACGTCGCCGTCGCTCACGGTCCGCCGACGATCGTCGCGAAAGCCGACGAACTCGCTCGGATCAGTAACTCGGAGAAGGCGTCGCTCCGCGAGACGCTCGAGGAGCGGTTCGACGCGGCTCAGGATCGGACCTACGACGACCACCGGTGGGACGAACAGCCCTATTGACCGCTGCTGATCCCGGTCGTTCTTCATACGGCCGACTACCGAAACGGAGCCTCTAAGCCTCGGTGTTCGTACCGGCCTCGGCCGTCTGGGGTCCGGATTGGATTCCTCGGTAGGCGAGTACGGCACCCACTACGAACACGATCGTCGCGAGGTAGATGGGGCCGAGGTGTGTCACCCAGTCGTGGGCGAAGAGATCGGCGTAGTGCATCGGAAGCGCGATGGCCAGTCCGATCACGGCGGCGACGACTGCCGTCGCCCACGCCCACAGTTGCCCGCTTCGGACACCGTACCAGGCGAGCGTCGCGATAGCGATCCCGGTGGCGATGATAAACGCCGCCGTCGCGACGTGGAGATGGTTGATGTAGTGCATGACGGCCGGATCGAGCGCGTCGAGGTCCGCCGGCGTGACTCCGTTCAAGGTCGCGACGCCGAGTTCGAAGCCGGTCCCGAAGAACGTTCTGGCGAGGAAGACGATCCCGTACCCGACGAAGGCGACGCCCGAGAGCGCCATCAGGAGCGAGCCGATCCGTACGCCTCGTCCGAGTTCGTAATCAGTCCGGTGTCGGTCGGCCGTCGCCCGGTTCATACTCATCAGTCCGCCTCCTCGAGTTCGACCTCGACCGTTTCCACGTGGCGGGCGTCGATCTCGTCGAGGCTGACGTCTTTCCCGTGTCGTTCTCTGACGTGCTCACGAGTCGTCTCCAGCAGTCGTTCCTTGTCGTCCGCCTCGGTACGCATGCGGAAGACACACCCTGAAACCGCTGTATCGCACGCCACTTGAAGGCCCGTCGCGCTGTCTTTCGATCGTGTATTCGTAGTCATGAGTTCGCCTCTCGGCAAGCGAGACTACGAGACGGAGGGTCGTGTAGGCATCTAGTGGTTTCCGTGCAGTCGGTGACAGTCGTGCAGCCGCTGCACGGCGGTCATCGGTTGGAACCGCGTGACGTCTCTCTTCGCGAATCGCCGCTCCGGTCGAGGGTGTCACAGCCCCGATCACTGACCGTCGATCCGGTTTCGATACTATAGTCGGCCGCGTCTTCAGTGGGCCGCATCAAGCAGCCTCATTGCCACACCGCGTACGCGTCGTCATTCGGCGATCAGTTCGGAAGCGAGCGGTCGAGAGTCGCGTCTGAAGGACGCGTACGTCGACTCCGCCCAGTCACGCGCCTCCGGTGTGTCGGTATCGAGTAACACCCGAACCGTCCCGCTCTCGGGACAGTGTCCGCTGATCCCGACTCGATGATCGAGGATAGCGACCCCGTACGGCGGCAAGTCGTCGTGGAGTCGGACCGCGAGACGACCGCTCTCATGAGGCCCGGAACAGTGCTCCGGGTAGGTCGAGAGGATGTGTCTGGCGACGGACGGTGGATCGATGATTTCCGTGTCCATCCCGTCGCCGATCCGTCGAGCGAGTTCGTCCTTACACGGTTCGAGTAAGGCCAGATCGAACCCGACGAACCGAAACCGGTCCGTTTCTCGGAGCAGCGACGCGAACCGGTTCACCGGACGGTACGGATCGTCGGATCGGGCGACCGTCACGACCGCATCGGCCCCCATCTCGATCGAGAAACCGCTCGCTTCGTTCGGGAGCCACTGCCAGACGTCGCGGAGTTTCTGCTCGGTTTCGAACCGGCCGATTAATTCCCCCATCCCCGACGCGACGAACGTACCCAGCTGTGTCGCCTCGTACCGGTGTCCGTTCCGCTCGATCCAGTGTCGGGCCTCGAACTCGCGGAGCGTCCGTCGGATCGTGGACTTCGAAGTCCCGGTTATCTCCCGGAGATCGTCCCCGCTCTGTGGCCGTCTGACCAGTGCCTCGAGCGCGGTCACGCGATGTTCCGACCGCGCGAGGAATTCGATATCGTCGAGCGGCGAATCTGCGACAGTAGATATCATGGTAGAAGTACGCATGCTAACGGTATAGCTGTGGTCCTTCGTCACTGCTCGCAGTATCCGGACGGGTACGTCGGTGAGAGGAGGACACCGTGAGTCCGCGGACGGATTCCGCCGCATCGACGACCAGTTCTCTATGCCGATCACGTCTCTCAGAGACAGAGTCGAATACGTGACTGCTCGAGGACCGCCGAATCAGGTGACGGTTCTCGGGGCACCCGCTGCGAGCCCTAGCCGTCGTTTTTTTCGACCTCGAGTTCGACGTCGTCGGGGTCGACCCCGATCCGCGCGAACTGCGTTCGGACGTGTTCCTTGGCTCCCTCGAGGGCCTGATCGCGGGTATCGAAGCCGCGCGGCATGGGCGACTCGAAGGCGAGGTTGACCTCGCGACCGTCGACGAGTTGCGTCGTCCCGCCGCTATCGACTTCGTAGAACTCGTCGCAGACCCAGACGTACGCGGCGTCTTCGTCGGGTGCGCCGCTGAACGTGGGTGCTCGCTCACCCCGTTCGTACAGCGTCCCAGTGAGTTCGGTCCCGCCCGCCCGACCGCGTACCATGAGCATGCGCTATCGTACGCTTCGCGGACGCAAAAATGCCGTGGCATCGGCCAGCGCGCGGACACACCGCGCTCGGCTGGGTCAGTTCATCGGTCGAACCGTCGCCGAATTGATTATTTCACTAACTGGAATCGAAGGACGATATCACGAACACCCTCTTTCGTCTCATCCGATATGTATCGAATCTGTGTCATTCTCGTGTTCTGGGGTGACGTTTCCAACGGAAATTTCCTCTATCGCCCGTTCACGAGGACTTCAGCGCGTTATGGCGAAGTTACGGGAGTAACAGCGGGATTTCCGGCCCAAATCGTTTTGGAAACGATCTTATCCCCCTTGCAGAGGTTGGTACGTGTAATGAGTTCGGACGCTCACCTCGGCGGCAGCATGCCCGACCCCCTCGCAACCGTTCCGACAGAGTGTTACGAGATCCTCCGTCACCCTCGCCGGCTTCGCCTGCTCGAGGTGCTCGGTTGCCGACAGACGCGACTCTCCCTGTCGGAACTGACGACGGCCCTGATCGACGAGACGACGGGATCGAACGGGCAGACCCGACACGAGGTGCGCATCAGCCTCGTTCACAACCACCTCCCGAGACTCGAGGACTACGAGATCATCGACTGGACCGACGACGGCGTCGCGCTCGTTGACGAACCGCCGGTTCACCCCGCCGATCTCTCCGTCTTGCTCGATCTCTGTGAGGACGAGAACGCGCGAACCCTGCTCGAGACGCTCGTCGATCCCGTCCGGATGCGGCTGCTCGCTGTCCTCGAGGAAGCCGACCAGCCGCTCTCGCTCGAGCAGCTCGCCAGCCGACTCAGCGCCCACGACGGTGGGCCGTTCGCCGACGCCGAGCGCGCGACGATCGCACTCCACCACTCTCACCTGCCTGCGATGGCCGAGATCGGCGTCATCGGTTACGATCACGACTCTCGCCTCGTCACGCGATACGATCAGGTCGTCTCGATCGTCGAGTAACCGTCGACCGCGTCCGGGATCGCCTGCCGCCAGCCGTCTCGACGCACGCTCGCTTTCCTGCACGGTTCGTTCGCGTTCGACTGCCCCACCGACAGTGGCGTCCGCCGTGATCGACAAACGGTAAGACCGTCCCGTCCGTAGGGAGAGCCGTCGCGATGGACGCAAGTGATGATGGATCCCGCTCGCTCGACGAGGCGGTAGCCGCCGGTCTCCGCCTCGTCAGCGGCACTGGTCTCGCCGTCCTGCTCGCTCTCACCCTCTCGATCGCGCCCATCGCGGGGACGGCCGCCGCGATCGATCAGGTCGCGATCGTCTCGCCCGATCGATCACAGGTCGAGGCCGCGCCCGGCGAGACGGTCGAAATCGACGTGACCCTCCGGAGTCAGGGCGGTCACGGCGGGGAGGGTATCGACGCGGTGACGCTGATCGCCCGGTACCACCCCGAGTACCTCGAGATCGAGGGCATCGACCGGGGCCCGTGGCTCGAGGGGGGCGACACCGAGATTCAGACGACGGAGACACTCGCCCACGAGCGGGGGACGGCGATCATCGAGCAGCGCCGCGAGCCGGCCGCCGGCGGTGCGACCGGCGTGGGGACGATCGCGACGCTGACCGTCCGGGTCGCCGAGGACGCGCCGGCCGGTGCGACGACGATTTCGTTCGACGAGAGCGACGTCAACACCACCGGAGACTGGCCGGTCGCCGTCGTCGACGAGTCCGCGACGGTCGCGATCGACGGCGGCACCGAGTCGCTCGACCCGCTCGAGTCGTTCGACCATCCCGATCCCAACAAACTGGCGCGGGACTCGGACGGCGAGAACGGGGGAAACGGCTCGAGCGATGCCGAGAACGAATCGGCGGCGACCGACGACAGTGAGCCGGTTCCGGGGTTCACGGCTGAGATCGGGCTCGCGGCCGTTACGATGGGATTACTGCTTTTCGCAGTCGCTCGTGACCGTCGCCGGGGATAAACAGTCCATCCGACTGGAGGGAAACGCGTTTGTGGGACGGGCCGGATGGGGTTGGTATGAGCGATCTGGGAGACTTCGGCGATTTCGACGCCGACGCCGGTACCGAAGACGGCTCGGCGGCCGACGAGACGGGCTCGCCGTCGTCTTCGGGTTCTGAGGGCGCGGCGAGTTCCACGAGCGACGAGGTAACGAACGATTTCGAGGCGACGACGGTCGAGCCCAGCGGCGAGGACGTCGGTATCGGGACGATCTGCGTCTCCCAGGGCCTGCGAATCGCCGAGGACGCGGACGATACGACGCTGCGAGCGTACGTCACCCGCGGCAACCGGTCGTCGATCCGCATCGGGAGCTACCTGCTCGCGCCCTATCCCGACGGCGAGACGCTGTTCTGCCGGATTACGGGACTCGAGTACGCCCAGCAGTATCACGCCGACGACGCGACGGAGATCCACGCGCGGCGGGCGATGCGGACCGACGAGATCGACGAGGCCGACTACAAGTTCGTCGCGAATCTCGAGCCCGTCGCGGTGCTGTACGACGACGACGGCGAACTCAAACGGCGGATGACCGACCGCGTGCCGAAACCCCAGACGGTGATCCGGCAGGCCGACGACACCGAGGAGATCAAAACGGGGCTGAAGATGCCCGACGACGGCGTCTTCCTGGGTCACCTCTCGGTCGGCGGCGAGAAGGTGCGGACCGCTGCGTCGCCGCCAACTATCGATTACCGGCTGAAAGACGACTACGACGCCGGCGATCCGCTCGTCTTCCGCCACTCGCTGATCGCCGGCGGAACGGGGTCGGGGAAGACCCACGGCGCAAAGAACATTCTCCGGCAGTACCTCGCCGACGACCGGACCTACCCCATGGACGACGGCCGCGAGGTCAGCCCCGCCGTCGTCCAGTTCGATCCCCAGGACGAGTACGCCCAGATGCACGACGACAACCCCGATCTGGACGACGAGTTCGCGCGTCGCCTCGAGCGCGAGGGAATCGCCTACGGCGGCCACGACGATACGACCGCCTTCATTCCGAAGGTCGGGTCAGCGTCGTACGCGGCGGGCCACCACCGCGCGGAACAGGTCGAGTTCACGATTCCGTTCTCGATGGTCCACGACAACCCGTGGCTGGTCGCGGGCAGCGGGCTGAACGACAACCAGTACGGCGCGCTCACCAGCGTGCTCCTCCCGCGGTTCCGCAAGCAGTACAGGAGCGGGGGGACCTACGAGGAGTTCACGACGTTCCTCGACGACCCCGCGCTGCGTGAGGAACTCGACGAGTCGGGTCGCGTCCACGAGGCGACCTTCGACGCCGTCCGGCGGCGGGTGCTCGGCTTCGGGCACGTCTTCGATCAGGACGCGCGTCCGATCACCGAGCTCGTCCACGACTTCGTCCGCCCCGGCGGGCTGACCGTGGTGCCGACCTACCACATCAACGACAGCCGGGCCACCGAGGCTATCGTCCTCGCGGTCTCCTCGCTCATCATCGACCAGAAGCTCTCGAACGATCCGGACTACGACCGGGTCAAGGAGACCCCGCTCGTGCTGGGTATGGACGAGGCCCACAACTTCCTGACCGACGCCGACTCGGTTCAGGCCGGAAAGGTCATCACGAAGTTCACCGAGGCCGCCAAGCAGGGCCGAAAGGAGCGCCTCGGTCTCTTCCTCATCACGCAGGATCCCCAGGACATCCACGACGCCGTGTTCAAGCAGATCAACACCACCGTCGTGCTCAACCTCGGCGACGAGGACGCCATCAAGAGCGTGAACATTCCCAGCAACCTCGAGTCCAAAGTGCCCTACATGGAGAAGGGCCAGATGGTCGTCTACTCGCCGGATAATTCGGAGCCCGTCGAACTCATCGGGCTGCCGAAATGTCTGACTCGGCACGGACGGGACTGAGCGTCTCTTCGCTATCGGAACCTCGAGTCACACGACTGGCTCTCGAACCGGCCGCTCAGTAGACGTAGATATTGAACGGTGGTCGGTACACGAGCATCCGCGAGCAACGCGAGCAGTTCACCGCCGGAGCGGGGTGAAACCCCGCGACGGCGGCCTTTTGGCATCATCAGAACCGCTTTGCGGTTCTGATTAGCAGTCAGAACGCAACGCGTTCTGACAGCATCAACGGGTTTTGCCGGGGTTCGACCGAGTGAGCGAAGCGAACGAGGAAGGACCCCGGTAAAAGAGGTTGAGTGGAGGGTCATCGAATCATGCCGAATCCGAGCGCATATTCGGCACGCACTGCTCTCGGTCAGAGCAGCGCGTGACTGATCAGGACGAGAGTTTCAATTATCCCGACCGCGTGCCGCGGGTATCGTAAACGAGAACGTCGCTCCGTCTTTCGAGTCGGACGTGATCCAGATATCTCCGTCGTGCCGTTCGACGATACGTTTACAGAGCGCGAGCCCGATTCCCGTTCCGGCGTGCTCCTCGTAGCTGTGGAGACGCTGGAACATCTCGAAAACCCGGTCTGCGTCCGCCGAGTCGATGCCGATTCCCTCGTCACTGACCGAAATGATCCACTCGTCCTCGTCGAGCGTCGCGGAAATCCGCACCCGCGCCGCCTGCTCGCCGCTGTACTCGATTGCGTTGTCCAGCAGATTCTGAAAGACGTGACGGAGCTGGCTGGCGTCACCCGTGACGGTCGGCAACGATTCGCTGGTGATTTCGGCGTCGGCGTCCTCGATCCGCATGTCGAGATCCAGTAGTACGTCGTCCAGCACTGTCTCGAGATCGACCGAATCGTTGGGATCATCCTGTGTCTCGACTCGCGAGTATTTGAGCAGTCCTTCGATCATCTCGCGCATCCGCTCGGCACCGTCGACGGCGAACTCGATGAACTCGCTCGCGTCCTCGTCGAGTTCGTCCCCATACTGGCTCTCGAGCAGTTGCAGATAGCGCGTCACCATCCGTAACGGCTCCCGAAGATCGTGAGAAACCGCGTAGGCGAACTGCTTGAAGTGCTCGTTCGACGTCTCCAGCCGTCGCTGGTACTCGCGGCGCTCGGTGATATCGAAATGTGCGACGGCGACGTATCTCCGATCGCCGTCGGTGAACGATGCCGCCCGCATGAGGAACCAGCGTTGCTCATTCGGAGAGTGACACGGATATTCGAATTCGAATTGTTCCCGGTCGCCCGCGAGCACCTCGGATAACCCAACGGCGGCAGTCTGCCCAGTTTCCGACTCCGCTCGGTTGGTAATTTCGAGATAGTTGGTTCCGATCAGATCCGGCCGGGAATCGACACCATTCGATTTACCGAACTCCTGCCATGCGTGGTTCGTATGCAGTATCGTGCCGTCATCATCGAGGATAGCGAAGTTGATCGGGAGCGTATCGAGTGCCGCTGGAACGAGAGCCTCAAGCTCCTGAGCGTTCATAACTGCTCCATATCGCCGGAATTGTCTTCGGCACGGAAGATGCCGTTTGCGTCTTCGGGATTCTCTCGGGGAGTACGGTCTGACATGGTGTGTTGCTTGAGTGGCGGTTCTGTGACACTCCTGTGGCCGGCCCACGGCCGTTCCGCCTCTTGACTTTCTCTCTGCGGGGCGACTACAGGGAAAATATCTCCATCTAAACAGACGGAACTGCATGCGTATAAGATGCGCATTCACCCAGATGATCAAACAAACCAGTCGCGATCGATTTCCACAGTACTGCCACAGTTGGTCCAATCGCAGTTGAATCACTGAAAAAGCGCTGGCTGAACCGGGTCCGTTCTTCGAACACGTCGTCAGACTCAGCGGGAGGCCCACCACTGCGTCTCTCCGCGCGCTAAACGGGTAGAGTATACAGTCCCCCGAATCAGCTCTATAGTATATCGGGATAACAAGTCTCCCACCTGTACTGATCACTGAGGGGGTGACCGAATAACGGGGTTTCCTATAGAACTCACTTCTCGGCTCGTGTCCGTTCCCGTTACTCCTGGGACTGCGGCTGATAGTACTGCTTGAGCCAGGTCGCCAGCCCCTCGAGGTCGGGGAACAGCGTCCGGTGATTGACGTTCATCTGGTCGAGTTTGTCGCGGAACTCGAGCTTGCGCTCGCCCGGAATGACGATCTTGCGGTAGCAGTCGGGACGGTCCGCGAGCCACTGATCGAGGATCAACCGCGGGTCGGACTGGAACGAGAAGACGGCCGACTGGTTGACGATGCGGTCGTCGATCGCGGGCGGGCGGAAGAACATGACGTACTCGTCGTCCCGCTCGGTTTCGGGCGCCCACAGCTCCTGCCAGAGTTCGTTCACGCGGGAGACGTCGTTGAGGTTTCGGGCCGGGGCGCGTCTGTCGCCGGTGTCCTCGCGCAGTCCGTACTCGAGGGTCGCGTTCGAGAGGAGGTGGGTGTCGAGCATGTGCGTCTCCGTCATCTCGAGGACCGCCTGATAGTAGTCGGGCAGGTCGGCGTGCAGTTGCCGGTAGTCGACGGCCCAGATCGCGCCGTCGTGTGCGGTGTCGCCGGTGTACGTCGCAAAGTACGCCGCCACCAGCGGCGAGAACGACCAGTCGAGCAGCCTGGTCGGCAGCCCGTAGTGCTGGGCGATCGAGAGCAGGTGCCAGACCGATCGGGGCTCCTCGATCTCGTCCGCCGCGTACTGGGCGAAGTTCCGGAGCAGGAGGGGCTCGAGGTTCCACTTGCCTGAGTCGCCGACGAAGCGACTGATCGAAGTCTCGAGGCTGAACGATTCGTCCGGAACGCCGCGGAACACGTACGGCGAGCGGTGGCGGCCGATGTCGCCCATCCACATCTCCTGGGAGATCAGTTGCTGAAGTTCGGTCCACGTCTCGGCCCGCTGGATCGATTCGGGACGGGCTGCGGTCATCGGTTCGCACGGCCGCTCCGGGCTCGGTCCTGAATCGGTGCCACAGTGGCCGACTTACTCGCGGCGCGAGCAAAAGCGATTTTCACGGATGGCGGTGACTGACCGCCGCTCGAGAGCGTTCGCGATTCCGACCGGTCGTCCCGTTCCGTCACGCGGCCTCGAGCAGCGTCCGCTCGAAGAACGACCGTACCGTCGCCGCGATCTCGTCGTGTTTTCCGAGGAAAAAGTGGTCGCCCGCCAGCGCGGTGGTCTCGTCGCCGCGCTCCCGAGCGCGCTCGACGACCGGCTCCCAGTCGACGGTCGTGTCACGTTCGCCGTAGCAAACGTGGACGGGGGCTTCGATCGCATCCAGCGCTGCCAGCGCATCGAGATCCTCGGCGAGCCGTGCCGTGGGAGCGAGAACGGCGACGGCGTCGGGGTCGGTATCGGCGGCCGCGAGCAGGGCCAGCGACGCGCCGAAACTATAGCCGAAGACGCCGACCGGGAGCCCGTCGCCGTCTGCGCCGTCGTACTCGTCGCGAGCCCACCGGACGGCGTTGCGGACGTCTTCGCGCTCGCCACGGCCCTCGTCCCACGGCCCGTACTCGAAGCGCAGGCAGGCGATCCCGACCTCGGTCAGGGCGTCGCCGAGGGCGACGAGGCGGGGATCGCTCCGCGAGCCGCCCTGCTGTGGGTGGGGCGGGCAGGCGACGACGACGGCCCGCGGTTCGTCGGTCGGTTCCTCGAGCGTCCCCCGGACATCGCGGCCACCGGGGATGAGGACGTCGCTCATGGCCCGTCGTTGTGGACGCCCGCTAATCAAGCCACGTTACCGCGAGTCTCGCCGCTGCGGACCGGTGCTCGAGGCGGTCGGACCGAGCGCCGCTCAGAGCGAGCGCACGCCGCCGCGGTCCGGGAACGATTCGCCGAGTCGCAGCCGCTCGTACTCGCCGAGGGCGACGTAGCAGACGAATCCGGCCAGGAAGGCCAGCGCGCCGAGGGACTGCAGTCCGACGGCCGGGTCGGTTCGCCCGTACCAGGCGACGGCGGCGGCGACGGCTCCGACGCCGACGACGGTCCCTCTCGAACCGGGGCGTCGTCCGTCACCGTCTCCGCCCGGGACCGCGAGGCCGACTCGAGCGGCCGCGCCGATCGCCGCCCCACCGCCCAGCAGAAGCGCAACGGGGAGCCAGGAGACGACTATCGACGCGAAGAACGTGGCGACGCCGCCGACGCACGCCCCGAACCCGATCCGTTGGAGCGTAGCGACTCCCAGGCGTCGCTGGCCCGTCGACTGCGTTCCCGTCGAGTCGTCAGCCCTGGGCGTGACGTCGCCGGCGTGCGCGACGTCGTCGTGTCTCCGCCTCGAATCGGTCCCGTCTCGGCCGACGTGTGCGACTCGCTGTCCGGCGGTGATGTACGAGCGGGCGCGATACGTTCCGTCCTCGAGCGGGCGGTTGCTCGCGTCAGCCTCGAGTTCGCGGTCACTCGCGGTCTCGCTCGGGTCCGACCGAAGATCGCTGACCGGTGCTTTGGCACCCGGCCATTCGATGGCGACGTCGTCGAAGGCGATCGGGAGCCCCGCAGCGATCGCGAAGTCGGGGTGGTCCTGTAACTGGAAGTGCAGATGGGGTTCCGAGGAGTTCCCGGAGTGACCGCAGCGGCCGATCTCCCGTCCGCGATCCACGCGGTCCCCGAGTTCGACGGTCACGCTGCCGGGGACGAGGTGGGCGAGACAGCTGTACTCGTCGGCGGCGTGCTGGATCACCACGTAACTCCCGCGGAGATCACGTTTCAGGGGATGGGAGAGACCGCCGCCGCGCGACGCCTCGAGGGCGCCGTCGAAGACGTCGACCACGACGCCCTCGGCCGGAGCGAGGATCGGTTCGTCGTAGCAGTAGTAGCTGTCGACGGCCGAGCCGGCGTCCTCGGGGGCAGTTCGGCCGTCGGCGTCGGTGATGACGAAGTCGTACGCGTACCGCTGGGTCACCGGGAACCACGAGTGAGAGTAGTCCTGTCGGTAGCTACCGTTCACGACGGTCCAGGGGCCGTCGAACGGGAGCCGATAGGAGACGTGCTGGTCGTAGCCGTCGGCGTCGGGGAACGAGCCGTGGTGACGGGCGAACGCGACGGGAACGCCGAGCCACTGGAGCGCGTCCTGTGCCATCACGATGGGGTTCAGAAACGTTGCCGGTACCATGAGCAGCCACGCCGCATACTCCCGCCAGTTCCCCATCCGAATCCAGTCCGTCGGGTCCTCGCTCTTCTCGTCGGTGCTACGTCGCACTACCCAGTCGACCAGCGGCGCGACGAACGGCCAGAGGAACACGAGGAAGAACACCTCGAAGAACTGCAGGAATGCGAGCGATTCGAAGACGTAGCCGGGTATCGCCAGCAGCGCCAGGAACGCGAGGTGCATCGGCTCGAACGACCGGAGGCGGCTCCGAATGCGTTCGGCGAGCGTCGTCGACTCGCCGGCAGTCGTGCGTTCGGTCATCAGTACGGTAGTTGTTGCCACGGAACTGTAATCGCTTTGTGAAGTACGTTTCACAACGCGGGTTCACACAATTCGTCGACCGCTCGCACGTTCGGAACGGTCAATACGCTGTCGAGAGAACGGAGTCGCATGACGACGGACGACGAGGCGGGGGACTCCGTCCGAGCAGCGTTCTCGCTGCTCGACCACGATATCCGACTCGAGATCCTGCTGGCGTTGCTCGAGGACTGGCACGCCGTCTACACCGAACCGAAGTCGTACACGGAATTGATGGACGCGGTCGGCATGCGCGACAGCGGGCAGTTCAATTACCACCTCGACAAACTCCGCGGCGTCTACGTTCGGGAGGTCGAGGACGGCTACGTTCCCGCGGCGAGCGTGACGGCCCTGTATCGGACCGTCGTGGCGCATCGGCCGACCGACCGCCTCGAGTACGACCCGACGGCGATCGACTCGGCGTGTCCGCGGTGTGATGCGGCGCCGATCCTTCGGTACGAACGAGGGTTCGTCACCGTCGAGTGTTCGGCGTGTGACGATTGGATCGGCTTTACCTATCCGTTCCCGAAAAACGGGTTCGCGGGGCGAAGCGCGGACGCGGTCGCTCGGGCGACGACTCGCCGCGCCAGACACCACATGGCGATGGCCCGGGACGGACAATGTCCGTTCTGTGCGGGCGCGACGACCGTCGATCTCCGTCTCGATGACGGGAGGGACGGCCACTCGGTCGAACTCGAGGACGACCACGTGATCGAGATCGCGTGTGACACCTGTACGTTTCTCGTCGGCGCGGATCCGCTCTCCCCGCTGTTGTTCGACGATCGCGTCGCCGGTGCGCTCGCCGACGTCGGCATCGATCGCGACCGATACGACTGGGAGCTGCCGACGCCGACGATGCGGGTCGAATCCCGGGAACCCGTCCGGGTCGCGCTCGACGTCGCAGGGGAAGGGGGCGCGGTCACGATCACCGTGGACGAGGGATTCGCCGTCCGGTCCGTCGATCGATAGCACACGCTCGAGCGCGCCGAGAACCGATATCGTCACGGGTCTCCCTCGAGGACGGATCGCATCGCGACCGCGTCGCGGTGGGGTTCGTTCGATGCCGGACATCTCTGAAGTGACATTTTTAAGGCCAGGGAGCGATACGTAGCGAATATGGGCATCCTCTCTCGGGCTTCCTACGTTATCCGGTCGAAACTCAACTCGGTGCTCAACCGGGCCGAGGATCCGACCGAAACGCTGGACTACTCTTACGAGCAGATGCGCGACCAGCTCCAGCAGGTCAAGCGGGGTATCGCCGATCTCACCACGCAGAAAAAGCGCCTCGAGATGCAGAAACGTCGCCTCGAGGAGAACGTCGAGAAACACAACGATCAGGCCCGTACCGCCGTCCAACAGGATCGCGAGGATCTGGCGCGACGCGCCCTCGAGAAGAAGAAGACGAAGATGAACCAGATCGAGGATCTCGAGCGCCAGATTTCGGACCTCCAGAATCAGCAGGACCGGCTGATCGAACAGAAGAACGAGCTCCAGAGCCGCATCGAGGAGTTCCGGACCAAAAAGGAGACGATGAAGGCCCGCCACGAGGCCGCGAAGGCCAGCTCCACGGTGTCGGAAGCGATGACGGCCACCGGCGAGGAGTTCGAGGACGTCGGCCGCGCCATCGAGCGGGCGGAAGAACAGACGGAGGACATGGAGGCCCGCGCCGCCGCGATGGACGAACTCCACCAGTCCGGCGCGTTCGACGACGTGCTCTCGGACAAGGACAACATCGACCGCGAACTCGAGCAGCTGTCGACCGACAGCGGCGTCGAGGCCGAACTCGAGACGCTCAAGTCCGACGTCGGGGCCGACACCGATGCGGAGACGGCGTCCGGTGGGGACGTCGAGGCCGACGCAGCAGCCGAGGTCGACGAGGAAGAGCTCACCGAACTCGAGAACGGCGAGCAGGACGAGGTCGAGGCCGAACTGGCGGAGTTACAGGACGAAGAGAACGCGTAACGCCGATTTCGTCCGGATTACGTACGGTATCGAAGTGCTAATTCGGGTCCCCGTCGGTCAGCGATGGACGAGAGGACGACGGGCGGCCGACGCACGGCGAACGGTATCTTGTCACCGGAGAGTTACGTTTCCCGCAACTGGAGAGCGGGCCCGGCGCGGGTTCCCGCGAGCCGACTGCTGGTTCCTGTACCGAGAGGAGGAGAAACGGTTACCATCGTTCACGATCAACTATCCGCTATGAGTGACGAGTCACCGTTCGAATCCATCTCGTTGACCAATCAGGTCGTTCTGCTCGGTGTCGCGCAACTCACCCGCGAGGGCGAGACGCCGGTCCAGACGCACGAACTTCGGCGACACTGCCAGCGGCACCTGTCAGAAGTCGACACGGAAGTGGTCGGGACGATCACCGAGGCCGACGTCATCCGATCGCTGTACCGCCTCGAGGACGAGGAGTTCGTCGACGAGGTCGATCCCGCGGAGACGTCGCCGACCGGGAAAGGGCGGCCGGCGTACACGCTCGCCGTGAGCGCCGAGACCGTCTTCGACGGGGTCGCGGACGAACTCCGCGACGAGACGGGCGACTGATCGGGATCGACGGTCACACCGATCGCAGTGGGCCGGACCTCGTACCGATTCGATGGGCGGATTCCGCGCCGATTACGAGGGGGTTCCCAGAACGGTGATGTCGTAGCTGGCGACGTCCGACGGCGACTCGAGGACGATGACCTGGAACTCCCACGTCGAGCCGCCGCTGAGGTCGCCGGTACTGGCGAGATAGCGGCCGAGCAGATTTCCGGCACCGTTGTAGACGCGCGTTCGCACTTCGACGATCTGGATTCGATCGGACCCCGTGTTCGCGACGCTTCCCTGGATCGTCGACCCCAGATAGCCGTCCTCGACGACGAACTCGTGGTCGATTAACTCGAGCGGATCGAGCGGCGTTACCGAGTTGCTGGGTTGCTGTTGGGCGAGTGCCGCCGCCGTGGACATCTGGGATGCATTTCTACTGGAGACGTTGCTGGCATTGACGCTCCCGACGTTTCCCTCCTCGTAGTTCGGCTGGCCGCCGAGGCCGTCGCCGCCGAGACAGCCGGCGGCCGCGGTGGCGATCCCGGCTCCGAGCGATGCGAGTACTCGCCGTCGGCTCGTCGATTCCGATCGGGTCATCGCCGTCGAACGGTCGTCCGCACGTCGGTTCCCAGACTGAGCATGTACCGGATGACACCGCGGACGCATTTCAGTGTAGGCCTTGAAGCGGCCGTTCTCTCGCACTCCACGGACCGGGTTCGACCGCGCAGGGAGCGCTCGCCGAGGGACGCGTCGATCACGAGCTCCCGCTGCCGACGGTGTGTGCAACGCAGGCCCTTATTGTCGGGTCGGTGGAACGTGTCGGCATGGGATCCGCTGAGACCGACGAGACGCTCGAGTCCTACGGGGCCGACGTGGGCAGGGAAGCGGGGCCGTTGACGCGGTTCCACGAATGGTTCTTGATCCAGGGAAACCGGTTGGCCGTCGCGGCGCTGCTCTCGGTCGTCATCTTCGCGCTGGTCGTCGGACTGTACGAGCTCGGCGTCATCAACTTCGCCAATCCGAACTCCGTCACGCGCGTGGCGAGCGGCATGATCGCGGGCACGTTCTCGCTCGTGACGCTGGTCGTCTCGGTCAATCAGCTCATCCTCTCCCAGGAGTTCGGTGCGGCGGGCAAAGCGCGCGACCGATTCGAGGGCGTCGTGGCGTTCCGCGAGGACGTCGCGGAGGAGGCGACCGTTCCCGCGACCCCGACCGCGCCCACGAGGGTGCTCGAGTTAATCATCGAATCGATCCGACACGAGGCCACCGAACTCGCCGAGCTCGTCGCCGATCACGACGACGAGGTCCGCGAGACCGTCGTCCGGTACACGAACAGCGTCCAGCAGCGCGCCGACCGAGTGAGTGACACGCTCGATCAGTCGGATATCGGCACGTTCTCGGCCGTGTCGGCGGCGATCGACTACGACGAGGCCTGGCAGCTGTACGTCGCGACCCATCTGCGCAACGACTACGACGACTCGCTGTCGCCGGCCGCGACGGACCAACTCGACGAGCTGATCGGGTCCCTGAAACTGTTCAACGTGGCCCGGGAGCAGTTCAAGACGACGTACCTGCAGCGGGAACTCACTCGGTTCTCGCAGCTCACGATCTACTGCGGGGTCCCATCGATCCTGTCGGCGATCCTCGTCGGGCTCCTCTACGCCGACTTCACCGGGCCGAGCGTGAGCGTCGCAGTGCTCCCCTATGTCGTGAGCGCGCTGATCGTCGTCGTCCTCTCGCCGCTGGCGCTGCTCGTCTCCTACATCCTCCGGACCGCGACCGTCACGCGCCGCACCGCGTCGGTCGGCCCGATGATCCCACAGAAAGACCCTGACGAAGGGCCGTTCGACGTGACATACGGGGAGGATCGGTAGCCGATCCCGTTCGACGACCTCCACCTCCCGGTCGGGGCTGCTCACTCCCGCATGGGTATTTTATCCGTCCTTGTCATCCGTTTTTCACACTCAATGAGCGATTCGGACTCGAGCGGCGTGTTGAGTCAACGGGCCGGTGTCGGCGGCCTGCGACTGTGGGTCTTGCTCCGGATGGGGCGCTGGCTCTTCACGGCGGCCGTCTTGATGATCGTGTTTGTCGTCCTGGTCGCCGCCAGTCGGCTCGGATTGACGCCCCTGCGCCTCATCGTCGCCCAGCACAACGGCACCTTCTGGATCTTCTCGGCGTTCATCGGTGCGATCATCACGGGGACGTCGATCGTCGTCACGATCAACCAGCTGGTGTTGTCCCAGGAACTCGGCGCGGTCGGCGACCAGCGAGAGCGGATGCAGAACGCGATGGACTTTCGAAAAGACATCGAGGACTCGCTCGAGTACGAGGACGTGACGCCGCCCGAACCCGCGGCGTTCCTCTACGAGCTCGTCGACGGCGTCGAAGAGGAAGCGGAGCAACTCGAGGAGACGGTAGCGGACAACCACGGCGACGAGATCCAGGAGAAGGTCGCCGACTACGTCGACGACATCGTCGAAAACGCACAGGTCGTCAAGGAGGACCTCAAGGACGCCCAGTTCGGCACCTTCGACGTGATCTGGAACGCGCTGAACTTCAATTACTCCCGGAAGATCTACGACGCGCGCAAGATCCGGGCCGACCACGGCGACGACCTGTCCGACGACGCGGACGACGAACTCCACGAGATGATCGAGATCCTGAAGTTCTTCGGGCCGGCCCGCGAGCACTTCAAGACGCTGTACTTCCAGTGGGAACTGATCAACCTCTCGCGGGCGCTACTGTACATCTCGGTGCCCGCGCTGGCGGTCATGGGGCTCCTGATGATGTACATCGACGGCAACGCGCTCCCCGGGACGACGCTGGGTATCGGCAATCTCGTCTGGCTGACCAGTGCGGGCTTCGTCGTCGGGCTCGCACCGTTCGTCATCTTCATCGCCTACATCCTCCGGATCGCGACCGTCGCGAAGCGGACCCTCGCCATGGGGCCGTTCATCCTCCGGGAGTCCGAACGCGACGAAGATCTGGGCTGAGTCGATCGAGACTCCGCGAACGCGGCGGTTCGACGCCCCGACTCCTGCCGTAGCTATTTCCGAGGCGGTGTGGTATCGTCCGAGCCGAACCATGAGCGGTGACGGGTCCCAGCCCGGCGACACGATGGTCGAACGCGGGACGGATCCGACGTGGAAACACTGGCTGTTGTTGAACGCGAACCGGTGGCTCGTCACCGCCCTCCTGATGCTGATCGTCTTCGCGGGCCTGCTCGTCGCCGCTCGCCTCAGCCCCGTCTCGCTGCAGTCGCTCATCGGGACGCGGGATCCGATCGAGACGGTCTTTCAGGCGCTCGTGACCGCACTGATCACGGGCGTCACGCTCGTGATCGCGATCAACTCGCTGGTGCTCTCTCAGGAACTGGGGGCCGTCGAGGACCAGCGCAGGCGGTTCTCCGGCGCGATGAAGTTTCGGAAGGACGTCGAGGAGTCGATCGACGCACCGATCAGTCCGCCGGAACCGTCCTCGTTTATCGAGGCGATCGTCACCACGTCTCAGGACCGAGCGACCGACTTCCGCGACGCCGTCGCCGAGAGCCGCGACGAGGACCTCGTCGAGCGGGTCGACGACTTCGTCGACAACCTCACGACCCACGCCGACGCCGTCCGCGACCAACTCGAGGACGCACAGTTCGGGACGTACGAGGTGCTCAAGGCGGCGCTGGACTACAACTATTCGTGGAAAATCTTTCGGCTGCGACGGATCGAGAACGTCCACGGGGAGTCGTTTTCCGACGAGACTCGCGAGGCCGCCGCCGACTTACTCGAGTCACTGGAGCTGTTCGGCCTCGCCCGCGAGCACTTCAAGACGATGTACTTCCAGTGGGAACTGATCAACCTCTCGCGGGCGATGATGTACGTCGCCGTTCCCGCGCTGGTCGTGACGCTGTCGATGATCCTCTTTTTCAATGCGAGCGCGGTCGCGGGATCGGTGCTCGGTATCGACACCGTCGTCTGGATCGTCGCGCTGGCGTCGACCGTCGCCGTCGCCCCGTTTCTCCTGTTGATCTCCTTCATCCTGCGGATCGCGACCGTCGCGAAGCGGACGCTCGCGATCGGGCCGTTCATCCTCCGGGAGTCGAGCCGCGGCGAGGCCATCGAGTGGGAAAACGAGTGAGAGCGCCGCTCTCGCGAGACCGACGCCGGCGGCTTGCAGACGTGGGCCTCGTGACTATCCATCCCTGTTCCTAACCGCGACTCATGTCGACTACATCCGAGACGACGCGACAGCAGTGTCCCGTCTGCCGGACTGAGAACGACTTCTTCTACACCTACTGTCGACAGTGTCTCGCGGAACTCCCCACGAGAACGGCGCGGTCGACGTCGATCTGAACGCGCGAGCGGCCTCGGTCGACGATCGACATCCCCGCCTTTGGTATGCCCGCGGCGGCTACCGACGGCCGTGATCGCCGTCATCTGCGGGCCGCCGGGCGCGGGCAAGACTACGATCGCGGCCCGCGTCCGCGGTCGGCTCGCGGCGCGGGACGTGCCGGTTCGGTCGGTCCACTCCGACGACTTCTCGAGTCGAACCTACGAGCAACTGGCCGAGCGGGTCGCCGACGCGCCCGACGCAGGGATCACGCTCGTCGACGGCACGTTCTATCAGCGAGCGTGGCAGACGCGATTTCGGACGCTGGGCGACGTTCGGTTCGTCCTCGTGACCGCGAGCCTCGAGACCTGCCTCGAGCGCAATCGCCGTCGGGCGGAGCCGATCGACGAGCAGGGCGTTCACGTGGTCTATCGGGAGTTCGACGAACCCGACACTGACCTTGAGGTCGACACCGACGAGTACGGGCCAGACGAGGCGGCCGATCGGATCACGGCCGCGATCAGGGACTGGCTCGAGTGAGGTCCGCGTTCTGACTCGCGGAGACCGGCTGTCGAATTGCTGCGGGGATTCTCGTCTGCATAGCGAGCCGTCGATGTACTCTTTCTGGACAGTCACCGCAGCGTCCGTAACGACTATATTAGTGGACACTAATATTAGCTATTGCTAAGATGGAGGGGCGAGAGACCGATACCAAATCGACTGAGGCGAAAGGGCCGCAGACGGCGGACTGTTGCTCGGTCGAGCATTCACTGACGGACCGAGCGGTCGCTGCCGACGTTCAGACGCTCGCGGCCCTCGGTAACGACACCCGCTACGAAGCGCTCCGACTCATCGCCGCGGGCGACGACGCCGTGTGCGTCTGCGAGTTGGAGCCAGCGCTCGGCGTGAGCCAGGGAGCCGTCAGTCAAGCGCTCTCGAAGCTCTTCAGCGCCGGACTGGTCGAGCGGCGAAAAGAGGGGCGATGGCGGTATTACACCGCGACGCCGCGCGCGGAACGGCTGCTCCGCGTCCTCGACGACACGAGATCACCCGACGATGACTGAGGACGACCCTACAACTGAGACGGACGGCGACCCGCTCGATGCCGGAGAACGGCGCACCGCCGTGCGGGACCGATACGCACGTATTGCGACGGAATCGTCGTCGTGCTGTGGCGACGCTGGGTCCGGTAGCGATACGGCCATCGAACGGGCGTCCGAGGTCGGCTACTCGGACGACGACCTCCGAGACATCGCTCCGGGCGCGAATCTGGGCCTCGGATGCGGTAATCCGACCGCGATCGCCGGTCTCGAGGAGGGGGACACCGTCCTCGACCTTGGCTCCGGCGGCGGATTCGATTGCTTCCTCGCGGCGCGGGAGGTCGGCGCGGCCGGTCGCGTCATCGGCGTGGACATGACGCCAGAGATGATCGAGACGGCCCGCGAGAACATCGACCCGAACGACACGACGAACGTGGAGTTCCGTCTCGGTGAAATCGAACACCTACCGGTCGCTGACGAGTCCGTCGACGTGATCGTCTCGAACTGCGTCATCAACCTCTCGGCGGACAAGTCGCAGGTGTTCCGCGAGGCGTATCGCGTCCTGCGACCGGGCGGTCGCCTCGCCGTCTCGGACGTCGTGTTGACCGCCGAGCTACCCGCCGATGTCCGGACTGATCCGGCCTCGGTGGCCGCGTGCGTCGGCGGTGCGTCGTCGATTCCCGCGCTCGAGGCGATGCTGACCGACGCCGGATTCACCGACGTCGCGATCGAGCCGAAAGCGGACAGTGAGTCGTTCATCCGCGACTGGGACGACGAGCGCGACGTGAGCGACTACGTCGTCGCGGCGACGATCGAGGGTGAGAAGCCGGCACCGTAACGGCACGCGCACATCGATTCGGACGACCGCGGTCGCCGAGAGCGAGACCCGTCGCGGAACGTACCGTTGGCTTCGCCACGACTATCACGAATACCCCACACACTGCTCGATGTCCAGACCACCGTTCGACCCACGAAATCGCCCAGTCTTTGATCGACCCAGTTTGGAGAGCATACTCGCGGGCTACGCTCTCGTCCCCGCGTTTCTCCTGTTCCTCTGGGCCGTGAGCCGGCCGCTGACCGCCGCCGTCACCCTCACGATCGCCGCCGGTCTCGTCTTCGGTGTGCGACGAGCCTGGAGACTCGCCCGCTGCGTCTCCGACTGCGGCGGCTTCTCGTTTGAGCTGGGCGGAAGGGTCAGGATTACGATCGCTCAGACACAGATCGATGACTCGAGTTAACCGTCGTTCCCCGTCGCCGAACCGACCGCGGCTCGTTCGGCAGCGTCGAAACCGATCACTGCTCTCGGCGTTCGAGGAGACCGTATGACCGACACTTCGATAACCGTTCGGAAGGCGGAGCCGGAGGATCTCGGCCGCATCGAAGCACTATTAGACGCCAATTCCCTCCCGTATCGGGACGTGCGATCGAAGCCGGAGTGTTTCTTCGCTGCGTTCTCTGAGGGTGCGTTTGTCGGCATCGGTGGCCTCGAAACACGCGGGTCGAACGCACTGCTCCGGTCGGTGGTGATCACGGAACCGAACCGCGGGCAGGGGTACGGAACGGCGCTGTGCGACGCGCTCGAGGACCGAGCGCGATCGAACGGCGTCGAGACGCTGTACCTGTTGACGACGACCGCATCGGCGTTCTTTCGACGACGCGGGTACGAAGCGATCGATCGGGAGACCGTTCCCGCGAGTATTCGGCGAACGACCGAGTTCGCGGATCTCTGTCCGGCTTCGGCGACCTGTCTCGAGAAGGCCCTCGAGAGATAGCTCTTCTGCAGTGATCGGATGCCGAACCCGGTCGCTACCAGAGGTCCAGATCGGTACCGACGGGAGCCGGAAGCGAGAAATCGTCGGGCGTCCGCTGGGGGACGACGTCCTCCGGCAGTGCGCCCCAGTCGAGTTCGTCCTCGCCGGGGACCGCGTCGGTGTCGAAATCGGGGTCGTCAGCGGGCGGCAGGTCGCGGTTCTCCTGGGGCGGCGCGTCGTGTGCATAGACGCTCTCGGGATGGTCGACGGTCCAGACGTGGAGCATACAGGGCGTTCGACAGGGGAACTCGAGGTCGCCGTCGGCGAAATCGCGCTCGTAGGTCTGCTGATAGAACCACCACGCGAACCGGCCGGGGAGTCCGGTGTGGGCGTGCCACGGCGAACACAGTTGCTCGGCGTCGTCCGCGCCGTACACCGCCGGCGGCTCGACCGGCTCCCCCTCGCTCGTCGCGATGAACATGACGCCGATCGACCGCCACGACTGGTTGTCGACGAGGACCGATTCCGGCCGTTCGGGGGTCAGGAGCTCGTCGTCGCCGATGAATTCCGGGCTGAGCCAGTGCGACCAGCTGTCGTCGCCCGTCTCGAGCGTGTCGAAGTACGGTTTGTATCCCGCGTCAATCAGCGCGTCTACGTCGGGATACCGCGTCTCGAGGGCGTCGGCGACCGCCGATCGGAGCTCGATCGTCGCCGGGTGATCGTCAGCACAGCCCTCCGCACTCGCCCCCTCGCAGTGGGTCATCCCGGGCTCGAGGGTAGCCTCCGGACAGTCTTCGTCGAACCGGGGGACGACCGCGGCGTCTCCCGTCTCCCCGGTGGCTCGCGCACTGCCGATGCCCGAAAGCGCGACCGTCCCGGCCGACGCCTGCAGCAGCGCCCGTCGGGACACGTTTCGGTCGCCGTCACTGTCGTACATACCAGCACGATCCACACCGACCGCTGGTATGAAACCCCGTTGCCGGCCGGACTGACAGTCTCTCGGAGTGATAGCCGCCGGAATCGGCCCACCGCTCGGTCGACGTGGAGACGCCCCCTCAGTCGAACGCCGACTCGAGGACGCTCGTCAGTTCGCGACCGGTCGTGCCGGCCGGCGGTCCGCCGTCGTCGGTGACGTACCGTTCGGGCGTCTCGCAGGTGAAACCGTAGATCGCGATCGCGCCGTCGTCGGACTCGATCGGACCGGTACCGTTGGCCCGAATCCAGGCGAAGCCGTCGCCCGACGGCAGCAGTTCGCCGACCGGCTCGATCTCTCCCGCCTCGAGCAGCGGGTCGACGGCCGCTGCGAGCGTTCCGGCGATCGAGACGTGGACCTCGCGATCGTCGTCGCCCGCCCGCCGACCGCCAGTATACAGTTCGTAGACGACCGGGCGGCCGTCGACGACCGCGATCTCGAGGCGGTCGTAGGACCACCTGGCCGCGAAGCGCCGGAACAGCGGGTTCTCCTTCGGCGCGTCGAGGTGGAACTCGAGCAGGCTGGCCTTCCGGGAGTCGGTGTAGGGCTCCAAGGCGTTGGCCGCGTCGAGTTTCTCGAGCAGGGAGAGTTTCGTCACGAGCGTTTCCTCGTCGATCGGTTTGACGAGGTAGTCGTCGATCGGGATATCGATGATGTCGCTTTCCGGCGAGACCGCGGTGATCATCAGCGTGATCGCGTCGAACCGGTTCGTTATCGAATCGAGGAGGTCGCGCCCCGCACCGTCGGGCAATCGTCGATCGAGGAGTACCACGTCGAGCGTCCCCTGAGCGTCCAGTTGCGCCCGGCCGTCGGCGACCGAATGCGCGACGCGGATCCGTGCGTCTCGGCCGAAGCACGCTCGCGTCCAGACGGACAGGAGTTCCGCGAGGTCCTCGTCGTCTTCGACGATCAGCACGTGACGAGGCGTCGTCTCGGGAACCGTCGTCTCGGCCTCGTCCGTCCGGGCACCGTGGGATGAGTCGAGTGGCATGTGTGGAGTTCGCTCGCTGTGGACCGCGACTGCCGACCCGTTTCCGCTGGAACCTCAAATAACTCTAGATATAATAATATGAATGCGACAATACAGCAACCGAAAGAAACGACGTGCGATTCGCGAGCGAACTGATCCGCCCCTCACGACTCGAGGACGGCGCCCGTTCCCAGGCGCTCGAGGCCGTCGAGATCGATCCGGCCGTCGGGCATCGGAACTCCGTCAGCGGGATCGTCGGCCAGGAGCAGTGAGCCGTCGAGATCGGCGTAGTCCAGCAGCGGCGCGAGGTGACAGGCCGCCGCGATCGAGGCGTTGGATTCGGTCATACAGCCGCACATCACCTCGAGGCCGTGGGCGCGAGCGGCGCCGATCATTCGTTTGGCTTCCCGCAGGCCGCCACACTTCATCAGTTTCAGGTTCGCGATGTCACAGCGGTCGGCGATCCGCGGAACGTCCGCGAGCGTGATGCACGACTCGTCGGCGGCGATCGGGAGCGTCGAGCGCTCGTAGACGAACCGGAGTCCCTCGGGATCGTCGGCCGGGACCGGCTGTTCGACGAACGCGAGATCGAACTCGGCGAGCCGATCGATCTTCCGAACCGCCTCGCGGGGCGTCCAGGCCTCGTTTGCGTCGACGAACAGGTCGACGTCGGGCGCGACCGACCGGATCGTCCGAACGATCTCGCGGTCGCGGTCGGTCCCGAGCTTGACCTTCAGCTGCCCGTAGCCTCGGTCGACGGCCGTCTCCGTCTTCTCCCGCATCGTCTCGAGGTCGTCGAGACCGATGGTGTAGGAGGTCTCGAGCGTTTCCGCGGGATCGAGTCCCCAGTACCGATAGAGCGGGACGTCGAACCGTTTCGCGACGAGGTCGTGGAGGGCGATGCTCACTGCCGCGCGGGCCGACGGATTTCGCCGGACCGTCTCGCGCATGCGACGCTCGATCCGCTCGAGCTGATGGGGGTCCCCGACCTCCTCGACGACCGCCAGAAGCTCGGGCAGGACGGCTCCGACGGTCGCCGCCGTCTCGCCGTAGTGCGACGACGGCGCGGCAGCGCCGATACCGGTCGTCCCGTCGTCGGCCTCGATCCGGACGAACGCGACCTCGGTCTCGGTCGTCGTCCCGCGGGCGATCCCGAAGGGGTACTCGAGGGGGAGCGAGCGCCGTTCGAATGCGGTCTCGAGGGCCATCTCAGAGTAGCGCTTCGAGCAACTCGTCCGTCTCGAAGCGGATCACGTCGGTCGCGGGCGCGCCGATCGCGTCGGCGTACTCCGCGACGGCCTCGCGGGCTTCGGCGTCGTCCTCGAGGCCGGCGGTATTGAGCGCGCCGGCGACGACCTGACTCTCCGCGACCGGTTCGGCGACGTCTTCGTAGAGATCGATGTACATCGGGAGCGACGGCAGCGAGAAGGACTCGTAGCCGTGGATCTCCTCGCGGCCGGCCTCGTGACAGAGCACGAGCGCGTCGGCCATCGAGCCGTGGAGGATTCCCAGCGTGACCGGCGAGTACGCCGGATGAACGATGCTGCCCTGTCCCTCGACGAACAGGTAGTCGTGTTCGTCGCCCTTCTCTACGATCATCTCCTCGACCGCGCCCGCGGTGAAGTCGCTGACGACGCGATCGATCGGATTGCCCCAGCCCTCGATCATGATCCCGGTCTGGCCGGTCGGGATTACGGCGGCGTCGTGACCGGCAGCGCGAGCGTCGCGGGCGAGCTCCATCGTCGTCGTCATCTTGCCGACCGAGCAGTCGGTGCCGACGGTGAGGATCACCTCGGCGTCGACCTCGCCGGCGACGCCGTCGGCGACCGTGAGATCGGCCGGCGGGTTCCGGACGTCGCGGATCTCGCAGTCGTTTTCGGCCGCCAGCCGGGCGAACTCCTCGTCGTCCGCGAGGAAGTAGTGTAAGCCAGATACCACGTCACAGCCGTACTCCAGGGCCGTCCGCACGTCCGCCCGCCAGCTCTCGTCGAACTCCCCGCCGATCGGAGAGATGCCGATCAGCAGGGTATCGATGGCGTCCGACTCGAGGGCCGCCGTTCCGGAGACGATCGGTGCGTCCTGAACGTCGGGGACGAAGTCGGCGACGCGCCGTCCCTCGTTCGCTCGGTCGAGTACGGCGACGACGTCGTGGTCGGCGTACCGGAGGACGCCGAGGGCGGTCTTGGCTCGGTCGGGAAACTTCTCGTGAGCGAGAATCGCGACACGCATATCGGGACATAGACGAGGGATGACTTATACTGTCGGTCCTGCGTCCGGCGAATTCGCCCGACGGGCTCGGTACGCCTTGCGAATAGCGTCCTCGTGTGATCGGCTCGACCGATTCGCGAAGCGTCGTTAGCAAATAAATACTGTTAGAGGTGGTATGAATTTACCTATATGATATTATATTAACGTGTACTGAACGTATTCGAGGCGGCGTCATATCAACACACTTCTACCATTTCGACAATACCGAAACCCTCATTTCGATAACTAACCGATTCGACCACAACTTCGTGTTCTACCAGTCCGTACGGGTCGGCGTAGGGCCGACGCTCGGCGCTCCGCTCGGCGTCGCTCGGTGGAACCGAATCGGGACGCCGAACCGACGGTATCCGGCAGGAGAACTGGACAAGAATGGGAACTGACACATCGGTTTCGAACGTTGTACTCGTCACGGTCGACTCGCTGCGGGCGGACGCGATCAGCCCGTACGATGCCGACCGTCACACGCCGGTACTGGACTCTCTCGCCGACCGGGGGACCGTCTTCGACCGGGCCTTCGCGACCGGCAACTGGACGCCGTTCTCGTTTCCGTCGATCCTGTCCTCCCGCCCCGTGTTCGCGGATAATGGACGGATCGGCGTCGAGGAATCCCCGACGCTCGCGGAGGTCGTCTCGGAGGCGGACGTCGCGACCGGCGGCTTCAACGCCGCGAACGGATTTCTCACGACCCACTGGGGGTACGACGACGGGTTCGACGAGTTCGAATCGTTCGTCGCGAACGTGGGCTCGAGCGTCTACAGTCGCTACCTCGCGACGCATCCGACCGTCGAGGCCTGGCTCCAGTTGGCCGCCTCGCCCGTCCGCCGCGCCGGGTCGTGGCTCCGCGGCGAGACGGACGACCGGCCGTTTCTGGACACGTCGCGGATGTTCGACGTCGAGCACGCCGCGAGCGAGTTCGTCGAGGAGACGTCGTCGCCGTTCTTCCTCTGGGTCCACTACATGGACGCTCACACGCCGTACGTCCCCGCACCTCGTTACATCCGCGAGGTCTCGGACAACCGGGTCGGCACGCACAGAATGTTGCTCGCCCACACCCGGACCGGACTGGGGTTGGGCGTCAGCGATCGAACCCTCTCGGACCTTCGAACGCTCTATCAGGCGGCGGTCCGACAGGTCGACGCGAGCATCGGACGGCTCCTCGAGACGCTCTCGGCGAACGACCACGACGACGACACCGCGGTCATTCTGGCGGGCGACCACGGCGAGGAGTTCCAGGAACACGGCCACCTCGCCCACTATCCGAAGCTGTACGACGAACTGATTCAGGTCCCGCTCATCGTCGACGTTCCCGGCTCCGACGGGGGCCGAGTCGAGGGACAGGTCGGGCTCGATTCGGTCTCCCCGACGGTGACCGACTTACTGGACGTCGAGGCGCCGGCGTCGTGGACCGGCGATACGCTCGTTCCCAGCATCGTCGGCGACGAGTCGCCCGTCGACGATCCGGTCGTCTCGGTCACCGTCCGGGACGAATCGGTGACGAAACAACCGATTCCGCGATCGCTCGCGGACGGCGAACTCCTCGTCAGCGCCCGCGACCGGGACTGGACCTACATCGAAAACGTCGAGGCCGAGGAGACCGAACTGTACTATCGACCCGACGATCCGCTGCAGCAAACGAACCTCGCGACCGATCCGACGCCCGAACAACGGGACGTGATCGACTCGCTCGCACCGATCGTGACGGCCCACGCGAACGCAATACGGGATCACGACTCCGAGGCAGCCGACGACGAGGACGTCGACGAGGACCTCGAGGCGCGGTTGTCGGCACTGGGCTACCGATAGATGATCCGATCGTTCCTCCGCAGTCTCGTCGACGGACCGTTCGCGCGCCAACTCCGACGGTTCGCCATCGTCGGGACCGTCGCTGCGGGGGTCCAGATCGTGCTGCTGTGGGCGTTCGTCGACAGCGTCGGATTACACTATCTGGTCGGTGCAGTGATCGCCATCGAGATTACGATCGTTCTCTCGTACGTGCTCAACAACGCGTGGACGTTTCGGGCGACACAGAACACCGGTACCGGCGAGTATCTCGTCGGATTACTCAAGACGAACGTCGTCCGGGGGACGGCGATACCGATCCAGATCGGCGTCCTCTTCGGCTTCGTCGAGTGGGTTCACCTGCCGTATCTGGTCGCCAACGGGATCGCGATCGCTCTCAGCGGCGTGTATCGATACGTACTCGACGCGCGGTGGACGTGGGGGTCGTGATGATCGGCCTTGTCTCGACCGGACGTACTTCCCTGCAACTGACGGCCGGACGAACGTCCGAACGAACGTGGAACACTCGATTATCTGACCCGCAATGAACGGCATCCTTTCTCCGGCAGCGCTGCTCGTGCTCGAGCCGGTAATCGGTCTCCTCGTCGGGAGCGGCGAGGCGCTCGTCGAGTCGGCCACCGGCTGGGCCGGCATGGGAATCGTCTTCGTCTACTCGTTTCTGATCGCGTTCGTCCTGCCCGGCCCCAGCGAGGTCGTCCTCCTCGCACCGCTGGATCTGGGGTTCCCCCAGTGGCTGCGGCTCTCGAGTATCATGCTCGTGAGCGCGACCGGCAAGGCCGCCGGCAGCGTGTTCGCGTTCCATATTGGACAGGAAGTCAAACGTTCGGGGCCGATAACCCGGTGGTTGCGCCAGTCCAGATGGGACGTGCTGGCGTGGTCGGAGAAACGCTCCGTCCAGCTGGCGCGGCGATACGGCTACGGCGGACTCGCGATCGCCCTCTCCGTCCCCTTCTTTCCCGACACCATCTCGATCTACGCCTTCGCCGTCCTCGAGAAGGATTACCCGAAATTCGCGCTGGCGACGTTCCTCGGGAGTCTCGGCCGACTCCTCGTTACGCTCGGCCTCTTCGGTGGCTTCGTAGCGGTGTTCTGACACCGGCGGCGATCCCGCCGCCGGTTCGAGTCGGCCATCCGATTCGATTGCGGGTCTCGGTGGCTCGGTCACGAATATCACCACGGTTTACCCGTTCGCGGCCGACGAGACGGTAATGACGGACCGCTGGCTCGCCGCCTGGGGACTCGGCTCGATCGCCTTCGGCGGCGCATCGCTGTTAGTCCCGCTCTATATCGTCTCGCTCGGTGCAGCACCGGTAGAGCTCGGAATCCTGGCGGCGACGGCGGCCGTCGTCGGCGCGCCCGGTGCGATCGCGTTCGGGCGCGTGGCGAATCGGGTCGACAGTCGCCGGCCGCTAGTGCTCGGGACCCTGATCGGCGTCGCCGGGTCGCTCGCTGCGATTCCCTTTCTGACGTCGATTACGGCCGTTATCGTCGCGAACGCAGTCCTCTGGCTGTTCGTCTCGTCGGTCGGGCCGGTTCTGACGATGCTCGTCGTCGACGACACGCCGGAGTCCGCGTGGAGCGAGCGGATCGGACTAGTGAACAAGTATCAGGGGTACGGCTGGGCAGGCGGCCTCGTCCTCGGGACGGTCTGGCCGTTCGTCGGCGGCCGGCTGCTCGCGCCCGGCGCGGTGACGCGGACGCTGTTCTGGGTCCTCGCGGCCTGTGCCGGCGTGAGCGCGGTCCTCGCGGCGCGGACCCTTCCGCGGCCCGCACCGTCGGCCCACGTCACCGACGAGCGCGCCGTCCGACGAGTCGGGCGCCTCCTCGCGAATTCGGGTCGCGGCGTCAAGGGCGCGACCTTCGTGTTCTCGCCGAACCGCCTCTATTGGACGACGCGCGGCATCGATCCACGACGGCTCGCCGACCGCTTCGATCCGGCGCTGACGACGTACTTCGTCGCCGGCCTCTTCTTCTTTACCGGTTCCGCGGCCTTCTGGGCACCCCTCCCGCTGTTCCTGACCGACGCCGGCTTCGACTCGAGTCAGGTCTTCGCGCTCTATCTCGCCTCGAGCCTCGGGTCGGCGGCCTGTTACGAGGCCGCCGGGCGGCTCTCGGCGCGATACGACGTCCGTCGACTGCAGTCTGGCGCGCTCGCTGCCAGAGGGGTGTTGTTCCCGTCAATACTCGTCATTTCGGGGTTGGGCGTCTCCGTCGCGTTCGGCGTTGCCGGCCTGGTGCTGGCCCTCCTCGGGGTCACCTGGGCGGGGATCGCAGTCATCGGGACGGCGATCGTTACCCGCCTCGCGCCGGCTAACGCCCGCGGCGAGATCCTCGGGGCCTACGTCGCCCTGGGCGCGATCGGCGGCGGTCTCGGCGGCATTCTCGGCGGCTGGGCCGCGAGCGTCGGCTACCTCGTCGCCTTCGCCGTTTCCGGCGGGCTCGTCCTCGTCGGCGCGGGGCTCGTCGTCTCGCTCGAGGCGCTCGCGGACCCGCGCGAAGAAAGTCGGGTGTCGCCCTCAGACGTGCTGGATTAGCTCGCGTAGTCGTCGCAATCTTCACCGTCGATCGTCGCACCGGAACTGCACGTGATCGAGTCCGCGGTGACGTCTCCCGTGACAGTCGCGTCCTCCTCCAGAGTCACGTCGTTGCCGGCCGTGTCGATGCTATCGTCCACGAAACCGTTTTGCTCTACGGTCACGTCGTCGTCGGCGTCGATGGGGCCGCCGACGTAGCTGTTCGATTTGAGCGTTACCTGCCGTCCGGCGTCGATCGAGCCGCCGATCTCGCCCCCGTCTTTGATCTCGACGTTTCTATCGACCGTTACGGAGCCTTCGACGACGTTGTCGTCTTTGATTATCGCGTCCCGGCCTCCCTCGATGTCCCCGGTAATCGTACTCGTCTCACCCGTTTCGACTTCGAGGATAACGTCTTTCGATGGACCGCTTCGAACCGAGCCGTCGATATCCGAGCCGTCTCGCAGCGTGAGCAGGTCGTCGGTGTCGATGTCGCCGACGATGTCTCCGTCTTTGAGATCGACGCTCTGAGTCACGTTCACGTCACCGATCAATTTCGTCTCGTTGTTGATCTCCAGTTGGTTATCCAACCGACCGCCGTCGGTATCGACGAAATCACACGAGACCGGTTCGCCTCGGTCGACCGTGATCTCGCTCCCGTCATTGAACGCGCCGGTGAACGCGTCGCAGTTGTATGCCCTGCCGCGTAGCTCGTACGTCCCGAGCAACAGGTTGGAGCCGATCACCTGTAACACGTCGTTTTCCTCGAGCGGTTCCGAACAGTCGACCCCGTCGACGACTGTGACATCTCCTCGCTCGAGGTCGCCGCTCCCGTCCCAATTGCCACAGCTCCCTTCGCCCTCGAGTCGGATTTCGGTATTGTCCGCGGTCAGCCCTCGAACGTCGATGAGGCCGATCGCGACGGTTCCGTCCTCGTCTTCCTGATAAACCAACTCCGCGTCCGGCGGTTGTTCGAAGAGTCCGACACCGAGAATCGCCGCCGCGAGGATCGCCATCGTGATCGTCGCAATCCCGACGAGTAATACCGTTCCGATCACTGCCGAGACCGCAGTCTCGTCCGATTGGAGCCGACGAAATCGCATTAGCCGTATTTTCGACTGCGACGAATAATCGCTTTGGGTGACTTTCATCTTTCACAACCGATAATTAAGAAGTCCGAGCGACGAACAGTCCGGTCTCGCCGCGGCTCGAGCCGTCGTTCGGTCCGCGCTGTGGGAGACGGAACCCCCAGTGGCAGTAACCCTAAAGGCACCCCATCCGAAGTGACACTCACATGCTCGAGGGAGTCAACGTCGCGCTCGGGATCACGGGGTCGATCGCGGCGGTCAAGACGGTCGAACTGGCCCACGAACTGCGGCGGCAGGGGGCCGCGGTTCGCGGGGTGATGACCGACAGCGCAGGCGGGATTATTCACCCCTGGGCCGTCGAGTTCGCGACCGAGAACGAGGTCGTTACGGAGATCACCGGACGCGTCGAACATGTCGATCTCTGCGGGTACGACGGCTGGGCGGACGTGCTCCTGATCGCACCGGCGACGGCCAACACCGTCGGCAAGATCGCCGGTGCCGTCGACGACACGCCCGTGACGACGTGCGCGACGACCGCGCTCGGTGCCGACACGCCGATCGTCATCGCGCCCGCGATGCACGAACCGATGTACGACCACCCCGGCGTGCTCGAGGCCATCGACACCGTCACGGCGTGGGGCGTCGACTTCGTCGATCCCCGGATCGAGGAGGGGAAGGCCAAGATCGCCAGCGAGGAGGCGATCGTCTGTGATACGGCCCGCGCGGCCGGCGATCGGCCGCTCGAGGGCGAGCACGTGGTGGTCACCAGCGGGGCGACCAGCGAGTCGATCGATCCCGTCCGGGTCATCACGAACCGCTCGTCGGGGAAGATGGGACGAGCCGTCGCGAAAGCCTGCTACGTCCGCGGGGCGGACGTGACGCTCGTCCACGACGGTCCCGAGGTGCCCTACGCCGACGTCCGCGACGTCGAGAGCGCGAGCGAGATGCTCGCGGCCACGCGCGAGGCCTGCGAAGACGCCGACGCGCTCGTCTCGGCGGCGGCGATCGGCGACTACACCGTCGACACGAGCGAGGCAAAGATCCGTTCGGGCCAGGATCTCACGCTCGAACTCGAGCCGACGCCGAAGCTCATCGACGAGATTCGCTCGGCCCATCCCGACCTCCCGATCGTCGGTTTCAAGACCGAGACCTCCGGCGACGAGGACGCGATGATCGAGCAGGCCAGGAACACGCTCGAGCGAGCCGACCTCGCATTCGTCGTCGCGAACGACGCGAGCGTGATGGGCGCAGAGCGGACGACGGCCCTGCTGGTCCACGCGACCGACGCCGCCAGGTACGAGGGGTCGAAAGCGGGACTGGGCGGCGAAATCGCCGACTCGATCGCGGCGGTCCTGACCGCGGACGTGACAGATAGTTAATTGTATCCCGAGTGCGTCAGGAGAATTATATGGGTGGGGTTCGTCCGACCGGGATAATGGATAGACGATCGGAATTATCAGTTCCCGGGATAGCGGCGTCGGCCGGCACTTCGAGGTGATCGAGGTGGCGCAACGACACCGAACCGCCGACGATGCCGAGGACGCTGCTACCGGCGACGACGGTGCCGATACCGTCGACGACAGTGCCGATACCGGCGACGGTGCCGAGGACGCCGATACCGACGAACAGCTCTCCAAAGGTGAAATATTCGAGGTGTTGCGGAACCAGCGACGTCGCTACGTCCTGCAGTATCTCAAGCAGGACGATCGCCCGGTCGAACTCGGCGACCTGGCCCAACAGGTCGCCGCCTGGGAGTACGAGACGACGCTCGAGGGAGTCACGCCCGAACAGCGAAAGCGGGTCTACACGACGCTCCAGCAGACGCACCTCCCGAAGATGGACGGGATCGGTATCCTCCGATTCGACTCCGATCAGGGCGTCATCCAGGCGACCGAGCGAACCCGGGACATCAGCGTCTACCTCGAGATCGTTCCCGGTCGGGAGTTCGCGTGGCGGGAGCTGTACCTCTCGCTGGGCGCGATCAGTTGTGCGCTCGTCGCCGCTCTCTGGCTGGAAATCTATCCGTTGATCGCCCTGTCGAGCCTGACCTGGACGGCCGTCATCGCGGTCACGTTTACGCTGACCGCGGTCGCACACATCTACCACGAGCGGAACATGCGCCTCGGCCACGGCGACCAGCCGCCCGAGCTCAGCTACGGGACCGACGAGTAAGGCTCAGCGTCCGATGTGCGGGGCCGATGCGTCCACTGCATCTACTGCGGGGGAGAGTCCGACGGTCAGTCGGCCAGCCCGAACCGAGATGGAGTGTGATTCGTTCTCGTTCCACAATCGTCTCGGTCGTATCGTCAACTTTTACTCCGCTACCGTCCCACCGACGACATGGATCAGTTGAAGCAGTCGCTCCTCGAGGCGCCGATCATCGAGAAGAACGGCTATCACTACTTCGTCCATCCGATCAGCGACGGCGTCCCGAAGCTCGACCCGACACTCCTGCGCGAGATCGTCATTCGGATCATCCGAAAGGCGGAACTCGACGAGGTCGACCGGATCGTCACCCCCGCAGCGATGGGCATTCATATCTCGACTGCCGTCTCGCTGATGACCGACATTCCGCTGACGGTCATCCGCAAGCGCCAGTACGGCCTCGACGACGAGGTCGCGATCTCCCAGAAGACGGGCTATTCGGAGAACGAGATGTACATCAACGACGTTCGCGAGGGCGAGCGCGTGCTCGTCCTCGACGACGTCCTCTCGACGGGCGGCACGCTCGCCTCGGTGCTCGCCGCGCTCGATGAGATCGGCGCGGAGGTCGTCGATACCGTCGCAGTTATCAAGAAGGTCGGCGGGGAGAACAAGGTCGCTGATGCCGACTACGACGTCAAGACGCTGATCAACGTCGACGTCGTCGACGGCGAGGTCGTCATCGTCGACGAGGAAGGCGATCAGTAAGCAGCGTCGGTAATTCGTCGGTTTTCGGCCGATATACTCGGCCTTCGTACTGGCCTGTGTCTACCTATCACAAGGAATATATCGTCACGATCTGAATCCTACACCGATGTCAGGGAATCGCGTCGGGCCGGATGAACGCCGTCCGTTACGGCGGCGTTCGCTATTGAAGTGCGTGGGTACGGCCGGAATCGCCGGATTGGCCGGCTGTATTCGCAGCAACAGTGTCGAAGCCGATGGCCCGGCCGAGGAGCTGATTCAGGAGGGGTTCGCGGCGACCGGCATCGAGCCGCCGTTCGAAACGACGATCGCCGTCACCGAAGGCACCGAGCGAAGCCGCTTCGCTGAACTCCTCGCGGCCGAACTCGAGGACACCGGCTTCTTCGATATCTCGATCGCGGAATACAAGTGGACGACCTATCTCGACCTGCTGACCGCAGCGGCCGACGAGGGCGAAAACGCCCTCTTCATCGTCAGTTGGACCGGTGGCTGGGATCCCGACGACTACGTCAACATGCTGTTTCACTCGGACAGCCACACGCCCGGTGGGCTCAACGTGAACCACTACGCCGACGAGACCGTCGACGAGTACATCGACAGCGGACTCGAGGAGACGGTCACCGCCGAACGGGTCGAGATCTACCGGCGGCTACAGGAGCGGCTGGTCGCCGACTCGCCGGTCTCGGTCGTTCGATTCAGCGAAGCGGCACACGTCTGGGACGCCGACGCCGTCAGCGGCTGGCAGGCATATCCGCTCCAGACGGGAACGTACAACGCGGTGTACGCCCCCTGGGCGGACGTCTTCACGAAGCTCGAGGGGACCGACGAGTTCGTCGGCGATCTCGGGAGCGACATCTCGACGACCGATCCCGTGTCGATGAACGACACCGCCTCGAGTCAGGCGACACAGCTCGTCTACGAGGGGCTTACCGGTGTCGACTTCGACGGGACGGTGCAGCCGGTCCTGGCCGACGGCTGGAAGCGACTCGACGCGACGAGTTACCGGTTTTCCCTCCGAGAGGGCGTCCGGTTTCACAACGGCGAGGAGCTCACCGCCGCCCACGTCAAGGGCTCGTTCGAACGCTACGAGGGCGAAGCGCGCGAGGCCGACGTCTTCGACTGGTACGACGGCAGCGAGATCGTCGACGACTACACGATCGACATCGACTGCTGGCGGGAGTACGGCCCCTTCGAACGGCGACTGTTCGACCTTCCGATCGTCCCCATGGCGGCCATCGACGGTGACCTCGACCTCGAGTCGACCCCGATCGGAACCGGGCCCTATCGGTTCGCCGACTATCGAGCGGGCGACGACTGTCGACTGGAGCGGTTCGACGACTACTGGTTCGAGGGCTCGCAGACGGTCCCGGCGACGGCACCGGTCGAGACCGTGCGACTCGAGATCATCACCGAAACGGCGTCGCGACAAGGCGCACTCGAGGCCGGAAATATCGACTTCAGTGACGGCGTGCCGCCGGCGAGTCTCGCGGATCTGGACGCCGACGACGCGTACGGCGTCGATCGCCACGTCGGCGGCGGGTTCGATATGCTGATCTACCCGTGCTACCGCGATCCGTTTTCCAGCGACGCCGTTCGGCGGGGCTGTAACATGCTGATTCCGCGCGAGCGGATCGTCGAGGAGGTGTATCACGGGGTCGGCCGACCGGCCTACACGCCGATCTCGCCGCTGCTCGAGGCGTACACCGACGAGGCGTTCCAGAAACGAATCGCCGACGAATACGTCCGTTCGGACTGACTCACTCATCAATGTCGCTCGGTCGCTACGTCCTCACGCGGCTGTCGGTCACGGTTCCGGTCCTGCTCGGTGTCTCCGCGCTGACGTTCTCGTTCATCCACGCGCTCCCGGGCGATCCGATCGACGCCCTCGTCGGGTTTCGGAACGTCAGTCCCGCCACCGAGGCCGCGATCCGGGCCGAGTACCATCTCGACCGACCGGTCTGGGAACAGTACCTGCTGTGGCTGCGGGACGCACTGTTCCTCGAGTTCGGCGAATCGCCGATCACCGGTCGAAGCGTCACGGCGACCGTCGGCCGGCGGCTGCCCGCGACGCTCGCCCTCGGCGGGGCCGCGTGGCTGCTCGCGCTCGCGATCGGCGTCCCCGCGGGCATCGTCGCCGCGGTCAGGCGCGGCGAGCCGGCCGACGAGTTCAGTCGGCTCGCCGCACTCGCCGGCATCGCGACGCCGAACTTCTGGCTCGGGCTCGTCCTCCTGCTCGTCTTCGGCGTCCGACTCGGCTGGGTTCGGGTGATCCCGCCGGACGCGCCGCTGGCGAGCCTCGCGATGGCGAAGTTCATGGTCCTGCCGACGATCACGCTCGGAACCGCCTCGGCCGCGCTCGTCACCCGGCTACTGCGGTCGTCGATGCTCCAGGAACTCGACGCGGCCTACGTTCGGACCGCGCGCGCGAAGGGACTGCGCGAGCGGACGGTGATCCTGAAACACGTCCTGCGAAACGCCTTACTCCCGGTCGTGACGGTCGCCGGTCTCCAACTCGCGTTCCTGGTCGACGGCGCCGTCGTGGTCGAACAGATCTTCTCCTGGCCGGGCATGGGGCGGCTGCTGGTCCGGTCAATCCTGGAGCGAGACTACCCGGTCATTCAGGCCGCCGTCCTGCTCATCGGCGTCTCGATCGTCCTCGCGAACCTGCTCGTCGACGTCGTCTACGCGATACTCGACCCGCGCATTCGATACTAATTCATGAGCGACCGACCACCGACCACCGACCGCGGCCGGATTCACATCGTCGGCTTCGACGACGCGGAGTCGGACGGCCGCGGAGACGCAGACTCGGCGGGCCGCAGAGACGCGGACTCGAGCGGCGATGACGCCGACTCACCGACGGCGACGATGGGAACGTCCGAGGGACGGGGACGCCGCCGCCTCGAGGAGGCGTGGCACCGGTTCCACCGGAATCGAACGGCGATGGTCGGGCTGGCGATCATCGTCGTCATGGCGCTGCTCGCGGTCTTCGCTCGCCCGATCGAGGTCTCGACGGCGGAGTACACGATCACGCTCCAGCCCGTGTCGCTGGCTCCGTACGATCCCGCCCGACAGTTCGTCGGCCCGACGAACGCCCCGCCGTCGTGGGACCATCCGTTCGGCACTGACTGGGCGGGCCGCGATCAGTTATCTCGAGTGCTCGTCGGCGGCCGCTACACGCTGAGTGTCGGCCTCATCGCCGTCTCGCTGGCGCTGTGTATCGGGGTTCCGCTGGGCGCGATCGCCGGCTATTTCGGCGGCTGGGTCGACGAAATCATCATGCGAGTCGTCGACGTGCTGTACGCCTTTCCGTTCCTGGTCCTCGCGATCGGGATCGTCGCGATCCTCGGACGGGGCTTCTGGAAGCTGGTAGTGGCGCTCGTCGTCACCGGCTGGATCGGCTACGCCAGACTGTTGCGCGGCGAAGTCCTCTCCGTCCGCGAACGCGAGTACGTGACGGCGGCCAGGGCGCTCGGCGTCCCCGACCGAACGATCGTCCGCAGGCACGTCGTCCCGAACGCAATCGCGCCCGTCGTCGTGCAGGCGACGCTCAACGTCGGTACGGTCGTCCTCACGGCGGCAGCGCTCGGCTTCCTCGGACTCGGCCCGGAGTCCGGGGCCGCCGAGTGGGGCGCGATGCTCTCCCGAGGCCGGGACTCGCTCGTCCAGGGTCACTGGCACGTCACGGTCTTCCCCGGGCTCGCGATCTTCCTGTTCGTGCTGGCGATCAACCTCGTGGGCGACGGCATCAACGACGCGCTCGATCCCCATCGGGACGCGAGCGACGAGCGGAGGCGGATGCGCTGATGGCGCTGCTCGAGGTCGAGGACCTCGTCGTCCAGTTCTACACCGACGACGGCGTGGTCCGGGCCGTCGACGGCATCAGCTACGAGATCCGTGCTGGCGAGACGGTCGGACTGGTCGGCGAGAGCGGGGCCGGCAAGAGCGTCGCCACCCTCGCGCTCCTCCGCCTGATCCGCGAGCCCGGCGAGATCGTCGGCGGCGAGATCCGGTTCGACGGGCGGGACTTCCTCGAGTGCTCGGCCGACGAACTCCGGGAGATCCGCGGCAACGACGTCGCGATGGTGTTTCAGGACGCCGACGCCGCGCTCAATCCGGTCTACACCGTCGGCGAACAGATCGCCGAAGCGATTCGCGCCCACGAGGCCGTCACCGACCGCGAGGCCCGCGATCGGGCGATCGCCCTCCTCGAGCGGGTCGGGATCCCGGACGCGACCGCACGATATTCCGACTACCCCCACGAGTTCTCCGGGGGAATGCAACAGCGGGTCGTCATCGCGATGGCGCTGTCCTGCGATCCCGCCCTCCTGCTCTGTGACGAACCGACGACGGGCCTCGACGTCACCGTTCAGGCCGGCATTCTCGAATTGCTCGCGGACCTCGCCCGGGAGTCCGACACGGCGATCCAGCTCGTCACGCACGACCTCGGGGTCGTCGCGGAACTGTGCGATCGTGTGCTGGTCCAGTACGCCGGGCAGCTCGTCGAACGTGCGCCGGTCGAAGAGTTGTACTACGATCCCAAACACCCCTACACCGTCGGACTGCTGGCGTCGATTCCCCGCCTCGGCGACGATCGCGACCGCCTCGCGACGGTGCCCGGGACGATGCCGAGCCTCGTCGACCCGCCGACGGGCTGTCGGTTTCATCCGCGCTGTCCCTACGCCGAGGAGGCGTGTGCCCGGCGGGACCCGCCGCTCGTCGAGTCCGAATCGAGGACGCCGGCCGCCGATACCGGCCCCGACGCGCACCTCGCCGCCTGTCTCGAGTACACCGGCGACCTCGAGGACGGGCTGGAGTACGAGGTGCAGGTGCGAGACGACGAGCGCGAGGACGAGACGGACGATTCGCGTCGCGACCGGGAGTCCGGGGACCGGGATCATCGAGGTGAGACGCGATGACGGCCGACGACGCCCCGCTGCTCCAGGCCGAGGGGCTCGAGACCCACTACTCCACCGCCGACGGGGTCCTCGATCGGCTGCTCGGGCGCGACGAAACGGTCCGTGCGGTCGACGGCGTCGACCTCGAGATCCGGGACGGCGAGACGCTCGGGCTGGTCGGCGAGAGCGGCTGCGGCAAGACGACCCTCGGCCGGACGCTCCTCGGGCTGCTCGAGCCGACCGGCGGCTCGGTCACGTATCGGGGCACCGAGGTCACGGACTGCTCCCGAGCCGACCTCCGAGAGCTGCGGACCGAGATCCAGTACGTCTTCCAGAACCCCACGGCCAGCCTCGATCCGCGACTGACGGTCGGCGAAATCGTCGGCGAGGCCCTCGCGGTCCACGATATCGTTCCGCCCGACCGCCGCGACGAGCGCGTCCGTGACCTGCTCGAGACGGTCGGGCTGCGGGCCGACCACGCGCACAGGTACCCCCACGAGTTCTCGGGCGGCCAGCGCCAGCGGATCGGCATCGCCCGCGCGCTCGCCGTCGAACCCGAACTCGTCGTCTGCGACGAACCCGTCTCCGCGCTCGACGTCTCGGTACAGGCCCGGATTCTCAACCTATTGTCCGACCTGCAGGACGAGTTCGGCCTCTCGTATCTGTTCATCGCCCACGACCTCTCGGTCGTCGAGCACGTCGCCGACCGCGTGGCCGTGATGTACCTCGGCGAGATCGTCGAAACCGGACCGACCGCCGCGGTCTTCGACGACCCGTCCCACCCCTACACGGAAGCGCTGCTGTCGGCGATCCCCGAACCCGACCCCTGCTGGGAGGGCGACCGGATCGTCCTCGAGGGGTCGGTCCCCTCGCCGACCGATCCGCCCGCCGGCTGCCGGTTCCACACTCGCTGTCCGAAAGTCATCCCGCCCGCGGCGTTCGACCTCGAGACGGCGACCGTCCGCGGGATCATGTCGCTCCGGACCCGTCTGGCCGAGGCGGACGCCGACGCGGGGCTCGAGGCGCTGTGCTCGCGATCCGACGACGCGGCGGATCTCACTGCGGCGATCCGCGACGCCCACGACATTCCCCGGCGGCTCCGCGATTCGGACGCCGACGCCGTCCTCTCGACGGCGCTCGAGACGGCCGCCGTCGGCGACCTCGAGGGGGCGCGACGGCGTCTCGCATCGGCGTTCGAGACGCCCTGCGAGACGACGGAGCCAGAACTGCAGGGGAGTTCGGATCACCACCCGATCGCTTGCCACCGGTTCGACGACCGATTCGACGCCGATCCCGAGTTCGACGCGGACCGAACGTCAGCACATGATCAGTAGAACTGTTCCCATGACGGACGACGAGAGCAATGGCCGACCTGCTCGGGCCGATCGACCGACTCGAGCCGATCGGCGGACGCGAGACGAGCAGCGATGAAACGAATCTACGACTCCGACGCGCTCGAGCGCGCGGACGATGACCCGTTCGCTCCGGAGACGGCCGCGGGCGACGACCGCGATCCGCGCACGATCGACTGGGCGGCGTTCAGCCACGCGTTCGCGCCGGTCGCGGTGCGCCACTGGGCGATCGACGTTACCGTCTCGACCGAGAAACGACGGTACGACGCCGGCGAACCGGTCGACATCGTCGTCGAGTTTCGCAATCGGTTCCCGTTTCCGATTCGAATTCGAACCGACTCGCCGAACCGCTGGTACTGGGCCATCGACGGCCTCCGCGACGCCTCAGAGTGCCCGCGATCGGTTCCCGACCGATCCGACGCGTTCTCCTTCGCCCGAAACGAACGCAAACGCTTCCGTCGGCAGTGGTCACAGCGAATTCAGGTGGCCGACGACGCGTGGGAGCGCGTCGATCCCGGTACCTACGCGATCAGCGGGAGCGTCGCTCGCACGGACGCCGCCGACCGAGGACTCGCCGATCGGACCGAGATCGAGATCACCGATTGAGGCTCCGTTCGGAGTGGTTCGGAACGATCCGTATCTCCCTGGAATCGCTCACACGAACGGTGTACCCGTCGACGGTAAATCCGACGTCTACGGACCGCCCGCGTTCCTCAGCGTGGCGTATCATCGCTTCCAGTGACCCGACGTCGACGTTCTCGTAGAGCGGCTCGAGATCCCCCTCTGAAACCCCACGTACTGCGGCGACGCTCCGTGAAACGGCCTCTATCGTCGACTCCTCCGGCCGACACTCCGTGACGAACTCGGGGCCCCCATCGGCAACGGGCCGGTCGCTCTCGCGGTCTCGCGTCATGGTCCGTCACACGGAACAAACGACCATCAACGTTCGTCCCGTTTATTTAGGGTGTGAGAATTGTAGTGAACGCTGTGGATGTCGCGACTCGCACCGAAACCGGTCGCTGACTCTCGACGAACGCGAGACTCGATCCGAAGCGAACCGGCTCGACAGCGGGCTGCAAGAAACGGGACCGGCAGCGACGCGGCCGTGAACGGATCCGTGACCTGTGCTGCTCGAGTGGCGTCCGGTCGAACTGACTATCGCTACGGTCGCCGCTCACGGGACTCATCGTTCCGTTTGCTGGTATTATTCACGTCAAAATGGAGGAGGTAGATTTGAACCTCGCCGTCACCCTCGCGATGCTCGGGTGCCGTCTGGTTCAAATCTACTCTATACTATTTTCGACGCTCACGACACTCGTCGCTTTGCTCCTCGTTATTGTTCGCGTCGAAAAGTAGCGGGAGGTAGATTTGAACTACCGATCTGCGGGTTATGAGCCCGCCGGAATCTCCTGGCTATCCCATCCCGCTACCACATCATACCCGAGTGCATTAGTTAAGGGTTGCGATCCGGTAGCCGTATGCGGGTTTTTCCCGCTACGTCCGATGGACCTGCCAGGTGTAGAGGCTCTCACAGGTGTAGTTGACGAAGAAGCCGACGCCGATCCCGATCACGTTCGCGGCAACGTACCAGACGTCGAACCGCCGGACCAACACGCCTAGGACGGCTATCGTCACCAGAAATCCGCCGAACCGGACCGCGTTCGAGCGGAGGAACCGCCTTCCCAACGGCCGTAGTCCGACCCGCCCGTAGTCCGCGAACGTCCACCGTTCGTTGATCGCGAAGATGATCGCGATCCCGAGTTCCCAGGAGATGACCTTCGCGACGATCGGGCCGAGAACGGTGGCCTCGACGAGCGCCACGAGGACCAGGTTATCGACGGTTGCACCGACGGTCCCGACGCCAACGAACTGGGTAAACCGCGTCGTCGAAAGCAACGCGCGAGCTCGCGTTCGAACTGCCTCTGACAGGGACTCTCTCATCGTCGTGGTCGGTCTCGAGCGGGTCGGTGGTCGTCCTCGAATTCGGTTTCTCGGTCGCCGAGCGATCGTCTCGATCCGATCGGATTCGCGGACCGGGACACTCGCTCGCGGTGCTCGTTTGCCCGTATGCGATCTGCGAGAAAGAAAAACATTCGGAGCCGAGGTGAGAAGCGGGCCGACGACCGAGCGGACCGACGCGGTCAGACCGCGAGATCGCTCTTCGCTCGAACGACTTCGACGTCGTCGGCGTCGACGCGGTCGACGTCGAGGAAGTGCGGCGTGAAGTTTCGCTTCTCGTAGTCCTCGAACTCGTCTTCGCTGCCGACGGTACACCAGAGCTGGACCCGGTCGGGACCGTGGTACTCGCCGTTTCGATTGATCCCGAAACAGACCACCTCGGATTCCCCGTCGTCTCCCTCGTACCGAACGATGGCTCCGTTACGGATCCCGGGATCCCCGTGGATGATGAGCTGCTTCATGGCCGGGAATTCACGGGAGAGCGGATTAAACGCTTCGGACCTGGGAGTGCGTCCGACCGAGGTCGAAACGACGGCCGGCGACGACGAGCGACGACGAACCAAACGGGTTATAAACGGCGCTATCTTAGCCCACGGCAAGTGAGATAACTATGCAGATGCCACGCCGATTCAATACGTACTGTCCGCACTGCAACGAACATCACGAACACGAAGTCGAAAAGGCCCGAACGGGCCGCTCCTCTGGTCTGAAGTGGGACGCTCGCCGCACCCGACGGAGCACCTCGAGCATCGGTAACTCCGGTCGCTTCTCGAAGGTGCCCGTCGGCGAGAAGCCTACCAAGAAGACCGACCTCAAGTACCGCTGCGGCGAATGCGGCAAGGCCCACCTCCGCGAGGGATGGCGTACCGGCCGACTTGAGTTCCAGGAGTGATACCAATGGCAGGAAAATTCTACAGCGTTCGATGCAGTGACTGCGAGAACGAACAGACCGTCTTCGGCAAGGCCTCCTCGGAGGTCGCCTGTGCCGTCTGTGGCACGACGCTCGTGCGACCGACCGGCGGCAAAGCCGAGATCGAACACGAGATCGTCGAGACAGTCGAGTCACGATGAAGTACAGCGGCTGGCCCGATCCCGGCGAACTCGTCGTCGGCAAGATCGACGAAATCGAGGACTTCGGTGTCTTCGTCGATCTCGAGGAGTACGAGGACAAGCGCGGTCTGATCCACATCTCCGAAGTCGCGAGCGGCTGGATCAAGAACGTCCGCGATCACGTCCGCGAGGGCCAGATCGTCGTCTGCAAGGTCTTGGACGTCGACGAGGGGTCCCAGCAGATCGACCTCTCCTTGAAGGACGTCAACGACCACCAGCGCTCCGACAAGATTCAGGAGTGGAAAAACGAGCAGAAGGCCGACAACTGGATGGAACTGGCCTTCGGCGAGGAGATCGCTGACGAGGACTACACCGCTATCGCCAACGAGCTGATCGCCATCCACGGCGGTCTCTACGAGGGATTCAAGCAGGCCGCGATCCACGGCGAAGAGGCCCTCGAAGACACCGACCTCGACGACGACGAGATCGAATCGATCGTCGATACGGCCCGCGAGAACGTCTCGGTGCCGTACGTCAACGTCACCGGCTACGTCGACCTCGAGAATCCGACCGAGACCGGCGTCGACGGCATCCGTGAGGCTCTCGAGGCGGCCGAAGGGAACGGCGAGGTGCCCGACGAAGTCGATCTCGAAGTGAGCTACGTCGGCGCACCCGAGTACCGAATCAAAGTTCGAGCGCCCAACTACAAGACCGCCGAATCCAACCTCGAGGAGAGCGCACAGCGAGCGGTCAGCGCGATCGAAGGCCACGGTGGCACGGGCGAATACCACCGCGAGCGCCGCACCGACGACGAGTAATGAAATCGGATATCCGGGTGTGTTCGGCGTGGCGCGAGGCCCACGACAGCCCGGTGTACACCCTTTCTGACACCTGTCCCGACTGCGGAGCCACGGCCGAAAACAGCGCTCCGGCACCGTTCGATCCGAACGATCCATACGGGGAGTACCGACGCGCTCTTAAACGTCGCCGCCGCTGATACGGTATGGACGAACTCGAGATCGACGCAGTCGCCGAGGTCGAACTGGACGACCCCGTCCTCGTCGAGGGGTTGCCGGGCGTCGGGCACGTCGGCACCCTCGCGGTCGAGCACTTACTCGAGGAACTCGAGGGCGAGAGCACGCTCGTCCGACGGATCTATTCTCGGGAGTTCCCGCCGCAGGTGAGCGTCGAGGACGGCGTCTCGGAGCTGACCTGTGCGGAGATCTACGCCGTCGACGTTCCCGAGGGCCGCGATCTCCTCCTCCTGACCGGTGATCATCAGGCCCAGAGCAACGCGGGTCACTACACGCTGACCGACGCGTTCCTCGATATCGCCGAGGAGTTCGGCGCGACCGAGGTGTACGCGCTCGGCGGCGTCCCGACCGGCGAACTCATCGAGGAGTACGCCGTCGTCGGAGCCGTCAGCGACGAATCGATGCTCGAGGAACTCGAGGACGCGGGCGTCGAGTTCCGCGAAGACGAGCCTGCCGGCGGTATCGTCGGCGTCTCGGGTCTCCTGCTCGGACTCGGCGATCGCCGCGGCTTCGAGGCGACTTGCCTGATGGGCGAGACCAGCGGCTATCTCGTGGACCCCAAGAGCGCCCGCGCGGTGCTCGAGGTGCTCGAGGACGTGCTCGGCTTCGAGGTTGAGTACGAGTCTCTGGACGAGCGGGCCGACGAGATGGAGGAGGTCATCGGCAAGATCCAGGAGATGGAGCAACAACAGCAGATGGACGTGCCGACGGACGACGATCTGCGGTATATCGGCTGATAGCGGTACCGACGGTCGGTGTCGGGCGTTCGAGTCGGCGGTGATTTTCGGATCCCTGACCACAATAGCGGTCGCTGTTCTCGTATCGTGTGTTTCATCGGGCGAACGGCCGTTCGCGGCCGATCGAATCAGCCCTCGAGCACTTCGTAGGAGACGTCGGCGTCCCGGAGCGCGTCGGTGACTCGGCCGACGGCGTCGGTCGTGGCGACGGCGGTGACCTCGAGGCCGTGATTCGCGGCGTCGGCCGCGACGTCGCCGACGGCGAAGGTGACGTCGGGATCGGTGTCCGCCTGCCGACAGGCGACGACGGCCTCGACGCCGGCGGCGACCACGATGTCGGCGTCGGCGCAGGCTTCGGTGACGGTTTCATCGTCGATTGCGCGGCTCCCGCCGGTGCGGATCGAGGGGACCTGCAGGACGGTGACGGAGCCGGGATCGAGTTCCATGACGCCCTCGAAACTGGTGACGCCGACGTCGGTCCCGGCCTCGGCGTCGGTCGTCGCGATGCCGGTCGCGGGACCGTCGCTGCCCGGCGTGGCGTGGAGGAGGCCGTCTCTGACCGTCAGCGAGACGGTCTCACCTTCCTCGATGTCCTCGGTCGCGATGTAGGCGTCCTCGCTCATCGCACCGAGCACGTCGCCGGTGACGTGGTCGGCGAACCGGCGGACGTCGTCGGCCGCCCGGAAGAGCCAGTCGACGCCCTCGCGGGTGACGCGATAGCGCGATCGGCCTTCCTTCTCGACGAGGCCGTCGTCGACGAGTTCGCGGATGTACTCGCTGACGGCCTGGCTCGTCACGCCGACCTCCCCGGCGATCTCCCCCTGGCTGACTGCGGGCTGGCGCTCGGCGATCTGGACGAGGATCCGGAACCGCGTCGCGGCCCGCTTGTTGTCGAGGACGTCGACCATATAGCTAGGTTTTCGCGAGCGGAGAAAAAAGGTACGCGGTCGACGGTGATCCGTCGCGGGCCCCGGCGGCGACCGAGCGCTCCGAGGCGTCAAGTTGATAGCGGGAGAGTCCGTCGGATCACGTGAGTATGTCGGCCCTCCAAGCGACGACCGCCGCGGCCGCGACGGGCGTCGATCTCGCGGCGACGGGGACGATGTCGATCACCCCGGCAGTCCTGGATTCGCTCGGACTGTCCGACTGGATCGCCTGGATCGCGATCGGAACCTTCGTCGCGGCGATGGCGCTCCAGTGGGCCGGTGCCGTCGATCCGGCCCGATACGTCGCCGCAGCGGCCTGGGCCGTCTTCGGCGTCTACTGGGTCATGCTGGTGCCGTACTACTACGGCCAACTTCAGAGTCCGCTGGAGACGTTACTGGCGCTCGCTGCACTGCCCCTGTGTCTCTACACCGGCTACCTCCTCGTTCAGGGCCGGGAGTCGCTGCTCCTGCTCTCGAAAGCCGTCGCGTTCATGGGGCTCATCTATCTGCCCGCCGAGACGATCCCGGTCGTTCGGACGTGGTTGATCGAAACGACCGCGGCACAGACTCACTTCGGGATGGAGCTGTTAGGACACAGCCCCGGACTGACCGAAGGAGCGGAGGGCTACCTGAGCAAGTTCGACTTCGATCCCGAGGAGACGGTGACCGGACGGACGACTTACATCATCATGGCCTGTACCGGTATCGGCAGCATGGCCATCTTCGGCGGTCTCATCGCTGCAGTCGAGGCACCGCTCGAGCGGAAAGCGATCGCCTTCGTGAGCGCGATCGGCGTCATCTGGTTTCTCAACCTCTCTCGAAACGTTTTCATCGGGCTGGCCTCACCGTGGGGCTGGTTCCAGCAGGACGTGTTCGTCTACATCGCGAGCGACCTGATGGGCGCCCCCGCGAGCCGGACCTCCTACATCGTCGCGCACAACTTCATTGCGCAGACCCTCTCTATCGTCGCCCTGCTGGGCATCACCTACCTCGTCGTTCGCGTCCTCCCGGAAGTCCTCGAGCCCCTCGAGGACGTCCTCTTCATTCTGACCGGCTCCGAGTACGACCTCGAGGCAGCGCTCGGCGAGGGGATGCGTACCGACGGCGGGACGGACCCGGCGCGGTCAGAGTCGACGCGGTCGCCCGATTCCGGCGCGACGGTCGACTCCGACGTCGCGTCTGATCCCGAAACCGACGATGACTGACGACACTGCCGTCGACGTTCCGTTCTCGATCCGCGACCGCGCCGTCCTCTTCCCCGCCGCCGAGACGCTCGTCCTCGCCGATATTCACCTCGGCAAGGCGGCCGCCTCGAGCGTCGAGGCACCGATCGACGACGGGAGCGACGCCGTCGAGCGGCTTCGGGGGCTCCTCGCGGACGCCGAGCCGACCACGGTCGTCGTCGCCGGGGACCTGCTGCACTCGTTTTCGCGGGTTCCGCGGGGGGTCGAGCGCGATCTCGAGCGGTTCGTCGAGACCGTCGACGCGGCGGGTGCCGACCTGATCGTCACGCCCGGCAACCACGATACGATGCTCGAGAACGTGTTTTCAGGCGCGACCGTCGGGGAGTACCGGTTGGACGACGGCGAGACGGTGGTCTGTCACGGCCACGAGCGCCCCGAGGCGGCGGCCGAGCGCTACGTCGTCGGCCACGACCATCCGGCGCTGTCGATCGAGGGTCGTAAACTGCCGTGTTTCCTCTACGGGCCGGCGTGCTACGACGGCGCGGACGTGCTCGTCCTCCCGGCGTTTACCCGGCTCGCCGCCGGGTCGACGGTCAACGGGATGGCCGGTCGCGACTTCCAGACGCCGCTGGTCCGAACCGCCGACGCGTTTCACCCCGCGGTCAGGGACGACTCGAGCGGCGAGGTCCTGTGGTTCCCGCCGTTGGGGGAGCTACGGCGGTTGCTGTGACTGTCGACGGCCCACTCCTCGTTCGGGTGGACGACGGTCGACGTCAGCGACGCTTGACTCCACTGGCCGACGGGACGGTGACGAGCCACAGCGCGCCGGTCCGAACGCCGGTCGCGTCGGTGGACGCCACCAGGTTTCTGAAGAAGTCGCTGAACGTGATCAGTAAGACCGCCGCGGTAATGATCAAAACGAGGAAGGCGAAGAAAATGATCGCCGCTTGTCGCCCGGTCAACGCCGTCCCTTCGAGGAATTCGTCCATGGCCATAGCGATTCCGTCCGTGTCTCGAGGTGACGAGACGAGCGGAAGTTAGTATTTTCCCGCTACTCGAGGACTGTCATCGGACGGAGAACGTAGCGACCGCGGAGGCGGCGACGGGATGCCGCGATCACAGCGCCTGCCGACTCGAGTGCGGTCACCGCGACAGGTCGTCGATCACGACTTTGGCCGCCCGCCGGCCGCTCTCCATCGCGCCTTGGATCGACGACCACTGCGTGTAGTCGCCGGCCAGATAGACGGCTCCTGCGGGCGCGCGAGCGTCGGGGAGGCGGTCGTGAATCCCCGGCGGCTGGTCGAACTGCGCGAACGGGACGCGCTCGGTGTGGAGCGTCGCGAGGCCGTCGAACGCCTGCTCGGGGTACCACGACTCGAGGGCTCGTCGCGTCCGGTCGGCGAGATCCGCGTCGCGCTCGTCCGCGCCGCGATCGGCGTCGCTCCGCGTCGAGAGTGCGCGGTCCTCGCACTGTTCGTCGAGGTAGGTCGCGCTGATCAGCGTCGTCCCGTCTGGGGCGTATTCGGGCGCGACCGCACTGTGCGGGACGACGTGGTTCGGCCCGCGATCGGTCGCGTTCAACAGGAGTCGGCGTCCGGTCTCGAGGTCGGTGTCGGCCGGCAGCGCGTAGTACTGGGTGACACAGCCCCGTCCGTCGGTCGGGATCGAAGCGACGTCGGTGAGGTCGCGAGCGGTCGGCGGATCGGTCGCGACGACGACCGCGTCGGCGTCGACGGTTCCGCCGTCGGTCTCGACCGTGACTCGGCCGTCGGCGCGGTCGTCACTGCTCGAGCCGCCGCCGTTCGTCGCGACTGACTCGACCTCGACGCCCGTTCTGATCGTCCCGCCGGCCTCGCGAACGCGGGCGGCGAGCTGGGATGGGATCGCTTCCATGCCGGCCGCCGGGACCACCGTCTCGCCCGCCGCGAGCGTCCGGAAGGTGTACTCGAAGACGTGCCGGGAGGTCGAGAGCGACCGGTCGAGCGTGATACCCCCGTAGAACGGTGCGACGAAGCCCTCGACGAACGCCTCGGAGAACCCCCGATCGCGGAGGAACTCGTCGATCCGTTCGTCGCTGCCGGCGAATATTTCGTCCGGCTCGGTTCGCCGGAGGTCCCACCAGAGCCGAGCGACTCGAATCGCGTCGCCGACGGAGACGTACGGACTGGACAGCGTCGACGAGACGGTTCCCGGTTCTCGGAGCGGGTCCGCCAGCGTCGACCGACCGTTCGGTCCGGCGACGGTGGCGCCCGGCGCGAACCGGCGGCAATCGAGCGACTCGAGATCGAGTTCTTTCCGCACCGCCGGATAGGCGGTGAAGAGGACCTGAAAGCCGCGATCGAAGCGATAGCCGTCACGCTCGAGGGTTCGGACGCGGCCCCCGACCGTCTCTCGGCGTTCTACCAGCGCTACGTCCACGCCGCCGGCGGCGAGGTGCCGCGCGGCGACCAGTCCGGCGAGTCCGCCACCGGCGACGACGACCTGCGGAGTCGAACGCATACGGAGGAACGTCCGTCCGGCGGCGAATAAAATGGTCGACCCAACAATGCAGGCCGCGTCGAGGGCGGCGGGGTCCTCGCTCGAGGACGACGCTCCTCGGGTCTCACTCCGGAACGGGGGAACCGTCTCCGAGCGGCCCGTTGTGAATGCGTGCCGTCGTTCTATCCGTCGTCGCGTCGTCCAAGAGATATGGCCAAACTCTCGACGATCGTGATCCTCGCCGGCGTCCTGATACTGCTCTTCCCGATTCCGCCGATCGCGAGCGCGCTCGGGGGCGTCGTCATCATTCTCATCGGAATCGCGCTCCGGGTACTAATGGGGAAGTGATGAGCGCGACGCCGACCGCCCGATCACCCGTCTCCGAACGCGATCCGGGAACTGTGAGCGCATGAGCGGCGCGGACTCCCGGCGAGTGATCGTCGACACGGACACTGCCGGGGACGACACGCAGGCGCTCCTGCTGGCGGCGCTCTCCGATCGCGTCTCGCTCGAGGGCGTCACGATCTGCGCCGGCAACGTCCCGTTCGAGTATCAGGTCGAGAACGCCAAGTACACCCTCGACCTCGCCGACGTCGCCGACGACGTGCCGGTCTACGAGGGGGCGCGGTCACCGCTGCTCAAGGACCACGAGTTCGCGGAGTACATCCACGGCGAGGGCGGACTGGGCGGAAATCTCTTTCCCAACACGGGGATCCCGTCGGCCGACGAGCACGCGGTCGATTACATCGTCCGCTCGGCCCGGGAGAACCCGGGCGAGATCACGCTGGTCTGTATCGCGCCGCTGACGAACGTCGCCTTGGCGCTCCAGCGCGAGCCCGACCTCCCCGAGTTGCTCGAGGACGTGTGGATCATGGGCGGTGCCGCCAACGCGCTCGGCAACGTCACCCCCGCGGCGGAGTACAACTTCTGGGTCGACCCCGACGCCGCTCGAGCGGTGACGGGTGCCGTCGAGGCGACGCTCGTCGACTGGGGCGTGACGGTGCGCGATTCGGTGTTCGACGCCGACGTCTTCGCGGACATCGAGGCGATCGACACGCCGCTGGCGGACTTCTTCGAGACGGTCACGGAAGCGGTCCGAGCGTTCAACGCCCAGTCCGACCACGACGCCCTCGGGGCGGACGTCACGACCCAGCCGGACTCGATGACCGTCGCGACGCTGCTCGAGCCGGAGCTGATCGACGCGGCCGGCAGGTACTACGTCGAGGTCGACGACCGCGAGGGGCTCACTCGCGGATACAGTCTGGTCGACGAACTCGGCGTGACCGAGGGCGAGCCGCGAACGCGCGTCGTCGAGTCCGTCGACGGCGACCGGTTCGAGCGGATGCTGCTCGATACGCTTCGGCACCGGGACCCGCACTACGCCGAGTGACCGGTCCGGGACTCGGACTCGAGTCGCGAACCAGCGGGACCGAAGCCGGAGCCGAGACCGGCTACGGGCTCACGAGTAGGTCGGGACTGTCGAGGTACTCCTGAATGCCCTCCGCCGCGCGGAAGGCGAGCGCACCGACCGTTCCCGTCGGGTTGTAGCCGCTGTTGTGAGCGAACGCCGACGCCCCGGGGACGAAGAGGTTGTGCGCGTCCCAGTTCTGCAGGTAGTTGTTCACCACGGACTCCTCGGGATCCGAACCCATGATCGCGCCGCCGGTGTTGTGTGTCGACTGATAGGGCGTGATGTCGAAGCTGCCCTCGAGACTCGTGCTGGCTTCGACCCTGTCGGCGCCCATCTCCTCCATGATCTCCTCGAGGTAGGGGCCGATGTACTCGACCATCTGTCGGTCCTGCTCGCGCCAGTCGAAGGTCATCCGGAGCAGCGGCCGGCCGTACTGATCAGTGTAGTTGGGGTCGAGGTCGAGATAGTTCTCTCGGAACGGAAGCACAGCACCCTGGGCGGCGATCGAGACCGAACTGTGGTAGTTGTCGATGCTCTCGGCCTTGAACTCGGAGCCCCACGAGGGGGTATCCTCGGGGACCGGGTTGTTGGCGATCGGCCGGTCGCCGGTCTGGTTCAGGGCGACGTTGCCGCCGTGGAGGAAGTCCAACCCGGAGTGATCGAAGTTGTCGCCGTTGAAGTCGTCGATCGACGCGCCGAGCGCGCCGGCACCCATGTAGAGGTTCCACTCCTCGTCGTCGAAGAAGCCGCGGGCGCTGGCCTGGAAGTTCTGGTAGCAGTAGTTCTTCCCGACGGTGCCCTCGCCCGTCTCGGGGTCGTACGGCTCGCCGATGTCCGACAGCAACAGGAGCCGGACGTTGTTCAGCACGTAGGCGGTCAGCGCGACGACGTCGGCCGGCTGCTCGTACACCTCGTCGGTCTTCCGGTCGACGTACCGGACGCCCTCGACCCGTTGCTCGTCCTCGTTGTACAGCAGTTCGACCACGTCGGCGTGCGTCCGCAGTTCGAAGTTGCCCGTCTCTCGGGCGGCGGGGAGGACGGTGGTGATCGGCGAGGCCTTCGCGCCCCACTCGCAGCCGAATCGCTCGCAGTAGCCACAGTACTGACACTGGCCCTGCTGGACGCCGTCGGGGTTCGTGTACTGCTCCGTGAGGTTGGCCGAGGGAGCCTGAAACGGTTCGTAGCCCAGCTCGGCGGTCGTTTCCTTGAATCGCTCGAGGACCGGCGTCTCCATCATCGGTGGGAGCGGATACTCCCGCGACCGGGGCCCCTCGTAGGGGTTGCCCAGGTCCTGGATCTCGCCCTCGATGTTCCCCGCCTGGCCCGCGATACCGGCGGTGTACTCGAACGCGTCGTAGTATGGCTCGAGTTCGTCGTAGCTGATCCCCCAGTCCTGGAGCTGCATGTTCTCGGGGATCTTCTCCTCGCCGTACTCGTCGACCGTCCGCGACCGAATCTCGAAATCGTAGGGGAGGAACCGCCACGTCTGGCCGTTCCAGTGGACGCCCGCGCCGCCCTCGCCGGAGCCGGGTAGGAACGCGCCGTAGCGACGCATCGGCAGGGCGGTATCGTCGACCGCGTTCCGGAAGGTGATCGTCTCCTTCGAGAGGTCCTGCATCAGCTTGTACCGCAGGGCATAGCCCAGCTCGTCGTGGACCGTAAAGAAGTTCTCAGTCTCGCGCTCGCCCCCTCGCTCCAGGCTCACTACCTGATAGTCCTCCTGAGTGAGTTCCTTGGCGATGATGCCGCCGGTCCAGCCCGCGCCGACGGTCACGACGTCGACGGGATCGAGCTGTTGTGCCATCAGTGCTCACCCCCGTGGTCGGCGGCCTCGTCGTCGAGATCGGTCTGGACTGTCTCACCGTCGGCGTCGCCGCGAGCGGCCTGCTCGTCGACGACGTTCGGATAGTCCGCCTCGGCCGCGTTGTGGACGTGTGCGTGCCCTTCCTCGCTCTGTTCGTTCGCCGGCTGTTCGTTCTCGCCGTCGATCCCGAGCGACTCGACGTCGTCGGCCAGTTTCCGGAAATCGCCCTCCTCGAGTTCGATGTACTCGCCCTCCTGTAACAGCCCTCGATAGCTGCCGAGCGCTCCGGGCGTTCCGGGGAACCCCTTCAACCGCCAGCCGATCATCTCGCGGTTGCCGCCGTACATCGGATCGCTGAACATCCCCTCTAAGGTGTTCTGCCGGACCATGAGGAAGAAGCCGCTCGCGTCGATATCGGTCTCCTCGAAGGTATCGACCTCGTCGGCCTCGAGCGCGGCGACCACCTCGTCCTGCTGGCTCCCGTCGAGTCCGGTGAACGACTCGGCGTCGTACTCCGACTCGACGTACTGCTCGACGGCGTAGATCCCCTGGTCGTACGCCTCGTTGGGCGTGAGCGCGTACTGCCAGCCCTGGGTCGCGGCGGGGTCTTCCTCGGCCCACGGCACCTCGACCTCCTCGCCCGCGGCCTCGCCCGGTTCCTGCTGAAACGGATCGGTCGGGGTCTTTCCAGCGAACGGTGCCTCCATGTACCACCGCTCGCCCCGGCCCCACGCCGAGTTCATCTGCTCGTCGATGAAGTAGACCACGCCGGCCTCCGGCGCACCCGGCCCGTTGTCGTCGGATGGGTAGATCCGCGCCGTCAGGTCGTGGACCACCCGCGCTTGCTGAATCGTGAAGTACTCGAGCCCCTGCGGCTCGACCTCGACTTCCTCGACCTGTTCGAGGGGAGCCACGTCGAATTTCTCGGGGTCGAACCCCTCCGCCGTCCCGGCGATCCCGAACACGGCCAGCGTGCCGCCGGCCCGCATTACTTTCCGCCGGGAGAGGTCTCGCGTGAAGTCGAACGTTGGGTCACCGTCGTCTGACATACAGGCGACGGACGCCGAGTGACGGAATAGTGAGTGTCCTTGCGAATGCGTGTCATATCCCGGCTGCCCATCGAATCGGTCCGAGAGCCGACTGCAGATCGAGTGGTCACGGGCGTCGACGCGCTGATCTTCGTCCGCGAAGCGGAGCCGAACCGCGCCACCGACGGGTGTCCTCGACGGGAGCGGACTCCGAACCCGGCCGCTTGCCGTGGCCGATACGGTTTTGCACGTCGCGAGGGCGTTGCCGGTATGGGAGACACTGACGCGAACGATCCGGACCGGGACTCGGAGCGTCCGGCCTTTCAGCCCGTCCTCGAGAACCGCGTTCGATTCGCTGAGACCGACCAGCAGGGAATCGTCTTCTACGGCGAGTACTTCACGTTTCAGGACGAGGCGATCTCCGCGTTCTTCCGGGATCTCGACTACCGGTACGAGACGATGCACGACCGGGGCTGGCAGACCCACGTCGTCAACGCCGAACTGAACTACCACGCCGGTGCCGAGTTCGAGGACGTCATCGTCAACGAACTGCGCGTCGCCGAGATGGGGTCCTCGAGTTTCACGTCCGACTACCGCGCGAGGCGGAAACGCGACGGCGAACTGCTCGCCGACGGCTCCGTTACCCACGTCGCCGTCGACCTCGAGACCGAGGCGCCCGTCGCCGTCCCGGACGACTTCCGGGAGGCGGTGGCGGCGTTCCAGGGCGGCCTCGAGTCGAGCGACTAACGCTTCAGGATGCACTCGCCGTCGCGTGCGCCGCGAAAAAAACGCGCGATCGGTGTCGCGCTATCGGTGACCCGCGCTCAGTGGACGCCGACGTACGCCTCGCGAACGTACTCGTTGTCGGTGAACTCGTCGTGCGTCCCCGACAGTTCGATCTCGCCGGTCTCGATCAGCGAGAGCCGTTCCGCGTGGTTCAGCGCGAACGTCGAGTTCTGCTCGGCGAGCAGGATCGTCAGCCCCTGCTCCGAGAGGCGCTCGAGTGCTTCGCTGATGTCCTGGATGATCACCGGTGCGAGCCCGAGCGTCGGCTCGTCGAGCATCAGCACGTCCGGATCACTCATGAGTGCCCGCCCGACGGCGAGCATCTGCTGTTCGCCGCCGCTCATGGTCTCGGCCTCCTGTTCGCGGCGTTCGTCCAGCCGCGGGAACAGTTCGTAGACCATCTCGAGGTCTTCTCGGACTGCATCGCGGTCGTCGCGGAACTGCGCGCCCATGAGCAGGTTGTCGTGGACCGAGAAGTACGGGAACAGGTCCCGGTCCTCGGTACAGTAGATCAGGCCGTCCCTGACGATCTGTTGCGGGTTCACGCGGGCGAGATCCGCTCCGTCGTAGCGGATCGTTCCCTCGTATTCGACGAAGCCCGCGATGGCGTTGAGCATGGTCGTCTTGCCGGCTCCGTTGGGGCCGATGACGCCGTAGATCTCGCCCTCGTCGATCGACAGCGAGACGCCCTTCAGTGCGTGTGACTTTCCGTAGTAGACGTTGAGATCTTCGATCTCGAGTATCGGATCACTCATTCGATTCCCTCCCCAGCGAGGTAGGCCTCCTGGACTGCGTCGTCGTCGGCGATCTCTTCGGGGGTTCCCGCCGCGAGGAAGTCGCCGTTGTTGAGGACGATGACTCGATCGACGAGTTCCATCAGGCCGCCCATGTTGTGGTCGACGACGACCATCGCCATCCCTTCCTCGCGGAAGCGCTCGATCTGGTCGGCCAGATCCGTGATTTCGGCCTGATTCATCCCGGCGAAGGGCTCGTCGAGCAGCATCATGTCGGGCTCGGTCGCCAGCGCTTTGGCGATCTCGAGCCGGCGAACGTCCGCGTGCGGGAGTTCATCCGGCATCTCGTCGAGCTTGTCCTCGATGTCGATGCGAGCGGCGTACTCGTAGATCTCCTCGTCGCTCGCGCCGCCGTGGAGCGAGCGGATACTGTTCGGCAGGGTGAACAGCTTGATGTTCCCCGAGACGGAGTAGAGATCGATCGGGTTCGACTCCTGTGAGACCCGTGAGAGCCCCTTGTTGACGATCTGGTGGGTCGAATCCGACGTGATGTCGTCCCCGTTGAACCGAATTTCGCCGCCGGTCACGTCGTAGATACCCATGATGCAGTTGAACACCGTCGACTTGCCCGACCCGTTCGGGCCGATCAGGCCGACGATCTCGCCCTCGTCGACTTCGAACGAGAAGTCGTCGACGGCGACGAGGCCACCGAACGTCTTCGTGAGACTGTCGACTTCGAGCACGCTCATTCGGACTCACCTCGAACGGCACCGAGTCGGTGCCAGATGGCTCTGAACAGCCCGTCCCGCGCGAACACGAGCACCAGCAAGACGATCAACCACAGGAAGAGATACCGGACCGGCGTCGAATAGCCGTGGAGGACCTGGTGGTTGAGAATCTCGAAGAGGAACGCGCCGCCGAGCGGGCCGAGAATCGAACTCATGCCGCCGATGACGGCGATCGCGATCATCTCGATGCTGTTGTCGACGACGACGAAGGTGTTCGGATCGACGTTCCCGGTAAAGCCGACCAGGAGCACGCCACCGATTCCCATCGGAACCGAACTGAGCATGAACGACCAGAGCTTGAACTTCGTCGGATTGATCCCGGCGGCGGACACCGCCGATTCGTTCTCGCGGATCGCGACCAGGATCATCCCGAGGTCCGATCGAGCCATGAACGTCAACGCGAGCGCGATGAGCAGCATCGGGATCACCATGTAGTAGTATCGCATCACTGGATCCCAGGTGAAGACGTCCGGCTGGCCGAATCCCGGAATTCCGCCGAGCGAACTAAAGGCCGTCGTCAGCCTGTAGAACAGGAGCACGGCGACGAACGTGATCAGCGAGAAGTACGGCCCCTCGAGTCGGAGTGTCGGCAGTGCGATCAACAGGCCGACCGCGAGGGCGGCCAGCACCGATATCGATCCCGTGACCCAGATCGACAGCGTCGGATCGACGTGCACGATCAGGAGGGCCGTCGCGTACCCGGCCGCGCCCGACAGCGCGGAGTGGCCGAAGCTGATGTAGCCGGTGTATCCGCTCTGGATGTCCCAGCTCATCGCGAAGATGGCCCAGATGCTGGCCAGCGCTAGCGTCCGTAGGAGGCCGCCGCCGAGGAGCGGCCCGACCACCGGGGCCCAGACGCCCGCGGAGAGGAGCGCGACGAAACTGACGGCGATCACGCCGAACTGCAGTCCCGTCATCTCTCCGAAGTACGGCCCCAGTAATCGGTTGTAGCCCCTCGCGCCGGGATCGAGTACCCGGTCGAGCGGCGCGAAGAGCCGATCGAGGACGCGACCGATCGGCGACAGGAGCTGTCGTCGCACCGTCCCGGCGATGTTACCGATCCGTCCTGTCACCGTCGAGAGCACCGTTCCGAGGAGTAGAATCGTACTAATCATGGGCGAACTCCCTCCCGTAGAGTCCCTGCGGCATGAACAGCAGGAATATCACGAGCACGACGAGCGAGAGGATCCCTCTGAACCCGTGCCCGACGAACGTCACCGTGAACTGTTCGAGGAATCCGATCACGTACGCTGCGACTACGGACCCCTTGATCGATCCGATACCGCCGATAACGACGATCATGAACGCCAGCGCGAGCGGGTTGAGCCACATGAGCGGCGTGGCTCCGCCCGTCGAACCGAGGATGATACCGGCGGCTCCGGCGAGCGCCCCGGCGATGAGCCACGTTTTCGATCGGACCGAGTGAAGGTCGACGCCGGTCAACTGCGCCCCGCGTTCGCTCATCGAGGCCGCGAGGATCGACCGCCCGTCGTCGGTCTTCGTGATGTAGTACCACAACAGTCCGATCGCGATCCACGAGATGACGAACCCGAGGAACTGAACGGTACGCGGCCGCGCGTTGATCCCGTAGGGCTCGAGGTTCACGGCACCGCTGACGAGCGTCATGCCCAGCGGCGAGCTTCCGAACTGGATGAGGATGACTTCCGTCGCCGCGACCGCGACGATGACGGTCGCCAGAAACGTGATGACGACGTTTTCCTCGACCCAGCGAACGAGTATCTGGTACAGCCCCCACGAAAAGAGGGCGACCACGCCGATGGTGACCGGGAACGCGACGACGGGGTGGGTACTCTGTGCGAGGACACCGAAGACGTAGGCCCCGGACATGATCAGCGCGCCGTGAGCGAGGTTCAGGGTCCCGCCGACGCCGAAGATCATGGTGAAGCCGATGGCGATCAGGGCGTAGACGGCGCTGATCATCGTTCCTTGCAACACCAGCGTAGCGATATCTCCGAGCATTTCTCACTGCATCCACGGCGGCATCTGGTGGTCTGCAGTCCGGTGCTGATCGGGGTAGACGCACTCGATTTCCTCCGGTCCGACCCACTGGGTCATGGGGTAGTTCGTGATCGTCCCGTCCTCTCCGCGCTCCTCTCGGACGTCGTGTGGGTAGTCAGAGTCCTCGCCGTAGAAGCTGACCTGGCCGGCGACACCGGTGAAGTCGACGTCGAGCATCTCGCCGACGAAGTCGTCGAGGTTGTCCCGCGTGTTCGTCGTCTCCAGCGAGTCGACGACCTCCTTGAAAACGTGGACGCCGTCGTACGTGTTGAATCCCATGTACATCGGTGCCCGAATTGGTGCGCTATCCGCGTCCTGATACCGACTGGCGTAGTCGTCGACGAAGGGCTGCGTGCGGTCCGTAATGGGAGCGACGCCGGCAGCACCGGACTGCGACGTCGTCTCGTAGGTCGCAGCGCCGTTGTACGCCGACGGACCGTTGTACGACGGGAGCATCCCGGGAACGTGCACGCCCTCGATGCCGAACTCGTACTGGCCCTCGTGCCACCGCGTGAGCATATCGCCGCCGTCGATATGTGCGAAAAACCGCAGGACGAAGTCCGCGTTCGACTCGTTGACGTCGCTCATCACCGGACCGAAGTCGGTCCCCTCGATCGAGAGGGCGTCCTGATAGACGACCTCTAAGTCCCGCTCCGAGAGCAGATCCGGAATCTGGTCGCCGAACGGTTCCGTCCAATCGGCCTGATCGCGGAGAAACGCGACTCGGTTCCAGCCGTGTCGATCGTTGAGGTGGGCACAGTAGTCGGCGATGGACTCGGCCTGGAAATCGGAATTGATCGGACCGATACGGAATACGTTCTTGTACTGTTCGTAGTCGGAACCGGCGTATTCCGTGATCAGGCCCGGATCGGCCGACCCGGTGATCATAAACGGGACGTCGAACTCGGCAGTGAGATCCAGAATCGACTGCGTCGTCTCGGAGTTGAACGTTCCGATGAGGAGGTCGACGTCTTCCTGCTGGATGAGTTCCTCCGTCACGTTCTGTGCTTCACTCGGATCCGTTCGCGTGTCCTTCGTGATGACTTCGGCTTCCTCGCCGTTGAAACCGCCGTCTTCGTTGAGTTCCTCGACAGCCATGTCGACCGTCCGCTTGGATCCGATTCCGAGCGGATTGCTCATCGGCGCGAGATGACCGATCGCGAGTCCGTCGCTACCGCCGCCACCGAGACAGCCGGCGAGCGTCGTCGCGACGGCACCGGCACTCGCGGCTCCCAGGAACGTTCGTCGATCGACAGAACCGTTACCAAATCTATCCGATTTGAGATTATTATTATCTTCGTTAGCCATTGTGTGTCAGTGAGTTACCGATTCTCACTCCTCCCTTTTGATTCTCGCTTAATAAAGATGAGGGAAGTTAGCAAGAATATTGAGAACAATACACAGGTTAGAAGTTTACGGACGCAATGGCGGTTCGACTGACTGGCCTACTGATCGGCGGTCACTCAGAGAGTCACGTCGGTATCGACCGTTTTGGTTACTGGCCGATACTCGCCGTTTTCGTACGCGAGACGGCCCTCGTGGTGGAGGTGATCGAGATGGGCGAACGCCTCGCCGGGGCCGTGGACGATGTGAATTCCCTCGAGGTCGCCGAACAGATGGGCGCTGACCGTCCAGGCGTCGGCAGGCCCGTGTTCGTCGAGGAAGGCGAGGATCGCCGCCGTTCGCTCGCGATGGTGCTCGAGGATGGTCTCGGCCCGCTTGGTCGGCTCGTCGATGGGGTCGCGGTGACCGGGCCAGACCCGTTCGTAGTCGCGGTCGATGAGTCGCTCTACGGTCTCGACGTACTGCTGGAGGGGCCGCTCGACCCGGACGTCCGCGCCGCCGACGTTCGGCGTGTACACCGGGAGGACGGCGTCACCGACGAACGCCTCGTCACCGCCGTCGGTTTCGAAACAGCACAGTCCCGCCGCGTGTCCCGGCGCGTGGACCGTCTCGAGGGTCCGTCCGCCGACTTCGAGAACGTCACCGTCCTCGATCGGCGTCGGGTCGGCCGGCCGCCCGTCGATTTCGGCCGACTCGAGGAAGGCGAGGAGTTCCGCCCGTGCGTCCTCGGGAACGCCCCACTCCTCGAGGCGTTCCCGGCGGCGGTCTTCGACGGCCGCGATCGCGTCCGGTTCCTGGGCGACCAACGGCGCATCGGCCTCGTGGACGTAGACCGTCGCGTCGCTTTCGGCCTGAATCTCGCCGGCCAGTCCGGCGTGATCGACGTGGAAGTGGGTGAGAACGATGTCGTCGACGTCGGCGAAGTCGTAGCCGCGTTCGGCGAGACCGTCGCGGAGGTCCCGTCGAACGGAGTCGGTGGCGAGCCCGGTATCGACGAGCGCGAGTTCGTCCGCGGCGTCGTCGTCGAGCACGTAGGCGTTGTTTCGACCCTCGAACTCTTCGTTCCCCAGCCTGATACGATTCATGTCGAGACACCACTCGCCGATCGCTCATAATTCGCCGGGTCGTGACGGGCGTCGCGACGAGTTCGTCGACCACGACGACCTCGAGGCGATCATCACGCCGCAGGGCGACGAGACCGGTATCGCCGTCAAAACGTCGTGAGCTACCGGTAGCAGCCGTGAAGGATGATGTCTGCACTGCTCGTTCGTTCCCGACAGCGCCGAGTGCTCTGCTCGTGCCGGCAATAGGGACTCGCCACGCCCTCCCCAGCCGATCGCTGCTCACGGGCGCTGCGTAGCGCCGCGCTCTCGTTCGCCTTCGGTAGCTACCCCTCGAGTTCGGATCGAAGGAGCTGATTCACGTCGCCGGGATCCGCGCTGCCGCCGGTCTTCTGCATGACCTGCCCCACGAGGAAGTTGATCGCGCCGTCGTCGCCGGCCTCATAGTCGCCGACGGCGTCGGGATTCTCGTCGATCGCCTCGACGACGGCCCGCTGGACTTCGTCCTCACCGGTCTTGCCCAGTCCCTCCTCTTTGACGACCTCGTCCGGCGTCCGGCCGTCGTCGAGCATCGACCGCAGGACGGTCTCGCGGGCGTTCTTCGCCGTGATTTCGTCGTCGGCGACGAGTTCGACGAGCCGTTTGACCTCCTCGAGGCGGCCCTCGATCTCCGTGATCTCGATGTCGCGGTAGTTGAGTTCGCCCAGCAGGTTGTCCGCGACCCACGTGGCGGCGAGATCGGGGTCGAACTCGCCCGCGACGTCCTCGTAGAAGTCCGCGACCTGCTTCGTCGAGGTGAGCTTCGAGGCGGCCTCCTCGCTCAGACCGTATTCGGCCCGGAACCGCTCGCGGCGGGCCGAGGGGAGTTCCGGAATCGCGATCTCCTCTTTCCAGTGGGACACACGGAGAGGCGGCAGGTCAGCTTCCTCGAAGTACCGGTAGTCCTTCTCCTCCTCTTTCGAACGCATCGAGACCGTGATGCCCCGGGACTCGTCCCAGTGGCGGGTCTCCTGTTCGACCGCGCGGCCGCGCTGGATCGCGTTCTTCTGGCGCGTCTCCTCGTAGGCCAGCGCTTTCTCCGCGCCCTTGTGACTCGAGATGTTCTTGACCTCCGTCCGGTTCGCGGCCTCGAGCGCGTCGCTCCCGATCTCGTCGGTGTCGTCGCCGTCGATATCGTCCGCGGGGATGATCGAGAGGTTGGCGTCGATCCGCAGGCTGCCGTCGCGCTCGGCGTCGAAGACGCTCAGGTACTCGAGGACTTCCTCGAGTTCGGCGAGAAAGGCCCGAACCTCGCTCGGACTGCGGAAGTCGGGTGCCGTGACGATCTCCATCAGGGGCGTGCCCGCGCGGTTGTAGTCGACGAGGGTGTACTCCGCCGAATCGATGCCGCCACCGCCGCCGACGTGCTGGAGACTGCCCGGGTCCTCCTCGAGGTGGGCGCGCTCGATCGCGACGGTGCGCCGCTGGCCCTCGACGGAGACCTCGAGTTCGCCGTCCTGGCAGATCGGCTCGTCGTACTGAGTGATCTGGAAGTTCTTGGGCAGGTCGGGGTAGTAGTAGTTCTTCCGGTGGAACCGCGTCTCTTCGGGGATGTCGGCGTCGATCGCCTTCCCGATCTTGACGGCGGCCTCGACGGCGCCCTCGTTGAGTACCGGCAGCGCCCCCGGGAGCCCGAGACAGACCGGACAGACGTTGTCGTTGGGCTCGTCGCTCGGCTCGGTCGAACAGCCACAGAAGATCTTCGTGTCGGTCTCCAGTTGGACGTGGACCTCGAGGCCGATGACGGTCACGAGGTCGCCCTGCTGGACGGTCTGGGCAGTCATTGGAGGCGATTCGGGCCCGCGGGGGTAAAACGTAACGGACCGGCGCGTACGGCGGACCGACGCGCGAACGCCAGCAGACGGCTCGAGCACGTCCTTGGGGCCGGGGTGGCCCCGACGGGTCGGCGACGCAGGACTCAGGGACCGATCGCGACCGCGCCCTCGCTCGTGTTCACGTACAGGTGGTCGTCGACGATCGCCGGTGTGTGCGCGATATGGGTTCGTTCGTCGAGATCGATCTCACCGGTCCCGATCGTCGATCCGTCGGTGTGATCGATCGCGACGATCCCGTCTCCACCGAACGTGTAGACGACGCCATCGGCGGCGACCGGGACCAGTCCGCCGGCTCCCTCCAGATCCCAGCGGACGGTCCCGTCCTCGGCCGCAAGTCCGAAGCACGTCCGCTCGCCTCGTTCGGTACCGATGGCGCAGATCGTGTCCGTCTCCTCGAACACGAGCGGCAGTCCGGCCATTCCGGACCGGACTTCGGACGGACGTCTCCCTTCGGTATCGGACTCGGCCCCGTCCGGCAGGAACGACCACAACTGATCGCCGTCGGCCGCCGAGAGGGCGACGATACCGCCCCCGGTATCGGCCCTGACGGAATCGCTGGCGACCGCGTAGACGACGTCGTCTCCGACCACCGGTGGGTTGAACGGGGTTCCGCCGTCGTCGACCCGCGAGTCGAACGGGGACTCGGCCGTCCACAGCGGGGAGCCGTCCGCCCGGTCCGTGGCACGGAGCGTGTCCGCGACGCCGGCGTAGACGGCGTCCTCGGTTACCGTCGGCGGAAACTCGCTCGTCAACCGCCGAACCGAACCGTCGCGCTCCCACTCGTACCGGCGCTCGAGGTCACCGTCGTCGGTATCGAAAACGGCGTAGGTCCGCTCGCCGGCGTACAGCGAGCCGCCGTCGGCGGTCGGTGGCGAGTAGAGCTGTCTCTCGATGGACGCGTTCCAGCGTTCGTCGCCGGTCGCCGGATCGAGGGCCCGGAGGGTGGGACCCCCGTCGAGGGTCACGAGGTACACCGCGACGCCGTCGGACTCGAGCGTTTGACTGGGCATCGCGACCGCCTCGTTGCTCCCGCCGGGGGCCAGTTCGACGGTCTCGGCCCAGTCTCGCTCCCCGGTCTCTCGGTCGACCGCGATCACGTGCGTCTCCCGGCTGACCCCGCGGTCGAAGTCGAACGCGACGATCACTCGATCCCCGAGGACGATCGGAGAAGAGAGCTCGATCGGGACGCCGTCGTCGGGCGGTTCGAGGTCCTGTTGCCACGCGATCTCGAGGTCGGCTTTCGGTCCGGTCGCGTCGGGATTCCGACCCGAGTTCGCCGCGTCGTACCGGTACGACGGCCATCCCTCGAGCCGCTGCGGATCGTCGGCCAAGAGGTCGAAGCAGCCGGCCAGTCCGGCCGCGCCGGCACCGCCGATCGCTCCGAGGGCTTCTCGACGGGTAAGCGGGGACTCCATACGAACCCTAGCGAAGCCGTTCCGTTAAGTGTTACTACTACAACCATTTTGGGAAGAATACAACCGGTGGTGGTCGACGACGATCCGGGGCGTCCGGAACTGCCGAGCGCCACGAGACCGGCCGCTCGCTCCGACCGTGGGAGCGAGACGTCCTCGACGACGATCGTCCGAGACCGCTCGAGCCTTTTTCCTCGATGCCGTGGAAGCGCTAGTCGAGGTGTGGTGAATGTCAACAAACACAGTCAGACCGTCGTGGCGACGGTACCGCTCGGTTCCGATCGTCTACCGAATCGGCGCGGCGTTCGTGCTCGGATCGATCGTCGGCCTGATCGTCGGTCAGCCGGCAACGGTGCTCCAGCCGGTGGGCGATATCTTCGTCCGACTGTTGAGCATGATCGTCATCCCCATCGTAATCTTCACGCTGCTGATGGGGATCAGACGCATTTCGCCGGCCCAGCTCGGCCGGATCGGCGGACAGGTGATCGCGCTCTACGCCGTGATGTCCGCGATCGCGGTGTTCATCGGACTGGCGGTGGCGAACCTGGTGAATCCGGGCACCGGACTGACGCTGGCCGAGGACGTCGAGTTCGATCCGGCCGAAACGCCGGACTTCGTCGAGGTGCTCGTCGGGATCGTTCCCGAGAATCCGATCGGCGCGATGGCGGAGGGGGACGTGCTCGCGACGATCTTCTTCGTCATCGTCTTCGGACTCGCGCTCCTCATGCTCGAGGAGTCGACGGACGACGAGGCGGTCTGGTCGGGGATCGAGTCGATCTTCAACATCGTCGAGGCGGGGACGGAGGCGCTGTTCAAACTCGTCTGGGGAATCATGGAGTACGGCGTCATCGGCGTCTTCGCGCTGATGGCGGCCGTCTTCGGCGACGCAGGTGCGGACGCAATCGTTCCCTTCGCGATGCTGATCGCCGCGCTGACCGCCGCGATCCTGATCCACATCGCGGTCGTCTACCTCGGCGGTCTGATCGTCGCGCTCACCAGACAGTCCCCCGTCGCCTTCCTCGCGGGTTCGAAGGACGCGATCGTGACCGCGCTCTCGATCCGGTCCTCGAGCGGTACGCTGCCGGTGACGATGGCCAACGCCGACGAGAACCTGCGGATCGACGAGAGCGTCTACGGCTTCTCGCTCCCGCTGGGGGCGACGATCAACATGGACGGGACGGCGATGTACCAGGGCGTCGTCGCCATCTTCGCCGCGAACCTCGTCGGCGTCCAGTTGACCGTCGTCGAGCAGGTGACGGTCGTCCTCATCGCCGTGCTCGCGAGCATCGGCGCGGGCGGCGTCCCCGGGACGGGGCTGATCATGCTGACGCTCGTGCTGACCCAGCTCGGCCTCCCGCTCGAGGTGGTCGGCTTCGTCGCCGGCGTCGATCCCATCCTCGATCGGCTCCGGACGATGACGAACGTGACCGGCGACCTCGCCGTCACGACGGTCGTCGCTCACTGGAACGACGCGATCGACTTCTCGGGCGGCTCCTGGGCCGACCCGACGCGGGGCCTCGAGGTCGGCGGCGACACTGCGGCGGGCGGCGACTGATCCCGCCGCTTATCTCGCGTCCTCGAGTTCCTCGAGCGCCTCGGGATTTTCGATGCTGCTCATGTCACCGAGGTCCTCGCCCGTGTAGGTGGCCTGGATGGCGCGGCGAATGATCTTGCCGGACTGCGTCTTGGGGAACTCGTCGACGAACAGCACCTCGCGCGGGCGGAACGGTTTCCCGAGTTCCTCGCCGACCTGCGCGCGCAGTTCCTCGCGGAGGTCGTCGCTCTCCTCGAACCCCTCCTCGAGAACGACGTAGGCGACGACGGCGGTCCCGGTGGTGTCGTCGGGCGCGCCGATAGCGGCGGCCTGGTTGACGGCCTCGTGGTCGATGAGCGCGCCTTCGACCTCCGCCGGCCCGACCTTGCGACCGGCCACGTTGAGGGTGTCGTCGGCCCGGCCGTGGAGGAACCAGAAGCCGTCGTCGTCCTTCTGGGCCCAGTCGCCGTGGTTCCACATGTCCTCGAAGGTCGCCCAGTACTCGTTGAGATAGCGGTCGTCGCCCGACCACAGCGACTTGGTCATCGACGGACAGGAGTCCCGCGCGACGAGGTAGCCGCGCTCGTTGTTCTCCGTCACCGAGTTCCCGTCGCGGTCGACGATGTCGATGTCCATCCCGAGCCCCGGCCCGCCGAGCGTACAGGGTTTCAGCGGTTCCGTCGGCATCGGCATCAGGAAGCAGCCACAGATCTCGGTCCCGCCGGAGATATTGATGATCGGGGCCTCGCCGCCGCCGACGTTCTCGTAGAACCAGTGCCAGGACTCGGGGTCCCAGGGTTCGCCCGTCGATCCCAGGATCCGCAGACTCGAGAGGTCGTGGCCCTCGAGCCAGTCGTCCCCGTGCTTTCGGAGCGCGCGGATCGCGGTCGGCGAGATGCCGAACTGGGTGAGGCCGTGGCGGTCGATCATGGACCAGAAGCGATCTGGCTCGGGGTGATCCGGTGCGCCTTCGTACATGAAGACGGTGCCGCCGAAGGTGTGGGTGCCGATCAGGCTCCACGGCCCCATCATCCAGCCGATGTCGGAGACCCAGAAGAACCGGTCCGCGGGCTTGAGGTCCATCCCGAAGTAGACCTCCTTGGGACACTGGACCTGCACGCCCGCGTGTGTGTGAACTATTCCCTTGGGCTTGCCCGTCGTCCCAGAGGAGTACAGCAGCATCGACTCCTGACTCGAGTCGAGCGACTTCGTCTCGTACTCGTCGTCCCGACTCTCGACGGCGTCGTCCCACCACTCGTCGCGGCCGTCGGTCCACGGGATCTCGTGCTCGCTGGTCGCGGCACTCGCCCCCAGCCGATCGAAGACGATCGTCCGCTCGACGTGGCCGGCCTCCTCGATCGCCTCGTCGGCGGCGGACTTGAGGAAGACCGGGTCGCCGCGGCGGTAGAAGCCGTCGCCCGTGAAGAGGACGGAACACTCCGAGTCCGCGATCCGGGTCGCGGCCGCATCGACGCCGAAGCCCGAGAAGATCGGGACCGCGATCGCGCCGACCTTGAAACAGCCGTAGAGGATCGAGACGACCTCCGGCACCATCGGCATGTAGAGCCCGACGGTGTCGCCCGTGCCGATACCTCGCTCCTCGAGCGCGTTCGCGACCCGATTCGACTGTCGGTGGAGTTCGTGGTACGTTATCTCCCGGACCTCGCCGTGTTCCCCTTCCCAGATGGTGGCGACCTTGTTCCGGCGCTCCTCGTCGACGGCCGCGTGGCGGTCCACGACGTTGTGGGCGATGTTGAGTTCGCCGCCGGGGTACCAGTCGGTGAACTGCGGGCCACCGCGGCTCGCGGTTTCACCGCTCGCGTCTTTCGAGGCGCTTCGCGCCTCGCTTTCGCTGTCGTCGCGAATCTCGTCGTACGCCTCGTAGAACTCGATCCCGAGATAGTCGACCAGTTCGTCCCAGAACCAGTCGACGCCGCTCTCGGGTTCGCCGTCCAGGTCCGTCGTCGTCCGCTCGATCAGCTCCTCGTAGTCGTCGATCCCGTACGTCTGCATGAAGTCGTAGACGTTCGTGGACTCGACGAACTCCCGGCCGGGTTCGTGGGCGATCTCGTCGATGTCCTCGAGACTGGGGCTGGTGTTCCCGGGCATTGTCACTCGTACGTTAGCGTCATGCCACCATCAAACAACAGGTCGCCGCCGTCGAGGTGTCGGCCCAGATCGGAGAAGCCGAGCAGGAAGAGGTTGGCGACGTCGACCGGTTCCATCATCTCCGTGACGCGAGACTGACCGAGCATGACGTCCTCGATCACCTCGTCGACGCTGATCCCGCGCTGTTCGGCCGTTTCCTCGAGCTGGGCCGTCACCAGCGGCGTCTTCACGTAGCCGGTGCTGATCGAGAACGCGCGGATCAGTCCCTCGCCCTCCGCGGCGATCGATTGGGTGAGACCGCGCAGACCGAACTTCGAGACGTTGTACGCCACCTTGTCGCTGGTGACGTAGTGGCCGTGGATCGACGCCATATTTCCGACGCAGCCCTCGCCGTCCTCGGTCTCGCGGAAGTGGGGAATGCAGAGCTTCGCGAGGTACAGCGGCGCGCGGAGCATGAGCCGGTGCATTCGGTCGTAGGTCTCCATCGGAAACTCGTCGATGGGATCGATGTGCTGCATCCCCGCGACGTTCGCGAGGTATTTCAGATCGCCCAGCCCCGCGGCCGTCTCGACGATTCGCTCTATGTCGGCGTCGTCCGTGAGGTCGCCGGGGATCGACTCGATCGTCCCCTCGAGATCGAGTTCCTCGTCGCGGTCGATCGTTCCCTCCAGACCCGCTTCGTCGACGTCCGTCGCCGCGACGGTGAGTCCGTTCCCGGCAGCGGCAAGTGCGGTCGCCCGACCGATGCCCGAGGCCGCGCCCGTTACGAGACAGACGTTCCGGGCCGTAAAGCCGTCGTCGGGTATGGTGTGTATATCTTCGCGGGTCACTGTCGGTGGCGTCACGTGCGCTCGGGCCATCTTACACGATATACGGTACCGAGGAGCGCCCTAATAGACCGCCATTAACATATCAACAGTGGTATTCCACCGGTCGTCCGGCGGATAATTCACTTAGTTCTGCAATCACAGTTAATGTGGGGGAACAGGATTATGATTGTTTTAGAAAGTAGAAATTTCGACCGTATCTGCATTTTATAATAGCAACTATTAAGACCTTGTATGGTAGTTCCTCTCTCCCTAGCGATGATCGACCTGGATATCGATATGCGGCAGTACGATTGCCCGTTCATCGATACGACCGACGACATCGATATCGCGTTCTCGGCCGTGCAGTGGCAACTCGACACCGACGCGGAGCGACTCGAGACGCGACTCATCGCCAAGGCGGACTCGCGGGGCGCACTCGAGGACGGCCTCCGGATGCTCCGAGAGCACCCGAACATGACGGACTGCTATATACTCTCGAAGCGAGACAACGTCGCCGAGATCGGGACGGAAATCGAGGAGACCAACGCGATGGGGACGATTCAGCGAAACGGCGGCTACATCACCGGCCCCTTCCAGATCGAAAACGGGCGCGAGCGGTGGCACGTCGGCTTCGACGCGGACGAAGACGAGGATCGGACCCTCGCGGAACTCGAGCGCCACAACGACTTCAGCGTCGAGAACCGCGATCAGTTCGGCCCGTCGACCCTGTTCGACCTCCTCGAGAACTCCGAGAGCGCGATGCAACTCCTCGAGGGCTGTCGGTCGCTGACCGAGACCGAACGCGAAACGTTCGAGGTCGCGTCCCGAAACGGCTACTACGAGACGCCGCGGGAGACGACGCTCGACGAACTCGCGGACCACTTCGACATCTCGAAGACGGCCGTTTCGATGAACCTGCGACGGAGCGAGCGGAAAGTGCTTCAGGCGGCGCTGGGAGCGCTCGATCAGATGGACGGCGAAGACGAGCTTTGAGACCGGCAGTCAGAACGACGAACTGACCGTGCACTCCGCTGGTTCGGCTGCCCACGTTCCCACACGTGCGTCGTTCGCGAACGAGGGTTCTGAGAGTGTCGCGCGAGTGAACGGATCGGCTCCTCGTATCGTCCGTTCTCGTACGGCTCAGAGAACGAATCCGTCTCAGACGTGCGATGAACGGGACGGTCGGTCGTTCTCCTGCACTGACCGCCACGAAATTCGATCGTATTCTCGACCGAGTAGTTCAACGGCACGGAAAAGAGCTGTTCGCGTCGCCGAAGAGAGTTGCAGATCCAGACCAGACTACTCGCCGCCGCCCTGCATCAGCATCTGGATCTCCTCGTCCGAGGAGAGCGCCTCGGGGTCACCGCTGTCGACGATCTCGCCGCGTTCGATCACGTACATCCGATCGACGATCTCGGGGACGTGGCTCGCGTTCGACTCGGCGATCAACACAGAGATGTCCCGGTCGATGATCTCGCGGATGTAGGACTTGACGTTCTCGACGACCACCGGCGCCAGCCCCTCGAGCGGTTCGTCGAGGATGAGTAAATCGGGCTCGAGCGCGAGCGCTCGCCCGATCGCGGTCATCTTCCCCTGACCGCCGCTCAGGTTCTGGACTTCGGCGTCGCGGCGGTCCTCGAGTTCGTCGAAGAGGTCGAAGATGTCCTCGACCAGGGCGTCCTCGTCTTCGACGCCGCGCGCCGCGCCGGCGGTCCAGATCGGGAGCCGGAAGTTCTCCTCGACGGTCATCCCGGTGAAGAGGTCGCGACTCTCAGGCTGGTAGCCGATCCCCCGTTTGGGGATCAGTTCGGGCCGCATCTCGAGCAGTTCCTCGCCGCGCAGTCGGATCGAGCCGGTCGCGACCGGCGTGAGTCCCATGATCGACCGGAAGGTGGACGTCTTGCCGGCACCGTTGCGGCCGACGAGCGCGACAGCCTCGCCCTCGTTGACCTCGAGGTCGATCCCGTGAGTGACCTGGAATCCCTCGACCGTCGCGGAGAGGTTCGATACCTCGAGCAGCGGGTCGGACGCGCCGGTGCCGGCGTCGGAACCGGGTCCGTGCGTACTCATTCGTCCACCCCCAGCAGGACCCGCCGGAGCTCCGAGTCGGTCTCGAGCAGGGAGGGATCGCCCTCCCGGAAGACCCCGCCTTCGTGGAGGACCACGAGGCGATCCGCGTACTCCTTGACGAGGTCCATGTCGTGTTCGATCGTCACCGTCGTGACGTCGTCGGCCTCGCTGGCCTCGACGATCGTCTCGATGACGTACTCCTTCTCGCGAGTCGCGACGCCGGCCGTCGGCTCGTCGAGCAGCAGGTATGTCGGATCGAGACCGAACGACATCGCCACGTCGAGCAGCTTCCGGTCGCCGTGGGGCAGCGTCTCGGCCACTTCGTCTTGGACGTCCTCGAGGCGGAACTGCGCGAGGAGGTCGTCGATCTCGCGTTCGACGTCCTCGTGGCCGTCGTCGACGGACCGCATGCTCAGCGTCTTGTCGTGTCGAGAGAGGACCGCGATGCGAACGTTCTCGCGGACGGTCATCTCCTCGAAGACGTGGACGATCTGGAAGCTCCTGACGAGCCCCTGTTTGACCCGCTCTTCGGGAGCCATTTCGGTGATATCCTCCTCGACGGAAGCGCCGTTCTCGTCGCCGTGGACGACGACCGAGCCCCGATCGGGCTCGAGCAGCCCGGTCAGCAGGTTGATGAGCGTCGTCTTGCCGGCCCCGTTCGGGCCGACGATGAAGACCATCTCGCCGGGGGTCTCGCCGAACGTCAGCGAAACGTCGTCCGTGGCGCGCAGTTCTCCGAACTCTTTGCGAAGATCTCGTGCTTCGAGCATATCAGTTGACCCCGAAAACGATGATTCGAACGGTGGTTACGGCGCGAGTCACGCTCTGACGGAGCGACGAGCCGATCGCCGTCACGTCCTCCCGGAGCAAGCCGGGATCCCGACGCCGCCGGGCCAGTCCGGTGCCGATCTTCGGGATCGATCCCAGGATCCCCTCGGGGAGGAAGAGCACGACCGCGACCAACGTCAGCCCGGTCAGCGCGTTGTAGTACTCCACGTAGAACGGTGCCTGGACCAGGAGGTAGACGAGGACGACGCCGCCGATGACCGGCCCGACGAGGGTGCCGAAGCCACCGAGGATCGCCATGAAGAGGATCTCGCCCGACACGAACGCGTACAGCGTCGGGTCCGGACTGACGTGCAGCTGCAAGAGCGCGAACAGTCCGCCGGCGAGCCCGCCGTAGATACCTGAGATCACGAACGCGACCCAGACGTACTTCTCGACGGGGATCCCGACGAATCTGGCTCGCGTCCGGTTCTGCCCGATCGCGTCCAGTGCTCTCCCGAACGGCGAGTTGATCAGCTTCCACATCACCAGCAACGAAACGACGAGCACGACGACCGTGAAGTAGTAGAGGATCAGATCGTAGCCGGCCGACGTCCACTCGAGGCCGAACAGCGTCGGCGGATTCAGCCCGTCGGGGCGGACGCTGAGCCCGTCGCTGTAGTTGAAGTAGCTGCTCTGCAGGACGAACGCGTACAGCACCTGATTGAACGCGAGCGTCAGCAGCGCGAAGTAGATGTCGAGGTAGCCGGCGACGAAGTAGCCGACCAGCACCGCGATCGTCGTCGCCGCGAGGACGCCCCCGAGGAGCAAGAGCAGCCCGCTCGAGACGTCGAAGTGAGACGCCAACACGGCGGCGCCGTAGGCTCCGACGCCGAAGAACGCCGCGTGACCGAACGAGACGAGTTCGGTGTGACGCAGGAGCAGGTTCAGTCCGACCGCCGCGAGTCCGAACAGGATCCCGCGGTGGATCGCGGTAAACGAGAGGCCGGTGAACCGCGTGATATCGGGGACGAGAAAGAGGAGGACGAGCCCGGCGGCCGCGAGGACCGTCTGTCCTTTGGTCAGCTCCATCCCCTCCAGCAGGCGCACGTGCGTTTCGCCGTCGCGATCGACGAGGAAGCGACTCATTCGATCTCACCCCACGTACCGTAGAGCCCTTCGGGCCTGACGAGCAGGACGAGGACCATCAGGAGGAAGGGCGCTGCCAGCTCGAGCGGCGAGTAGTACGCCGTGGCGACTCGGCTGGAGATACCGACCATCAGCGCGCCGACGAAGGCGCCCTTCAGACTGCCGAGCCCGCCGATGACGATCACGACGAACGACAGCACCAGCCAATCGAGTCCCATGCCGAGCGAGGCGGATCCCGGTCCGATGCTGACCATCGCGCCGCCGAAGCCGGCGAAGAACGCGCCGATGGCGAACACGAGGGTGAACATCCGGTCCGTGCTGATCCCGATCGCAGTCGACATCTCGCGGTTGATAGCGGTCGCTCGCACGATGCGTCCGGTCTTCGTCCGATCGAAGAACCAGATCAGCCAAGCGAACACCGCGACGCCGACCAGAATCACGAGAACGTTGTACGAGGGATAACTGATCCCGACGAGTTCCGTGGTGGGAATTTCGTTGATACCGCTGTAGACGCCGACGTCGATCGGTGACGGCCCCCAGCCGACCTTCATCACGTCCGTGAGGACGAGCAGCAGTCCGTAGGTCAACAGGAGCTGGTAGACCTCGTCCCGGTCGTAGATCGGTCTGACGAACGTCGCCTCGAGCGCGCCGCCGATCGGCAGCAACACGGCGGCGGCCGCGAGCGATCCGGCGAGGACGACGAGCCCGAAGATAATCGCCGTCACGGGCCCGGTCGGAGACGCGACCTGACCGGCCAGGAAGCCCACGATACTGAAGGTGCAGAACGCGCCCAGCGCGTACAGTTCGCCGTGCGCGAGGTTGAGGATCCCCAGAACGCCGAAGATGATCGTCATTCCCGACGCGATCATGAACAGGATCGACCCGTAGTAGAGCCCGTTGAGTACGTGAATCCATAGTGACTCGAGCATTGTTACTAGATACCACCCTGCACGTCATTCACCAGCTCCCGATCCAGTCGCCCGAGGTCTCGCCCGGCGGCGGCGACACCGATTCGGCGGAGAAGACGTTCACGTCCGCCAGCGCCGCGGCGTCGCGCTCGTCCGACCAGGTCAGTTCGCCGAAGTGGGCGTTGGAGTACCCCTGATGGTCCGGCCCGATCGTGTGATAGCCAGCGGGCGTGAAGAAGCCGTGATTCTCGAGGATCGTCGCGATTTCCTCCTGTTCGGGCCAGCGGCCGAGGAGACCGACGGCCTTCTCGGCGGCCGTCGCCCACGCCGTCACCGCGCCGTAGCCGCTCATGAAGTGAGCCGTCGGCACGACGCCGTACTCGCTCTGCACCTCGTCGACCAGCTCGGCGGCCGGGCTCCACCGGTCGATCGACGGTTCGCCCCAGTAGAAGTTCCGCGAGCCCGAGTAGATCGGCCCGTCGACGAGGTCCGCGCTCATGTCGTTGGCCGAGCCGTAGAGGACCGTCCCGACCAGCAGCTCGATGTTGTCGAACATTCCGTTAGCGTGGCCCTGCTCGAGCAACAGTGTCGCGTCGCCGCCCCAGCAACTCGAGAAGACGACGTCGGGTTCCTCGCCGTTTATCTCGGTGATGTGCGTCGACATGTCGTCGGTTCCCAGATCCGGGAAGCCGCTGTGGACCTGTTCGGCCCCGGTGAGCTGTTCGATCCCCTGCGAGAACAGCTCCATCTCGTCCTGGCCGAACGCGTAGCCGGGGTTGATTCCGGCGTAGGTGTCGATCTCGTCCGCACCGAGGACCTCGACCGCCTGATTGACGGCCGCCAGCGCCTCCATGACGTCGTGATTCTGGAAGCGGAACGAGTAGGTCACGTCCGGGAAGTCCTCCTCGTACAGCGTCGTCACCGTCCCGTCCGTCGAGACGTTGACGACGCCCTGCTCCTCGATCTCCGGGACCATCTCCGCGTGCCCGCTGCTCGAGATCGGCCCGAAGGTGACGTCTTTTCCCTCGTCGACGAACTGTTGATAGTTGACGAGGTACGCGCCGCCCTCCTCGACGACGTCGAGATTCATCTCGCGGCCGGCGATCCCACCGTTCTCGTTGATCCGACGGACCGCGGTTTCAGCGCCGTACTGCGCTTGGACGCCGAGTACCGCCGGTGCGCCCTCCGTGAACGTCTGCAGCCCCGACTCGATCGGCTCGTCCGGAACGTCGGCGTCTTCCAGCGAATCGTCTTCGCCCTGAAGCAGTTCCGTACAGCCGGCCAGTGCGACCGCGAGCGCCGAGCCGCCGACCGTTTTCAGCAGCGTTCGTCTGTCGATCCCGTCTAAGTCCGTTCCTGCGATTGGTCCCGTTGTCATAGCTAATACGCGCCCTTCCGTGGCTGTCTCGCCATACACATGAGACTCACTACCACTGCAAATAGGCGGATGTGTACATGTTAACGGCCCTCTCTACGGCCCGAATTCGACCGACCCACGCACCGATGCGCGTATCTCCGGGCAGAGAGGATTCTCATTCGTACCGTCTCGAGGTGCGTGCTTCCCATCGGTCCGTCAGTCCCGCTGACGTGCGCTCGATGGGGCGTCTCCGACTCACGACTCGAGAGCGCCGGAGGGTTTTTTCCCGTTCGACGGCTATCGAAAGCCCATGAGTACTCGAGCGGGTGCAAATGACGGGTCGTTCTGGGGGGACGCCGACGACGAGGTGGCGCTCGACCGCTATCGGACGCTCGTCAACACCATCGACGACGCCATCTATCAGCTCGACGCCGACGGCCGGTTCGTTGCGGTCAACGACGTCATCGTCGAGGAGACCGGCTACACGCGCGAGCAACTCCTCGGCGAGCACGTCTCGATCGTGCTCGGGGACGGCGATGTCGACCGCATCGAACGCGAAATCGCGAGCCAGATCGAGGCGAACGACGACGACGTCGCGACCTTCGAGCTCGCCGTCCGAACCGCCGACGGCGACGCGATTCCCTGCGAACTGCGCGTCAACCTGTTGCTCGAGGACGGCGAGTTCCGGGGGACCATCGGCGTCGCTCGCGATCGCTCCGAGAAACACCGTCGACAGGACACGCTCGCATCGGCAGTGGCGTCCTACGAGTCGGTCACCAGCATCATCGACGAGGCCGATATCGGCGTCGTCGTCCTCGACGAGGGGTGCGAAATCGAGTGGGTCGACGAGACGATCGAACGGTACTTCGACCTCGATCGCGCGGCCCTCATCGGACGAAACAACCGTCGGGTCGTCGACGACGCTCTCAAAGACCGGTTCGCCGACCCCGATTCGTTCGCGGCGACCGTCCTGTCGTCGTACGACGACGGTCGCTACGTCGATCGCTTCGAGTGTCGAGTCGTCGGTGACGGGGACGACCGCGAGGACCGCTGGCTCAGGTACCAGAGCAAACCGATCGAATCGGGGGAGTTCGCCGGCGGACGGGTCGAATTCTACTACGATATCTCCGATCAGAAGCGGTCGGAAGCAGACCTGCAGGAGAGCGAAGATGCGTTTCAGTCGCTGGTCGACGCCGTCGAGGAGTACGCGATCTTCCGGTTAGATACGGCGGGGACCGTCATCAGTTGGAACAGGGGCGCACACAAGATCAAAGGCTACGACCGCGAAGATATCATCGGCGAACACTTCTCGCAGTTTTACACCGACGCGGATCGAGCGGCGAACGTTCCCGAACGGAACCTCGAGCGGGCGCTCGAGAACGGGTCCGTCGAGGACGAAGGGTGGCGCGTCCGCGAGGACGGCACGCGGTTCTGGGCGAACGTCACGATCACGCCGGTTCGAGACGACGACGGCACCCACCGCGGCTTCCTGAAGGTGACTCGCGACATGACCGATCGCCGGCAGCGAGAGCAGGAACTCGAGAGCGAACTCCAGCGCATCCTCGGCCGGATCTCCGACGCGTTCTACGCGGTCGACGACGAGTTCCGATTCACGCACGTCAACGACCGCGCCGCCGAACTCCTCCAGCACTCCGAGGCGGAACTCCTCGGTGAGCGGCTCTGGGACGTGTTTCCCGATCTCCACGAGATCGACACGGTCTGGGACGCCTTCCACACGGCCCTGGAAACGCAGGAGCCGACCAGCTACGAACTCTACTACGACACGCTCGATTTCCGGGTCGAGGCGAACCTCTATCCCTCCGAGACCGGGATTTCGGTGTACTTCCGCGACGTGACCGAGCGCCGGGAGCGCGAACGCGAACTCGAGCGAACGGAGCGCCGCTTCGAGGCAATCTTCGAGGACCCGAACATCCTCGTGGGGCTGCTCGAGCCCGACGGGACGGTCATCGATATCAACCAGACGGCGATGGAGTACGTCGACGCCGACCTCGCGGACGTGGTCGGCGAGCAGTTCTGTGAGACGCCGTGGTGGGGGGCGGACGTCCGGGCCGACGTCAGGGAGTGGACCGAGCGCGCGGCGGCCGGCGAGTACGTCGACTTCGAGATCGATCTGACGCGGCCGGACGGCGAGTGGTACACGCTCAACGGCATCTTCAGGCCGGTCACGAACGACGAGGGCGACGTCGTGTCGATCCTCGTGTCGGACCGCGACGTGACGGAGCGAAAGAAGCGCGAGCGCGAACTCGAGGAGTCCGAGCAGCGGTATCGTACGCTCGCGGAACACTTCCCGAACGGCGTCGTCACCCTGTTCGACCACGACCTCGAGTACACGCTGGTCGCCGGGCAGGGCTTCGACAAGATACCGGTGGACCCGGCGGAAGCCGAGGGGGAATACTTCGACGACGTCTGGCCCGACGAGACGAGCGACGCGCTCGAGCCGGCGCTCCGAGCCGCACTCGAGGGCGAGGAGCGATCGGTCGAACTCGAGTATGCCGGCCGCGAGTGGGTCATTTACACGGTTCCGATCACCGACAACCGAGGTGACGTCTTCGCCGGGGTGACGATGGCCTACGACATCACCGAACGGAAGCAGTATCAGCGCAAACTCGAGGAGACGATTTCGCGACTCGAGGAGTCCAATAAGCGGTTAGAGCAGTTCGCCTACGCCGCCTCCCACGACTTACAAGAGCCCCTGCGGATGGTCTCGAGTTACCTCCAGCTCATCGAGAGCCGCTACGCCGACGAGCTCGACGCAGACGGCGAGGAGTTCCTCGAGTTCGCCGTCGATGGTGCCGACCGAATGCGCGACATGATCGAGGGACTCCTCGCGTACTCTCGGGTCGAGACGCAGGGCGATCCGCTCGAACCGGTCGAGCTGGATTCGGTCCTCGAGAGCGTCCTGACGGACTTACGGCTCCAGATCGAGGAGACGAACGCCGACATCGAGACCGCAGACCTGCCCCGCGTCGAGGGTGACGCCAGCCAGTTACGACAGGTGTTCCAGAACCTCCTGAGCAACGCGATCGAGTACAGCGGCGACGACCCACCGCGGATCGCCGTCGACGCCGAGCGTCGGGGATCGAAGTGGACGATTTCGGTCCGCGACGAGGGTATCGGGATCGATCCCGACGATCAGGATCGCGTGTTCGAGGTCTTTCAGCGCCTCCACAGTCGAGAGCAGTATTCGGGGACCGGAATCGGCCTCGCGCTCTGCCAGCGGATCATCGAACGCCACGACGGGGAGATCTGGGTCGACTCCGAACCGGGTGAGGGGGCGACATTCTCGTTCACGCTGCCCGCGACAGCGGACGACCCACAGTGACGAACGCGGCGGGCCCTTAGCGGATATCCGTCCGGTCACGTCGCTCCGTCCGGGGGCCGATACATATAAAATAAATAATAGTAGTCTGACGTACGTTTATGTGGCCGGACGGACCCCTAGCGGATATGTCGAACAATCGCGTCGAGCAGCTCGAATCGACGGTCGCGGAACTCGAGTCGACGGTAGAGGGCCTGACGGACGAACTCATCGAGGCGAAAGAGCGGATCCGCGTGCTCGAGGCGGAGCTCGATGCCGACACGCCGACGCGCGTCCCCGAACGCCGCGGCGAGGAGACGGGAACGACGGAAGTCGACGAGGACGAAACCCCCGAGGCCGACCCGGACGAAGTCGCCGAAGCGGCGGCCGACGCCGACGGCGCGGACGAATCCGCCGGCGACGAAGCGGAAGACTCAGGTAGCGACGACATCATTGTTGCATAACTGCTGACGATGCCGTAGGTGGGGGTGAGCGGCGAAGCGAGCGCCCTCGATCGACGGCCGCGTGCGGGACGGAGGTCTTGCAACAACAATGTATATCAAGTCGATCGTTCTCGACGATTTCAAGAGCTTCGGCCGAAAGACGAAGATCCCGTTCTACGAGGATTTCACGGTCGTAACGGGTCCGAACGGCTCCGGGAAGTCCAACATCATCGACGCCGTTCTCTTCGCACTCGGACTGGCCCGGACCCGCGGGATCCGCGCCGAGAAACTGACTGACCTCATCTACAACCCCGGTGACGAGGATGCGGACACCTCGAGCGGCCCCCGCGAGGCGACCGTCGAGGTCATCCTCGACAACTCGGAGGGGTCTCTCGAGCGCTCGCAGGTCGTCAACGCCGCGGGCAGCGAGGACGTGGGCGACGTCGACGAGATTCGAATTCGTCGCCGCGTCAAGGAGACCGAGGACAACTACTACTCCTACTACTACCTGAACGACCGCTCGGTCAACCTCTCGGACATTCAGGACCTGCTCGCTCAGGCGGGCATCACGCCGGAGGGGTACAACGTCGTCATGCAGGGCGACGTCACCGAAATCATCAACATGACGCCCCACGCCCGGCGGGAGATCATCGACGAGATCGCGGGTGTCGCGGAGTTCGACGCCAAGAAGGAGGACGCCTTCGAGGAGCTCGAGACGGTCCAGGAACGGATCGACGAGGCCGAACTCCGCATCGAGGAGAAACGCGACCGCCTCGACCAGCTCGCGGACGAACGTCGAGAAGCCATGCGCTACCGCCGGCTCCGTCGCGAGAAGGAGGAGTACGAGGGGTACAAGAAGGCCAGCGAACTCGAGGAGAAACGCGCCGAACTCGACGCCGTCGAAGACGAGGTCGACGACCTCGCGGACGAGCTCAGAGACCTCCAGCGCGAACTCGACGAGCGCGAGGGGAAGGTCGTCCGCTTGCAGGAGGACCTCGAGGACTTGAACGCCGAGATCGAGCGCAAGGGCGAGGACGAGCAGCTCCGGATCAAGAGCGAGATCGAGGAGATCAAAGGCGACATCTCCCGGCTCGAGGACAAGATCGAGACCAGCGAGGAGGCGATCGAGGACGCCGAGGCCGAGCGCCGCGAGGCCTTCGTCCAGATCGATCGCAAGCAGGAGACGATCGACGATCTCGCCGACGAGATGCGCGAGCACAAACTCGAAAAGGCCTCGATCAAGAGCGAGATCCAGGAACGCGAGGCCGAACGCGACGAACTCGAGGCCGAGATCGAGGCCGTCGACACCGAGTTCGACGAGCTCAAGGCCGATCTCGCGGAGCGCAAAGACGAGTTAGAGGCGGCGAAGACCGAGAAGAACGACCTCCAGCGCGAGCAGGACCGGCTGCTCGACGAGGCTCGACGGCGTTCGAACGCCATCGAGGAGACGGAAACGACGATCGAGGAGAAACGCGAATCGATCCCCGAACTCGAGAGTCAGCGAAGCGACTTAGAGCGGGAACTCGAGAAGGCCGAGCGGAACCGCGCGAACATCGCGGAGGTCGTCGACGACCTGAAGGGCGAGAAGCGCCGGCTGCAGTCCGACGTCGACGACCTCGACGACGAGATCCAAGCGAAACAACAGGAGTACGCCGAACTCGAGGCCAACGCCGGCGAGAGCGGCGACTCCTCGTTCGGTCGCGCGGTGACGACGATCCTCAATTCGGGGATCGACGGCGTCCACGGCGCGGTCGCGCAACTGGGAACCGTCCCCGGCGAGTACGCGACCGCCTGTGAGACCGCCGCTGGCGGGCGGCTGGCGAACGTGATCGTCGACGACGACGTCATCGGCCAACAGTGTATCGAGCACCTCAAGTCGCGAAACGCGGGTCGGGCGACGTTCCTGCCGCTGACCGACATGAGTCAGCGACGGCTCCCTAACGCGCCGAGCGATCCGGGCGTCGTCGACTTCGCGTACAATCTCGTCGACTTCGACGACGAGTACGCCGGCGTCTTCTCCTACGTTCTCGGTGACACGCTGGTCGTCGAAGATATCGAAACCGCCCGCTCGTACATGGGCGACTATCGGATGGTCACCCTCGACGGCGACCTGGTCGAGAAGAGCGGCGCGATGACCGGCGGCTCCGGCGGCGGCTCACGCTACTCCTTTACCGGCGGCGGCGAGGGCCAACTCGAGCGCGTCGCCAAACAGATCACGGAGGTCCAGGAGGAACGCGAGTCCCTCCGCGAGGAGCTTCGCGGCGTCGAGGAGCGCCTCGACGACGCCCGCGACCGCAAGAGCGACGCGGCCGACGAGGTCCGCTCGATCGAGTCCGAACTCGAGGGGCTCGACGACGAGCGCGAGGCCGTCGAGGCCGAGATCGCGGAGTTAGCGGATGACCTCGAGGAGCTCCGCGAGGAGCGCGAATCCGTCGACGAGCGGATGAACGAGATCTCCGCGGAAATCGACGCCAAGACGGCGGCAGTCGAGGAGTTAGAGGCCGAGATCGACGAGCTCGAGACCGAACTCGCGGACTCGAAGATCCCCGAACTGACCGACCAGATCGAGGAGTTAGAGGCCGAGATCGACGAGCGCGAGGACCGGATTCAGGAACTCGACGCCGACCTCAACGAGTTGAGCCTCGAGAAGGAGTACGCCGAGGACGCCATCGAGGACCTCCACGACGACATCGAGGCGGCCCAGAACCGCACGGCCGAACACGAGGAGCGGATCGAGGAGTACGAGGCGGAGATCGAGGCGAAACGCGAGGGCCTCGAGGAGAAACGCGAGGCCGTCGCGGAGTTAGAGGAGGAGTTGACGGAACTGAAAGGCGAGCGCAGCGACCTCAAGGAGGAGCTCTCCGAGGCCCGGACGAACCGGGACCGGCAGCAAGATCGGGTCAACACCGTCGAGAGCAAACTCGAGGACGCACGCGAGCGCGCGGGTAGCCTCGAGTGGGAGATCGAATCCCTCGAATCGGAGGTCGGTGACTACGACCCCGAGGACGTCCCCGACCACGAGACCGTCCTCGAGATGATCGAGTATCTGCAGGCGGACATGGAGGCGATGGAGCCGGTCAACATGCTCGCGATCGACGAGTACGACGAGGTCCGCAGCGATCTCGACGATCTCGAGGAGGGGAAGGCGACGCTGGTCGAGGAGGCCGACGGCATCCGCGATCGGATCGAGCAGTACGAGACCCAGAAGAAGCAGACGTTCATGGACGCCTACGACGCGATCGCCGCCCACTTCACCGAGATCTTCGAGAAGCTCTCGGAGGGGACCGGCTCGCTGCACTTAGAGAACGAGGTGGACCCGTTCGACGGCGGGCTGACGATGAAGGCACAGCCGGGTGACAAGCCGATTCAGCGCCTGGACGCGATGTCTGGCGGCGAGAAGTCGCTGACCGCGCTGGCTTTCATCTTCGCCATTCAGCGGCACAACCCGGCCCCGTTCTACGCGTTGGACGAGATCGACGCCTTCCTCGACGCCGTCAACGCCGAGCGGGTCGGCGAGATGGTCGAGGAACTCGCCGGCGACGCCCAGTTCGTCGTCGTCTCCCACCGCTCGGCCATGCTCGACCGCTCCGAGCGGGCGATCGGCGTGACGATGCAACAGGACAACGTGAGCGCGGTGACCGGGATCGATCTGAGTAGTGGGGAGGTGCCGGCTGATGACTAGGGAGCCGCTACGCGGCTCCAAAGAGTCGAGCGAGGAGCGAAGCGACCCGCGAGACAACGAGGGCTACGAGGAGCCGAAGGCGACGCGGGAGCCCTCGGAAAAAGCGAGCGACACCGTCGCGAGCAGGGAGTCGCGTAGCGACTCTGAAAGGCCGAGCGGGGAGCGGAGCGACCCGCGAGACGGCAAGGTGCCCGAGGAAACGGAGCCGAAGGCGACGCAGGAGCCCTCGAGTGATGCGAGCGGCGAAATACGAACCGACGGCGGCGACGACATCCCCCTCGATATCACCGGTCACGACGAGCGAGACCGTCCGAGCGAGCCGTCGCCGGGGTCCGTCCTCGAGCCGAAGTCGAGCGAGAAGGGCGGTGACAGTGGCCCGGAGGACGAGTCCGGCGAGTCAGTCCTCGAGTTCACGGACATCGAGACGGACGAGGCCGCGGACGACGGTGACGAGGACGAAGTCGAGCCCGTCGAACTGCTCGTGCAACTCGCGAAGGATGGCGAGATCGATCCGTGGGACATCGACATCGTCGACGTGACGGACACGTTCCTCGAGGCGATCGAGGACGCCGACCTACGGACGTCCGGACGGGCGCTGTTCTACGCGAGCGTCCTCCTGCGGATGAAAAGCGACGAGCTGTTCGCCACCGATGAGCCCGAAGAAGAGGAATTACCGCCCTGGGAAGCGCCCTTCGCCGAGGACGGAGCGATGGAGGCGGCGGACGACGACGAACGGGAGTACCCGCCCGGGTTCGACCCCGTCGAGAACCTCGAGGAAGAGATGGAGCGTCGCCTCGATCGCAAACACGCCCGCGGGAAGCCCGAAACCCTGGACGAACTGGTCCGCGAACTCCGCAGCGCCGAACGCGACACGTGGTGGAAGGAGTCCCGGAGTTACGACACGAGCGACTCGCCGGCGGGGTACGACCGGGGCGTCCAGGAGCTGAACTACCACTCCGGCGACGACTTCCGCGTCGACGACGAGCCGACCAGCGACGACGTCACGCACACGACCCACGAGGAGGACATCGAGGCGGTCATCGAGGACGTCGAAACCGAACTCGAGGTGCACTACGAGAACGGGCGCGACGAGGTGCTGTACGCCGAGATCGACGAGATCGGCGGCTCCCGCGTGATGACCTATCTCGCCCTCCTCTTTCTGGCTCATCGAGGCCGAGTGACCCTCGAGCAGGACGAACTGTTCGGCGACCTCTGGGTCAGAGACGACGCGGTGGCGTCGGACGCGAGCGAAGCGGTCGCCGGCTGAGGGACTGCTTCGATCGTCGTCGCTCGGCTCGAGTGGCCGATAGAAGTCACTGGTTCGTCGTCACCGGTCTACACGGCGGTCGCCTCACGTCTCGGCGAGAGTGTCAGTCGATCGCGGTCTCACTTCGGATCGTGCAATCGTATGGGATGGCGCGCGCTGTCCGCGAGGCGCGACCGGAGGGAGCGCCTCGGAAGCGAACAGCGCGGGACCGGAGGTCCCGCGGACCGTGCGAACGGCGGCGAAGTCCCCTTTTCAGAGCGGATCGTTCCGTTCACGGCATCTCGTGAACCGTCAACTCGACGTCTCGCGGGCGGCCCTCGATGTCCGCGACCAGTCGCTCGACGACCGTCCGGGCCTCGCCGAGCAGTTTCGGTTCGACCTTCTCGACGACCCAGTCCAGCGAGACGAACCGCGGGAGCGAAATGGCGTTTTCGTTCGCCGAATGCGGATCGTAGACGGCCTCGAAGTAGATCCGACTCGCCGTCTCAGCCTCCGGCGGCGCGGATTCGGGCTCCGGTTCGACGCGCCACTCGCCGCGGGCGTCGATGTCGTTGACCAGCCGCCAGGTGAGCGACTCGGGGGCCGAAATATCGGTCACCCGCGAGCGGGCGGTGTAGCTGAGTTTCCACCACGCCAACTCGAGGTCGTAGACGGAGCCGACGCCGCCGTCGCCGTCGACTCGGACCTCCTTTAAGTGGTCCGTGTACCGCGGATAGTCGGTAAATGACCGGACGTACGGGAAGACCTCCTCGGGCGACCGATAAGCGAGCGTACTGAGGAGAATTCTGTCCACACCGACCGTACGACGGGTCCGAAAGTAAGGATTGCCATACCGTCGATGCGACGACGACCGTAGTAGCCGGCGACCGTGCCCGTCTCTCGGACGGCGGCATCGAACTCAATCGCTCGGCGTCGCCTCGCTCCCGCTGACGTCGTCGGCCGCGTCGCCGCCGTCGCGAACCGCCTCGATGCGGTCCCCGATCGGCGGGTGGTGCGTCGCCAGACTGTAGAGCAGGCCCGCCTCGCGGCGCGCGTCGTTCGCGTCGGCGAGCGTCTCGAGGGCGGCGATCATCGCCGCGCGACCGGTCTCGCGAGCGGCGTGGGCGTCCGCGCGGAACTCCTGCCAGCGTGCGAGTCCGCCGAGCAAGACGACGTGATACAGCAGGTAGAGCGCCATGAACGGGACGAAGAAGCCGGCGAAGCCGAACCGCGCCTCGAGCCAGCCGACGCCGAGGTGTCGAGCGCCGACGATCCAGACGCCGAAGACGGCGACGGTCAAGAGGCCGCGCTGCCAGAGGTGGCGGCCGGCGACGTGGCCGAACTCGTGGGCGATGATCGCGCGCAGTTCGGCGTCGTCGCACTCCGAGAGCAGGTAATCGGTCAGGAAGACGTAGCGCAGGCCGGGAACGGTCCCCGCCACGAGCGCGTTCGCGGTCTTGGTCGACTCGCCCTCGAGCACGTAGAGCCCGCGGGGTCTGTAGCCCAGCTCCTCGCAGAGCCGTTCGACGCGCTCGCGGCGCTCGCCCTCGAGCGGGATGCGGTCTCGAAAGAGAACGATCAGATACGGCGAGCAGCCGTACGTGACGAAGACGACCGCCCCGAGCGCGGCGACGAGAACGGGGGTCGACGAGCCGACGACGGACGTGATCGCGAGGAACCCGAAGATCGCGACCGACACCGAGACGATCGTCAGTCCCATCACGGCGAGAACGCCCTTGGCGACCCGCCACAGCGACGCCGACGTGTCTCGGAGCGAGCGAACCGTCGGATACGTGCCGAGCGCTATCGACACGATCGGGACGACGACGATCCCGAACGAGACCAGCACGACCGCCCCGAACTCGAGGACGGCGATACCGAACAGTTCGGGGCCCGAAACGCCGACGGCAGCGGTCACCGGAGCGATCACGTCGAGTTCGTACGCGGCCAGAATAGCGACGATCGGCAGGGCGATGCCCCCCGCCTGTTGGGCCCGGTCGAGCCGGTGGAGCCGGTCCGCTGTCGGTTCGTCGGTCGCCTCGACGCGCCGAGCGTACGCCCGAAATCCGAGGAACGGACCGACCGCGAGCGCGAGGACGAGCGCGACGGCGGCGAACATAGCCGACGCTTCACCGCCGCGGCTCAAAATGCTGTCGGGAAGTTCACACGAACGGAGACGAGCGCCGATCGATCGGCCGAGTCACTCGTTGCCGGAACTCGGCCGCGTTCGCACACTCAGTCCAGATAGTCGCCGACCAGCAGGTCGACGCGCTCTCTGGTCTCGGTGGGAATCGCCTGCGTCGGCGTGTTGATCGTCCCCTCGAGGGCCGACCAGGCCTCGCTCTCGAAGTCGTCGGGCATCGTCCGGACGGCGCGTTCGACGACCGCGTTGATCGCGTCTCGGTTGGCCGCCGCGTTCTCGAGGACCTCCTCCAGCGATACCTCGCTGTCGGCCTTCCAGACGTCGTAGTCCGTGATGCCGGCGACGGTGGCGTAGCTCAGTTCGGCCTCGCGGGCGAGTTTGGCCTCCGGGATGGCGGTCATGCCGACGACGTCCCAGCCCTGATCGCGGTAGAACTCGCTCTCGGCTTTCGTCGAGAACTGCGGGCCCTCGATGCAGACGTAGGTGCCGCCGTCCTCGACGGCCGCGTCGGTGGCCTCCCGCGCGGCCGTCGCGAGATGCGAGGACAGCGCCGGACAGTACGGGTTCGCGAATCCCATGTGGACGACCATGCCGTCGCCGAAGAACGTAGGGGTGCGGTGTTTGGTCCGGTCGAACGTCTGGTCCGGGATCACGAGCGTCCGCGGCGGCAGGTCCTCGCGGAGGCTGCCGACCGCGTTGGTGGCGATGACCCGATCGACGCCCAGCGATTTGAGCGCGTAGATGTTCGCTCGATAGGGCGTCTCCGTCGGCGAGTACTGGTGGTCCTCGCCGTGCCGCGGCAGGAAGACGACCTCGGTCCCCGCGAGGGTCCCGATCGTCAGGTCGTCGCTCGGCTCGCCGAAGGGCGTCGATACCGATTCGGTCCGGACTGCCTCGAGCGGCAGTGCGTCGTAGATGCCGCTGCCGCCGATAACGCCGATCGTCATGTCACTGAATGGACCGACCAGTGCCGTAAACGGACCGGTTCCGGGCACCGGGAACGCTGCGGTGCGACGATCCATGCGGTGTCGCGGTCGGTGGCCGTCGATACCACGCCTCACGAGAACCCAAGTAGTGTCGCCGCGACTGAACGAGTATGTCGTTCGACGAGGAGTCAAGCGGTGGCCTTACCGACGGCCCTCTCGTTCGGCCGATGGTCCGGCTGGCGTGGCCGCTGGTGGTCATTCAGCTGTTACAGGTCGCCTACAACGTCGGTGATACCTTCTGGCTGGGCGCGCTCTCGCCCGACGCGGTGGGGGCGGTGAGCCTCGCCTTTCCGCTGCTCTTTCTCCTGATCGCGATCGGCGGCGGATTCACGACCGCCGGGGCGATCCTGATCGCCCAGCACACCGGCGCGAAGAGCGGTGACGCGGGATTGATCGCCGGCCAGACGCTGTCGTTCGTTTCGTTGGTCGCCATCGCACTGAGCGCCCTCGGGTTCGTCGCGACCGAACCGATGCTCGCCGCGTTGCCAGCAGACGCCGAGACCCAGGCCGCGATCATTCCGCTCGCCGCCGAGTACCTGCGCGTGTTCTTCCTCGGACTCCCCTTCCTCTTCGGCTTCTTCGTCTTCGTCGCGCTCATGCGCGGCTACGGCAGCACGCGCGCACCGATGCGCGTGATGCTCGTCAGCGTCGTCATCAACCTCGTGATCGATCCGCTGTTCATCTTCGGCGTCGGGCCGTTCCCCCGCCTCGAGGTACAGGGCGCCGCTGTCGCGACGCTCATCTCGCGGGGGATCGCGACGGCTATCGGCTTCTACCTGCTGTACTACACCGACGTGGGCCCGGACATCCGAGCGGCTCACCTCCGGCCGCGACGCGAGTACGTCGCGAAGATCACGCGCCTGGGGATTCCGACGGCGCTCGAGCAGTCGATGACGGCGCTGGCGCTGGTCGCGATGACGGCGATGGTCGTCACCTTCCCGCCGGCGGTGGTCGCGGCCTACGGGCTGGGGAACCGGTTGATCTCGCTCGCCTTTCTCCCGGCGCTGGGAATGGGGCAGGCGACGGACACGATCGTCGGCCAGAATCTGGGCGCGGGCAAACCCGACCGAGCGGCGAGAGCGGTCCGGATCGCCGCCGGCGTGATCGGGGCGGTCATGTTCACTGCCGGTGTGTTCGCGTTCCTCTTTCCGAGGCCGTTCGTCTCGGTGTTCGTCACCGCGGACGCGGCGGGCAAAGCGGCGACGATCGACTACGGCGTGACCTACCTCCGATTCGCCGCGGTGGGATTCGCCTTCATGGGCGTCTTGCAGGTGATTCAGGGCGCGTTCCGCGGCGCTGGCAACACGAAGACCGCGCTCGCGTTCGCGGTACTCGGGCTCTGGATCGTCCGCGTTCCCGTCACCTACTATCTGCTCTTCGTCGCGAACTGGGGGCCGACGGGTATCTGGACGGGTGTCGTGATCGGTGACGTCGTCGGTGCCATCGCTGCCATCGCGTGGTTCACGCGCGGCACGTGGAAGGAGTCGCTGGTCGAAGCGGACGAGAGAGACGAGAGGGCGGCGGACGGACCGACGGGAGCGGCCGAGACCGAGTCGACCGCTGAATGACGGGCGATCGAGTCGACCGCTCTGGTCGCAATCATCGCTTACGTGCTTGTGAGGTTGACATCAACAAATAGATGCCGTCGCGACGGCTGATCCGATCGACTCGACCGGTCGTAGCGTTCGGTCGATTGAGACGACTGAAGCAGGCGTCGGATGTTATTCGCCGACGAGCGCCCACTCGTCGTCGCCGACCGACTCGAGCACGTCGCGCCGTTCCATCTCGTTCAGGACCTCGGACAGCCGGTCGGGCTGGGCGATCTCCATCTCGATGCGTTCGATGCCGTGGTGTTCGGTGAGGTAGCGGCGGATCGCCTCGATCGTGAAGCTCTCCTGCTCCGCTTTCTCCATCGCACTCGAGATCAGATCGACCATATCCTCGATGAAGTTCCACGGGTAGACGACCCAGGTCCACTCCTCGAGGCGTTCGCCGACGTAGTCGGGCCGGAACTCGCTGGTGCCGAGCAACTGGAGCGTCGCCGTGCGGACCTCGCCGGCGTCGCGGTCGTCGACGTACTCGTAGGCCCGCTGAATCGAGCCGCCGGTGTCGGCGATGTCGTCGATAATGAGGACGTCCTTGTCCTCGACGCTGCCCTCGGGCATCGGGTAGCGGACGGTCGGCTCGCCGGACATCTCGGCGGTACCGACGTAGTGTTCCATCTTCAGGCTCGTCAGGTCGTCGAGGCCGAGGAAGTCACAGAGACATCGGCCGGCGAACCAGCCGCCCCGGGCCAAGGCGACGACGACGTCCGGTTCGAACTCGTCGTCGCGCACGTCGTCGGCGACGTCTCGGCACAGGCCGTAAATGTACTCCCAGTTGGTTATCGTACAGTCGAAATCGTCCGGTAGATCGGACATCTGATGGCCACCTACCCGGTGACTCGAGCGCGGTCCCCTTAAGTTGGCTGAAAACGTGATCGGCGTCGACTCCGACGAGGCCGCCGACCGGGTGACGGTCCTCGTCTCGCGGAAGCGACCGCGGGACCGGCTGTCCAACGAGGACGACGTCGGAACCGGGGCGGCCCGGTCGGGAGGATCCGGTAGTCCCGGTCACCGGATCGGTCGGTTTCGGAGTCGTCAGTCAGCTTTCGACCGGTCCCTCCGGGGCTTGCCCGGACCGACCGTTCCGTCGGTGCTGCCACCAGTAGTCGACCGTGGCTCCGGTGCCGAGGACGAGCGCAAGGGGGGCGAGTACGAGATTGAGTCCTGGAATATTGACCACGAGCGCACCCACGACGAGCGCGAGCCAGGGACTCGGGTCGCCGCCGCGGAGCCGTTCGAGCGGGGCCGCGCCCATCGCGATCGCCCCGATCGTCGCCGTGAGCGAGACGAACAACTGCACGCCGAGGAGGGGAACCATGGCGACCAGTGCGACGGGGTCCGGGAGCCCGACCGCCCCGAGAAAAGCCAGCGCGAACAGCAGGAGAACGATCCCAGCGACGCCGCCGACGAGGGTCCCGATCCCGATCGCCGCGGATCGACTTGGATGGGCAAGAATCCGCTGCTGGATGGCTCGAACGGGCGATTCGGAACCGACGGCACTCGAGACGGCGAGCATGAGCGCACCGAGGCCGATCGTGAACGCGACCGACACCGCGTACACGAGGGCGACGAGAACGACGAGTTCGGCGACCGCCGGATCGGCCGTCGGGGTCTCGGGATCGATCTGAGCGACGACCGTCCCGGCGCGGGACGCGAGCGGACGAAGCGGCCACGAGACGGGGGAGTGTGAGGCGACCATAGACGGACTTCGTGTTAGATATTTATTAATTTTTGAGTGGGTTCTCCGGGAGTGATGACTCGAGACCGGTTGCCCCTTCGATCGGCCCTACGCCGGTTCCTCGGCTCGACCGATCGGTCGGGAGCGGAGGATCTTTATAATCCAGTAGTACAACCTAGTTATCGATGGCGCAGACTCAGATTCAGGCCGCCCGCGAGGGGACGGTGACGCCCGAGATGGAACGCGTTGCCGAACGAGAGAACCGAGATCCGGAGTTCGTCCGCGAGCAGGTCGCCGAGGGGCAGGCCGTGATTCCGGCGAACGTCAACCACGACGCGCTCGACGCGATGATCATCGGTCGCGAGTTCGCGACGAAGGTCAACGCCAACATCGGCAACAGCGAGACCACCAGCGACCTCGAGACGGAACTCGAGAAGCTCCACACCGCGGTCCACTACGGCGCGGACACGGTGATGGATCTCGGGACCGGCAGCGATCTCGACGAGATCCGCGAGGCACACGTCGAGCACTCACCGGTGCCGCTGGGCACGGTGCCGCTGTACGAGGCGGTCAAGCAGGCCGGCAGCCCCGAGGAGATCACGACGGACCTGCTGCTCGAGATCGTCGAGAAGCAGGCGAAACAGGGCGTCGACTACATGACGATCCACGCGGGGATCCTCGCCGAACACCTGCCGCTGACCGACGGGCGGAAGACGGGGATCGTCTCGCGGGGCGGCTCGATCATGGCCAAGTGGATGGAGGAGAACGGCGAACAGAACCCGTTCTATCAGATCTTCCCGGAGATCTGTGAGATTTTCGCCGAGCACGACGTGACGTTCAGTCTGGGCGATAGTCTGCGACCCGGCTGTCTGGCCGACGCCTGCGACGAGGCTCAGTACGCCGAACTCGACACCCTGGGCGAACTGACTCGCGTCGGCTGGGACCACGGCGTGCAGGTGATGGTCGAGGGGCCGGGCCACGTCCCGATGCACAAGGTCGCGGAGAACGTCGAGCGCCAGCAGGAGGTCTGTGACGGCGCGCCGTTCTACGTCCTCGGGCCGCTGGTGACCGACATCGCGCCGGGCTACGATCACATCACGAGCGCCATCGGTGCCGCGATGGCGGCCCAGGCCGGCGCGGCGATGCTGTGTTACGTCACCCCGAAGGAACACCTCGGCCTCCCCGAGGAGGAAGACGTCCGCGACGGGCTCGCGGCCTACCGGATCGCCGCCCACGCCGGCGACGTGGGCAACGAACGACCCGGCGCTCGCGACTGGGACGACGCCCTCTCGGAAGCGCGCTACGAGTTCGACTGGCGCGAACAGTTCGACCTCGCGCTCGATCCCGATCGGGCCCGATCGTTCCACGACCAGACCCTGCCCGGAGACAACTACAAGGAAGCCCGCTTCTGCTCGATGTGCGGGGCCGAGTTCTGCTCGATGCGGATCGATCAGGACGCGCGCGAAGACGGCGAGATGGAGGCGATCGAGGGCGAGGAGCGCACCGACCTCGAGGCCTCGCCGGCCGCGGAAGTCAACCGGCCGCCCGTGGGAACCCACGAGTCGGGCGCGTTGCCGCCGATGGCCGATCACGAGAGTGGTGACCCGCTCGAGGAACCGGGAGACGACTGAGCCGTCGGCACGTCTAGCGATCGAATACAGTCACAGAGAAACGACCTCGTCTTTATCCGACAGACCGTGGTCGATTCGGTATCGATGGCACCCCGACGACGGACCGTACTGGCGGCGGTATCGACGGCGACGGCGTCGGCAGCGGCCGGCTGTGCCGATCTGCTCGCCGACACGACGGAGGAAGACGGAAGCGATCCGGAGACCGCGCGAGACGCGGCGACGGCGTTCGTCGAGGACCTCGCGAACGATCGGTTCGACGCGGCCAGCGAGCGATTCGTCGCGGCCGAACGGAACCGACGCGGCGACCCTGGCCGCCTCGAGCGATTCTGGATGGGATACGGTTCTGTCAGCGGAGGCTTCGAGGAGATCGTCGAGACGACCGAGAAGTCGGGAACTAACGCCACCGCGATCGACGCGACGCTCTCGTTCGCCCGCGGCGAGCACGACTGTCGCGTCGTCGTCGACGGACAGTCGCGACTCGTCGACTGCGGCGTCACCGACGAGTACGAACGGCCGTCGTACGTCGACTCGAGCGCGGTCGCGACCGAGGACGTCAGCCTCGCGGTCGAGGGCTGTTCGCTGCCGGGAACCGTCGCGACGCCCGCGGACGGCGGCGACGTTCCCGGAGTCGTCCTCGTCCACGACTCCGGACCGGTGACTCGAGACACCGCCCGCGGCGGGACGCAGGCGTTTACGGATCTCGCCGAGGGGCTCGCGACGCGGGGCGTCGCGACCCTCCGGTACGACAAGCGCCTGCCTGCATGTGATGTCTCTCCCGGCGAATACACGCTCGATCGCGTCACCGTCGACGACGCGCTGGTCGCGATTGAGGAACTCCGGGCGACCGAGGGCGTCGACCCGGATCGGATCGTCGTCGTCGGGCACGGCCTCGGCGGCCGGGCGGCACCGAGGATCGCCGCTCGAGACGGCGACCTCGCCGGCGTCGTCGGCCTCGCCGCGCCGGCGCGACCGTTTCACGAACTGACGCTCGAACAGCTCGAGCACAAGGTGTCGGTCGGCGACCACGAGTGGGCGGACCTGGTGACCGTCTACGAGACCTGGACTGACGAGATCGAACGGGTCCGATCGGGAGCGTACGAGCCGACCGAAACGTTGCTGGGCAAACCGGGCGCGTTCTGGGACAGTCTCGCCGCGTACGACCACTTCGGGACTGCGGCGGAGATCGACGCGCCGCGTTACTTCCTGCAGGGGACCCGCGACTTCCAGGTCAGCGTCGCCGACGACCTCGAGCGGTGGCGGACCGAACTCGACGACGCGGACGCGACGTTCGAGACGTACGACGAGCTCGACCACCTGTTCATGCCGGGCGAGGAACCGTCCGTGGAGTTCGCGTACGCCGTCCGGAACAACGTCGCTGAGGACGTCGTCGGCGATCTCGCGGACTGGATCGACGGGCTCTGACGGTCGATCGCGGCCCGTGACGCGCGACACGACCGAGGATTCATACGCCGGTCGCCCGACCCACGTCGTATGGAGACCACTCGGATCGTACAGGTCGACGCGTTCACCGACGAACCGCACACGGGGAATCCGGCGGGCGTCGTCCCGGACGCGGACGGCCTCTCGAGCGACCAGATGCAGGCGATCGCCGCGGAGATGGCCGTCAGCGAGACCGCCTTCCTCCGCTCGAGCGAGACCGCCGACCGTCGAATCCGCTACTTCACCCCGACGCAGGAGGTCGACCTCTGCGGCCACGCGACGATCGGCGCCTTCGCCCACCTTCGCGACGAGGGCCTCGAGCCCGGTGTGACGACCCTCGAGACGAACGTCGGCACGCTCGAGATCGAGGTCGAGGACGACGGCACGGTCTGGATGACACAGGACGAGCCGACGATCCGCGAGGTCGACGTCGGCTACGACCGCGTGGCCGACGCCCTCGGGGTGGATCGGGCCGCGCTCGAGGGCGCGAGCGACGACATTCCGCTCGCGGTGGCCTCGACCGGCCTCCCGTTCCTGATCGCCCCGATCACGTACCTCTCGGACGTCGGCGACGCCGACCCGGACGCGGCGGCGATCGAAGCGCTCACCGACGATGTCGACGCGACGGGCGTCTATCTCTTCACGTTCGACGCGCTCGAGGCTGAGTCGACGGTCCACGGGCGGATGTTCGCGCCGGGGGCCGGCGTCCCGGAGGACCCCGTCACCGGCACCGCGAGCGGGGCCGTCAGCGCGTATCTCGACCGCTTCGGCGCGTTCGACGGCGATCTGCCCGAGGAACTCCGGCTCGAGCAGGGCCACTACGTCGACCGGCCGGGGATCGTTCGCGTTCGCCTCGACGACGCGGTTCGGGTCGGCGGCCGCGGCGTGACCGTCCTCGACGGCTCGCTGGTCGTCCCCGAGCCCGACGACGACGAAATCCTCGAGGCCTGACCGCGCGGCCGTCGTCGGAACGAGAGCGGATTCCGCCGATCCTCACTGTCACCGTGAGACGGCCGTCCAATCGGGACGCGAACCGGTCGGCCGGACGCGTCCGTCCGACGGTCAGAGCGCGATTTACTCGCGTTCGAGTTTCGACTGGGCGCGTCCGTTCGCAACCTTCTTTATTCGTTCCAGTGATCGACTCTATAGAGATGGCTGTACTCTGGCTGGACGAGATCAGTGCCGGCGACCTCGAGAAGGTCGGCGGTAAAGGTGCCTCCCTGGGCGAACTGACGGGCGCGGGGCTGCCCGTCCCACCGGGATTCGTCGTGACCGCCGGGACCTATCGATCGTTTATCGAAGAGGCCGAAATCGACGAGGAGCTGTTCGCGGCCGTCGACGTCGACGTCGACGATTCGGCCGCGCTGGCCGACGCCGCCGACCGCGCACAGGAACTCATTCTCGAGACCCCCTTCCCCGACGAGCTTCGGGCGGAGATCCTCGAGAGCTACAGTGAGGTCGGCGACGGCGAGGCGTTCGTCGCCGTTCGGTCCTCGGCGACGGCCGAGGACCTGCCCGACGCCTCCTTCGCGGGCCAACAGGAGACGTTCCTCAACGTCACCGAGGACGACCTGCTCGACCGCGTTCGGGAGTGTTGGGCCTCGCTGTTCACCCAGCGAGCGATCTACTACCGCCAGGAGCAGGGATTCGACCACTCGGCGGTGAACATCGCGGTCGTTATCCAGCAGATGGTCGACGCCGAGAAGTCCGGCGTGATGTTCACGAGCCACCCCTCGACTGGCGATCCGACGATGATCATCGAGGCCGCGTGGGGATTGGGCGAGGCCGTCGTCTCCGGTGCGGTCTCTCCGGACAACTACGTCATCGACCGCGAGGACCGCTCGATGGACGTGACCGTCGCCGAGAAGAAGGTGATGCACGAGAAAGACGAGGCCACCGGCCAGACCGTCGAGCGCGAGGTCCCCGAAGACAAGCGCACCCAGCGAGTCATTTCCGACGACGAGATCGACGCGCTGATGGATCTCGGCGAGCGCGTCGAGGACCACTACGGCGAACCCCAGGACGTCGAGTGGGCGATCGTCGACGGCGACGTCTACATGCTCCAGTCGCGCCCGATCACGACGATCGACGAGGGGACCGACGATGCCGCGGACGCGACCGGCAGCGTCGACGCCGCGAAGGGCCTGACCGACGGCAGCGGGAGCGTCCAGGCCGCTGACGCCGGCAGTAGCAGCGCCGAGACCGACGATGCGAGCGGCACCGGCGACGTCATCGTCGACGGCCTCGGCTCGAGTCCGGGAACGGTCAGCGGCCCTGCGAAGATCGTCACCAAACTCGACGACCTGGCCAAGGTCAGCGAGGGCGACATCATCGTCACCGAGATGACGATGCCCGACATGGTACCCGCGATGAAACGGGCCTCGGGGATCATCACGGACGAGGGCGGCATGACCAGCCACGCCGCTATCGTCTCCCGCGAACTCGGCGTCCCCGCCATCGTCGGCACGACCAACGCCACGACCGTCCTCGAGGACGGCCAGGTCGTCACGCTCGACGGCGACAAGGGCTCCGTGCTCGAGGGATCGGAAGTCGATCCGGAGGAGGAGACCGAACCCGTCGAGGAGGTCCGCCCGCAGTCGCCGGTCAAGCCGATGACCGCGACGGAGGTCAAGGTCAACGTCTCCATTCCCGAGGCCGCCGAACGCGCGGCCGCGACGGGTGCTGACGGCGTCGGCCTGCTGCGAACCGAGCATATGATCCTCTCGCTGAACCAGACGCCAGAGAAGTTCATCGAGGAAAACGGCGTGGACGACTACATCACGGAACTCGTCGAGGGCATCCGCGGCGTCGCCGACGAGTTCTACCCGCGTCCCGTTCGCGTCCGCACCCTCGACGCTCCCAGCGACGAGTTCCGCCAGCTCGAGGGCGGCGAAAACGAACCCGAGGAGCACAACCCGATGCTCGGCTACCGAGGGATCCGTCGCTCGCTCGACCGCACCGACGTCTTCGCCCACGAACTCGAGGCGTTCCACCGGCTCTACGAGATGGGCTACGACAACGTCGAGATCATGTTCCCGCTGGTCAACGACGCCGAGGACATCTATCAGGCCAAAGAGTGCATGAAAGAGGCGGGCATCGACCCTGAGAAGCGGAAATGGGGTGCGATGATCGAGACGCCGGCCTCGGCGCTGTCGGTCGATGAGATGGCCGAAGCCGGTATCGACTTCGCCTCGTTCGGGACCAACGACCTGACCCAGTACACGCTCGCGGTCGACCGCAACAACGAGCACGTCGCCGACCGCTTCGACGAACTCCACCCCGCCGTGTTGCGCCTGATCGGTGACGTCATCGAGACCTGTCGCGAACACGACGTCGACACGAGCATCTGCGGACAGGCCGGCTCCAAACCCGAGATGGTCCAGTTCCTCGCCAAGGAAGGGATCACGTCGATCTCGGCGAACATCGACGCCGTCCGCGACGTCCAACACGAAGTCAAACGCGTCGAGCAGAAGCTCCTCCTCGACTCGGTCAGATAACTGGCCCCGTCGGCCCCGCCGCATTTTCTGCATCGCCGTCAGTCGCCTCGAGCGGCGCATTTCGGGAGAGGCCGGACGTGCGGTGGAACGCCGACCGCCCGCTCCCCTGCGGCCGCGGGGAAAGGCCCATGGTGCGGGCTGACTTCAGTTGACATATGAGCGATCGATCGGACGAGGTGACCGAGAGCCGGGACCGAGACCCGCCCGCCACCGACGACCTCTTAGAGGAGACGGACCGCCTGCTCTCGGAGTCGGGTGCCGACGTCGGCGATGCGTCCGAATCCGCTGCCCCGCCAGAGCCGTCCGTCGGTGACGATCCCCTGAATTCTCCGACCGACCGCGATCGCGGACCCGCCGGCACGGCAGCCGAGGAACCGACCGACGGGCCCGAGAACGACTCGTCGCGCTCGTGGCTCTCCCCGCTCACCTCGCGGCTCTCGCTCGGTCGATACTTCTCGCCGAAGGAGTACATCGCACTCGTGGGCGTTCTCAGCGCCGGCTTACTGGCCGGCGAGACCGCGCTACCGTTCGCCGGTCGCACGATCGGCATGTTCGCCGTCGCCTTCACGGTCGGGCTCCTCGCCTCGAAGCGACGTTACCTCGAGATGGGCGTCGCCGGCGTCTCGGTCGGCGGCGTCGCGGCGGTTCTCTCCAACGCCGTCATCGCCGCCGTCGGCTCCGGACAGACGCTGGTCGCCGTCGGCGCGACCGTCGGCCTCCTCGCGTCCGTCGTCGGCTACTACTTCGGGCGCGACCTCCGGACCGGGCTCTCGCAGGATATCGACTGAGTCCCGTCGCGCCGTCGGCCTCACGCGTTCGTCGTCAGCTCCCAGCCGCGCTCGGTCCGACGCACGACCCCGTTGTCGGCCATCACCTCGAGCAACTCGGCGACGACCTCGCGGGGCGCGTCAATATCCTCGCTGAGTTCGCCGACCGATTTCGGCTCGGCGCGAACGCTCGCGAGCAGATCGGCGTAAATACGGCTCTCCGGGCCGGCACCGACGGTCTCGGAGATATCGTCGAGCACGTCACAGAGCCGCCCCTGAACCCATCGCTGGGCCAGCGAGAGTTCGTTCTCGAGTCGCTCGAGATCTTCCAGCGCGACGAGCAGGTCGTCGAGACCGTCAGTGTCGTCCCAGGAGACGTCGAGCGAGAGGTGCCGACAGGTCGTGATATCGAAGCTATTGTTCGCCGGATAGGCGCTCTTGCTCGCGAAGCCGTAGGGCGAGACGGTCACCTCGAGGCGGACGTTCCGGGCGATATGGAAGTACTTTCGCCGCTGGTCGTCGACGCGGCTCTCGATCAGACCCGCCTCCTCGAGTTTTCGGAGGTGTTCGATAACCGCCTTGGGACTCACGCCGAGGTATTCCGATATTTCGGTCACGTAACAGGGTTTGCGGGCGAGCAACCGAAGGATTCGTCTTCGGTTTTCGTTCCCGAGTAAATCCAACAACGCGGCGGAGTCCATCGAGAGAGAGTTAGTGATCACCGCTGAAAAGCGTGTCTGCTTACTGTACTCGCGGGAGAGCCGGTCCGATCCGGCCGTTACGGGGATTAGCGGCCGGTATCGTTCCCGCCGCCCGCGTCTGCTCCCGGCTCCTCGTCGGAATCGTCCGTCGAATCGTCGTTCCGTGGACCGGAATCGGCGGATGGTCCCGTCGATCGCTCGTCGTCCGCGTTGCCGGCGGACGTCCCGTCCTCGGATTCGGCGTTCTCGCCGTCTTCGGAGCCGTTATCGTTTCCCGCACCCTCACCGTTCTCGGAACCGCTACCGTTTCCGCGTTTCTCGCTGTCCGCGGAGTGCGTTCCGTCGTCTCCGCCCTCGTTGTTCTCGGGTCCGCTCCCGTCTCCGTTCTCCTCGCTGTTTTCGGCCCCGTTTCCGCGTTTGCTTTCACCTTTCTCGCCGTTCGCGGAGTCGGCGCCCGTCTCGCCGTCCGAAGCTCCGCTTCCGCGTTTCTCACTGTTCGCAGAGCCGTTCTCGTCGTTACCCGTCTCGCTGTTCGCTGTCCCCTTCCCGTTGTCTCCCTCCTCGTTGTCCTCGGATTTGTGACGGTTGTCCGACCCCTCGCTGTTCTCGGGCCCGTTCCCGTTTCCTGCACTCTCGCTATTCCCGGGTGCACCGCCATTAGCGTCACCGTTGCCCGTCGCTTCGCTGTTTCCAGGCCCGGTAGCGTTTCTCGCACTCTCGCTGTTTCCGGGCGTCCTGTCGGCGCTCGAGTCCCCCTTGTCGGCGGGCGGGCCGCGGTCGTCGGGCGGCCCCGCTCCGACACCGGGCGAACCGTTGGACTCAGACAGTCCTCGAGCGACCGCTGCGACGTCTGGCCCGGCCTCTTCCGAGGCGTTTCGCCGGATCTCCGTCGCGTTCTCTCGAAGCGTCGCGAGTTCGGTCTCGTCGAGACTGCTGTCGTCGACGGTGCTATTGGTTCGCTCGATCGACCGCTCGAGGCTGGCGATTTCGACGGTCAATTTCGCCATTCGGGACCGATAGGCACCGCGCGAGAGGTTCTCGCGTTCGTTCCGGAGGTCGGCGCGTTCGGCCTCGAGGGCCCGCAACTGTGCATCGAGTTCGGCCGTCCGATCGCCGACGAGGGCCGCTTGACTCTCGTTGTCCGCGGTTTCGTACGCCGCTTCGAACATTCCGGTTTCGACCGTTTCCTCCGTATCGGCCGCCGTCGCTTGCATCAGCGTTCCGACGGACACGTTCGTCGATGCCGTCTCGGAGTGGTCGGATTGGGACGCGTGGCTGGCCGTCAGCGAACTCACGGCGGCGCCGCTCGCGAGCGGTGCGACCGTGAGTCCGACGACGGCGATGGCCACGAGGAGAGCGACCGACCGGGTGGTTGTCATCAGCTTTGTTGTTGTCCGGAACATACTAAAAAGACGGACCTTCGTTCGAATCGTTTACTCCGTTCGAAGAGCAGCCGAGAACCGTTGTGAGCGTTCAAGGCGGCAGTAGTTCCCGTAATTCGGATGGCTCGTCGGGCGGGTTTCGCGCCTCGAATCGACCGACCGTTACTCACTATTCGGACTGTTTCGCGCGGTCGCAAACGAGTCAATTGAGTGCTACGAACCGCCGTAAACGGAACGGGGAAGCACCCGAAGACGACTCCCCGATATCCCGACGGCGTGTCACCGAGTACCTGCCCCGTGATCGAGATCGAGGCTAAGCGATCGGTCTGATTGCACGACCATTTAAACGTATTCGCAAACAGTTATGTCTATCCAGATCATGGTACTAGTTAGCATGTTCGAGGTGTTTTCCCGAAGCTATTATCTCGGACGTCTCTACGTGACCCCCACCGACGGGGAGCACGCACTCATGCACAGCGAGCAACACGAGCGGATCAACGAGGAAGTGTACGCGACCGGTGACGGGCTCGAGCGCCTCGATACCCCGCTGGTGATGAAACTCGAGTCCCGGCACTTCCCGGTTCACGGGGCGGCGGACGTCCCGACGAACACGCTCGCGTTGCCCGAATCGATGCTCGAGGGGACCGACGTTCGGAATCCGCCCTCGCTCCGAGAGGTGTTTCTCGCCCGCCGGGAACGAGCCCGACAGTTACTCGAATTCACCGGCCAGCGGTCAGATAGCGGTCCGATCGACGACCTACGAAACGCCGGAACCTAGAAGTAGGCTCGCTTCCCGGTTTCGGCCGGATGCTCGACGAGTTGCTTGGCCGCGCATCGCTCAAGGACCGAATCGACGAACTCGAGGACGAAAACGAGCGGTTACGGAAGCGCTACGAGGCCGAATCCGAACGCCGGGCCGAAGCCGCCACCGCCAGACAGGACGCCGAGGAGCGGGTCAACCGGCTCGAGGACCGGATCGCCCAACTCGAGGGCGAACTAGAGCAGACTAACGAGGCGGAGACCGGACCGACCGTCCGCCACCGCGACCAACTGCGAGGTGCCCGCCTCGAGTCGGTGTTCGATCGCCTCGCGTCGTTTCGAACGGGCCCCGAGGGCGCACTGACCGTCGGCGTGGGCGACGATGGAATTTCCGAGTCCGTCCGCGCGGAGCTCGAATCCGTTCTCGGCGATCGGATCGCGCTCGTCGACGACGGCGCGCCCTGCCTGTGTTGCGTCGACGACGCCGGCCTGCTCGCCGTGACCCTCGAGCCGCCGGCCGTCCCCGATCTCGACGCGACCTGGCGCGATCGATTCGCCCTCGAGCGCGAGTGGTTCCTGCCGACCGGCCGCCACGCGGTCGCGCTCGTCCGGACCGATCTCTTCGCCCTCGGCGTCTACGAGGACGACGAGCGCGTCGACTATCGGGGCTTCGAGAGCGACGTCAAGGGGAGCCACTCCAAGGGCGGCTTCTCTCAGGCCCGCTTCGAACGGATTCGGGACGGGCAAATCGACGACCACCTCGAGCGCTGCCGGGACGCCCTCGCCGCGTACGAACCCGACGGTGAGCGCGCCGAGACACCGCTCTATCTGGTCGGCCAGCGCGGCATCGTCGAGACGCTCGTTGCGGAATCGGGGCTCGTGCCGACCGCGACGGCCGCCGTCGACGCGACCGGCGATCCGGAGCCGGCGCTCGAGGATGCCGTTCACTCGTTCTGGACGACGGAGCTGCGGGTACTGTGAGCTTCGAACTCGAGTCCCGACTGATCGTCAGTACCCGTCTCCGTTAGTAAAACAGCGGCCGCATCGGTTCACGTCGCCATCGCTGACGGCCTGCTCGACGGGAACCAGTCGGAGGTGCTCGTGTGCCACGTGCGATGTCGCTCCACAGGTCGTCTGAAAGTCGGACTGCCCGGATTTGTACTTGTGGATCTTGTCCGTCGTCTCGTTCAGGACACCATTCATGCCATACGTTAGCACAGCTCCAGACTATATAAGTTCATCGTCCGTTGCGCGGCGAGGAGCGTCGAATCGCTCCGGCTATCGAACGGAGCGAACGAGTAACGGAACCCGATTCGATACCGAAACCGGCTGTTTCCAGCGCTGAAACGATTATTTACGGGCAGGAACGTCGCTGTCATCGACCCGTGTCCAACACGTTTTCATTTTCGAACGACGAATGCTCGACCGAGTATGTCTGACTTCGAAACCGTCACGTGCGAGCGGTGTGGTGACGACTTCAAGGCATATCCGGACGCCGAAGCCGCGGAGCGGGGATTCTGTAGTCCCGCGTGTGCCCTCGCGGCGACCTGATCGGCGACCGGTCTCGAATCCGTTATTTTCGGTCCGCCGTGCGGTCGGTTAGCCCCGATTACCGCCCGAGTCGGGGTCGTCGATTCGCCGGCGACCCGACGCGGAGAGCGGGTTCGACACCTCGCTGGTCGCGTACTCGTGACGCTTGCCCCGCAGCCGCATCACGGTCAGCGCCTTGTGGACCGTCGGCTCCGCGAACAGCGCCCGTTCGTCCCGCCGGATCCGCGATTCGGGGACGTCGCCGTCGGCTCGGAGCCGCTCGAAAGATCGCTCGCAGTGCTCGCGGATCCGCGCCCAACACGATCGTTCGTCGACGCCCAGTTCGTGGCCGATCGTCGCGACGAGTTCCGCGAGGTGGTTCTGGAAGAGCGCGTAGTACAGCTTCCGGTGGCAGTCCGCCTCGCCGTCGGCGTCCAGATCCGACTCCGGATACGGCTCGAGCGAGAGGCCGCGGTCCGCGAGTCGGTCGCCGTGAATGCGAATTCCTCCGAGGTCGCGAACCAGCGTTGCGAGCGGGCGCGCGTCGGCGTCGAAGACGACCAGACTGTTCTGGAGGTGGCTCTCGAGAGCGATGCCGTACGTACACAGCAGCCGAAGCTGGTCGGGGACGACGACGCTGGCGTACTCGTCGACGAACGCGAGCGCCGCATCCGCGGTGCTCGTCGTCTCCCGGGTCTCCCCGTATCGATCGATCAGATCGCAGACGAGAGGGCGTCCCGAGGTCGGCGCGTCGGCGACGAGGCTCGCGGCCACCACCGGGTACGTCCCGTCCGTCGCGAGCGGGTGGGCCTCGGGCGGCGTCCGCACCAGTCCGGACAGGTGGCGAGCGTCGTCGTACCCCTCGCCGCTGGGGTGGGGACCGCCGGGCGGGTAGTAACACGTCGCCGCGGGTTCGGCCAGCAGTCCCAGCGTCTCGAGCGAGTCCCTCTCTTCGATCGCTCGCACGACGTCGGTCACCCGCGGCCCGTTCGTCACGGCCTGCGGTGAGAGCGTCCGGACGACGTTCGTCGTCTGAACGGGGATCGCGAGCTTCCAGTGTGGGAGCGGGCCGTCACCGGTTCGGTCAGTCCGCTGTGGAATAACCGTTCGGAGATTCAGCTGCGGCGTCGCCGGATGCGCGTACTCGGGCAGCGGAACGACGCGGCCGTCGGCGCGCTGATCGGCGTACCGGTCGGGAACCGTGCGATGGTACTGGAACGGATGAACGGGGACGACGGCGTACTCGTCGGTCGCGCGTCCGTCGGGAAGCGCGGACTCGAGTGCCCCCTCGAGCCCCGCGAACGTCGCGAGCAGTCGATCGGTCAGGTCCGCGGAATCGGTCGCGCGCGTCTCGAGGGCGTACTCGCGATCGATCGCGACGAACCGGAGGTCGATTCGGTCCGCGAACTCCGGCGCGTACGCGAGTCCGTCGCCGGGCGTCATCCCGCGCCGGATCTTGCCGCCGGGATGGAACGGGTGACCGTCGGTGACGATCCGCTCGAAGGACGCGGCGGCGTCGGCGGCCGGAACGCCGGTCGCGACGGCCTCGAGCGGTGACGCCGATTCGAGGTCCGACTCCGTCCGCGCGTGAACGGCCGCCGCGAGCCGCGCGAGCGCGAGATTGGCGACGCTCTCGGCGACTTCCGCCCGGATCCGCTCGGCCTGCTCGGCGTCGCTGAACGCGCCCTCGCACTCGAGTAGCGGGACGAGATCCACCGGATGCGTGACGGGATCGACGGCGGTCGCAGCTGCTTCGGCCGTCTCGGCTACCGACCACCGATAGATCGGTCCGGTCAGTCGGAACCGGTCGTAGCCGTGTCTCGCGGCGATCCCGGCGACCAGAACGCTCCCGGACGCGGGCAGCGGACCGAGCGCGAGTCGCCGGCACTCGTCGGGGAGCGATTCGACGAGCGACCGGAGGTAATCCCCCTCGAGCGCCGAGAGCGGTTCGGGCTCGTCCGGAACCGTCGGAGCCGGCGACGGCCCGAGCGCCACGAACTGGGTGTCGGGCAGTTCGTCCGGGTCGCCGCGCAATAGGCCGCTGACGAATCGATGCAGGATATCGCGGCGACCCTCTTCGAGGGCCTCGAGATAGGCCGTCTCGGCCGGCGTCGAAAGGTCGTGCACTCGAGCGTATCGCGTCGCGACGCCGAACGCGGCTCGTTCCGCGGCGGTGGCGAGCGACTCGCGACGCCCGGTCGGACCCCGTCGGTTCGTCCCGTTCATGGGTCAAAACAGCCAGTGCGGGCTTCGATACGTGCCGTGTTAACTCACCGGGGGCAGCACGACTAATGAGAACGCGACCGCTCGGAGAGAGTGCGGGTGGAATCTCGCGACCAGTACGCCCGACGAGAACGCGGATACGGGTCTCGCGGTCAGTCCCGGTCGACGCTCGGATGCATCGTCGGCTCCTCGTCGAGCGGTTTGGCGAACGCCTCCCGGATCGTCTCCCGTGCCCGCTCGTCGCGCGCTCGTCGTTCCTCGTCGTCGATCTCCTCGCAACCCGGTGGCACCTCGCGGTCGCGACCGGTGAAGTAGCCCTCGGGGACGACCCAGTCCTGATAGAAGGGAACGTCGGCGTCGTAGAGGACTGCGAGTGCGACTTTCGCGCCGTGGCCGGCCGCGACGATCGCCTGATGGGGCTCGTCCGCGATCCGACCCGCGGCGTAGACGCCGTCGACGGCCGTCCGTCCGCCCTCGTCGACGCTCACGAAGTGTTTGCTGCCCCGCTGCATCCGACCGACGTCCAGCGGCTCAAGATAGTCGCTGTTTGGCCACGAGGCGGCGACGACGCGACGCGCCTCGATCGGCTCGCCGCCCTCGGTCTCGAGGACGAACCCCTCCTCGAGCGCTCCCTCGGTGACCGGTTCGGCGTGAGTCACGCGCCCGAGTTCGAACTCGGTCCCCGCCGTTCGAGCCTGCTCGCGGGTCAACTGCAGGTGCCGGCGGGCATCGACCCCGTCCGGGAACCCGGGGAAGTTCTCGAGGCTGGCGTTGCGCGCGAGGATGGACTCCCCGCCGTCGACGACGAGGGTATCCAGTCCCGCGCGAGCGGTGAAGATCGAAGCGGTGAGGCCGGCGACGCCCCCGCCGACGATGCAGACGTCTCGCATGGCCCTCGATTGACGGCCTCGAGTATAGAAGGTTGCCGTTCGCGGCGTTCTCGTCCTCACTGTCGTTCGGCCGGCCGTCAGCGCGCGCCGCCACGGGTCAGGAGATCAGCCCGGAGTGGGTACGTAATCCGTCTCCACTGATCGATCCGCGATGTCGTGCACGGTCTCCCGAGGTCGAGCAACCAGCTTCCCAGATCATGCCAAACCCACTTACTGCTCGGCGGTTGACAGTATAGATATGAACAGAATCTGCGCCGACTCGAGACAGCGATCCCCGCTGGTGAGGCCTCGATGCGTGTGATCGTCGTCGGTGCGGGCGAAGTCGGATCGAACATCGCCGCGAGCCTCGACGACGACCACCACGTGATCGTCATCGACACGGACCCCGATCGCGTCGAGGCGGTCACCTATTCCCACGACGTGTTGGCGATTCGGGGCGACGGCACCTCGATCGAGACGCTGCGGGAGGCCGGCATCGCGGAGGCGGACCTGGTCATCGCGAGCACCGACGTCGACGAGACCAATATCGTCGTCTGCGGGGCGGCGAAGGCCGTCGGTGACCCGTTCACGATCGCCCGCGTCAAGAAGACGAACCTGCTGCGAACCTGGGAGCAGTCGAAGGGCGCGTTCGGCGTCGACTTCATGGTCTGTACGGACCTGCAGACCGCCGAGACGATCGTTCGAATCGCCAGCCTTCCCGGGGCGCACGACGTCGAGAGTTTCGCCGGCGGACTCGTTCAGATGGCCGAGTTCGAAGTCGGCCCCGACAGTCCCATCGCCGGCGAGACGGTTTCCGAGGCCGATCGGTTCGAATCGCTGACCTTCGCCGCGTTGCTCCGTGACGACGATATCGTCATCCCGCAGGGAGAGACACTCATCAGGGCGGGAGACGCCATCGTCGTCATCGGTTCGCGGGAGAGCGTCCGCGCCTTCGCGGGGTCGCTGACGCCCGAACCGACTCTCGAGGACGCGAACGAGATCGTCATCGTCGGCGGCACCGAGATCGGCTATCAGACGGCTCGGCTCTTCGAGGAAGAGGGACTCGAGCCGCGGCTGGTCGAACGGGACCCCGAGCGAGCGCGGGAACTGGCCGAGAAGCTCCCGGAGACGCTAGTCCTGGAGAGCGACGCGACGGACATCGACTTCCTCGTCCGGGAACACGTCGACGAGTCCGACATCGTCGTCGCCGCCCTCGAGAACGACGAGAAGAACCTGCTCGTCTCCCTGCTGGCCAAACGGATCGGCGTCGAGCGCACCATCGGCCTCGTCGAGTCCGGCGAGTACGTCGACCTCTTCGAGACGGTCGGGATCGACGTCGGCGTCAATCCCCGCCTCGTCACTTCCGAGGAGATTACCCGATTCACGCGCGAGCAGCGGACGGAAAACGTCGCCATGCTCGAGTCCGACCGCGCCGAGGTCCTCGAGATCGAGGTCGACGCCGACAGCGTGCTCTTCGAGCGGCGGATTCAGGACGCGATGGCCGACCTGCCGAACGGCGTCGTCGTCGGTGCGATCAGCCGCGCGGGGGAGTTGATCACGCCGCGCGGCGAGACAGTCATCGAGGGCGGCGATCACGTGGTCGTCTTCGTCGATACCACGGTGTTAGACGAAGTCACGTCAGTGATGTGACCCGCCTCAATCGGCGTCTGTGACCCGGTCAGCGTCCGTGATCCGGTCGGCGACCTCGAGACCGTTCCGGAGCGCCGCGTGGAGTCGCCCCTCGCCGGCGACCCAGTCGCCCAGACAGTACAGCCCGTCGGCCTCGGCCAGTTGGAGCGGGTCGCGGGCGACGCCGTCCTCGGGCAGGGCGTACCGCCACCCCTGGTGGTCGGTCCAGTCCGGTTCGCGCAGGCGCTCGTCGTCCAGCAGGTCGGCGGTCAGGGCCGCGAGCCGCTCGCAGTTCCGTTCGGGTGGCTCGTCGTAGCGGTCGACCGACCACCCGTGGTTGGCCTGGACGACCAGCAGCGACTCGCCGTCGGGGACGTGGCCGGGCTTACACTCCTCGCGGCCGATCCATCCGATTTCGTGCTCCTTGTCCGTATTGACGAGCGCGTAGTAGGGCCGCTCGAGTTCGAAGGGATAGTGGAAGACCCCGGTCCAGATCGTCCGGAAGGGAACCTCGTCGATGGCGTCCGCGAGGCGATCACGCAGGTCGGCGTCCCACTCGGCTGAGCGAAGCAGGGCGGCGGTCTGGGGTGCCGGCGGGTTCAACAGGAGGACGTCGAAGGGGCCCCATCGGGAGCCGTCGGCGTCCTTGAGGTGCCAGCGACCGGTCTCGGCTCCGTCTCCCTCGCCGTTTCGGATCACCGTCTCGACGCGCGTCTCCCGCTCGACGGTCGCGTCGGTCCGGGCGAACAGCCGCTTTGCGATCTGGGTCAGCCCCTGTCGGTAGGTCCACTTGTGCTCGTCGCGGTCGTCTCCCTCGGCGACGGCCCCGTCGCTATCGAAGGTCCAGACCGGCGCCGTGATATCGACCAGCCCCTCGGTGTCGAGCGTCTCGGTCAGCAGGTCGACCACCCGCTCGTCGTCCGTCTTCACGTAGTTCGCGCCGTAGTCGTAGACGACCCCGTCCCGCCGCCTCGTCGCGGCGCGGCCGCAGAGCCCGCGGGACTTCTCCAGGACCGTTATCTCCGTCTCGGTCGCGGCTCCGTCGAGGGCAGCGGTCGCGGCCGCGGCGGCCGCTCCAGCGCCGACGATCCCGATTCGTACCATGGACGGGGGTTGGGACTCGAGCAATGAAATATCGTGGTCCGAACCAGTTGGGTTCCGACAGCCGACCGAGCCGCGCGGTCACTGCAGAAAGTTGCCGATCCACCGGTACGGCCGCGGGAGCTGGAGATACCGTTTCTGTTGAGCCTGTACCCAACCGATCGTCGTGAGGGAGCCGGCGACGAGCGGTGCCAGCGATGCGGTCCCGGTGAAGAAGACGTTGCTGCCGACGATCGCCGCGGTCGTCGCGGCCCCGACGATGGCGTAACTGCGCGTGTATCGGACGTCGGTCCCGCGTCGCCACGCGAGGCCGAAGAGGACGGTGCCTGCCCCGAACAACGCGACGAGAAACGCCGTGTGTATCCAGTAGCCGACGTTCGGGTCGATCACGGTAAACGCCAGCGAGTCCGACGATCCGCCGGCGATCTGCCAGTACAGCGCGTGTGCCGGGTTGGTGATCGCGAGCGCGATCTCGAGGCCGGCCAGCAGCGCGACGAGCCGATAGATCGTCTCTCGATAGGGCAGCGACGGCGTGCTACTCGCCGTGCTGGCGAACAGCAACCACCCGACTCCGGCCAACACAGCACCCAGCGTCGCGATGCTGAAGAAGAACCCCTTCACGATCGGTCTCGGGTCCATCACCTGTGCGGCGAACAGGCCGTTCCAGACCGCGACGCCCATGAGGAAGACGATATACGAGAGGCCGTTGTCGCGGTCCCGGTAGGCGATCGCGGTCGCCAAGTAGGGATACGTCGTCAGGACGACGAGCACAGCCCCAGTTGCGAGCGTTGCGGAAATCAACTGGGCGGAGTTCATACACTCACTCTCAGTGGAACTGACTTGTATATTCTGGCAAAGGATCGGGACGATCGCTCGTCGGCCGGTGACCGGCGGATTACCCGGGTCGGTCGATCGAACGGCTTTTGCAACGTCGGCAGGTAGGACCGGGCGATGGACGTACTGATCGTGGGCGCGGGGTCGATGGGGACGTGGTTCGGGGACGCCGTCGACGCCCGAGTCTCGTTCGCCGATCTCGACCGAGACGCGGCGACGGCCGCGGCGAATGCGGTCGGCGGCGACGTCGCCGCCCTCGAGGCCGAGACGACGTACGACGTCGTCTGCCTCGCGGTGCCGATGACCCACGTGACCGACGCGATCGCCGACCAGGCCGAGCGGGCCGAGCGGGCGATCGTCGACGTGTCCGGCGTCATGGAACCCGCGATCGCGGCGATGGCGCGACACGCTCCCGACTTGGAACGGGTGAGCCTGCACCCGCTTTTCGCGCCCGAGCGGGCACCCGGCTCGATCGCCGTCGTTCGCGACCGATCGGGACCGGTGACCGACGAACTCCTCGCGGGTCTCGAGGCGCGGGGCAACGCGCTGCTCGAGACGACGGCGGCCGAGCACGACGAGGCCATGGAATCGGTGCAGTCGGCGGCCCACGCCGCGGTCCTCTCCTTCGCGCTGGCCGCGGAGTCGGTCCCGTCGGGGTTCGAAACCCCGATCTATCGGGGGCTGCGGCGACTCGCCGAGCAGGTGACCGGCGGCACACCGCGGGTCTACGCCGACATTCAGGCGACGTTCGACGGTGCGGACGCGGTCGCCGACGCGGCCGCCGAGATCGCAGCCGCCGACGCCGACGAACTCGAGTCGCTGTATCGGGAAGCGGCGGCGGGTTGGCAGGAGCACCGCGCCGAGGGACGCGAGGACGATACCGGGGGTGACACGGAGTGAACGACCAACGCGAATCTATTCGATCGAACGCGAAGTATCTGCGTAACGTCCGGCCGATCGACCCCGAGGAGATCTGCGAGTACGTCTCGGGGAACCCGCACCCGGCGGTCGTCAGGCAACAGCTCCGCGAGGAGGCCGCCGACCTCGAGCTGATCGAACGGGACGACGGCACGTTCGTCCCCGTCGACGACGAGCCGGTTTCTCCCCGTCGGGGACCGGTCGAGCGGTTCCCCGCCGCGTACGAGCGCCGGCTCGAGGACCTGCTCGTCGAGCGCTACGGGCCGAACTGGGAGAACGGGGCGTCCGGTGACCTGCTCCGGTCGACGATCCGCCGGTTCAAAGCCGACTACCTCGACGGCCGCTCCGTCGAGTACGACGACGACGTCGCCGCGGGCTACGCGATCTATCACCTGCCCGGCTACTACGCGGCGATCCAGTACGCGCTCGACGACATCGCGGATCGCGGGCTGCTCGACCGCACCCTCCGCGTCCTCGATCTCGGGGCGGGCGTCGGCGGCCCCGCGCTCGGACTCTGCGATTATTTGCCCGACGACGCCCTGCTCGAGTACCACGCGGTCGAGCCGAGCGCCGCCGCGGACGTCCTCGAGGCGTTGCTCGCCGAGACGGGACGGAACGTACATCCGACGATTCACCGGACGACCGCGGAGGCGTTCGATCCGAGCCAGGCCGTCGGCGGTGACGGGAGCGGCGACAGGTTCGATCCCACCGCGCCTGATGACGGCTTCGATCTCGTTCTCGCCTGTAACGTCCTGAGCGAACTCGAGGATCCCGCCGCCGTCACGCGGTCGTTCCTCGAGACGCTCGCGCCGGACGGCACCTTCCTCGCGATGGCACCCGCGGACAAGAACACCAGCGTGCAACTGCGCGAGGTGGAACGCGAACTCGAGGGTGAGCGGCTCTGGGACCGGGACGCCGTCGACTTCGAGACGACCGCCGCCGGGGACGCGGAGCGGTACCGGCGCGGCGAAGTAACCGTTTACGGCCCCGCGGTTCGGCTCTGGCCCGGCGAGACGCCGTCGGATCGCGGCTGGTCGTTCGACGTCCGGCCGGATCTGGACGTGCCCGCGGTGCAGCGCCGACTCGACGAGAGCGCGCCGGACGACGAGGAACATGCCGCCGGCGAGTTCGTCAACGTCGACGTGCAGTTCTCCTACTCGCAACTGCGGCTCGACGGCCGGCGGCGGATCGACATGGCCCTCGAGACCGACGAGTGGGCGAAGATGGCCGAGATGGAGCGCCACGTCACCGAGCGAATCGACCTCGTCGCGGCGAAGCTCAGCCGATCGCTCTCCGGCTCCGGGAACGGCGGTCGCGGGAGCGGGCGGTCGAACCCCCTGTTCAAGATCAGCGACGGCAGCGAGGACACCGATCACTACGCCGTCGTCACGAAGGAGACCGCGCTCAACCGACCGCTGCTCGAGGCTGACTACGGTGACGTGCTGTCGTTCGAGGGGATCCTCGCGCTCTGGAACGACGACGAGGAGGCGTACAACCTGGTCGTCGACGAGGAGACGATCGTCGACCGGATCGCCTGAGTCCCGGTCGCCGATCGGAGTACGGAAGCGGTGGGCTTTTCGCGCCGCCGGCCGAGCGGGCTGACATGAGCGACGACCGCGAGATCCTGTTGACCAACGACGACGGGATCGACAGCACCGGTATCAGGGCGCTGTACGACACCCTCTCCGAGCACGCCAACGTGACCGTCGTCGCCCCGGCCGACGACCGGAGCGCCTGCGGCCGGTCGCTCTCCCACGAAGTCGAAGTTGACGAGCGCGACCTGGGCTATGCGGTCCACGGGACGCCGGCCGACTGCGTCGTGGCCGGCCTCGCCGAACTCGGCCCGTATCCCGACCTCGTCGTCGCGGGGTGTAACAAGGGCGCGAACCTCGGGGAGTACGTCCTCGGGCGCTCGGGCACGATCAGTGCGGCCGTCGAGGCCGCCTTCTTCGACGTCCCCGCGATCGCGACGTCGCTGTACGTCCCCGTCGACGACACGCCCTTCGAGGACGTCGAGGTGACGGCCGAGGAGTACGCCGAAGCCGCGCGCGTCACCTCGTATCTCGCTGAGAACGCGCTCGAGGCGGGGGTCTTCGATCACGCGGCCTATCTCAACGTCAACGTCCCGCTGCCGGACGGCGAGCCCGCGCCGATCGAGATCACGCGTCCCTCGAAGCGCTACGAGATGGACGCCGAACGCGAGGGCGGCCACGTCACGCTTCACGACCGCGTTTGGGAGGACATGACCCCCGACTCGCTTCCCGATCCCGAGGGCACCGACCGCCGCGCCGTCGTCGAGGGCCACATCAGCGTCTCGCCGCTGACCGCGCCCCACACGACGAACCACCACGACACCCTCGATGCGCTCGCTGACGCGTACTCCGACGCCGTCGCGTCGACCGACCGGTGACGCCGATCACTCGCTCGAGAGACCGGCTCGATCGTGGTATCGACGGGTCCACGGCCGTGTCGTACATCCGGATGTGAGGCTCGGAAACCGGCGATTACGCAGTATCGGTCGTCTGGTACGTGTCGACGACCGTCCGAATCGCGTTGGTCGGCGAGCCTGTCGGTCGCGGAAAGTGATAACTGACTTGCGGGTCGCAAGGCGGCCGCTATTCGACGACGGGGCCGTCACGATAGTCATACCATAACTGACGGAATCCGATCATGGCACATACAAAACATAAAATCAAGGTAGGTGGGCGTTCAAGCTGTGGTAGTCCCAACGGAGCGTGATCCATACATGGTATTCAATACACTCTGGGCTCGTCTGTCGTCTCTCTGGAGCGGGTCGACCGACGACTCCCCATCGGACGAGTCCGCGACGGCCGCCGAGGAATCGAGCGAGGAATCCGAGGACGAAACGTTAAGCTACGCCGAAGAAATCGAGTACGGCGTCGATGAACACGACCTCCCCGACGAAGACAAGGTTCTCAGACTGCTCGTCAAACGCGGCGGCCGCGTCGACCAATCGACCGTCCGCGAGGAGACCGGCTGGTCGACGGAACGCCTCGAGGACGTCATCGACCGCATGGAAGACGAGGACCAGATCAGTGCTATCACCGTCGGTCGCAAGCGCGTGATCTGCCGGCGCGGGTTCGAACCCAAGGGCTATCGCGGCCATCTCAACGAGTAACGCGACCGATATCCGCGGCCAGTGATCGGATCCGCCGGCAGGGAGAGTCGACTCGAGTCCACCGACGGTCCACGACTGTTCTTTCTCTCTCCGGGTCGCTCTCGAGTGGCGATTCACCGCCCCGTCGGCGTCGCGACCGGTTCGGTACCCCGGCCGTCTCCCGGCCCAGGTTTATCCGTCCCATCGACGTACGACGATTCGATTCCGATGGAGCTCACGATCGAGGACGCCCAGGTCATCGTCGACTATGAGGGAACTGACTACGCGTTCGAGGTCGTCGGTGACAACGAACTCGAGTACGACGACACGAGCGGTTCGGACGCGGCGGTTCCCGACGCGATCGTCGAGGAGCTCGAGACGCGCGGGTACGTGGTCTACCCCGACTGAATTCGGGCCGTCGTTTCGACCGACGGCGACGGGTTCGGTTCCGCGTGAACGTTCCGCGAGTGGAAACGTTCATTCCATCCTTCTGCTATATCTCTGGTGGGGATGGCACACAAAGACGACGTAACGCGGGTGCTTGCAGCATGCACAGAGTGCGGATCGATCTATGCGGCCCGGCAGTGGCCCACTGGCGAGATCCGGATCATCGGTCAAGACGGCTGTTCGTGCGGAGCGACCGAGTTCGACCTCGTCGAAGAATCCGACGACGATTCGGGGGGAGATTCCTCGGAGTGAGCAGTCGCCCCGGCTCGATCACGGATTGAACGCGGCCGAAATGGATCGTCTCGATTTCGACTGGTCGACCAGCCGCGGCTCTCCCGCTCGGCTCGCCCTCGAGTCGATAGATCCGTGACCGTCTCGCTGAACGGACCATCACGTTTAAGCGGACGAATTGCGATCACCGCCTATGGACGTCGACGAATTCCTCGACGGCGAATCGCTCACCGGACGACAGGCGGGACTCATCTTCATCGGATTCCTCAGCTTCATCGTCCTCTCCGGGGTCGCCCTGGTCGCTCTCAGAGGCCTGTTCTAACCGGCGGTTCCGCCCTCGTGAGTCGATCGTCGCCTCGTGACGGCGGCCTCGAGTGCCCGTGAGCGGGGCGACCGTATCGGTGCGAGCGCGTGTTCGCGCGGACCGACGGCTCTCGTTCCGTGCGGGCGGGCGGTAGAACTCTTCGTCGCGAACGTGATCCGACTCGACTCGGTCGGCGGGCGATCGGTTCTGACCGTGGAGGTTACGATCCCGTTTCGACGAGGTCCGCTTCCCCGTGGGTCTCGTCGACGCTCGTCACGCGGACCGTGGCCTCGATCGCCGCGATGTCTTCCTCGAGAAAGAGGACGAAGCCGCTCTCGGTCTTGCAGACGAGCGTGCCGTCGGACTGCTCGTCGACGATGTCGACGGTGACCTCGTCACCGACTTCGGGTTTCCCGCCGAGGGATTCGCCGCATCGCCAGCAGTCAGTGTCGTACTCCGCGGACCCTTCCGGCGCGTTGTTCGCCCCGCATCGGGGCGTATCGCACTTGATGAACGAGTCGTGTTTTCCCGGCTGATAGCGTCCCACGTCGCCATCGACGCGACTGTTTCCTAAAAGGGTGCCGCTGGCTCGCCGCGAGAGTAGTATTCGGTCGACGCGAGAGCGCATCGAGTAGATCCGTTCGACGAGAGCACGGGAAACCCGGTTCGCGGCGAAAGGACTTAGATTCTGCATACGCGATGCATACACATGAGCACCTCCATTCGCGTCTCGGACGAGACGAAAGCGAAGCTCGATCGCCTCAAGCGCGATGACGAGAGTTTCGACGAATTGCTCGAGCGGCTGGCGAGCGACGAGGAGCCGATCACCGTCGGCGCGTGGGATTCGGACACCGCCGATCGCGCCCGCGATGCCATCAATCGGTCTCGAGAGAGCTTCGAGGGATGACGTTTCTCGATTCCTCGGTCATCATCGATATGCTCGAGGGCGTCGACGACACCGTCGAGTACGTCGAATCACAGGACGAACCGTATCTCACCTCGGCGATTTGCGTCTACGAGGTCCTCGCCGGAACGCTCGGCAGCGGCGAACCCGATCTCCGTGCGGAGCGACAGCACTTCGGCGGCGTTCATTCCCTCGCGTTCAACGAAGATATCGCGCTCGAGGCCGCCCGGCTCCGAGACGAACTCCTCACCGACGGCGACCGGATGGCCGTTCGCGACCTCATGATCGCGGCGACCGCTCGCTCGACCGGCGATCACCTCGTCGTTGCGGATTCCGACTTTCGAACGGACGCCCTCGAGTCCACACTGCACGTGACGAACCTCAGAGCGGACTGAATCTGGTATCTCAGGGTGCGTGCTCGTTCTCGAGTGGCCGCCGTAGCCTCCCGTCGGTTCAGTGTGTTGGTGGGACGACCGCTCGAGGACCTTCTCGAGGCCGGGGTTGATGTGCCACAATTTCTGCCTGATAGGGATATCGACCCAGACGATGACCAGTCGTTGTGTTAGTACCGCCTCGCGGTGTTCGAGCTCTATGTGTGCCTGATCGCTCTCGTGAAGGCGATCGTGAGGAGATTCCAGTTGTGGTAGACCTCCTTGAGAGTCTTCTCATCACGAAACAAGAACACTACCGCCAGCCGCCGGTTCTCGATGAGTTAGTGACGTATATCGACTCCCACTGACGCTGCTGGGATCGCACCGGACGAGCCGATCGTCGACGTCACTGATAAGACGATCGACCGCTGGATGCAGCGAGCTGCCGAACGACTCCAGGCCGAGAGCAGAGTCGATTGGAAGCGTCACTAGTTCTTGGAAGGTGACCGGACGGGGACCCGTACCGCCGAAGTGTTTCGCACACGTCTCGCAGAGACGGGACTGTCTCCTCGGTCAAGTGTGGTCTAATCATTGGACTCGAGACCGCAGGCACTCGCGACAATTTCGTCGGTGACGATTGCGACGACCTGGGCGGCAAGTCTATCGGGTGTCCGGGCGAGTGCGTTCCACTCTGGGGTGCAATTCTTTAGGCTGAAGTCGCTCATTTGCAGGTCACGAGCACCTCACTTTGAGAAGTATGTCTACAGTGATAGCGCTCTTGAATATCACATTTTCGTATTAATATAGATAGTATTTAAATAAATTCAGATACAGGTAGAAATGTAGCAATGCCAATCCATCAGTTGGTACAGGTTGGTCGTACGTCGGGCGGTGTTCTGCTTCCGAAGAACGAACTTCGGGCGCTTGGATTGGTCGATGACGAGGGGAACGTAAAAGATCAGCAGTGCGAGTGACGCGGACAGATGCAGGAACGTGGGAGGTATCTTTGATCGATCCAAATGACTACCCAATAGATTCGTGTCCATGACACCGACGAGGACAAGAATCTTAACAAACTTTTTGAGACGGACATCTCCTTTCCCCGAGATTATATCTGTGAAACGCCTTCTATAATATCATACTGTTGTAACGCCTATATGCAATAGTGCTGATTAGCGAAAGCCGTAGTAGAGTGCTAAGCTAGTAACAACGACGATAAAAGAAAGAAGGACTACGAGTATTGGGTCAAGAGCCATTTGGAACATACTCAGGAGGAACGAAATAACAAATGCGGTAATGTAGATCAGTATTCCTACCACAAGGATACGTCCAATTTGGTCAATAAGGTCACGGTTGCTGGCATCCATATATTTCACATCATTTCCGGATTGTAAAAGAAGTTCTGTTTTATTTCCGATAAAAATTAAGCATTCTCCTCGGCTATTAGTTCGAATTTATTATATTAAAAAATATATTAAAGGTATAATATTATTCATACTAATATAGGAAGTTATATACTACAGAAAAATAATTCTTAACTGCCATGAATAGAAGAAATATTATAACGACGGCTGGATCAATTATGGGATTAAGCGCAATAACGAGTTCGGGGGCGACCGCGAAGCAAGCTGATCATAGACTCCCGGTCGAATTCCAGTCCAAAATAATCGAAAGATACGGAAAAAAAGAAGGGGGGGGGGAAAGTCATAAAAGTTGTCCGAGGCCCTTATAAGCGGTTAAAAAGGGAAAATAGAACGGGATGAATTTAGAAACATCGTCACAGATACGATACTGAAAAGTAAGAATATGGACGGGATTCAGAACGATATTACTGAATTATGGACTCAAAAGCCACCACACCATCAAATCAAAGAATCAGAATGGTCTATAGAAGAAAATTTAGAAGTGATAAACGACCGCTCTAAAAATAGTATCACGGTGCAAGATGAAGGCGAAGAGTGGTTATTATCTTCAACTACTAAATATAAGGAAAAAACTACGACGGACAGTATTACAAGTAGTGAAACTGTAAATACTTCATCACCTTATCCCTATTGGGTGAGATTTACAAAATCAGAGACTGATAAACAAAGGTCTGGAGGGGCAAGATCTGGTTCAGTTGTTGACCCAATAAGATGGTGTGATACTAGTGTACCACGCTGTTACACGAATGAGGCATACCTTCGAACGCATGCTTCGGCAGCAATTTATGGGAGTGCGTGGAGTCACTCAAGAGGATATCTTACATTTAAACCGCATGAAGACGGGAATCATACTATTACTGCACAATATGGTCTAGATGGCAATTCAGACACTGGTGCCACTAAGATGTCTATTTTTGCAAGACGCCACAGTGATGGAGCAATAAACTCCAAAATAATTGATGAGCCAGTGACCGTAGATGATGAAGAGAGATCGAAGTATAAACAATTCAATTTGAATAGTAATGAATACTATGATATTGGTGTCGAACTATATTCTGTTGTAAATGCTTCAGGGTCCGCAAATAGCTCAGATTATTATTACTCAGATGACGCAAACGGATATCGTGGAGCTCGCATAAGAAAACACGACGATTCTTCAGAATCGATAAAGGTGAATACGTAAATAAGTCCTTTTCAATGTGATGTGTTGTGAGGGCCAAGGATTAGAATTTTCATTGGATCATCATTGAACTGTCCGCAAAGCCGGTCTTCGAGGACAATTTGCCCCCAGGTCGGGGCCGAGTCCCGTACTGATATCCACATTCTTCATGGTTTGTTGGGAGGACACTGAACATCGAGGACAGCGATGAGACTCAAGCTCTACCCCCAGCCAGTCCACAGCCCCGTGTCCGGTTCCGGCCCGCCAGCGAGTGCGGTGTCGACGAGGTTCCCGAGAGCGCGCCGCATCCGACCCGACAATGCCTGATGCGAGCAGTCGAGGTCGTCGGCGAGATCGTTCAGCGTAATCCCACGCGGAACCTCGAAGTAACCGTGCTCGAGGGCGGCTGCCAGCAGTGTCGCCTGCCCGTCCGTCAGCGGAGCAGCCTGCGTGTCGGTCGGAGACTGATCGCTCGTCATCGCGACTACCTCATGGACTCAGCCTCGATCTCGCCGGCCGTGACCGGCTGACATGCGGCCTTCACGTTCTCGGGGAGATCTTCGAAAGCCGACTGGAACCGAGTCGGATCCTCAAGCGGATCCGGGCTGCCGATATCCAGACCGGCAGCGCTGCCGTCGGAGAGTCGATCGTAGGTATCGCACGTGGTGCAGCGATGGGCCCGATCCTTCTCGTCATAGAACCCGCGCCGAAACTGGGGCGTGACGTGTGAGCCACAGCAGAGGCACTGGTCTTGGTCCGCATCAACATCGAACCGCATCATGGCCGACACCCCCCTCTTCAAGGGCAGGGCAGTCTTGCTCAGACTTTTTGATCGAAAGCCCACAGAACGCACAGACTGGTCGATACTCGGCGCTGCGCTCGAGGCTCACGCCGACCACCTCCCTCTACTGATCGCCGGACAGCGGCGTGGTCCGAACGGAACCGTGGTGAACTCTGTTAAAAATGGAACTCTCGAAAAACGGAATTCCCCGGATAACAGCGAGTACAGGGTTGTTACTCGAGTTTCAGGAACCCACGAGACAACAGTTAATTTCGAGTGGACTCGCCGGGATTTGAACCCGGGGCCTCTCCCATGCCAAGGGAGTGATCTACCCCTGATCTACGAGCCCTCGTACGCATCCCACAGTTCCCGTCGGGAATAGATAAACCCCTCGAATTCCTCGAGCCCCCGTCACGGTCCCACACTCTCACCGGCGAACGGCCCCGCTCGCCTCGAGCAGACCGGCTCAGACCCTCGGGGACCGATAATTCCAGTAGTTATAAGTTACACTACAAACAGTATTTCGATGGAAGCTACGTTTCCGAAACCACCGCGAGGGGCATGCGTCGAAATGCCCCGGGTGCTGAGACACCCGAAGCGTGGCTTCCAAGCCTACCACGGCTTTGCAAGCCATGTTCCAGTTGATTCTACCGAGACATAAACGTCTCGCACGACAGCAGCGCCAGCATCGTCCGTACTCGAGCCAGCAACCGACCCCCGACGGAGCGCCACAGTGACCGACGGCAATCCGGACGCGCCCGAGCCCGTTGCGGCGGATGCGTCCACCGACGCCGACGCCGCCGAGTCGGACGGCCACTCGAGCTTTCCGCCGTGTCCCCACTGCGACGACCGGGTGGTCACGGTCACGTCTCGAGGACCGATGACCCACGTCGCCGGGCCGTGTGGCTGTCGGCTCACGCCGAGAGACGTTCGTCGGCTGTAAGACTAGATCCCTACTCCCGTCACAGCCGATCGCTTCGAACACCACGAAAGCCCGCGTCAGCCCCTTTCAGTCTCGACCGTATCGGCTGGCCGGAATGCCACCGCGAGTGGTTACGAACGCTTTTTGCGCGTCCCGCGAGGAAACCTGACGATGGCCGGGGACCAGGACCGAGAGCCGAACCGAGACGAGACCGCTCGACGCGCGGCCGTGCGCGACACCTACGACCGGATCGCGACCCACTTCGCGTCCACGCGGGAGTACGCCTGGCCCGAGGTCGAATCTTTCGTCGACGCCCACGCGAGCGCCGACCGACTCTCCGACGGCGTCGGGCTCGACCTCGGCTGTGGCAACTGCCGCCACGCCGAACTACTGGCCGCCGACTGCGAGTCCGTCGTCGGCCTCGACGTCAGCCGCGGCCTGCTCGAGACCGGTCGGGAGCGCGCAAGCGAGCGCGCGTTCGACGTCGAACTGGTTCAGGGCGACGCGGCGACGCTGCCGTTAGCCGAGAACAGCGTCGACGTCGCAGTGTACGTCGCGACGCTGCATCACCTGCCGACGCGGGCGGCTCGCCGGGCCAGTCTCGACGAACTCGCGCGGGTGCTCGCCCCCGACGGCCGCGCGCTCGTCAGCGCGTGGTCGACCGCCCACGACCGGTTCGACGCGACCGAGGGCTTCGACACGACGGTCGAGTGGACCCTCCCCGGCGGCGAGCCGGTCGACCGATTCTATCACATCTACGCGCCCGACGAGTTCGAGGCCGACCTCGCCGCCAGCGACCTCGCGCTCCGCGAGTGGGAGCTCTCGAGTGGCAACTGTTACGCGACGGCCGCGGGCGCGGGGCCGACCGGGTAGTCGAGCCTGCATATGACCCGTGGCCGATTTCAAGTCCTATCCGCGCGGCTCGACTCGAGCCGCGCAACTCGAGGCCGTCCCGGCCGCCGATCGCCACTCGGGGGAGCGAGAGATAACCGAATTGCACCGTCGTGTAGAATCACCAACTGTTCCCCTGCTCCCTGCATCCGATTACCATGGAAAATTCGAATCGGTATTTTCACCCTACCAACGCCGCTGTTTTTCCGCCGACTATCAGTTAGTGAGAACGGAATGAAATGGTGTAAAACGTCCGGAACGGACGTTAATCGTCTGAAGAACGTCCGGCTTTTATGGATGTGTCGTCGCCAGTGCCGGACGCGCTATGACGGACTTCACCCGACGTTCGGCGCTGAAGGTCGCAGGCGCATCGCTTGCCGCAGCTACCGTCCCCGCGACGGTTTCCGCCGCCGAGTCCGACTGGACGATCGTCGAGACCCCGGTCGACACCACGCTCCACGACGTCACCGACACGGCCACGAACGCCCACGCGGTCGCGGGCGCTGGACTGGTCATCGAACGCACCGCGAACGGCTGGGAGGTCGTCCTGCAGGGCGGTCCCACCGGTAACGGGAACGACCTCTACGGCGTCGACACCACCGACGACGGCGAGCGGCTCTGGCTCGTCGGCTCGAGCGGTGCGATCGGTGAGTACGACGTCACCACCGGCAACCTGATCGATCGCTCGGCTCCCAACGACTTCACGGCGAACTTCAACGACGTCGCCGTCACCGGCCCCGCCGGCGAAGCGGACGTGTACGTGGCCGACGACTCCGGATCCGTTCACTACAGCTTCGACAACGGCAAGGAAGGCACCTGGAACTACGAGGTGCCCGGCAGCGGCTCCGGGCTGAAGGCCATCGAGTTCTACGACGCCCGCTCGGGCCACGTCATCGACACCAACGGGAAGGTCTTCGCCACCGACGACGGCGTCACCTGGAACCCGATCGGCATCGAGGACGCCGGCGTCACCTACTACGGCCTCGACAGCGACGCCGCGGACGACGTCTACGTCAGCGGCGGCAACGCCTCCGTCTTCGCCTACGACGGCAGCCGCTGGGTCCCCGAGAGCCTCGGCGATGCCGCCCTCTTCGACATCGAAACCGAGGCCGGCACCGGCTACACCGTCGGCAGCGGCGGCGCGATCTTCGAACTCGAAGGCGGCGAGTGGGTCCAGAACGAGACCCCGTCCGGCGAGAACCTCAAAGCCGTCACCACCGGCGACGTCGATATCGCCGTCGGCTCCGCCGGGACGCTGCTCGAGCGGTAAGCACTCTCGATATCGACGCCGTCGGAGTCGTTGCGCTCGCTCGAGCGGAACCGATCGATACCTGACGGTCCGCTATTTTTCGGCGCAGCGATACGACTGATACGGGCTAATCGCTAGCGGAAGGCGGATCGGAAAAGGAAGAGCCTTAAACGTGGAACGGAAATCAGGGGATGCGCGCGGATGGTCTAGTGGTAGGACCTGAGCCTTCCAAGCTCATGGCCCGGGTTCAAATCCCGGTCCGCGCATCACTGTTCTCCGTATCGTCAGCATCCATTCGAGCGAAGACCGTCTCAGTGCAGTAAGCCAGTGACCCACAAACAGGGTTCACGCGAAACTGGACGAGACGTAACTCGTGGCTTCCGGGTTTCCTCACGTAGACAGTACACGGTCCATCGACCTATGAGTGAAGAAACCGAGAACATCGTCCTCGTACCAGAACCGTCAGTGAAACACCTTAACCCTCGACAGCGCGTCTCCTACCGAGACCACCGGAGCAAGCTCGTCGACTGGATGCTCTCCGAGGGAAAAGATCCGAAGCGATCGATCGGCTACGCCCGTTCGACGACTCGTCAACGTTCGTACCGGCTCGATACGCTCTACCGAAAAACGTGGAAGGCAGAGAACCGATATACGGAGAATATCACCCCGACACATGCGGACGCTTGGATGGAAGAGTTAGCAGAGACGGACTACTCCCGGAGCTACAAACACTGCTGTCAGAAAGCGGCACAGACGTTGTTCAAGTGGAAACGACACGAGTTCGGCAGCTCGGTCGAATGGGAGCCGAAAATATCGTTTGTATCGCGATCGGTCCACAGTCCGCGCGATTTTCTCACGCGTGACGAACGGGAGCGCATCCGGGAGGCTGCACTCGAATATAGAGGGATTCCCGACTACGACGCCGTCACGCCTAACGAGCGCGAGAGCTGGTGCCAGTACCTCGCGCAGCGATTGGGAAAGCCGAAGGAGGATGTGACGGTAGACGACTGGGAAGCCGCGAACGACTGGAAGATACCGTCACTACTGTGGACGACGCTAGATGTCGGATTGCGCCCGATCGAAGTGCGGCGAGCGACGACGTCGTGGATAGACGCGGCGAACAGCGTGTTACGGATTCCGAAGGAGGATTCGGCGAAGAACACGGATCACTGGCAATGTAGCTTGTCGGACCGAACGGTGATGGCAGTCGAACAGTGGCTTGAAGAGCGGAGCTGTCGCGAGAAATACGAGGACACGGAGCAGCTCTGGCTCACTCGGTTCGAAAACCCGTATTCGACCGGATCACTGAACCGAATATTTAGAGAAATCTGTGCGGAGGCCGGAATCGCAGTGGTGAATCGAGACTTGACGTGGTACTCGATGCGCCACAGCATTGGAACGTACATGGCGAACGAATTGACGGTGAAAGCGGCCGCAGCACAGTTACGCCATCGGTCCATCAAATCCACGATACGGTACGATCGAGCGCCGATCGAGGAACGAAAGGCGGCACTCGAGCAGATGGGATGATTACTCATCGGAATTGCTACCTTTCTACTAATGTTCTGGCTGACACTCCCCATCAGTGCTGCTGGTTATACGTAGAACAAGTGCGAATAAAGAGCGGTGAGTAAGCACACCCACTTCGGTTCTGAGCGGTTGATCTACAAGTGTGATAACCGAGACACCTGGAAGCCTTGCTGGGACACAGAGGAACGCTCGCGAACGATCATAGCTGAATCGGCATGACTGGCCGTCTGGCTTTACTGCATTCACTAACTTTGGGCTTCAGTGTCATCATTCGTCGGAACTGTATGGAGCTGTCCTCGAAGGTATCGCTCGCCGTATTGCGTCAGCCGATACTTCCCCCGTTCGACCTCCTCGACGAGCCCGTGTTCGTCCAGTTCAATCAGCCGACGGTTCACTTCCTCCACGTGATAGATATGGGAACGGAACTGTCTGCAGGCGCATCTGGGAGCATCGCGCCCGAACTCACAGAGACGCTCGAGGAGGAGGCTAAATCCGCCCTCGATGACGCCGCGAACCGGCCGAGGAGGCAGGGATCAGCTACGACCGAAACACTCGTGAGGGCAATCCACACGAGGTGATCGAGGCGTACGTCGCCGAACACGATACCGATCTCGTCGTCATGGAGGCAAGCGGTCGTTCTGGATTGAAAGAACGGCTACTCGGCAATACGTCCGATCGGGTCATTCGCACAGTAGATACGTCTGTACTGCTAGCACGGCCGTGAATATGCCTATAGGATGTCGACTCATGCAGTATCCAATCGACGCGTATAGGGTGACATCCTTCGCACTGTAAACGGAGAAGGAGCGTCGCTGTCACAAGCAGTCGGATAGAACCCAACGACGGCGCGACTTCCCGGGTCAAGCGAATTGAGGATTCGCGTGCATCGCGAACCTCCGGTTCGCTCAACAGTGGTAGATCTATGAACTGGTTACTGAAACTTCTATCAAATATAGGCACTGCTCAGTGAGAAGTGCCTGTTATATTACACATATTCGTTAAATCACGTGGACTGATATCGGTTAAATTCCCTGGATAGTCTCGATAACGCCCATCGATTCGAGAATCATCCAGAGAAGGAACAGCCCATACAGTCCGAGGAAACCGTATGCTTCGAAGTCGGTGAGTTCGAGGTGAGTACGAGTGAACACGATAAATACGAGCGTAGCGAACGCGAGAAATCCCATCGTTGGGATCGCCGCGAGGAAGTTGATGGTCGCAGACCCCGCTAAGAGGACACCGACAGGGATAGCGACCAGGAGGTTAAACGTATTACTTCCGAGAACGTTCGTAAGACTGGTGACGCTGTCGTCATTCTGAGCGGCGCGAACACTGACGAATGCGTCGGGCAGACTCGTTCCGGCAGCGATAACGGTCAACCCCCACAGGAAACTCGGTGTGTCGAAGATTGCTCCAAGTGAGAGGGCGGCACGGACGATTCCCTCAACGCCGACGGCAATGACAAGTAGACCCACTGCAAGCGCTCCCCATTCTCGGGCCGGACGTACATCGAGAGAATCGTCAGCAACGTGTTCACTGGCATCCTGTTGGTGGAGAAAGACGTAAATTCCGTACGTGGCGAGTGGGAGTAGAGCCAACGTAGGCGTCAGGATCGCAGCGCGATTCGTTCCCCCTGGAACGTAGGTCGCACCGAGTGCGAAAATGATGAACAGGACGAGAACGCTAATGACGTAGAACTGGGCGTCTTTGTGAATGAGGTCGCGGGTCGCTTCCAGTTCCTCACTAGAGAGGGCTGAGAGAGCCGGAATCACGAGGAGGTTGAAGATGGCGCTCCCGACGATCGCTCCGACACCGAGAGAGAACTCGCCGTGAACGATCGTACTGATAACGAGAGAACTGATTTCGGGGAAACTTGAGCCGATGGCAACGACGATGGCCCCATGGACGGCAACCGGTAACCCATAGTGCTTACTCAGTCGCTCTGCCGCTTGCTCGAAGTATCCGCTTCCCTTCCAGATGACGAGTGCTGCGACGACTGCGAGAATGAGGGAACCAAGCAGTCCTGGCATCGATTATCGTTTGTCGACACACGATGAAAGATGTGTTTCCTTCGAACGGAGGTAACCGCTTCTGAATACTCTCAGGGATCACAGCCGTGGATGGCTACCGGACTCGATCACTCGGAAATCCTCTGTGATACGATCAACGAACTGGTCGACGTGCTCGAGGACGGCGACCTACTCGAGGCAGTGATCGGTGATATCGAGGATCCGCTCGATCAGGGACAGTTCGAGACGGCAGACCGCTGATCAGGAGTTTGTCAATTGTTGTCGGCCGGACTGATACCGAGCCCTCGCACACGGCCATCTTTTGTCCGCTAGGGTGGTACCGACGGCCGCGTACGACCGGGGGTATTTCTTTACCCCGAATTTGACGGTGAGTACATTACCCGGATTGAGGCATAATTACTAGTAGAATGGTTGGGACCCTAGCTCAGGCGCTTTCGTACACGATGTTGGCGGTCGTCGCCGCGCTCGTCGGAGGGATTCTGGCTGTCTACCGTACACCGGGACCACAAATGGAGAGTAATGTCCAGCACTTCGCGGCTGGCGTCGTATTCGCCGCCGTCGCCGCTGAACTTCTCCCTGATGTCCATACACGGGCTCCAACCGTGGTTGTCATTGGATTTGCGATCGGTGTCGCCACCATGCTTGGCATCCATCGACTCAGTAAGTACGTCGAAAAGCGAGGTATCGGCGGAAAGATGGCGGGTGCCGCTGGCCTGCTGATCACCGTGAGTATCGACATGCTGATCGATGGCGTCCTGATCGGTGTGACGTTTCTGGCGGAGGCGGCCACGGGAGTTCTCATTGCAGTGGCACTCGCAATCGAGGTCCTCTTTCTCGGCGTAACCGGCGTCATAGCACTCCCGGAAGAGACGAGTACGCTGAAGAAACTCGCCGTCCCCGCCGGGTTCGGGATTCTACTGTTAAGCGGAGTGACCACTGGCGTACTCGTGTTCGACGGCGTTACGGGCGCTCCAATCGCTCTCGTACTCGCGTTCGGATCTGCTGCTCTCCTTTATTTGGTAACCGAGGAACTCCTCGTCAAAGCCCAGAAGGTACCGGAAACACCGACATCCACGACGCTGTTCTTCGTCGGATTTCTTCTCATCTTTCTCCTCGATATGTTGCACTGAGCTTTAGAACTGTACGTACCGCTGACTCAGGTCCAGTGCCGCCCAAGAAGTTTGGAATCGTTGTCGTTTTCTATGCCTCTCCCAGATAGTTGTTCGGATCGAGTACAGTCATTTCCCCTGCACCTGTATTGGTCGGTGTCACTCGTACCGGCTAATCTGTTACGTTGCCGTCCTCGTCTACCAACCGGGACACCCGAACCACGCTCTTCCGAGGCATCGTCGACACCGGCGGAGACTTCGTTGACGGCGTGGTCGATATCTTGTATCACTGACCGGCCAGCGGTCAGTTGTATTCGAACTGTCGCCTTGCGCCATACAATGTATCACATGGAACAAGTTCAGGAGGGAACAATCGTCGCGTCCCAATAGCTGGCTGGAACACCAATCGGAGATCGTCCAGCGATTCCAGACCGGACTCCGAACCCGACAACGGCTGATGTCCGACCCCGTTACCCACAGCGATCCATAATGCGCCGCCCCGGTCGGGGTAGCTCAATCGTCCCAGTTAATGAGTGGTGCTCGCTCTGATTCGTGGAGGACGAACGGGCCGATAGCACCCGACTCCTTCGCGATAGAGGCCGTCCGAAGGACGTACGCAGTGAAGATAAAGAACGGAATCAACGCGAACGTTATGCCGCCGTTGATCAGCCAGACGAGTACGGGGACGCTGAGTACTGTTCCTGACACGGTCCCGGGCTTCAGATAGAGTGCGGCATAGATCGTGAGGAGGAGCGCCGGAATTCCCGTATAGAGGATCCGTCGGGAGAGGTTGACCAGTTCCCACTGGAGATAGTGGGCCTTGAAAAACTCCTCTGCAGGGCCGAACAGCTCCAAGATATCGACCAGATCGTCGATCGCCTCTCGTTCCTCGTCACTCAAACTCTCTTGATGCTCCCAGTACAGCCGACGAACGAGGTAGATCTTCCACGAGTAATTATACGAGAGGGCGGCTTGCATTATCGTGAACTCTCCGAATGGCGCGTCTTCCAACTCGTCGGTGATTTCGTCGGCGCTCGTAGTGATCCGATCGACTAGCTGATCGACCCGGTTCCGAAGGAGTTGGTCGGAATTTCCTTTCACGGCCTCCTGTACTGTCTTGGCCCGATCGACGCTCGTGTTGATGAGCGTACTGAGGAACCGCTCCGGCTTTGGCGGACCAGTCCATTGAAACTCCCGCTCGGAGTCCTTCCTGAACGCCATCGATTTATCCATCCGCTCGCGTTGTCGACCCAGCGATCCGAATTCCTCGGACAGGACGAGTTGATTGATCGAGACGACCAGCGTCATTCCGGTTATAAGAACACCGACGAGGGTCTGAAACAGCGTCTCGACCGTGTCTCCCTCAGTCAATATCGACTGGAAAGGGATGGGAAGCATACTGAAAACCGTAAGGAGAACGAAGCAGGTGAGCGTCAGTATTCCCGTAACGGTCAAGCGGCTTGCGCTGAACAGGACCCAGTCTCTGAGTGATCGTCCGTTATCCATTCTAGTTCAGGCATGTAAACGCTCGCCAGGGGAGCGCGGTTCAACGGTCATCTCTCGAGCGGAGTCCAGATCTACCGGTTTCACCTTGAATCGTCATCCGGAGGGCCAGCATCCTATGGCTGGTTCTCTTTCTCTGATGGACTGGTGCAGTAACGGTAATTTCTACGAGCGGGACTCATTCCCGAGCGACCAGCACCGAGGTAGTCACCGACTCGAGAACGTCCTCCGTCGTGCTCCCGAAGAGTCGTTCTGTGAGGGTCGAATCCTCGCTTTCTCCGATCACGATGAGGTCGATCCCGTTATCGGCGCTATACTGAGGTATTGCGTCTTCTGGAAATCCTTCGAGAACGGCTCGTTCGGACGTGACTCCAGCCTCGTCGGCCATTTGCTCGGCCTGCTCGAGCGCCTCTTCCGCTTCCTCATCGAGTGCTTCGGTGAGGTCATCCGCGATGTCGCCAACGGCAGATGCGGACATCTCTGTCCCGACGTCTACAACGTGCAGGAGATGCACCTCGGCACCCATACTCGACGCGATTTCCATCCCGTGATCCAGCGCTGTGACGCTCGCGTCAGAGCCATCCGTCGGGATAAGGACGTCGCGGTACACGTCAAAGCCCTCTTTCCTGAACGGCAAAAAGCGTGCGCCTGTGTTAGACGGCCTCACGCTTTTTTGCCTCAACGTCGATGGACCAATACCGAATGCAAGCACCCGAAATCCTCCTTCGTCTCGTCGCGGGTGCCGCGTTGATTCTCGCCAACGGGTTTTTCGTCACTATCGAGTTCGCGCTAACTCGCGCCCGACAGTATTCCGAAGCCGAGTTCATGGAACCCGGTCTCGAACGCGCGTGGGAGATGACCGAGGACCTCGAAATCTATCTCACCGGGTGTCAGGTCGGCATCACCGCCGCTAGCATCGCACTGGGTATCGTCGCCGAACCCGCACTCGCAGCGCTGTTCGAGCCGTTGTTCGGCGGGACGGTTCTCGCGTCGATCGGCGCGGGCGTGATCTTGGCGTACATCATCGTGAGCCTGGTACACAAGGTCTATGGCGAACAGGCCCCCACCTACCTCGGCGTCGAGCGCTCGAAACAGGTCTGCCGCTACGGCGCGACGCCGCTGTATTGGTTCACGTGGGTCATTCGACCGATTCTCCGCGTCGGTGACTGGGTGGCGAAAGGGACGCTTTCGCTGTTTGGCGTCGAGATGACCGGTGCGTGGCTCGAATCCGACGGCGAGGATATCGAGGGGCGTGCGGACCTCCACCGACAGCTCGGGTCGATACTTGACGACAGCGAGGTTTCCGAAGAGCGTCGTCAGGAAGTGATGAACGCGTTGGTGGTCGAGGAAATCCCCATCCGTGACACCATGGTGCCGCGTGAGGAGATCGTCACGCTCTCGACCAACAATACCCCTGAGGAAAACCTCGCGGTCATCGAGGAGCATCCACATCTCCGCTTTCCGCTGGTCGGCGAGGACATTGACGATTTCCAAGGGGTCGTTTACCTCGCGGCGGTCACAAACCAGTTCGAGGCGTTCAAAAACGGCGACATCGACATCGAAGACCTCGCCGAGCCACCGATGACGCTGCCGGCCGACGAGGAAATCAGCAACGCTATCGACCGCTTCCAGACGGAAAATCAGGAGCTCGCGCTCGTCACTGAGGAGGGACGGGTCGTCGGCCTGCTAACCTCGACGGACGCCTTCGAGGAAGTGATGGGCGAACTCGAGGACCCAATTGACGCCTACCAGCGCGAACAACGCGGGGACGACGCATCGGGACTAGACTCCCAGAGCGACCCGGCTTGAGACATCTCGTGAGGATAAGATCCGTCGTAGCGCGAAGAATCGGTTTGCAGACAAGCCGTTTATCCGTGTTGCTACTCGTATAACTTGGTATGCCGATGACCGCGCTCGAAGCCTCCATCAGGCTTATCGCCGGTCTATTACTCATTCTCGCCAACGGGTTTTTCGTCGCCATCGAGTTCGCGCTAACCCGCGCCCGACAGTATTCCGAAGCGGAGTTCGTGGAACCCGGAAGAACCGCTCTCGAACGCGCGTGGGAGATGACTCAGAATTTGGAGATCTATTTGACCAGTTGCCAGATCGGGATTACGTTCTCGAGCATCGCGGTCGGTATCGTCGCCGAACCCGCGCTCACGGCCATCTTCGAACCGCTGTTCGGTGGGACGGTTCTCGCATCGGTCGGCGCAGGGGCCATCCTCGCGTTTCTCATCGTCAACCTCGTCCATCTGACCCACGGCGAGCAGACCCCTACCTATCTCGGCGTTGAGCGCTCGAAACTGGTCTGTCGGTACTGTGCGACGCCGCTGTACTGGTGGACGCGAGCCATCTGGCCGATCATCAAGTTTGGAGACGGGGCGGCGAAATGGACGCTTTCGCTGTTCGGCGTCGAGATGACCGGCGCGTGGCTCGAAACCGAAGCCGACGTCATGCAGGGGCGTGCGGGCCTCTACAAGCGCTTCGGCTCGGCTCTCGAAGAGGGAGAACTCTCCGAGGAACGCCGGCAGGAGGTCATGAACGCGCTGGCCGTTGGCGAAATCCCGGTCGAGGTGATCATGGTTCCGCGCGAGGAGATCATCGCGCTCTCGACCGAGAACACCCCCGAGGAGAACCTCGAGCTCATCGAGAAACACTCCCATTCTCGCTACCCCGTGGTCGGCGAGGACATGGACGACTTCCGCGGCATCGTCTATCTCCCGACGATCACGAACCATTTCGAGGAACTCATGAGCGGTGACATCGGCATCGAAGATATCGCCGCGTCGCCGATGACGCTCCCGGCCAAGGAGGAAATCAACGACGCCATTGATCGCTTCCAGACGGAAAATCAGGAGCTCGCCCTCGTCACTAAGGGCGGCGAGATCGTTGGTCTCCTGACCTCGACGGGCGCCTTCGAGGAGGTCATGGGCGACCTCGAAGATCCGATAGACGAGCGGGCCGGACGCGCGCGCCGCGGTGCGGACCCGACCGGGACCTGAAACGACCTGACGTCTCGTTCAGGCGATCGTAGTGGGTTCTGTCTGGTTATCGGTGTCTTGGCGGTGCCCCTCGGCGATCAGCCGCTCGACGAAGCGCTGGAGTACCTTTCCGGTCGTCGGGGTCGGACCTTCGAGCAGTTACGGATCAATCTGAACCACCACCCCGCCACTGAGACGATAGTCGTCAGACCGACTTGCGACCAGAAATTCGTCGCTCACTTCGATACGCAGATCCTGGTCGATGGATTCGTCGACGCGGACGAAGCCAGTCTCGAGATCAACTGGTGGACACATCCGGCCAGGATCGACGACCAGTTCAAATTCCACTACGTCGAGTCGTCGGGCTACGGTTGCGGCTGGCACCGACAACCGCATCCGGAAGAGTCGGACATCCCGTTCGACCACTTCCAGCAGCGGGCCTCGCCGGAGAGCAACTACCAGTCCCAGGGCGTCGACTTTCTAGAAGCCACTCCCGTCGGACTACCGTGGAAGTGACGCGAACGCGACTTTCGAGGATCATCCGATCTCGGTACGATCATAATACGGGATTTTAGGATTCGCTGGCAACCCCGCCGTAAATATCTTAGTGACGGTCTGTGTTGCGTCGCCCGATGAACCGCAGCAATCGCTCATAAACCACATCAGGTGTCACGTCCTCGAGTTCGTCGTCGGTCGAAGGCGTCATAGAACGCTTCCCACAGTGTTAGTTACGGCCCCTTATACAGCGAACATACTGATGAGTAGGTTTGCGAATTGAACGGTGGCACTCCTGTCAATTACCGGTGGTATTGACAGAGCTGTGCTGAATACATAGCGCGAATGTCGCACGAGATTCGGCGCGATTTACGACGGTAGTGATCGCTCAGTACAGCGTGAGTAGTTTTCAATACATGTGTAGCATAGCGCAAGCATAGATCTTACCACTTTAAGGGAGTGCCTGTTCGGTGGAGGGATCCTGTTATGCCAGAGAAACAGAGGAATCTAGTCCTCAGTAATTCGGACGATTCGCGTCGATCCTTCATGAAGAAGGGTGCGCTCGCGACAGGCGCACTTGCCCTCGGTGCATCGGGAACTGCGATGGCGCAGGAAGACGACGGAGTCTTCGGCGATCTTGACGACGCCTGGAAAGCGCTCATTCAGGTCGATAACTTCCATCCGAACGCCCGGTTCACGTTCGTCTCAGGGGTTATCGAGTGGTCGCCGAACTACGGCGATGTGCAGGACAGCTGGTTCTCGGACTACAACACATATCAGATTCGGTGGCTCAATACCGACGAGGTCGTTCCGTTGTATGTCGCACACGACGCAAATATCGGCGAGTATGACGAAGAGCTTGGATTCATCCCCGACGCCGACGATGATCAGAACCAACCGCAGTTGTTCGAGATGAACCAAGAATGGACTCCATTTAGCGACAACAACCGGCTCATCACCGTCAACGCCAGTCCGGTTAGCGAGGACGAGGAAGACAATATTCTCGACACAGAAGACTGGTGGCAAAATACTGAGTAGGCATTGCGGTGTCACCCGCCTCAGCGACGGAATTGAAGCTAATTTTCTAATTTCTTCGGCTTAGCTGACAGCGTACGCAATTGGCGTTACGTACATGTGCGTACTGAGCAGAATTGTCTTTGAAGCAGCGGTCCATTCACGGATCATTCGTTATTGCCCATTCGTGGCTCATCTCGACATCAATCGCATCGGGAGTCCATCTCACGTGCCTCAGTCCCACTATTTTTCGGCGACGAGCATCGTTGTGTACTTTCTCGTCTCAAACTCCGTCACCGAGAACCCATAGCGCCTGAGTGGCGAAGATACCTCCTCTACCTCAATACCGCGCTCGTCGTGTACCTCGCAGAAGATCGTCCGACACTGCTGTTTGGACAGTGTGCGTTTGAGTCCGTTCAACACTGCCGCTTCGTGTCCCTCGACGTCGATCTTGACGAGAGTGGGAGTGGGGAGGTCGGCGTCGTCGACGAAATCGTCCACCCGTCGGAGAGTGGCCTCGATACTACCGTCATCCGACACAGCGGTTTGCCCGTGTTCCCACGGTGCTTCGAGGCGTCCGGTGCCGTTTTCGTCCGACAGAGCGACTTCGAATACTGACGGCTCGACCCCGTTGCGTCGCAACGTTTCCCAACACTTCGCTGCCGTCGATTCGTTCGGTTCGAACGAGTGGACCGTCGCCCTGGTGTGCGTGGCGACCGCGGCGGAGACCACCCCGAGGTTCGCCCCGATGTCGAAGAAGACATCGTCCGAGCTGGCGCGTGAACACAGCTCGGTGATCAGGCTCGATTCCGATCCGACCCGGTTCAACTCTACGTAGTCGCCATACTCTATTTGCACAGCTGAGACACTACCACGAGAAAACGACAGTTCCCGCTCAGACGGCTGGAACCGCATGAACACCCATCTCCGGAGGTCCCTGAGCTGCTGCACAGCAGACAGTTATGATCAACTGATATAGTGATTATGCCTGATAGAAACATGGATTCGAATGAACGACCACCGTTCCTCGTTGTCGGCCCGACGGGAACAGTGTGGAGCGTCTGCCTGCCGGTTCTTGTTGTCGTCCACTACTAACTATTGAATTGCTGTAAGTCGTTCAGTCATCTCTGTCTCAATCCACCTCGCAACTTCCTCGGGTGAGTCGTCGGAGGAGTCGACGACTTTGTCGAAGTATCCAGCCGTCCCGAGGAACAGAACTGCATCGTAGATCGGTGCACGATCATCGAGGCCGGCTGGCAAGGAACCCGCGCGTTGTCGGTACCCTTCGTGAAGTGCGCGTACGAGTTGCTCGTCGTCTCCACGATCCACCGATTCGAGTAACCGCTTTTGTGCTTTATGAAGCTCCCTGGCGGGATCGCCAATATGCGCAATTTCCCAATCGATGAAACCGAACGTCGTTTCGCTTCGACAGATGTTTGGCATCGCCGGATCGCCGTGAACGAGAGTCGCTGGTGCGAGGTCAAGACGTTCGTGATTTGTGTTGACGGCCTCGACCACTTCGTCGAAGTAATGTTCGAAGCGATCTGCCGACGCTAATTCTCGCATCATCTCGATTCGTTCGACGAGGATGGTGGTCCACGATCCGGTGTCTACCACAAATCCGTCTGCATCACCATCTACGATGTGCCCGTGGTGATCGAATTTTTGGGAGTGTACCTCAGCGATGGCACCCCCAACTTGTCGCAGGACAGTTGTCCGTTCAGTCCTGCTCAATTCTTCCCATTGAGATGCGAGAGTCCGCTCACACATCGGTGCTGTAGCGAGATACGGCGGTTCACTGGTCGCATCGCTTGCAACCACCGTTGGCACGTCCACGTCACAGCATGTGTCGACGTAGTCGATAACGGCACACTCCCGGGTGATTCTGGACCCATCGTCATCTCTGGCGACCTTTAGAAACGCCGATCGACCGTCGGCGAACTCGACACGAACTGTCTCGTTTAGGTCGTTCCAAGACAGTCCCGCGGGACGCACCGCCTCGATCTCTCGCTCGGGGAACGCATAGGTGAGACCTGCCGTGATATCTTCGTCTGTCGTATTATTTTCGTTCATCACTAGTTTACTCCGTGCTTCATCGACTGGATACCGAGAACACTCTGCCCGGGAGTTCGGATACTCTGCTGTACTGTTGGATCGGTCGTCGGTTGGCGGCTATTCATATTGATTCTTGATTGTTGGTAAGGCCTACTGTGGATGTTAATCAGGATGCTTTGAGACGACGAGTTGGAGTGTAACATGAATTCCACATGTACTTCGGAACTGCGACTGACAGTGCTGCGGCGCAGATGGTGCTCCGAAGTCTGGACGCATCAGTCCAGTAGTTAAGGAGGTACGAAGAGGACCCTCTCTCGAATCTGTGGTTCTACGTGACCGTTGCTGTCCAGGTATGGATGCAGCATCGCTATGGTACCATCCCGAATGCCATCGAGGGACTTCCGTCTTGGTTGGTGCCTCTTGATACGTGAGGACGACCTCGTCTTCCTCACAAAGGGAGGTCTCCTGCTAAGTGAGCATCCTGTACTTACCGAATCTAATGATAAGGTAGCAAGTGTCTGCCAACCATTCTTTGACACCCTCCGTCGGTCGGGAAATAAGGATCAGCGATCATGTACTCTGCCTCCGCGTTCGGGTAATCGTTCGGATCAATTGCTGAGTTCTCCCGTAGCGGTGAGAGATCGCGACCGACTGAAAACGGCGGTAGACCGGACGGTACGTGTTACGGATGTAAGCTTCCAAGCTCATGGCCCGGGTTCAAATCCCGGTCCGCGCATTGCTGTCGCGAGCAAGCCCGCGAGCGACAGCAATTAGAAAAGGGATTTGAATTATACCGAGGTTCTGCGAACGAAGTGAGCAGGTTCTCGGGAGTGGTTCAAATCCCGGTCCGAGCACTTCTCACGCCTTCTCTCGTCGATTTTCGGTTTATAGAGACAACCCCATCGGTTCCATCTGTTGCGTCCACATGAGAGACGTGATGTATATGAATAATCAACGGAAAGGCTTTCGAGGAGATCGAATCCCAGTACTAGTCACTGCAAAGAGAACGTTCTCTCTTCAGACCGCCTCGACGCGCTCGAATAGCGTCGCACCGATCGCGACCATCACCGCTGAGGAGACGACGAGCGCGCCGAAATCGAGCCAGACGGAGAACGACGACGTGCCAACCAGTACGCCGCGCAGGCCGTCGACGCCGTAGGTCAACGGGTTCGCGTACGCCAGATACCGCACCGAACTCGGGAGTCCCTCGAGCGGGTACAGCGCTCCGGAGAGGAAAAAGAGTGGGAAGATGACGAACTGGACAATCAGGCCGAACCCCTCGCTGTCGCTGAACTGTGAGGCGAGCGCGATTCCGAAGCCGACGAACGTGATCGCGAGCAGCGCGAGGAAGACGACGGCGATCGGCAGCGAGAGCAGGCTCACGGGGGCGAACCCGAGCGGAATCGACAGTCCGAGGATCGACAGCGCCTGGACGAGCGCCGTCGTCGATCCGCCCGCGATCCGGCCGAGGACGATCGACGTGCGGCTCACGGGGGCCACGAGGATCTCTTTTAATAAGCCGACCTCCTGATCCGCGAGGATCGAGAGCCCGGCGAACGAGGCCCCGAACAGCATGGTGAAGCCGACGATCCCGGGCACGAGGTACTGCAGATAGTCGACGTCCTCGGGGAGGCCGGGGATCGCCGCGCCCGAAAACCCGAACCCCATGAAGACGAGAAACAGCAGCGGCATCGCCAGCGAGCCCACGATCCGCGACGGCGTCCGGAGGAACCGCTTGGTGTCGCGCAGCCAGAGCCCGTAGATCGCTTGCCAGTCGAGGACGTTCATCGCCGGTCCTCCGTGGAGGCCCGACTCGAGCGGTCACCCGTATCGGTGTCCGCATCCGTGTTCGCGTTCGAGCGGTCGCCGTTCGTTCCCACGCTCGAGGCAGCGGTCGATGCATCGCCTCTCGCTCCGGTATCGCCGCCGGCCTCGAGGCGAGTCCCGCTGCGCTCGTCGCTCGCGCCCGACCGATCGGTCAGGTCGAGGAAGACGTTCTCGAGGGTCGGTTCGCGGAGGTCGACCGCGGAGATTCGGGCGTCGGTCTCGTCGGCAAGTCTGACGAGGTCGGCGATCCGGGCGTCGCCGTCATCGACCGTGACGCGAACGCCGGTCTCGACGACGGTGTACTCGCGGGCCCACGATCGCTCGTCGAGTCGCTCGAGCAACGCGGACGGGACGTCGTCGCCCGCGAACTCGAGAGCGACCACGTCGCCGCCGAGCGACGCTTTGAGCGCTCCCGGCGAGTCCATCGCGACGATGTCGCCCTCGTCGACGATCGCGACGCGATCGCAAAGGTGCTCGGCCTCCTCGATGTAGTGAGTCGTCAGGACGATCGAAACGCCGGCGTCCTCGTTCAGTCGTTCGATGTACTCCCACATGTCCCGGCGGGTGCGCGCGTCGAGGCCGACGGTCGGCTCGTCGAGAAAGAGGACCGCCGGTTCGTGCAGCAGGCCGCGGCCGATCTCGAGGCGGCGTTTCATCCCGCCGGAGTAGGTGCCGACGGGGTCGTCACGCTCCGCGTCGAGGCCGACGAGTGCGAGCACCTCGTCGATGCGGTCGGTTCGGTCGGCCCCGTTCTGGCCATACAATCGCGAGTGAAAGGCCAGGTTCTCCGCGCCGGTGAGCTCCTCGTCGAGGGCGGGTTCCTGAAAGACGATGCCCAGACTGGACCGGACGGCTCCCTTTTCGGACCGGACGTCGTGGCCGTTGACGGTCGCGGTTCCCGACGTTGGCGGCAGGAGCGTCACCAGCATATTGATCAGCGTGGATTTGCCGGCCCCGTTCGGACCGAGCAGGCCGAACAGTTCGCCGCGCTCGACCGCGAACGACAGGTCGTCGACGGCGGTAACGCCGTCGAACTCCTTGGTAATTCCGTCGACGTGTATCGCATTCATGGCAAGGACTCTCTACCTCTGACTGAACGGTCAGTCAATAAACGCTCGTCGATTCTGGTAACGATCTTACACGTCACGGCAGTCCCGCTCGAGACGAAGATGGCGAATTTCCCGGACTAAAACGGGTCCTCGGCCGTTCTGTCGTGGAGATCGACCGTTGCCGCGAAGACGGCCCCGAGGACGATTCCGAACAGGGTGTGCCCGAGCAGGGTGCCCGTGGCGGCCGTCGTGAGGACGTCGGCGCCGCTGCCGCCGACCGCGTCTATCCAGAGGGGGAGAACGAGAAGCGGGAGGACCGTCCAGACCACGAGTCCGTAGACGAGACCGGCACCGACCATCCGGAGGAGAATGCCGGTCTGGGAGAGCGCGTCGGTCTCGACGTCGGTCTTCAGGACGCCGAGGACGAGGTCGCGCGTGACGAGCAGGCCGAAGACGATTCCGAGGACGATCCCGTGTGCGATGTTGATCGCCCAGCCGACGGGACTGGCGAGGTCGAGCCCGTAGAGCGCCGGAATCGCGCTCGAGATGATCTCGGGATTGACGAGCCACACGACGATTCCGAACGCGACCGCGCCGATCGCGCCGCCGAGTGCACCGCCGACGAGCCACCCGGTGCTCCCGCTGAGTCCGTACGCAGCCATCGTGTTGGATTCGCCGCTCATCGTGACGTCGGTACCACGAACGAGTCCAAAAGTGTTGGTTACGTTAGTAATTCGGCATCTCAGGACGGGCGGAAGGTTCCGATCCCGCACATTGTAGTGTCTCGCCCGCCAAGCGGAGCCGTGGAGTACGAACTGCTCGCGTGGCCGCCCGACGGGCCCAAGCTCCGACTCGATCACGAACGGTTCAGCTACGCCGGCAAGTTCGTCATGACGAACACGGGGAAGGCGGTGGCTCGAGCCGAGGACGGCCAGATCGTCGCGGCCGTCGCGTTCAACGAAGATCGAACCGACGAGGACACGCTGTGGCTGCGCTACGTGACCGTCGATCGCGAGCGCCGCGGCGAGGGGATCGGTCCCCGGCTCTGCGGACTGGTTCGCGATCGGGCCGTCGACCGGGGCTACGACCGGCTCCGGATCGCCGTCAACAACCCCTTCGCCTACGAGGCGCTCTATCGAACGGGATTCGCCTATACCGGCGAGACGACGGGCATCGCCGAACTGATTCTCGAGTACCCGACACCGACCGCTGATTCTGACACGGACTGGGACGAGCGAGAGCGCTACCAGACCGGACTCGACGAGTTCCGCGACCGGGAGCTCTCCGAGGAAGAGGCGGCGTTCCTCGAGTCGCGGCGCGACAGCGAGCCGCCCGCCCTCGAGTCGGACGGCGAGTGAACCGCGGTACGATCGTCTTCCGGCGTGCAGTGTCGCAGTGAGCGACGCGAGACGAACGAGTTAATCTCGGAGAGCGACCAGCGCGGGGAAGGTCACGCGACCGATATCGAATACGAGTCGCGTGGCCGACGGGCTGAATAGAGGAGACTCGAACGGCAGGTTCGGGAGGGGTGGTAACGGATCAGCGAGAGGGGCGGTAACGGATCAGCGAGAGCGGACCCCTCCTTAGGTAGTCGGTGTCGCATCGAGTGCGATCCGGCCGGTGTCTTTGACGATGACGTCTACCGCAACGCTCGTCGGATCATCCCCTCGGACGTAGTCGGCGAGATCGATCGAGGGCCACTCCGTCGCGACGCTGATCTTCCCGGTCGCTACTTTCCGCGCGTGAATCGTCCACTGACCGGCTTTCGACGGCCAATTATTCCGAACGAGGTACTCTTCCTCGTGATCGAGGACGTGTTCGGACCATTGGACCGGCGTCCCGTCGAATTCGACGAGGAGAGCGATCCCGACGCCGCGATCCGCGGAGTCGGTCTCTTCGGCGGGCGTTTCCTCCGCGTCTTTTTCGTACCGGTTGTGGAGCAGAATACTGTCGAGCGTAACATTCCCGTTCCCGGAGGGATCGTCGGCAGCGGGCTCGTCCGACGTGTCATCGGCGGCGGAACAGCCGCCGAGTAGTGCCACTGAACTGGCGAGGACTGCTCGTCTGGAAAGCTGATCGATCATTGGTGTGAGAGAGGTAACTGAAGCGACGCAACCGGTCGCAACCTGCCGGACGTGTCCGGTACGCGGGCATGAGCTTTGTGATAGAGGACCCTCGCCCCTTCGCATCTCCGTCGCTGGCGCCGTCGGGCGGAGCGGTCCGGATTCGTCGCTTCTCGGCTCAGTGGCAGCACGCAGCCGACACGACTGCGTGACCGCTCGCGTCGCTCGAGCGCGACCAACCCGGAAGCCAACGATTCAAATCCCGGTCCGCCCAAATACCACCAATGGGAAACGCTGCACTTCGGGACATCGCCGTCATCGAGGACATCCCCTTCGACGAGATCGAGGGCGTCGTCGCCGTCGACGCGCACAACTGGCTCTATCGGTACCTGACGACGACGGTCAAGTGGACCGACAGCGGGACGTACACGACCGCGGACGGGACCGAAGTCGCCAACCTCGTGGGAATCATCCAGGGACTGCCCAAGTTCTTCGAACACGACATCACGCCGGTGATGGTCTTCGACGGCGGCCCCTCCGATCTCAAGGACGACGAGATCGAGTCCCGCCGCGAACAGCGCCGGAGCTACGAGGACCAACTCGAGACCGCTCGCGAGGAGGGCGACGAGGTAGCCATCGCCCAACTCGAGTCGCGCACGCAGCGGTTGACGCCGACGATTCAGGAGACCAGCCGCGAACTCCTCCGGCTGCTCGACGTGCCGATCGTCGAAGCGCCGGCGGAGGGCGAGGCCCAGGCCGCCCACATGGTCAAACGGGGCGACGCCGATTACGTGGGCTCGGAGGACTACGACGCCCTGCTCTTCGGCTCGCCGCTGACGCTGCGCCAACTGACGAGCAAGGGCGATCCCGAACTGATGGACCTCGAGGCGACCCTCGCGCATCACGACCTGACCCTCGAGCAGCTGATCGACGCGGCGATCCTCATCGGAACGGACTTCAACGAGGGCGTCTCCGGCATCGGCCCGAAGACGGCGATCAAAGCGATCACCGAGCACGGCGACCTCTGGAGCGTGCTCGAGGCCCGCGGCGCACACGTCGAGTACGGCGACCGCGTCCGGCAGCTGTTTCGCGACCCCGACGTGACCGACGACTACGAGTTCGACGCGGCCGTCGATCCCGACCTCGAGGCCGCGAAGTCGTACGTGACCGACGAGTGGGGCGTCGACGCCGGCGAGGTCGAGCGCGGCTTCGAGCGCATCGAGGAGAGCGTCACGCAGACGGGTCTGGATCGCTGGACCTGACCGCGGTCGGGCCCCGTGCTCGTCGCAAAATGAAACCGGGCGTCAGTTCGGGCCGCGCTTCGGGAGGGTGATGTAGAACGTCGACCCGTCTCCGGGTTCGGACTCGACCCAGATGTCACCGCCGTGATTGTCGACGATCTCTTGGCACAGCGAGAGGCCGATACCGGTCCCCGTGTACTCGTCCTCGTGGTGGAGTCGCTTGAAGACCTCGAAGATTCGGTCCGTCCTGTCCGGGTCGATACCGATCCCGTTGTCTGCCACCGCGAACCGCCAGTGATCGGTCCGCTCTTCGACCGTGACGTCGACTCGCGGTCGCTCGCTGTCGTTGTACTTGATTCCGTTCGACACGAGATTACAGAACAGCTGTTCGAGCTGTTCGCTGTCGGCCGTCACCGTCGGGAGCGACTCGACCGAGAGCGCCGCGTCGTTCTCTTCGATCTGAACCTGCAGGTCCTCGCTCACGTGGTCGAGGACCGCGTCGCAATCGACCGTCTGGAACTCCCCGTCGGACGCTTCGACCCGAGAGAACGCGAGGAGATCGTCGACCATCGCTCGCATCCGGTCGGCACCGTCGACCGCGAAGTCGATGAACTCCCGCGCCTCCCCGTCGAGGTCGTCCCCGTACCGTCTCTCGAGGAGCTGGAGATAGCTCGAGACCATCCGCAGCGGCTCTTGGAGGTCGTGGGAGGCGGCGTAGGCGAACTGCTTCAGTCGGTCGTTCGACTGCTGCAGTCGATCGATCGTCTCTTCCAAGTCTCGCTCGTACTGTTGTCGTTCGAACTCGTACTTCACCCACTGTCCCATCAGGTGGTGGAAGGTCCGTTCGGCCTCCGAGAACTCCGCTCGCGATTCGGTCGAGACAAACCAGAACGTCCGATCGTCCGTGCCCTCGAGATCGAGGTGCGATCCGAGGTAGGTTCGAATGCCGAACTCCTCGTGACACAGTTTGTCGCCGAACCCGTCCGTCGCGGGATCGGTAATGGCGTGCGTCTCCTCCGCGTCGACGATATCGCTGCAGTACATCCTGGAGAGCGGGTACCGCTCTCCCGACTCGAATCGACCACGGTCACCGTTCGTGAACTCTACCTCGAACCGGTCGGTGGACGGATCCACTTTCGCGATACCGCCCAGCTCCATATCGAACCGGTCACACCCCAGATCGAATACCGCCTGCAGCTTCTCCTCGAACGACTGATCGGGATCGGCCGCGATCTCGTACAACCGCTGTTGGGAGCGCTCGTGTTCTTTCCGCTCGCTGATGTCGCGGACGATCGCGAGCATGCACTGCCGATCGTCGTATTCGATCTGGGACGCCGACATCTCGACCGGGATCCGTCTGCCGTCCCTGTGGAGACACGTGAACTCGTCGGCCCAGCCGGCCCCCTCCTCGTACACCTCGTCGACGAACTCCCGGAACCGATCCATCTCGTCGGGATGGAAGTCCGACGGGCCGCGCGAGCGGACGTCCTCCTCCGAGTACCCGAGCATCTCACAGCCCGCCTGGTTGACGTCGAGTATCTCGTCGGCGTAGGGATCGTTGATGTAAATCGCATCGTGACTGCTCTCGAAGACGCGCTCTAACTGCTCTTTGGACGCTCGGAGCTCCATCTCGCGCTGCTGGCGCTCGAGTTCGTAACTCAGCCACTGTCCCATCAGCTCCAGGAACGTGTACTCGGCGTCGGTGAACTCCAGCGTCCGGGCCGAACTGGACGCGAAGCACACCGACCCGTAGACCCCGTCTCCGTCGGTCACTCTGGTGCCGAGATAGCAGCCGAGATCGTACGTCCGGTACAGCGGATCGTCGTCCCACCCGGCCGCGGCGGTGTCTTCGACCCCGACCGGCACGTCCAGCGTGATCGTCTGCTTGCAGTACTGATTCGGACACGCCGAGAGCGTCGCGACGCCCTCCTCGAGGTCGGTCCCGCGCGTCTTGATGACCCGAAACTGATCCCCCTCCTTCTCGAGGAAGAATCCCATCTCGAGACCGAACCGGTCGCGGCCCAGGTCGAGCAATCGCTCGGTCTTCTCGTCGAAGGAGAGTTCGGGATCGGCGGTGATGTCGTACAGGTCGCGCTGGGCCCGGTCGCGGTCGGTGCGCTCCAGTTCGTTGCTCACCCACTGGCCGATCAGCTCCAGGAAGGTGTACTCGTCCTCGGAGAACGGTCGTTCGCGGGGCTCCGCGCTGCCGAACCAGAGGGTTCCGTACGGCGTCGTGCCGCTCGAGACCCTCGTTCCCAGATAGCTCGACAGTCCGAGCTCTCGATGAACCCGGTCGTCCTCCCAGTCGGTCCCCGAGACGTCCCGCACGCTGACCGGGTCCGCTCGTTCGATGGTTCGCCGGCAGAAACACCCCTCGTCGGGATCGGTTCACAGTGACTCGTCCGCGGGACCCGTATCGAAGCCGACGCCCGCCTCCAACCGGAATTCGCCGTCCCACGAGGGGAGATGGTTCAGCCCGGCCATCTCGAGGCCCAACCGCTCGCAGCCGAGCTCGAGCAGCGCCTCGAGTTTCTCGTCGAACGAGCGGTCGGGGTCGGACGTGATCTCGTAGCTCTCGCGGAGGTACCGTTCGCGGTGACGGCGGTCCAGTTCGTAGCTGAGCCATTGGCCCATCAGGTCGAGGAAGGTCCGTTCGGCATCGGTGTACTCTCGCTCGCGCGGCGTCTCGGACGCGAAACACAGCGTCCCGTAGTCCTCGGCGCCGACGCTCACGGTCGTCGCGAAGTAGGCGTCCAACCCGAACCGCTGATAGGCGCGGTCGTCGGTCCATCCCTCCGCCGCCGCGTCCGTCACGGAGATCGGGCCGGGCGCTGCGAGGAGCTTCTCGCAGTACGTGTCCGCGAGCGAGTCGGTCACGCCCGCCTCGATCCGTTCGTTCGGTCCCACCGCGTCGACGATCTCGAACGCACCGTCGTCGGTGCGGGCGAAGTAGCCGATTTCGAGCCCGAACCGGTCGCGGCCCAGCGCGAGCAGGTCCGCGAGTTTCTCGTCGAACGACGCCTCGGTGTCCGAGACGACGTCGTACAGTTCGCGACGGTATCGCTCGCGAGCCCGGAGCGTCACTCGCGCCTCGGTCCGATCGACCAGCGTCGCCAACTTGCGGTCGACCTCGCGTGACGGCCGCTCGGGGCCGAAGAACTCCGCCGGCGGTGTGTAGTAGAAGTTCCGGCAGACCGTGCCGTCGTAGATGAGATAGGGATGGGTCTCGATGGCTTGCTCGATGACCGACGTCGGGAGTTCGGTGCGATCGTACTGACAGAGCGCCAGGGCGTTCTCGCCATCGATGAGGTTGTTCACGTGTGCCTCGCAATCTGCGAAGCCGCGCTGTGCCGTCTCGTCGCCGCCGAGCCACGTCTCCTCGGCGGTCACGCGAACGCCCTCGTACTCGTCGAGACCCTCCGCCACGGCGGTCTCGAGGAGCGTCCGAGTCTCGTCGGTGTCGAACTCACCGCCGGTCAGATAGGTCTCCTCGGCGGCGCGTATCGAGAGCTGACCGGTGTCGAGCGCGGCGTCGACGTCGACGCCGCCGTCCCGAAGCGCGGCGAGCACCTCGTCCCGCGAGCCGTCGTCGACGATATACAGGCACCGCTCACCTCGCTCGATCCCTTCCCGAATAAACGGGACGACCGCCGCGAACCGTTCGTCGCTGTTCTCGTAGATCAACGCGAGATGGTTCGTCGGATGGTCGTGATCGGTGAGCGACCGCTCGCGGTCGCTGAGCGGTTCGAGCGGGCCGCGAACCGCCGAGTTCTGACGCAGCGCCTCGAGTTCTCCCCCGGAACCCGTTCCGCCCGGCTGGTCACTGCGGTCGGCCGGTTGACTCATTGGTCCGGTATAAACAATGGGCCGGTCAAAGCCTTGGTTCCAAAGTGAGATGGTATGTCCGTCGCCCGTCTCCCGGTTTCGGCCCGCCGCCCGTTCGAGGAGGCTCGTCCCCGTGGCGGCGAGTCAGCGACCGCGACGGTCGACTTGGCGTCGTCGCTTGCCGGTAGTTCCGAGTTCCGGTAACGCGGTCGCCGGGCAGAGGGTTGAAACATCGAGCGTCCTTCCGCTCGAGCGATGAAGGCTTACGAAGTTCAGGACGCCACGAGTGACTACTCCGGCATCGTCGAAGTCGAACGCGACCGTCCCGAACCGGCGGCCGACGAGGTGCTCGTCGAGATTCGCGCCGCCTCGCTCAACTACCGCGATCTGGCGATCGCCAACGAAGACCTCACGTATCCCGGCACGGAACTGCCGGTCGTCCCGCTCTGTGACGGGGCCGGCGAGGTCGTCGCGGTCGGCGAGGACGTCCGGCGCCTCTCGGAGGGCGCCCGCGTCGCGACCCCCTTCGCGCCCGACTGGGTCGACGGTCCGGTCGCGCCCGAGAAGATCGCGCGGACGACGGGCGGGAACGTCGACGGCGCGCTGGCCGAGTACGCGACGTTCCCCGCCGACAGTCTCGCGGTGCTCCCCGACAACCTCTCGTACGAGCAGGGGGCCACGCTGACCTGCGCCGGACTGACCGCGTGGCGCGAACTCCGCGAGGAGGGCGATCTGACCGCCGACGAGACCGTCTTAGTGCTGGGCACCGGCGGCGTCTCGACGTTCGCGCTGCAGTTCGCGACGATGCAGGGCGCCGACGTCTTCGTCACCTCCTCGAGCGACGAGAAACTCGAGCGCGCCCGCGAGTTGGGCGCGACCTGGACGCTCAACTACGAGGAGACGACCGAGTGGGGCGAGGCCGTCCAGGAGGATGTCGGCGGTGTCGACCACGTCATCGAGGTCGGCGGTTCGGGAACGCTCCAGCGGTCGATCGAGGCCACGGCCTTCGACGGACACGTCCACCTCATCGGCGTCCTCTCCGGGCCGGAGGGGCAGGTCCACCCCGGTCCGATCCTCCAGAAGGCGGTCACGGTCAAGGGCTCGATGGGCGTCGGCAGCCGCGCGATGTTCGACCGGATGAACAGCGCGATCGAAGCCGCGGACCTCGAGCCGGTGATCGACCGCACCTTCGGCTTCGACGAGGCCCGAGAGGCCTATCGCTACGTAGAGGCCGGCGAGCACCAGGGAAAGGTCGTGATCTCGCTCGAGTGACGTTCGATCGTCCGATCGTCAGCGATCGCGCCGGAACCGATCCGGAACGAACTCCCGATAGGCGAAGCCGGCAGCGTTGCCGGCGTCGCCGACGCCGGAGAGGTAGCCCACGCCGACGCTCGCCTTCAGCGCCTTCGCGGGCCGTCCCGTGAGGATCTGAGAGCCGACCGTCGCAACCGCATCGTCGCCGACGCTGACGACCCAGCCCGGCGACTCGAATGTGAACGACTCGAGGTCGGGTTCGAACGTTTCGACGCCGTCGAGCCGGGCCCCGACGAGCCGCTCGATGTTCTCGGCCGCCGTTCGGGCCTCTCGAACGGCCGCCTGCGCGCTCGCGGGGACCGCCTCCCCGTCCGCGTCGACGACCCGCGCGGCGTCGCCGAGCGCGAACGCGTGGTCGTCGAGTCGCAGGTCGCCGTCGACCGCCGGCCGGTCGCCCCCGAGAGCGTCCGGACCCCGAATGCCGCCGGTCCAGACGAACAGGTCCGAGGGGAGGCGTTCGCCCGACTCGAGGCGGATGCCGCTCTCGTCGGCTCCGACGACGGCCGTCCCCGTTCGAATCTCGATATCGTCGTCCTCGAGCGCGCGTGCTATCGCGTCCCCGAAGTCGGTGGAGAACCCCGGCGCGACCCGCTCTCGCTGCTCGAGGACCTCGATCGACGCCGAGCCGCGCTCCTCGCGGGCCAGCGCGGCGAGTTCGCCCGCGACCTGGACGCCGGAGAGGCCGGCTCCGCCGACGACGATTCGACCGTCGTCCCGTAGCGCCTCGAGTGCCCGCCGCCGAATCCGACGTGCGTGTGCGAGCCGCTTCAGCGGAATCCCGTGTTCGGGGACGCCCTCGAGTCCGTAGTAGGCCGTCCGCGCGCCCAGACAGATCGCCGCCACGTCGTAGGACAGCGCGCCGGTCGAGAGGGAGACGACCCGCTCGTCTCGATCGATCTCCTCGACGCGGGCGACGCGAACGGTGGCCCGCTCGAGCACCTCGGGGAGCCCGACCGTGATCGCGGCGGCCAGCTCCGGCCGCCGAATCACGCGGTGGAGTTCGTGCTGGACGAGGTGGTCCGGCGACTCGTCGACCAGCGTGATCTCGGCCTCCTCGGGGAGGTCCGCCTCGAGCAGCCGCGTCAGGGTCAGCCCCGCATAGCCCGCGCCGAGGACGACGACGTGCATGGGTCGGCGTAGGGGCTCGAGCGATATAGTTGTGCTCGAGATGAAGGTGGGATCGAGGGATGGCAGTCGAAAACCGTGGCCGGGAGCGGTGATCAGCCGCACTTCGCGGCTGATCGCGTGATTCGCGGGAGGGCAGGCCGTTGCCCGGATCGTTGACCGCGAGCGACGACGGAGAGCGAGCGGACCGACGACCGATATGAAGCGAACGAAGTGAGCGGAACGGAGGGAGGAGTGTTTTTAATCGAATTTTGCCGAGGGCCGCCTTCGGCGGCCCGCAGAGCAAAACTTCGTCTCAGAACAGGTGGTCGTCCTCGTCCAACAGTCGCGCGGGGCCGCCGACGTCCCAGGTGGTCGTCGAGACGCCGCAGTCGGCGACGGCCTCCTCGACTTCATCGGCGTGCTCCTCGGTAGTGTTGACGTAGACGCTGGCGCCGGTGTCGGTCGAGAAGTAGACGGGGATGTCCTCTTCCTCGCGGAGTTCGCGCACTTTGTTGAAGATCGCGAGGGTGGCCGGCTGCCAGTAGACCCAGCCCGACGGGCCGGTCATCGTGGTCGCGGCCAGCGACAGCGAGTCGTGTTCGGCGCGTTCGAACACGCCCTCGAAGTCGTCGTTGCGCAGGGAGTCCCGCATCTTCGCGATCTGCTCGTGGATGTGGGCGTTGCGGGCCTGGAACATGTGGCTGTCGGCGGCTTCCCGGTGGGCGTCGTCGGTGTCCTTGTGGTAGGGGACGAGGCCGACGATGATCTTCAGGTCCTCGTGGAGGTCCGACGGCACCCGCTCGGAGCGACAGTCCTCGTCGTTCATCCCGGTACGGAGATGCGAGAAGGCACCGGTGACCGCTCGTGCGGCCGAAGCCGAGCCGACGCGCGCGATGGTCGAGATTTCCTGTTTCGTGGCGTCGAGTTCGGCCGCCTCGGCCAGCGCCATCGCCGCCGCCGCAAAGCCCGACGAGGACGAGCCCAGCCCGACGTTAGTGGGGAAGCTGTTCTCGCTCTCGAGGCGGACGGGATACACCGTGTGCGCGGCGTCGGACTTCGAGCGGGCCTTCTCGACGACGGCCTCGACCCGTTCGTACGCGCGCCCGTCGAGTTCCTCGCCGTCGACGACGAAGGTGTCCTCCTCGTAGTCCATGGAGAACTCGACAGTCGTCCGCGTGTGGCTGGGAGCCGTACAGACGCTGATACTGTCGTGATAGGGAAGTCGCTTGATATCGTCGCGCATCCCGTGATACTTGACCAGTCCCTGAATGGGGTGGGCCATGGCCGTGGCTTTCATACCCACATAGGTGGCTGAGGGCCGCTTAAACCTCACGGCATCCGGCGACCGGTTTCAGTTCGGGACTGACTCGAGTGTGGGAGTTCCAATACGAGCGACTGGTTTCGCCGCTCGATTCTCGAGCGCAGTCCGCTTCGCCGACCTCGTATCCGCGTCACCGAACGCTTCCCGATCCGGAACCCGAACGCTGAAACGAACCGGTTCCCACCACCCTCTATGGGAACCCCACGTGAGACGACGCAGGCTCAAGCCGAGGCGGTCGTCGATCGCCTCGAGGAGGAGTATCCCGACTCGACGATTTCGCTGCGGTACTCGAATCGCCTCGAGTTGCTGATCGCGGTGATCCTCTCGGCGCAGTGTACGGACGAACGGGTGAACCAGGAGACGAAGCACCTCTTCGAGACGTACGACGGGGCCGAGGACTACGCCAACGCCGATCAGGACGAACTCGCCGAGGACCTGAACTCGATCACCTACTACAACAGCAAGGCGGAGTACATCCGCGACTCCTGTGCGACGATCCTCGAGGAACACGACGGCGAGGTGCCGGACACGATGGAGGAACTGACCGAGCTCTCCGGCGTCGGCCGGAAGACGGCGAACGTCGTTCTCCAGCACGGCCATGACATCGTCGAGGGGATCGTCGTCGACACGCACGTCCAGCGGCTCTCGCGACGGTTGGGGCTGACCGAGGAGGAGTATCCCGAACGGATCGAACAGGACCTGATCGAGATCGTCCCCGAGGACGACTGGCAGCAGTTCACGCATCTCTGTATCGATCACGGGCGGGCGGTCTGTACGGCACAGAATCCCGACTGTACCGACTGCGTGCTGGCGGATCTCTGTCCGTCCGAAAAGGGCGACAGCGAGATCGACCTCGCCTCCGGGGACCCCTGGTAACCGGCATATAGCGGGGCGAACGCGCCGATATATCGGATACGCCGACTGTCGCAAGCCCAACGTCTTTTCGGCGAACGCGGATACCCACACGTGGGATCACTATGTCCGACAACACCGACGAGCGCGAGAACACCGGCAAGGACGAACACGGGCGGGACGTCCAACTCGCACAGGAGGAGACCGATCCCGAGGAGGCTCGGGACGAGGAGGGACTCACCGAGGAAGAGAAGGAGGCTCGCGAGCGGCAGGCCGAAGAAGAGCGCAAGCAGGACATCGACGAGGGCTCCGTCGATCGGGAAGACGACGCCCTCGAGAACACGAACCCGGACCACCATCGGGACGAGGAGCCGTACAACAGCTAGACGAGTCGCAGTCGAGGGCCAGTTCCGTCCGCCGCTCGAGCCGACACCGCTTTTTCGCGCTCTCCTACTTGCCCTCGAGTCGCTCGTCCGGAACGACCAGCGTCGGGAGCGAGCCGGCGAGGGAGACGGTGACCCGCGAGTCGACGGTGACCGTGCCGACCGATCGGCCGTCGACGACGAGGGTGATATCACCCTCATCACGTTCGACCGCGAACGTCAGCTCGTCGTCGGGCAACACCCACCGTCGGGTCTGGGTGACGAAGGGACCGATCGGGGCGACCGCGACCGCGTCGACGGCCGGAGAGAGCTGCGGCGCGTCGACCGCGCTCGCGTAGCCGTGGCTCCCCGCTGGCGTCGCCGTCACGACGCCGTCGGCGCGAAAGGTCGCGACGTCGGCCCCCCGATCTCGGATACTGTACTCTGAGATTCGGGCGGGTTCGTCGGTGATGAGCGTCACGTCGAACAGAGCGCGCTCCCGGACCGCGGGCTCGTCCGAATCGCCATCGCCAGCCGACTCGAGAGTGACCTCCAGAACGGGCCGCTCGCGACGGACGGCGCGTCCGGCGAGGACGGCAGCGAGCGCGTCGGGGAGGCGGTCGCGATCGACCGAGTTGATCCCGGTGACCGAACCGACCGGGACTACGGGCGAGTCGAGATCGGCGCGAGCGACTGCCGACAGCGTCGCCTCGCCGACCGCCACCAGCACCGACGGCTCCGCCGCGAGGACTTCCTCGAGTGTGCCGCTCGCGATCGTCCCGTCGACGTCGGCGACCGCCGACTCGAGGGGGTTGTCGATCTCGATGGCGTCGCTGGTGTCCGTCTCGGTATCGACGACCCCGACGACGGGGGAGTCGTCCCCGTCCCACGCGGCATCCATGGCCGTCAGTTCACACGGCCCGCTCAAAAGCGTACGGTTGTCGAACGCGTGCCCGCGGTCGATCTCCCCGACCGCGCCTCACTCGTCGTATAGTAGCCACTGAAACGATTTACACACGGATCGCAAGCCGTCCAGCGATCAGGTGTGCATTGACTTTCAGTGGCTACTATAGGGCCAGTCGCCGGTGATCCGCATACCTTCGGCGAGGCCCTGTGACTCGAGGTCGGCCGCGATTTCCTCGCGGTCGCGACGGGCGACCGTCACGTCGTCGCGAGCGAGTGTCGCGACGTATTCGGTCAGGAGGATCGCCTGTTCGCGCAGCGTCCGGGGCTCGAGTTTCTCGATGGTGTCGGCGAAGGTGTGGCCCCAGCCCCGGCCCGCACCGTCCGATATCGACTTGACGTGACAGCCCGGCACGCCCCACTTGACGAACGACCAGTGATCGCTGTGGGGGCCGAGCTTCGGGACGGTTCCGATCGGGTGATCGTACCGCTCCGCGACGTCGTTCGCGACGTCCTGTAGCTCGTCGAACCCGTGCGTAATGATCGAGAGCGTCCGGTCGCGGACGACGCCGTCGCTGTTGACGACCGCCTCGATCGCGTCGTGATCCGCCTGCTCGGCGTACCGCGTCGAGCCCAGCAGGCCGACCTCTTCCGCCCCGAAGCCGACGAACTCGACGCGGGTCTCGAGGTCGTCTTCGCGGTCCGCGAGCGCGGTCGCGATTTCGACGATCATCGCGGTTCCGGCACCGTTGTCCATCGCCCCCTCGGCGATGTCGTGGGCGTCGACGTGGCTCGTCACGAGGACGCGTTCGTCGGTGTCGGGGCCGAGCTCGGCCCGGACGTTCTGGCTCTCGGCGGGATGGACGTCGGCCTCGACCGAGACCGTGATCGACTCGCCGTCGAACCGACGGCCGAGCCGTGCGCCGACCTCGCTCGAGACGCCGACGGCCGGAATCGGCCCGATCGGCTCGTCGTTCCAGCCGACGCTGCCGGTCGGCGGGAGACAGCCCTCGACGTGATTGCGGTAGACGAATCCCACCGCGCCGTGCTCGACCGCGTGGTGGTACTTCTCCCGGCGGTGGATGTACCGGTCGTAGTAGTTCGGAACGTCGCTGCGGACCATGACGATCGCGTCCTCGACGTCGGTCTCTTCGAAGTCCGCGGGCAGCCCGTAGCCGAGGTCGATCAGCGGCGCGACGACGCGGTCGTCGGGACTGCGCGGCAGCGCGATACAGTCCTGGGTCGTGTCGCCGGCCGTGATCGCGCTGTCTCCCCGCGTCCAGCCCTGTATCTCGAACGACTCGAGGCGGGCGTTTCGCGCACCCGCGTCGGCCAGCGCGTCCCGCGTCAGTTCGGCGGCCTCCCGCTCGCCCTCGCTGCCGGCCATTCGGTTCCCGATATCGACGAGACCCTCGAGATGGTCCCAGCCAGCGTCGCTCTGAAAGACGGTTCCGATCCAGTCGGACATGCCAGGAACGTGGACGGACGGGCTGGTAACTGTATCGCTCGCGCGGTTCGGACCGCCGGAATCGACGTGGCTGTCGATATCACTCGTTGACACGACAAACTGCGAATCTTTTTTACGCCGGTCCGTCTCGGAGACGATATGCGGGAGACGCTTGCCGACTGGCGGCCGGCCGTTGACGAGGCGATCGCCGATCTGGTCCCACGAGAGATCGACGCTGACTACCTCGAGTCCTTCTTCGGTACGCCCACCTACGAGTACGATCCCACCGGTATCCAGCGCGCGCTGGCGACGCCGCTGTGGGATCTCCTCGATCGCGGCGGGAAGCGGTGGCGCGCAGTGCTCTTTCTCGTCTTCGTCGAGGGGTTCGGTGAGGATCCGGCCGAGTACTTGCCCTACGCCTGTATTCCGGAGATACTGCACAACGGGACGATCATCGTCGACGACGTCGAGGACGGGGCGACGATTCGGCGCGGCGAACCGGCGCTGCACCGCGTCTACGGTCGCGATATCGCGCTCAACGCCGGCAACGCGATGTACTTCTTACCGCTGAAGGTTCTCACGCGGAACCCGGCTGACCTCCCGGCCGACCGGCGACTGGCCGCCTACGAGATGCTGATGCACGAACTCAACCGAACGCATCTCGGTCAGGGGATGGACATCTGCTGGCACAACGAGCGCGAGGTTCGAATCACGACCGACCAGTATCTGGAGATGTGTGCGTGCAAGACCGGCTGTCTCGGCCGGATCGTGGCCCGTCTCGCCGCGATCATCACCGACCAACCCCCCGAGATCGAGCGGGCCGTCGCCGAGTACGCGGAACTGACCGCCGTCGCCTTCCAAATCGGCGACGACATCCTGGACGTCGAGCACTCGCTGGGCCGAGCCGGCGAGTTCGGCAAGGAGTTCGGCAACGACATCCGCGAGGGTAAGAAGACTCTCATGGTCATCCACGCGATTCAGGAGAGCGAGCCCGACCGCGCCCGTCGGCTGCAGGACATCCTCGAGACCGAGGACAACACCGACGACGAGATCCTTGAGGCCCTCGAGATCCTCGCGGACGCCGGCAGCATCGACTACGCGCGCGAGCGAGCGCTCGAGCTGGCGGCCCAGGCTCGCGCCGCGATCGACGGGCTGGAGTTCGACGACGAGACAACCCGGAAGTTGAACGAGTTCACGGAGTTCGTCATCGAGCGCGACGAATAGCTGCGCCGCGCGACGTCGTCCGGTCGCACACGAAACCGCCGTGGCAATCCCGGCCGATCGCGCTCGTTTTTCGGAACCGGTGACTGTCGTCCGATCCGACGGGTAGGGCCAGATACTACCCCCTCGACGTGGAACCCCGGGTATGGCAGATCACTCGAGGCGGTCGACGGCCGACCGGACCGACGCCGCGAGGCCGTGGCACGTTCTCGTCGCCGTCGGACTCGTCGGTTCGGAGGTCGGCATCGTCGTCGACCTCGTTCCCGTCGCCGTCGCCGGCCTCGTCGTCTTCGCCGCGAGCGTCGCCGGCATCCTCGCGGACGCCGACTACGTCGAGCGGCCGCTCACGCTCGCCGCCGCGTTCGGCGTCGCGTTCGTCGCCGTCGGCGCGGTGTTGACGGCCCACGGGACCGGAGCGCTCCCGATCGACCTCCTCGAGCCCCTCTCCGGGCTGACGAGTCGCGGCGTCGCGCTCGTCCTCGCCGGCCTCGTGACGGTCGTCGGGGCGGGGTTGGTACGGTCCCGACGGACCGAAAACGACGGCGGCCGCGGCGTCGAGACGTGATCCGGAACCGATCATCGACCGACTCACTCGACACAGACACTCCACTCCTATGAGCAGACGCGCCTTCGACGCGGAAATCGCACTGGACCTCGCAGTCAACGTGATCCCGTTCCTGATCATCGGGTTCTTCGTCGCGGTCTTCGCGGTGTTCAACCCGTGGGGGTTCGACCCGCTCCAGTCGACGATCCAGTTCGCGATCCTGTTGGTGACGATGGGGACGCTCGCGGTCGTGACGTATTTCGCGGCTCGCGTGATCGAAACCGACGACCGGACGCGACACGACACGTCCGAGACGTAGGCCGGTCGCGCCGTCGCCGGCCGTCGGCGTCAGTTGATGATGAGGACGAACCCGGTCACCGCCATCATGACTGTGATCCCGACCAGCAGGAACAAGAACAGCTCTTTCTCGGAGAAGCGCCGGTCGGAATCGCTCGCGTCGGAACGCACAGGTCTCACTGGCGGCGGTACAACGCCGTCTGACAAGAGCGTTTCCCAGGGGCGTACTTCGTGAGGGTGCGCCGACGGACGAGACGTTAGCTCATGAACAGCCGTCGCCCGGCGCGTTCGTGGCGCATCCCCATGATCTCGGCCAGCGGGGCGAACGAGGCCATCGCCGCGGCGTCGTCGTCGACGTGGCGCTCGCAGACCGCGGTGATCACCGGCTCCAGCGCCTCGAGCACCGACTGGATCTCGGTGTGGCCGAACCGACCCAGCCGCTGTGCCGCGCCGAGCAGCCCCGTCACGAACGAGTACGCGTGCGAGAGGCAGGCCTCGAGTCGCTCGAGCCCGCGCGCCTGTGTCACGACGCCGAAGACGACCGGGTAGTGGCCCGGCGTCGCGCCGGTCTCAATCGCGTCGGCGAACGCGGCCGTGAGGTCGCCGCCGTCGGCCGCCGGTGACGCCGATTCGGCCCGCGCCGCCCGCTCGTCGCCAGCGTTCGCTCCGCTCGGACTCGCGTCCGGGCCGAGCAGTTCGCAGAGCTTCGCCCCCGCTTTCGTCGAACTCTCGCGGAACTCCCGGGGCATCGTCACCGCATGGAGCCGCTCGTCGACGGCGAGCAGCCGCTGGCGGTCGCCGGCGGCGCTGGCGGCGTGGGCGTTCGCCAGCGCGACGGTCTCGCAGGGGCCGACCACCCGCCGTAGGTAGGCCGCGAGCAGTTCCCGGAGATCCTCGCCGTCCTCGATCCGGTCCTCGTTGATGTACTGCTCGAGGCCGTAGGAGGCCGTGTACCCGCCGACGGGGAGAAACGAGTCCGAGAGTCGGAGCGCCGTCAGGAACGAACTGGGGTCAGTGGTCATGGGTGTGGTCGCGGTCGTTCGTCTGCCCGTGACTGTACTGGCCCTGCTCGTGGGGGTGACCGTGTTCGTGTTCAGCCCCGTGTGTGTGATCGGGGCCGTCGGCCGACTCGTGCGTTTCGTCTTCGAGGGTCGTCACGAACAGGTCGGCCTCGACGGTCGTCTCCCGGACGTCGGAGCCGGGGACGACGTCGGCGACGACGCGCTCGACGATGTGGCGGTCGGCCTCGAGCGGGACGTAGACGGTCCCCTCGTCGACGGCGAGGTCCCAGTGCTGGTTGCCGACGCGGTGGCCGAGTTCGACCGCCGCCTCGAGCGCCTCGGTCGTCGCCTCGGGCAGCGAAATCGCGAGCGCGTCCACCGGTTCGAACGCGACGACGATCATCCGGTCGTCCTCGACGAGCAGCACGTCGCCGGCCGAGACCGCCGCCCCGTCGACGATGACGCCGACGTCGGTGCCGCCGTCGGTCGTCGCCCGGAACCGCGAGCGCCGCCGCTCGTCCGCGTCGATGACGACGCGCTCGAGGGTCCCGTTCTCCTCGTGATCGGCGCGCGACGCGGCGAGGTCGTCGTCGGCGTGGACGTTGCCGACGACGCCGTCGATTCGCTCCATCAGTATCGCCGGTCGGCGGGTGCGCCGACCCCGAGCGTCGCTCGTCTCGTTTCGTCCCACGCGCCGCGCAGCGCCTCGGTCACGTCCGTCTGTCGATGGCCGAGCAGTCGGACGATCGCACCGGCGTCGTCGGGGAGCCGCGAGACCCCGACCCGGACGCCCGCTCGGTCCGCGAGCCGATCGTGAACGGCCTCGACGAGTCCCTCGAGGTCCGGATTCCGGCTCGAGTCGTCGGCCGCCTCCTCGTCGCCGTCGTGGCTCCTCCGGCGACCGTCGCCATCGTCCTCCCCGCTCCCCGGTGCGAAGACGTACAGCGATCCGACGACGCCGTACTCGCCGACGCTGGCCGGATCCCGCGGATCGCGTTCGTCGGGGCGCAGATCGACGGCGTCGGCACAGACCAGTCGACCGTCGTACGCTGCCTCGACGCGCGCGTGGTAGTGGTCGAAGCCGAACGACTCGTGGTCGGTCAGCCCGTCCGGGACGAGCACGTCCGCGACGACGACCACCGAATCGGGTGCGAGGTCGACCGACACCGTCTGGAGGCACCGGGCGTCCTCGTTGACGATCGTCGGTCCAGGCACGTACTCGAGGTGGCCGCCCGCCTCGACCCGGAGCGAGGCGTCGAGGTGAGCGTAGTTCGCGTCCATGCTGTGGACCTTCGTCGCGCTCTGGGTCGTCACGTGCGCGCGGGCACCGGCCTGCGCGTCGACGGCCATCCGATGGCGGTCTCCCTGCGCCACGCCCCCGGTCGGCTCCTGTGCAACCAGCGTCGCGAGTCCGGGTGCCGGATCCGTCTCCAGCGTCCCGGTCAGATGGTAGGGGACCTTCACCCGGTCACGGACCATGCGGGTCGGCCCGTCGCCCTCGCGGGCGAACGTCGCCTCGAGCAGGCCGTTCTTGCCCGGGCCGCCGGCGGGAGCCTGCGCGAGCGGTTCGTCGGCGTAGCCCTCGAAGGCGGGCGGCAGCCGCGCCGCATCCGGACGTTCGCTCGAGCGGCCCGCGCTCACGCGAACAACACCTCCCGCTCGACGTGTTCGAGGACGTCGTCGATCCCCTCGCCGGACTTGCAGTTCGTGAAGACGAACGGATCCTCGCCGCGGACCGTCGCCGCGTCGTCCTCGATCACGTCCAGATCGGCGTCGACGTGGGGTGCGAGGTCGGTCTTGTTCACCACGAGGAGGTCGGCCTGCGTGACGCCGGGGCCGCGCTTGCGCGGAATGTCCTCGCCCTCCGCGACCGAGATGACGAACAGGAAGTAGTCCGCGAGCTCGGGGTTGAACGTCGCGGCGAGGTTGTCGCCGCCGCTCTCGATCAGGACGACATCCAGTTCGGGGTGGCGCTCGGTGAACTCGTCGATGGCCGCGAGATTCATCGACGGGTCCTCGCGGATGCCCGTGTGCGGGCAGGCGCCGGTCTCGACCCCTTCGACGAGGTCCGCCGGGAGCAAGTCGGCGAAGGACTCGCGGAAGACGTCGGCGTCCTCCTGGGTCATGATGTCGTTGGCGATGACGCCGACCTCGTAGTCCCGGTCGACGAGTTCGGGAACCAATCGGCGAACCATCGCCGTCTTGCCCGAGCCGACGGGACCGCCGAGGCCGACCTTCGCGACGTCTCGGTACCCCATCAGTCTCCCTCCGTGGGTTCGGGGCCGCCACCGGTCGTGTGCGCTTCGCTCTCGTCTGCTGCGCCGGGTTCGCCCGCGTCGTCGCCACCCTCGAGATCCTCACCGGGACCGGGATCGACCGTCTCGAGTTGCTCGTGACTATCGGCTCGGATCGGATCGTGGATCGTGACGAGCTTGGTGCCGTCGGGGAAGACGGGCTCGATCTGGATCATGTCGACCATCTCCGGGACGCCGTCCATCACGTCCTCGCGAGTCAGGAGCTGGGTCGCCTCCGAGCGGATCTGCGAGACGGACTTGCCCTCGCGGGCGGCCTCGCAGGCCCAGTCCGAGATGTAGGCGACCGTCTCTGGGTGGTTGAGTTTCACGCCGCGATCCTTGCGCCGTCGGGCGAGTTCCGCGGCCATGAACACCGTGAGCCGCTCCATCTCCTTCGGCGAGAGGTTCATTCCCATCGGCTCACCTCGCGTTCCGGTTCGGAGTCGGTCTCGAGCGCGTCGAACGTGCTCGAGGCCGAGTGCGGTCGTGCTTGCGGCGGCGATGCTGTCGGAACCGTCGTGAGCGTCAGAGATGCGTCTTGGGAGTCCATATTCAGAGCAGGTATCGCTGTGCGAGCGGGATTTCGTCGGCCGGGTCGCAGGTGACGTGTTCGTCGTCCACTTCGACCTCGAACGTCTGGGCGTCGATCTCGATGTCGTCCGGACAGTGGTCGTTGTGGACCATGTCCGATTTCCGGACCTCGCGGGTGTCGCTGACGGGCCGAACGGGCGTCTTCAGGTCGTAGGCATCGCCGACGTCGTTCTCGTAGGCGGCCTCGCTGACGAACGATACCGAGAGCCCGTGTTTCGCCCGGCCCTGCGCGCCGGCGCGTTCGCGACCGATGACCGGTTCGCAGGTCATCAGCGAGCCGTTGGCCTCGCCCATCTGGGACCAGACCGGGAACCCGCCCTTGATGACCGCCTTCGGCTTGACGCCGAAGAAGGCCGGATCCCACAGCGCGATGTCCGCCAGCTTGCCCGGCTCGAGCGAGCCGACGTAGTCGTCGATGCCCGCGGTGATCGCAGGGTTGATCGTGTACTTGGCGACGTAGCGCTGGATACGAGCGTTGTCCGCGTCGGTCCCCTCGTCGGCCTCGAGCGGGCCGCGCTGGGCCTTCATCTTGTGGGCGGTCTGCCACGTCCGGCTGATGACCTCCGCCATGCGACCCATCGCCTGGGAGTCGGAGGTCATCATCGAGATGGCACCGGTGTCGTGGAGCACGTCCTCCGCGCCCAGCGTCTCCGCGCGAATGCGCGACTCGGCGAAGGCCACGTCCTCGGGGACGTCGGGGTTCAAGTGATGGCAGACCATCACCATGTCGAGGTGCTCGTCGAACGTGTTCTCGGTGTAGGGCATCGACGGGTTCGTCGATGACGGCAGCATGTGCTCGTGGCCGATCAACTCGAGCACGTCGGGCGCGTGGCCGCCGCCCGCGCCCTCGATGTGGAACGTGTGGATCGCCCGGCCGTCGATGGCGTCGAAGGTGTCCTCGACGAAGCCCGACTCGTTTAAGGTATCCGTGTGGATGCAGACCTGCACGTCCTCCTCGTCGGCCACCTCGAGGCAGGTATCGATCGCGGCGGGGGTCGAGCCCCAGTCCTCGTGGAGTTTGAGCCCGGCCGCGCCCGCCTCGATCTGTTCACGGAGCGCTTCGGGCTCGCTGCTGTTGCCCTTGCCGTAGAACCCGACGTTGACGGGCCAGTCTTCGGCGGCCTGCAGGAATCGCTGGATGTTCCGCGGGCCCGGGGTACACGTCGTCGCACCGCCGCCGAAGCCGCCGCCGAGCATGGTCGTGACGCCGGAACCGAGGGCGTGTTCGACCAACTGCGGGCTGTTGAAGTGGACGTGAATGTCGAGCGCGCCGGGCGTCGCGATCAGCCCGTCCGCCGGAATCGTGTCCGTGCTCGGGCCGATCACCATGTCGACGCCGTCCATCGTGTCGGGGTTGCCCGCCTTGCCGACGCCGACGATCTTCCCGTTGCGGACGCCGATATCGCCCTTCCGGACGCCCAGCACGGGATCGATGATCACGACGTTCGTAAAGGCCCAGTCGAGCGCCCCCTCGGCCTGCGTCGTACCCGATTGCATGCCCATCCCGTCGCGCATGGTCTTGCCGCCGCCGAAGACAGCTTCCTCTCCGAGGACGGTGTGGTCGGTCTCGACCTTCGCCAGCAGGTTCGTATCGCCCAGCCGGAGCCGATCACCCTCGGTCGGGCCGAACAGTTCGGTGTACTCCTCGCGCGGGAGCTCGCGACTCATTGCGATTCCTCCGCGAGATACCCCTGCTCTCGAGCGCGCTCCATCGCGGTCGCTTTCACGTCCTCGTCGTCGAGGTCGCCGTCGACCAGTCCGCCCATCCCGCGGACGATCCGATCGCCGCCGATATCGACGAGGTCAACCTCGCGTTCGACTCCTGGCTCGAATCGGATCGCCGTCCCCGCCGGAATGTCCAGTCGGGTTCCGTAGGCGGTTTCGCGGTCGAACGCGAGGCCGGGGTTGACCTCGAAGAAGTGAAAGTGCGAGCCGACCTGCACGGGGCGATCACCGGTGTTTTCAACCGTGACCGTCGCCGTCGGCCGGTCCTCGTTTATCGTCACCGGCTCGTCGGCCGGGAGTAGTTCGCCCGGAACGATATCGCTCATCCCTCGATCACTCCGGTCGGCTCGCCGGAACGAACGGGAAAACGTGGCTTCATCACATCGTGGTGTGGGCGGACGACCGACGTAAATTCACGTGCGGTCAACAATATTTGCGAGAGATCGGACGAACGTCTACCAAATACGGAATTAGAGTCGGTATTTCGCCTCGAGACTGGAAATATATATTAGGAACGCCCGTATTACAGATAAAGTATCAAATTTAGCTCTTCGTGAACGTATTTCGGATATAATTCGATATCTCGAAGCGAACTGACGCGCTCCGGAATCCGATACCGCGTCCGGAGCGGTCGCCGCTCTGTGAGCCGATCGCGAACGCTGACTCGTCGGCTCGCGGCGACGGCGAGCGACCGAATTTCGACCAGTCGGCAGAATTCGCGCCAGTAAAGCCGTGAAAACGGCATTTTCGATCGGTCGACGGTCGCCAGTCGATCTCGAGGAGCCCGATGACAGTCACGCTCGTCCACTGACCTACTGGGCAGGATTTTAATTTCTACCGGAATAATATGTCTTTGTCCAGGGGGAATGGACATTGTTCCCTAAACCAGGAGAACGAACGGACCGGAGCGCGAGACCAGTCTCGAGCGCTGCCGACACCGCAGATCGATCGCTGAAACGAGTGTCCGTTCCCGTTCCCGGAGTTCAATTCGAATATTTAGGTTCTCGAATCCGCCCAGGGAGGGCGTACTTCCGGCGAAACTTCCGCTTGCGATTCCTCGATACGCTCGAGTCCCGTCGATCGAAACGGATCTGTCAGATCGGTCGACCGTCCGAGAGACGGTCACTCGAGCGCCGTATCGGTCGTTTCGGACGGTCATCGTGCGATCGCTACGGTGGGCCGGACGGCTCGTTCGGCGAGTAATAGGAAACGAACGTTCGGATAAATAGTAGTATATCTACGAATGTTCGCAATAATAGGCATCATTGGATGCCTTTCGTTCGGTTAACCTGTTCGGTAGTCCTCCCTAGCGGTTGTACTATCTTGAGAGAACCCTTTTATATCTCTTCTCTCTCCACCGCGTGTGGATGATGATCGGACAATCGTGGTCTAATATCCGATATTCGTACGCGGATGGCACAGCTAAACGAACGATGGGGTCAGATGGAGGGTCGAGATGACATCTCGATCGCTTCAGTTCGGCGAAACCGACGCCGGTGATCGCCCGTGACCGACCGGTCACTCTCCCGCCGCGACGTCCTCGCAGGCGGGGCCGCCGGCGCGCTCACATCGATCGGCGGCTGCGTCCAGAACGGGGGGCTCCTCGGCATCCAGTCGGGAGCGGACGCGCCGACCGTCGCCATCCTCGAGGACAGATCGCGGGACTTCGCCCTGACGGGGACGGCCAAGTACCGCACGACGAAGCTCGCGATCGAGGAGATCAACCGGGACGGCGGTATCCTCGGCCGAGAGGTCGACGTGTTCGCGCCCGACCCGCAGTCCGATAATATGCGCTATCAGGACCTCACCCGCCACGCGATCTACAAGGAGGACGTCGACGCGCTCTGGGCGGGCTACTCGAGCGCGACTCGAGAGGCGATCCGCCCGCTGATCAACGATCACGAACAGTTGTATTTCTATACGACGCAGTACGAGGGCGGCGTCTGCGATAAGACGGTGTTTCCCCTCGGCGCGACGGCCCGCCAGCAGCTGGGTGCCGTCGTCCCGTACCTGATCGAGGAGTACGGCGACCGAATCTACACGATCGCCGCGGACTACAACTTCGGACAGCTCTCGGGTGACTGGGTAAAACTCATCGCGGACGAACACGACGCCGAGGTCGTCGGCGAGGAGTACATTCCGCTGGGCGAGACCCAGTTCGGGTCGACGATCAACAACATCCAGGCGTCGGACGCCGACTTCGTGATGTCGATGCTCGTCGGGCAGAACCACAGCTCGTTCTACGAGCAGCGGGCCGCGAGCGGCCTCGAGATCCCGATCGGCTCCTCGACGACGATGGCACAGGGGTACGAACACCTGCGGCTCGATCCGCCAGCGCTGTCCGACATGTACGTCGGCGTCAACTACATGGAAGAGCTACCGACCGATCGCAACGCGGACTTCGTCGAGCGCTACTACGAGCGCTGGGACGACGCCGAGTACCTCAATCAGGAGGCCCAGAACAACTATTTCTCGGTCTACATGTACAAGGAAGCGGTCGAGCGCGCCGGGACGTTCGACCAGGACGCCGTCATCGCGGAACTCGAGTCGGGCATCGAGATCGAGGCTCCGGAGGGTGACATCAGGCTGGATCCGAAGACACACCACATGGTACATAACATGCGCGTCGGCCACGCCGACGAGAATCACGAGTTGACCTTCGACGAGGAACAGCAGATCGAACCGTCGTTCCTGCAGGACGTCGGCTGCGACCTGCCGAATGACCCCGAACGGACCCAGTACGAACCACAAGACGTCTACGGAGGGATCTGAGATGGCCGCGACCGAACTCCTCGGACTCGGCTTCGAGTTCGTCGAAATCTTCGCGTTCATCGTCCTCGCGACGGTCGGGCTCGCGGTCATCTTCGGGATGATGGGGATCATCAACCTCGCTCACGGCGAGTTCATCCTCGTCGGTGCCTACGCGACGACGTTCGCCGTCGCCGCCGGCGTCCCGCTCGCGCTGGCAATCGCGCTCGGCGTCCTCGCGACGACCGCCTTCGGACTCGTCCTCGAGCGCTTCATCATCCGCCGGCTCTACGGCCGGCTGCTCGACTCGATGGTCGTCACCTGGGGGATCTCCATCGTGGTGATCCAGCTGGTCCGCATCGTCTTCGGCAACTCCGCGCCAGGGATCGGCATCCCCTTCGGCGAGGTGAGCGCCGTCGACGCGCCGACCTACTACTTCGTGCTCGCCGTGATCGCCGTCTCGGTGCTGGCCGGGCTCTACGCCCTGTTCATGTGGACCGACTTCGGCGTCCGCGCACGCGCGACCATGCAGGACGAGGCGACCGCCCGCAGCATGGGCGTTGACACGGAACGCATGTACACGGCGACGTTCGGCATCGGCTCCGCGCTCGCGGGGCTGACGGGCGCGCTGTACGCGCCGGTGTTGACGGTCACGCCCGAGTACGGCTCGACGTTCCTCGTCGAGGCGTTCGTCACCGTCGTCGTCGGCGGCTCGAGCGTCCTCGTCGGAACGATCCTCGCCAGCGGTTTCCTCGGGTCGGTCAACGCCGCGGTGACGAACGTCGCCGGGACGTTCATGGGACAGGTCGCGATGCTCGTCGCCGCGATCGTCGCCATTCGGCTGATGCCCGACGGGATCACCGGCTTGCTCGAAGACGTCCGACAGAAATGGGGTGAGAGCGAATGAGCACCGGCTCGTCCGATCGGGGCCTCTTGGCAGGGCTCCGGCGACCGTTCGAGGGGCCGAACACGATGGGGAACTCGCCCGCGTTCTGGCTCGGGTTCGTGGCCGCCGTCGCCCTACTCGCGGCCGCACCGGTCCTCTTCGGCCAGTACGCCGCCGCGACCGGGGCAGTGTTCCTCGCGTACGCGCTGCTCGGCATGAGCCTCTGTTTCATCTGGGGCTACTGTGGCATCCTCAGCTTCGGACAGGTGGCCTTCTTCGGCATCGGCGGCTACACCTTCGGCGTCGTCGCGATCAACGTCGCGTCGTTCTCGGGGCCCACCCTGGGACTGCTCGCGGCGCTGCTCGCCTCGACCGGCTTCGCCGCCGCGCTCGGGTACTTCATGTTCTACGGCGGGGTTCGGGACGTCTACGTGACGATCCTCACGCTCGTCGTGACGCTGGTCCTGTACACGTTCATGGGCCAGACCGCGGGCGGCGAGTGGGCGATCGGCGACGCCCGTCTCGGCGGGTTCAACGGTATGAGCGGCGTGCCGGATCTCGGCCTCGGCGTCGGTTCGACGGGCCTCGAGATCGGGATCGTCGCGCACTACTACGTCACGCTCGGCGCGCTCGTCGCGACCTACCTCGGGCTCCGCGCGCTCGTCAACGGCCGGTTCGGCTACGCGATGGTCGCGACCCGCGAGGACGAGACCAGGACCGAGATGTTCGGCTACAACACGACGTTCATCAAGCTGACCGTGTTCACTATCGGCGGCGCGATCGCCGGCCTCGCCGGCGTGTTGTTCACCGCGCAGAACAACTACATCGATCCGAGCGTCTTCGGCATTACCGCCGCGGCGCTGCCAGTCGTCTGGGCCAGCGTCGGCGGCCGCACGTCGCTGCTCGGGACCGTCAGCGCCGCGCTGACCATTCAGGTCGTCGACTACTGGCTGGCCCTCTCGGGCAGCGAGTGGGCGCTGGTCTTCATCGGCGTCCTGCTGGTCGTCGTCGTCCTGCTGATGCCCGAAGGGATCGCACCGCGGCTCCGAACGATGCTCGTCGAGTACCGGTCGACGCCGGAGCCGACCGATCCGCCCGCGGCGGCCGAGGAGGTGAGCGACTGATGGGGATCAGCGATCCGACCGTCAAGACCACGCAGGCCGTCGACGAGACCGGCGAGGGGTCCTCCCGAATCCTCCAGACCCGCGACCTGCGCAAGGAGTTCGGCGGCCTCACCGCGACCGACGACGTCGACTTCGCCATCGAAGAAGGGGAACTGCGCTGTCTCATCGGCCCGAACGGGGCCGGCAAGAGCACGTTCCTCAACCTGATCACGGGGCAACTCGAGCCCACCGCGGGCTCGATCTACTACGACGGGACCGAGATCACGGGGCTGCCCTCGCACGAACGCGTCGACCGCGGGATCAGCATGAAGTTCCAGGTGCCGAGCCTCTACGAGGACCTCACCGTGCGCCAGAACCTGCGGATCCCGCTGCAACGCATCGTCGAGTCCGACGCGTTCGAATCGCGGACCCGCGAACTCCTCGCACAGTTCGATCTGCTGGCCGAAATCGACGACACCGCCGCGAACCTGTCTCACGGCCAGCAACAGCGCCTCGAGATCGCGATGGCGATGGCCCTCGAGCCGAAACTCATGTTGCTCGACGAGCCGGTCGCCGGCCTCTCCGTCGAGGAGACGGCCGAAATCGCGGACCTACTGCGGACGATTCAGGACGAGGAGGGCGTGGCGTTCATCGTCATCGAACACGACATCGACTTCGTCGAAACGATCGCCGACCGCGTGACTGTCCTCGATCAGGGCGAGATCTTCACCGAAGGCTCGATCGAGGAGGTCAAAGCCGATCCGGAGGTCAAGCGGATCTACCTGGGAGAGGATACCTAATGCTCGATATTACCGACCTACGCGTCTCGTACGGCAAGACACCGATCCTCCGCGACGTCGACGTGAGCGTCGACGACGGAGAGATCGTCGGCATCATGGGGAAAAACGGCGTCGGCAAAACGACGCTCGTCAAGGCCGTCATGGGGCTGCTCGAGGCCGATGACGGCGCGATAACCTTCGACGGGGAGGACGTCACCGATGCCTCGGCGGACGTCCGCGCTCGCCACGGGATGGGCTACATTCCGCAGGGACGGGACGTCTTCCCCGAGTTGACCGTCGAAGAGAACTTGCGGATGGGTGAGACGATCAACGAGGGCAACGACGACCTCCAGTACGAGGCCGTCTACGATTACTTCCCCATCCTCGAGGAGCGACGGGACCAGGACGCGGGGACGATGAGCGGCGGCCAACAGCAGATGCTCGCGATCGGCCGCGCGCTGGTCGGGAACCCGGACCTCCTCCTGCTGGACGAACCGTCCGAGGGCGTCCAGCCGTCGATCGTCCAGGACATCACCCGCGACCTGCAGCGAGTCAACGAGGAGTTGGGGACGACGATCTGCTTCGTTGAACAGAACCTTCACGTCGTCCAGCACCTCGCCGAGCGCTGCTACGCCATCGACAAGGGAACGATCGTCGACGAACTCGACGCCGACCGACTCGAGTCGAGAGAGGCCGTGACGGAGTATCTGGCCGTCTAACGGCGATTCCGGGACTGGATATCGGATCAGTCGACGTCCTCGAGATCGAACGCACCGCACTCGTTCTCCCGATAGCACGTGTTCGTCGGATAGCCGTTCGTGGATATCAGCGGCAGAAACTGACCGCAACTCGACGAGCGATCGCCGTCAGTCGTCCGACGCGGGCCGTCCGGAACTGGTTTGCTCGCGCAGTCGATCCGAGTACGACGCGATGCCGAGCCCCGCGACGAACGAGAGGAAACTCGGGACCAGTATCCAGAGGAGATCGGGGTGCTGTGCACCGGTGTGCAGTAGGGTGTCGAGCATACGCGTTTCCATGGCCATAACGGCCGTGAATATCCGGATGACGGCCATATTTACCATCGACCACACCGCTTTCTGTACGAACGAACACCACCGCTCGGGACCGAGCCGGAACGGTGACCGACACGGCAATCGACGGCGATCGAAATGGACACACCGCCAGTTCGGTGTCGACGTGAACGGAACCCGATACCGTCCGTGTGGCGGATCATCCCGATACGCCGGTCGCGATCCGACTGACTGCTCCGGCGCAAACGCCACCTTTCGGGACGGTGTACAGACAGTCGTGCTCGATGCTCGAACCATAGCGGGACGGCGGGCCGTCGTCGCCCTCGCCATCGCGCTCGTCACTGCGACCGCCGCCTTCGGCGCGCTGCTCGGTGCGACCCTGCCCGCCCGGACCGGCCTCGAGGAGATCACTGTCCGTTCGATCGTAGTCCCCGTCTCGCCGGTTACGCTCGCCGTCTACGGTGCTGTTGCCGTGGGCGCGCTGTTGGTGATGCTTGGACTCGTCGTCGTCGGTCTCTCTCGGTTCGATGATGCAACGTGACGGACCGTCCAGCGCCCGACACGTCGCCGGCTAGCGGGAGCACGACCCGAGATCGTCGACGGGTGACTTCTGTTGCCAGCGAGCAACTTCGTTTCGTCCGCTACCGTCGTGAGCGAACACTTACAGTACCTGCACTCGTCGGATCAGTTGAATGAACGATGTTCTCCGGGCGGCAGTCGTCCCGTTCTTTGCTATCCTGTTTCCGGCGGTCTGGTACGTCAATCGGAATTTCACGACCGCTCAACTTCCACCGTCGACGGAACCATCGGTCGCGCTCATTGCGGGTGGACTCGTCGCATCGATCGTCGGATCGGCTGCGTTCGCGGTCGCGGTCGCGAGGGTCGTTCGCAGGCGGTCGGATGTCGACGACGAGCGCGAAGCACCTCGGTATCAGCGCGTCTTCCGGCCCGACGACACTTCGCTGGTCGTCTTCGCCGTATTCCTCTCGCTCACGTTCCTGTGGGCCGTCGTCACACTCGCGGGAGTCGGGCCAGCGTGGGTCGGTGAGCGATTGTCCGTCCCGCTCGGCCTATTGGGACTGCCGTTCGTCCTGCTTTTTCCCCTCGGAATCCGGTTCAACTGGGCCGTGGTTCTCGGCCTCGTCTGCAGCGTCGCGTGGATGATGTGGCTCGCGACGGTACTATCGGATGCGATTCACCGGTGGAACCCTTGACGCGTGACTTACGCCAGTCCGAGGTTCTCGCTGTACGCTCCGTACAGGTCCTCGAAGACGCCCATGATCTCGCCCATCGTCGCGTAGGCCTTCACTGCGTCGACGATATACGGCATCGTGTTCTCGCCGCGCTCGCTGGCCTCGCGAAGCGCCTCGAGCGCCGCCTCGACGGCCGCGTCGTCTCGGTCCGCCTTCACGTCCTCGAGCCGGCCGAGCTGCCGTTCGGCCGTGGTCTCGTCGATCTGGAGGATGTCGGGGCTGGTGTCCTCCTCGAGCGTGTACTTGTTGACGCCGACGACGACCTCCTCGCCGCGCTCGACGCGTTCCTGGTACTCGTAGGACGCGTCCTGGATCTCCCGGAGGAAGTAGCCGTCCTCGATTCCGTTGAGAATGCCGTCGCGGACCGAGCCGTCGCCCATCTCCCGGATCTCCTCGATGTAGCGCATCGTCCGCTCCTCGATCTCGTTCGTGAGCGTCTCGACGGCGAAGGAGCCGCCCATGGGGTCGACGATGTCCGCCGCGCCGGACTCGTCGGCGATGATCTGCTGGGTCCGCAGTGCGACTCGAACGGCCTTCTCGCCGGGCAGGGCGAGCGCCTCGTCGAAGCTGTTGGTGTGCAGCGACTGGGTGCCCCCGAGGACGCCGGCCAGCGCCTGAATCGTCACCCGAGCGACGTTGTTCAGCGGCTGCTGGGCCGTCAGTGACTGGCCCGCGGTCTGGGTGTGGAACTTGAGTCGCTTGGACTCGTCGGCCTCCGCGCCGTACCAGTCGTCCATCACCCGCGCGTAGATCCGGCGCGCTGCCCGGAACTTCGCGATTTCCTCGAAGAAGGAGTTGTGGCAGTTGAAGAAAAAGGAGAGCCGCGGCGCGAACTCGTCGACGTCGAGCCCCCGATCCATCGCGTCCTCGGCGTAGCCGAAGCCGTCCGCGAGGGTGAAGGCGAGCTCCTGGACCGCCGTCGAACCCGCCTCGCGGATGTGATAGCCCGAGACCGAGATCGGGTGGAACTTCGGCGTCTCGGCCGTACTGAACTCGAGGACGTCCGTCACGAGATCGAGCGACGGATCCGGCGGGATCACCCACTCCTTCTGAGCGATGAACTCCTTGAACATGTCGTTCTGGAGGGTCCCGCGCAGCTTCTCGCGAGGCACGCCCCGCCGGTCGGCCAGCGCGATGTACATCGCGTAGATCACCGGCGCGGAGGGGTTGATCGTAAAGGACGTCGAAATTTCCTCCAAGTCGATCCCGTCGAAGAGGATCTCCATGTCTCGAAGCGTGTCGACCGCGACGCCCTCCTTGCCGATCTCGCCCTCGCTCATCGGATCGTCCGAATCGAGCCCCATCAGGGAGGGCATATCGAACGCGACGGAGAGGCCGGTCTGACCCTCGTCGATCAGGTAGTGAAAACGCTCGTTGGTCTCCTCCGCCGTTCCGAAGCCGGCGAACTGGCGCATCGTCCACGTCCGCCCGCGGTACATCGTCGGGTACGGCCCCCGCGTGTAGGGTTCCTCGCCCGGGAATCCCAAGTCCTCGAGGTAGTCGAGATCCGAAACGTCGTCGGGGGTGTAGAGCCGGTCGACCTCGTGGTTCGATACCGTCGCGAACCGCTCCCGTCGCTCGCCGCGGCGCTCGAGGGTCGGCTCGAGGGTCTCTTCCTCCCACTGCTCGCCCGCGTCGCGAATCTCCTCGAGATCCTCATCGTCGTACATGGACGTAATATTTGCCGACAGGGCAATGAAGGTTCGGGGCGATCGATCGGCCTGAGAACCGCGCTACCGCCTCTCGGGAGACGGACAGTTATACTCGGTTGTGTTCGTGGCCGGCCGCGAGGAGGTCATCGGCCCAGTCGATGTCGACGCGGTTGTTCGGCGTACTCGACAATCCGTTCCGACTGACGACTTCGACGGTTCGGTTGCGTGCATCGGGCGTGAACGGCGACGCAGCCATTACCCGCGCCACGTCGGCCCGCGGGATCGATCCGGAGACGGAATCGCCGCCCTCGCCGACCACGACCTCGCCGCTCGGCGGTCGGTCCGTCAGTTTCCCCGGCCGAACGATCGTATACCCCAACCCCGAGTGACGAAGCGCCGTCTCGGCGTCTCGTTTGGCCCGCAACGCCCCCCGAATCAGTAGCCGCGCCGGCAGCGAGAGCCCCCCTTTCGAGTTCCCGACGCCGATCGCACTCTGGAGGACGAAATAGGAAACGTCAGCCGCGATGGCAGCAGTGATGAGATTGATGACGCCGGTTCGATCGACCAACTTGCCGCCGGTCAGATGACGCAGGCTCGGCGGTGACCCGAGCGCACAGTAGACGATGTCACAGCCCTCGACCGCAGCGATGGCGTCGGCCGACTCGAAGAAATCCGCGATGACGACCTCGTCGGCACCGTGGCGCTCGAGCGCGTCGACGCTCGCGTACGACCGCGTGGTCGCGCGAACGGAGAGATCAGTCGGTCGCAGGACGGAGAGCAACTCCTCGCCGGTCGCCCCGCTGGCACCGGCGACGAGAACGCGGTCGGGTGTTGGTGATCCAGCCATCGAACGAGATACTGTCCGGACACGGAAAACGCTCACCAGCAATCGATAGCGGCGACTGTCGGTTCGGTACGAATGTGTGAATGCGTGCGTTGCGATCCCTCGGACTCGCCGCTTCTTACTCGGCCTCGTCTCCGTCCGCATCCCCGCCGTCCGACTGGAGCCGCTTGGTCGTCTGGACCAGCGGATGGCGCGCGTAGTCGACGACGTCGATGTCGTCGATTCGCTCGAGTCCCTCCTTTTCGGCCGTGCGCGCCATCCCGAGATCGATCTCGTGATCGATGACGATCACGTAGGCGTCCATCTCGTCGATGTTCAGCCGATCGGCGGCCAGCACGCGGTGGTGGCCGTCCGCCAACAGGAGCGTGCCGCCGTTGTCGATGACCACCAGCGGTTCGGCGAGTCCGCGCTCGAGTTCGTAGCGTCGCCCCTCGAGTTCGTCGGCGTAGACCCGGCCCTGCGTGGGGGTGAGCTCTGTGAGCGGGACGGTCCGGCGCTCCTCCGTCAGGTCGATTTCGTGGATCTGCTCTAGGGTCCGCATCAGTTTGCCGACCTTCTCGGGGGTCGCGCGTTCGATCTGACTGCGGATGACGTCGGCGTTGGAGATGATTCCCACCAGGTTGCCCGCGTCGTCGACGACGGGCAGTTTCTGGATACCCGATCGAAGGATGACGCGTGCGGCGTCGTTCACCTTCATGTCGGGGTGGGCGACGAGCAGTTCCGTCGCCATGACCTTGAAAATCGGATCGTCGTCCTCGGCGAGCAGCAAGTCACGGGCGCTGATGAAGCCCTCCACGCGGCGTCGCTCGCAGACGGGAAAGCCGCTGTGTTCCTCGCTCTCGGCGATCCGCGTCGCGACCTCGCCGACGGTCTCGTCGGGCGAGACCGTCGCTACGTCGCGCGTCATGTAGTCTTTGACCTTGGGCTTCGTTCGGTCCGACACGACCTCCATACCCGGACGGACGAGGGCCGCGCGCAAAAGTACTGTCACTGACGCCGTCGTTGTCAGTACCGTTGGCGTCTCTCACCGCCTCGCAGCCGTCAGTGATCCGGAACCGATCTGGCGCGGTGAGAACGGAACTCTGTCACTCGATCCGTCTGTGACGCCGTTCACTGATCCTGTAGTGCGGGGAGCGTCAACGAGAACGTCGATCCTTCGCCGAGTTCGGAATCGACCCAGATGTCGCCGCCGTGGCGCTCGACGATCCGTTGACAGAGCGCCAGTCCGATGCCCGTCCCCTCGTACTCGTCGCGACTGTGGAGCCGATCGAAGACGGTGAACACGCGATCCTGGTCGTCCGGATCGATACCGATCCCGTCGTCCCGAACCGAGACGACCCACTCTCGGCCGCGCCGGTTCGCATCGATGCGAACGCGAGGCGGTGTCTCGCCGCTGTACTGGATGGCGTTATTGAGCAGGTTCTGGAAGACCTGCCGTAACTGACTGGGATCGCCCGAGACGCGAGGGAGTCGGTCGACCGTAACCTCCGCGTCGCTCTCCTCGATCTGGAGCCGCAGGTCCGCGAGCACGTCCTCGAGGAGAGAGTCCAGCTTGACCGGTTCGAACGGATCGCCCCGCGTTTCCACCCGGGAGTACTCGAGGAGACCGTCGATCATCTCGCGCATGCGCTCGGCCCCGTCGACGGCGTAGTCGAGGAACTCCTCGCCGTCTTCGTCGAAGGCGTCGCCGTACCGCCGCTCGAGCAGTCGGAGATAGCTCGTGACCATCCGTAAGGGCTCCTGCAAATCGTGGGAGGCGGCGTAGGCGAACTGCTCTAAGCGCTCGTTTGATTCCTCAAGGGCTCGTTCGCGATGGTTTCGTTCGAGTTCGAACGTAACCCACTGCGCCATGAGATGGTGGAACGTCCGTTCGGCGTCCGTAAACTCCCGGTCGCGCGAGTCGGTGGACACGAAGAAGAACGTCCGGTCCGGCTCGTTCTCGAGTTCGATCCGCGTTCCGAGATAGGTTTCGACGCCGAACCTGTCGTACGCGAGGGTGTCCCCGAACCCGGACCGTTCGGGATCGGTAACGTCGGCTATCGTTCCGTCTTCGACCGTCGCCCGACAGTACGTCTCCGAGAGCGGTGCCGCTGCACCGGGCTCGAGGTGGTCGTGGTCGCCGCTTACCGCTTCCACTTCGAACGAATCGGTCGCCGGGTCGACACGCGCGAGTCCGCCGATTTCGAGATCGAACCGCTCGCATCCCAGCTCGAAGATGTCGTCCAGCTTCTCCTCGAACGGCCGACCGGGATCGGCGGCGATCCGGCTCAACGTCTGTTGGTGGCGTTCTCGCTGTTCGCGTTCGAGTTCGTAGCTGATCCACTGGCCCAGCAACTCGATGAACGTGCGCTCGGTCTCGGAGAACGGCCGGTCGCGCGGCTCCGTGCTCCCGAACCAGAACGTGCCGTACGTCGTCGCCCCGTTCGTCACCCGCGTCCCGAGATAGCTCGTCAATCCGAACTCGCGATGGATCTCGTCGTCCTCCCAGTCGGTGCCACGGACGTCCGTCACGGCGACCGGTTCGTCGGCTTCGACGGTGCGACGACAGAAGTGCCCGTATCCCGGATCGGACCACAGTTCCTCATCGGGGTCGACGCCGAGGCCGACTCCCTTCTCCAATCGGAACTCGCCGCCCCACGACGGCAGATGGTTCAGCCCGCCCATCTCGAGGCCGAACCACTCCCGGCCGATCTCGAGCAACTGCTCGAGTTTCTCCTCGAAGTCGCGGTCGGGATCGGCCGTGATCCGGTAGCTCTCGCGGAGGAAGCGCTCGCGGCGCTGGTGTTCCAGTTCGTACTCGATCCATTGGCCCATCAGGTTGAGAAACGTCCGTTCGGCGCTCGAGAACCGTTTCTCGCGGGGCGTCTCGGCGGCGAAACACAGCGTCCCGTACTCCTCGCCGCCGACGTGAACGGTCATTCCGAAGTAGGCGTCCAACCCGAACCGTTCGTAGGCGGGGTCGTCGGTCCAGCCGACCGCCGACGCGTCTCGGACGGAGATCGGGCCGGGCGCTGCGAGGAGCTTCTCGCAGTACGTGTCGCAGAGCGAATCGGTAACGCCCGACTCGATAGCGTGGTGGTCGCCGACGGCTTCGACGATCTCGAACGCGTCGTCACCGGTGGTTTTCGTGAAGTAGCCGATCTCGAGATCGAACCGCTCACAGCCCAGTACCAACAGCTCCTCGATCTTCTCGCTGAGCGACGCGTTCGAACTGGCGATCGTCTCGTAGAGGTCCCGTTGATAGCGCTCTCGAGTCTCGATCGTCGTCCGCGCATCGGTCCGATCGACCAGGGTCGCCAACTTCCGATCCAGTTCGCGCGACGGTCGCTCGGGGCCGAAGTATTCCTTGGGCGGCGTGTAATAGAAGTTCTGACAGATAGTGGCCGCATCGTACACGAGAAACGGATGGGTTTTGAGGACATCGTGGAGGATTTCTGCGGGAAACCGGTCCCGGTTGTACTGACAGAGAACGGTGTAGTCCTCACCGTCATAGAGCGGATTGAGCAGTGCCTCGTACTCACAGAGTTGATCGCCGGTCGTCTCGTCGGCCTCGAGTGCCCACGTCATCTCGGCGGCGGCTCGGAGCCCCGCGAACTCGCTCGCGGTCGCATCTGCGAGCGTCTCGTCCCAGAACTCGAGCATCGCCTCGCGGTCGAACTCGCCCGTCCGGCGGTACGTATCGGCCGCCGTATACATCGTGAGCGCCCCCGACTCGAGGGCGCTATCGACGTCGATACCGCGCGCTCGCATCGCCTCGCGTACCTCGTCGACGGTATTGTCGTCGGCGACGTAGATGCATCGCTCGCCGCGTTCGAGCCCCTCTCGGATGAACGGGACGACCGTCTCGAACTGCTCGCCGCGGTCGTCGTAAATATGTGCGAAGTGGTCGTTGTGCTCGTGGCCATCGACCGGTTCGATGGGGCCACGAGTCTCGACCCTCGAGTGTGAGGCTTCGAACCGGTTCCCGGTGGCAGACGCGGGCTGCCGTGTCGTATCGTCCGATCTGTGTTTACTCATGAATCACCCGTCGATCAGCCAGAAACGTACCGAACTAGCGGATTCGGTACCCAGCGCTCCTCTTCGATTCGGTATCCGGATCGATGGGTGCCAGCGTAAAAAGAGTATCGTGGGTCGCATTCGCCGTCCCCACTCCCGAGAGAACGACGCGTCGCACGATGCGGCCGGAGACGAACGGTCGGGGACTCGCCCGCCGATTCCGCATCCCAGCGGGACGTGACGAGCGACCGGTCACGCCGATTCGCCGTCTTCCGGCTCGCCGCGCTGGGTGAACAGCCACTCGCTGGTCTGCGTGTAGGCCCCGACCGGAACGCCCGGCCGCGTGTCGATCGCCTCGAAAAAGCGGTTCGTAATCACTTCCTCGACGACGCTGACGATCGACTCGATCTCCTCTTCGTCGTCGGCGCTGCCCAGAATGCCGATCTCGAGTTGCGCGCCGGCCATGTCGGCGTGGCCGCCGGCGCTGCCGATCCGGTCGAACGCGTCCCGCAGCGTCTCACCGAGGTCGACGTCCGCCGCCCGCGATCGGGCCGACACGAAGACCATCTCGCTGGCGAAGCCGAAGACGAGCGTCGTCTCGACGCCCTCCATCGCGAGCAACTGATCGGCCGCCTGAGGCAACGCGTCGCGGTCGCCGATCCGCCCCACGCTGGCGACGGCCACCGAATCGCGCTGAACCCGGTTCTTGATCGCTCGGGCGATCGTCTCGAGGGTCTCGCCCCCGAGGGAGGGCTGCTCGATCTGATCCAGCAGCGACGTGTCGACGCGGGGCCACAGCACCGACGCGGCCCGGAAATCGGCGGGCGAGACTTCCCGAGTGAAGTCGTTCGTGTCGACCCGGATCCCGTACAGCAACGCCGTCGCCGTCGCCGCGTCGACGTCGATATCGAACCGCTCGAGGTACTCGGTCAGGATGGTGCTGGTAGCACCCGCACCCTGCCGGAGGTCGACGAACTCGCCGGGGACCGGGCCGCGGGGCGGATGGTGATCGATGACGATGTCGACGTGGAGATCCGGCGGGAGCTGGTCGTTGACGCCGGGTCGAGAGTGATCGACCAGCGCGAACGCCGAATACTCCCCGAGCGGCTCGTCGTGGGCCAGGTTTCGCAGATTCAACTCGAGGAGGTTGACCATCGCCCGGTTCTCTTGATGGGAGATCTCGCCGAAGTAACAGGCGTCGGCGTCGACGCCGACCGACTCCGCGACAGCGACGAGCGCGACGGCGCTCGCGAGCGCGTCCGGATCGGGGTTGTCGTGGGTGACGACCGCCAGCCGGCCGTCGATGTCCGCGAGGTGCTCTCGGAGTTCGATAGCGGATTCAGCCGACGGGCTCGCCGTGCCGTCGAGTGCCCGATCGGCCAGCGCGGTCGTCGGATCGACGACGGCGTCCGCCAACTCGTCGAACCGATTGCGGTCCGCCGCCGTCGCGTTCCCACCCAGATACGCCACGATCGACGCGTCGGGGAAGCGATCCCGCGCACTCTGGAGGGCGGCACGATTGACGTCAGTGCGGTCGCTACCGACGAAGATCACGTCCGGCGGGTCGACGTTTGCGATGGCGTCGGGGTCGGACGGGTCGGCAGTGCGGGCCGGCACGCTCTCGTCGCGCAGCGTCTCGACGACGCTCTCGTCGGCGGTGATAACGAGCAGTCGATCGCCGTCGCGCTCGGAGAGCCGCTCCGTGACCTGTCGGCAGACGGTCCCGCAGCCGAGCACGAGCCGGAAAACCATGTATCGCCGCTTGCGACCGCGACGGGTAAAAGCTACCGGGTCGCCCGTCAGGCGACGACCGCGGCGGCCGCCTCGAGCGCGGCGTCGGCGATCGGACCGAATGCCGGCAGGATGACGACCGTCATGACGGCCGCGGCGATGATCGCCGCGTAGAGACCGGTGGGCTGGGCGAGGGAGTCGCGATCGAGGATCGACTCCTCGATCCAGAGCGCCTTGACCAGCCGCGAGTAGTAGTATAGTGAGAGCGCGCTGTTGATCACCAGTGCCGCCGCGAGGACGAGCAGGATCGTGTTGTCCGCCGCGGCATTGATCGTCTCGGTGTAGAGGAGGTACTTGCTCCAGAAGCCGCCGAAGGGCGGGACGCCCGCGAGGCTGAACATGAAGATCGCCATCGCGCCGCAGGCGAAGGGCGCTCGCTCGGCGAGGCCGTTGTAGTCCTCGAAGGTCCGTCCGACGCCCCAGTGTTCGGCCAGGCCGACGAACAGGAACGCGCCCGTGTTCATGAAGCCGTAGACCAGCAGGTGCATCATGGCCGCGCCCATGACGAGTTCCCCGCCGTCGGCCGAGAGGGCCGCGAGCCCGATCAGCACGTAGCCGGCGTGGCCGATCGAGGAGTAAGCGAGCATCCGCTTGACGTTCTCCTGGGTCGCCGCCGCGAAGTTTCCGAGCGTCATCGTGACGATCGCGAGGATGGCGAACGCGAGCGTCCAGTCGACGCCGATGACGTCGGCCGTCGCGTCGATCGGGAACGCCGTCGTAAACACGCGGAACGCGAGCACGAAGCCGGCGGCCTTCGAGGCCGAGGAGAGGAACGCCGAGATCGGCGCGGGCGCGCCCTCGTAGGCCTCGGGGGCCCAGAAGTGGAAGGGGACGCTCGCGGTCTTGAACGCGATGCCGCCGATCAGCATCAGGATGCCCAGTCCGAGCAGGCCGCCCATCTCGCCGGCCGCTCCGAGGTTCGTCGCGATGGCCTCGAGTTGCAACGAGCCGGTCGCACCGTAGACCAGCGAGATCCCGTAGACGAAGATCGCCGACGACAGCGCGCCGATCAGGAAGTACTTCAGGCCCGCTTCGACGCTGCCGCGGTTGTCCTTTAAGATCGCGACCAGCGCGTACGATGGCAGGCTCGTCAGCTCGAGCGCGATGAAGATCGTCACGAGGCTGTTCGAGGCGGCGATCATCGACATCCCGGTCGCCGCGAGGATGACCAGCGAGTAGTACTCGGCCTGGTAGGTGTGATCCCGCAGGTAGTCGTGGCTCGCCACCGTGACGAGGGCCGTGACGGTCGCGATGATAATCATGAAGTACAGCGCCAGTTGGTCGACGACGAACTGGCCGTTCATGACGTCGATGACGCCGTAGTTCTCGATCCCCGTCGCGCCGACGCCGGCGACGGTGTACCAGACGGCGACGGCCAGCGACGACAGCGAGCCGGCGACGGCGGTGCCGGACAGCAGCGTGCGGTTCGTCGAGTGGGGGTCGATGCTGTCGATCAGGAACAGGACGAGCGCCGTCCCCGCCAGGATCAGCGCCGGTGCGAGTGCCATCCAGTCGGGGAACTCGAGGACTGCCATCAGAGGTCACCTCCTCGCTCGAGGATCGGGTCGATTGCGTCGGTTATCATGTCGAAGATCAGGTCGGGGGCGACGCCGAGGGCGATGATGAGCCCCAGGAGCACGACCATCGACGCGACGTCGTGCATCGGCGCGCGGCCCACCTCGTAGTCGGTTTCGAGTCGATACGGTCCGAACACCGTCCGCTGGAGCGCGAAGAGCAGGTAGCCCGCGACGATGACGATTCCGAACATCGCCAGCGACGTGAACAGCGGCGAGTACGAGAGCAGATCGGAGCCGAAAGCCCCGAAGAAGATGAAGTACTCGGCGGCGAACCCGCTCATCAGCGGCAGTCCCATGTACCCGAACGCGCCGGCGATCAGCACGCCGACCGCGATCGGCATCCGGTCTGCCATCCCGGACATGTCGGTGACCATCCGCGTGTGGGTCGCGTTGTAGATGACGCCGACGGCCATGAACATCAGTCCCGAGATCAGGCCGTGAGAGACCATCTGGAAGGTCGCGCCGCCGACCCCGAACTGGGTGTAGGCGACCAGCCCGAGGATGACGTAGCCCATCGACGAGACCGAGGAGTAGGCGACGATCCGTTTGAGGTCGGTCTGGGCGAGCGCCAGCATCGCGCCGTAGATGACGCTGAGCACGGCGATCGCGGCGATCGGAATCGCGTAGGTCTCGACCTGGTCCGGGAACATCGTGAAGTTGAACCGCAGCAGTGCATAGGTTCCCATCTTCAGCAGAACCCCGGCCAGCAGTATCGAGGCCGGCGTCGGGGCCTCCACGTGGGCGTCGGGCAACCACGTGTGGAAGGGGACGATCGGCACCTTCACCGCGAATCCGAGGAACATCCCGATGAAGACGACGGACGCGAGCGTCGTTCCGCCGAGCCCGAAGAAGCCCTCGGGGCCGCCGTTGACCATCGCCGTCGCGATTTCGGGCAGCGCGAAGGAGGTGACGGAGTCACCGAGCCCGAAGACGAGCGTGATGAACGACCCGAACATCACCAGCGACGCCACGTTCGTGTAGACGAAGAACTTGATCGCGGCGTACTTCCGGCGCGGGCCGCCCCAGATGCCGATCAGCAGGTACATCGGGATCAGGACCGCCTCCCAGAAGACGAACCAGAGGAAGAAATCGAGCGCCGCGAAGACGCCGATCAGGCTCGCCTCGATAAAGAGGATGAGCCCGTAGAACTGGGACTCCCGGTCGTCGATCGGCGTCCACGAACTCACGATCGCGAGCGTACAGAGGATCGTCGTCAGGACCACCAGCGGCAGGCTGATCCCGTCGAGGCCGACGAACCACGAGATCGAGTAGTCGCCGATCTCGAGCCACGCCGCCCGCGATTCGAACGCCAGTTCGCCGTCGAGCAGGGCGTTCCCGCTGCCGTCGAAGGCGGCGAACAGCCACAGGCTGAGCGCCGCCGGCACGAGGCTGATCGCGAACGCGAGTTTGCCGGCGATTCGATTCGGCGCGACGAACGTCACCAGTGCGCCGACCAGTGCGACAGCGATAAGCGCTTCTATCATCATGCGAACCACCCTCCGATATAGCCGAGGACGAGCAGTAAGCCGATGAACCCGCCCACCAACAGCGCCGCGTAGTTAGTCACGATACCCGTCTGAATCCGTTTCAGTCGATCGCTGCCGAACAGACTGATCGTCGACGTCCCGTTGACGACGCCGTCGATGACGGTCTGATCGAAGCGGTCGGCCGCTCGAGCCAGCGGCAGCGTCAGGCCCTCTGCGAGCCAGACCTGGTACTCGTCCTGGTAGTAGTTGCTCTTCAGGACGCGGTACGCGCCGCCGAGCTTCCGCGTGTGCCGGGCCGGCTCGGGCACGTTGTACAGCGTGTGCGCCGTGAACGCGCCGGCCAGCGCGAGCCCAAGCGACAGGCCCGCGCTCAGCAGCATCGTCGTCGTCTCCGAGCCGATATAGCCCTCTTCGAACGCCACGGTCTCGTGGTAGTCGTGGTAGGTCAGCCCCTCGACGTAGCCGTACTCGCCGTCGAGCCAGAACTCGAGGAACGTGATGTCGGCGTGGAGCAGTTCGGCGACGGGCGCGAGGTTCGCGAACCCGGCGACGGCCGCGAGCGTCCCGAGCGCGAGCAGCGGGACCTTGACGGCCCAGCCGACCGCGTGGGGATCCTCGGCCGTCTCGGTCCGGGGCTCGCCGTGGAAAGTCAGGAAGACCATCCGGAACGTGTAGAAGCCGGTGAAGAACACGGCGAGCAGTCCCATCGCGTAGGCCGCGAGGATGACCGGCTGCTCCAGACCGACGGCCAGGGCGTCGAACAGCACCTCGTCTTTCGACCAGAAGCCCGAGAAGGGGACGATCCCCGCGAGCGCGAGCGCGCCGGCGAGGAACGTGTAGTAGGTGACGGGCGCTTTGTCTTTGAGCCCGCCCATCTCCCACATGTCCTGTTCGTGGTGCATCAGGATGATGACGGCACCGGCACCGAGGAACAGGAGCGCCTTGAAGAAGGCGTGGTTCATGAGGTGGAAGACCCCGGCGACGTAGCCGCCGACGCCGAGTCCGAGCATCATATAGCCGTACTGGCTGATCGTCGAGTACGCCAGCACCTGTTTGATGTCGTCTTTGACGACGGCCATCGTCGCCGCGAACAGGGCGGTGAAGCCGCCCACGAAGGCGATGATCGCCAGCGCGGTCGGACTCAGCGCGTAGTAGCCGAACATCCGGGCGACCAGGTAGACCCCGGCCGCGACCATCGTCGCCGCGTGAATGAGCGCGGAGACAGTAGTCGGACCTTCCATGGCGTCGGGCAGCCAGGTGTGGAAGGGGAACTGTGCGGACTTGCCCAGTACCCCGCCGAGAACGAGCAGGCCGGTGATCGTCACCCAGGTCTCGGCGTCGAAGCCGAACAGGGTCGTCCCGTCGTCGATCGCCGTCTCGGCGGCGGTGACGAACGACTCCTCGCCGGCGAAGCCGACCGTGCCGAACGTCGCCGCGATGGCGACGACCCCGATCAGGAAGAAGTAGTCACCGAAGCGGGTGACCAGGAACGCCTTCTTCGCTGCCGAGGGGGCCGATTTCGTGCGGAACCAGAACCCGATCAGCAGGTACGAACAGAGCCCGACGAGCTCGAAGAACATGAACGCCATCAGCAGGTTGTCCGCGAAGACGAAGGCGAGCATGCTGAAGGTGAAGAGGCCGAGCTCGGCGTAGTACCGCGGCAGCCCGGTCTCACCCTCGGCGTTCATATAGCCGAGACTGAAGACGTGGACGAGCAGTGCGACCAGCGAGACGATCACGAGCATGAGCGCCGAGAGCGGATCGATCAGGATCCCGAACGTGAAGGCGATCGCCTCGGCCCCCGTCTCGCTCGCGGCCGCGCCGGCCGTCCACTCGTACAGCTCCGTGTGATATGCGTCGCCGCCCGCGACCGCCGCGAACATCACCAGCGAGATGACGAGCGAGCCCGCCGTCGCGAGGATGCCCGGGAGCGCCCCCTTCTTGGGCAGGTGCCTGCCGAAGAGGAGCGTGATCACGAAGGCCACGAGCGGGAACACTGCGATCGCCGGTGCGAATCCGAACGGTCCTGTTGCTGTTGCTGCCATCTTACCACCTCATCGTCGTCGGAACCGTGACGTCGACGTCACGGAAGTTTCGGTACAACACCAGGATGATCCCGAGCCCGACGGCCACCTCGGCGGCAGCGAGCGCCATCGTAAACAGCGCGAACAACTGCCCCGTCAGGTTGCCGTGATAGAACGCGAACGCGATCAGATTGATGTTGGCCGCGTTCAGCATGAGTTCGACGGACATCAGGAACAACAGTGCGTTGCGACGCGTCAGCACCCCGAATAGACCGATACAGAACACTGCCATCGACAGCAGCACGTAGTACTGCACGTCGACGGTCATCGAGTCTCACCTCCCGTCTCAGTCCGGGAACCGCCGTCGGAGCGCTGTCCGCCGTCGGCGACGGCCGGCTCCGGCCCCTCACTGCTCGAGGTCTCGCCGGTGCTCGAGAGCGCGGCGACGGGTTCGCCGCCCTCTTCGCGTTTGGCGAGGACGAGCGAGGCGTCGAGCGCGGCGTCGAGCGCGACGGCGACGAGCAAGACGGCGGCGAGGAACGGTTCCGTGCCGCCGATCGTCTGCAGTTCGTCGAAACCGAACAGGGCGTAGCCGAGTTCAGCGGTGATCGAGACGCCGTCGGGGAAGCCGGCTCCCGCGGCCTGGGTCATCGGCTCGAAGGTCGCGTTCAGCGTGATGAGCGCCATCACGGCGAACAGCCCGACCGCGAGCAGTCCCGGAACGAGCGTCTTTCCGAGTCGAAGTTTCGGACCGGTCGTCATGCCTGTACCACCTCGTCTGCGTCTGTGTCAGCGTCGGATTCGTCGCGCTGGGTCAGCATGACGGCGAACGTGATGAGGACGAGGACCCCGCCCACGTAGACGAGGACCTGCATCATGGCGACGAACTCGGCCGCCAGCATCACGTAGTGGACCGCCACGCTGAGCAGCGCCACGCCAAGCAGGAGCGCCGAATGCCACGGGTCCTGCATGAGCACGACACCCACCGCGCTGGCCAGCGTCACGACGGCGAACAGCGCGAACGCGATCAGCTCGTAGTTCATGGTTGTGTATAGTGCCCGTTTGCGGGACGGGCGGACCCGTTACTGGTAGTCGACCTCCCCCTCGCCTTCACCGACCCACGCGCCCCGGTCGGGTTCGCGGGAGGCGAGCGGGTCGATGTCCTTGTACCACGGTACCGCCTTCAGCTGCTCTTTGTTGTAGACGAAGTCGTGTTTCGTGTCCGCGGTGAACTCGAAATTCTCCGTGAGCAGGATGGCGTCGACGGGGCAGACCTCCTCGCAGAGCCGGCAGTAGACGCACTGCCCGATGTGGAGGTTGTACTGTTCGCCCTGTCGCTGATCGTTCGTGACGATCTGGATCGTGTCGTTCGGACAGACGTTCTCGCACTGGCGACACCAGATACACCGCTCCTGACTGAACTTGTGGACGCCGCGGAAACGCGGCGAGACGTCCGGTGCGGTCTCCGGATACTCTACCGTGAAGGTAGAGCCGTCCAGTGCGTGCTTCATCGTCGTTGCCATCGATTTGAGTATCCCGATCATGCTATCAGCCCCACGATTACCGCGGTCAGGACGAGATTAGCGAACGAAAGGACGAGCAGTCCCTTCCAGCCGATCTCGATCAGTTGGTCGATCCGAACGCGTGGCACCGCCGAGCGCAGCCACTGCGTCGCGAAGAACACCGCCCAGATCTTGACGATGAACCAGACGATGCCGAGCGCCGCCGGTCCGGGCCCGGCCGGTCCACCGAGGAAGATCGTCGCGATGATCGCACCGCCGAGGAAGATGTGGAGGAACTCCCCGAGGTAGATCAGCACGAAGTAGACCGAGGAGTACTCGGTCTGGTAGCCGGCAACGATCTCGGTCGGTGCCTCGGGCGTGTCGAACGGATTGCGGCCGACCTCCGCGAAGTTCGCCACCAGAAAGAGGACGAACGCGAAGGGGTTGACCAGCGCGTACCACGACGGAATCGAAATTCCCGCGACCGTGAACAGCGGTTCCGCCTGTGCCGAGACGATCTCGCCCATCTGCAGCGTGCCGGCGAAGATCACGATCGACATCCCGGTGATGACCAGCGGGATCTCGTAGGCGATGTTCTGTGCCACCGCGCGGAGCCCGCCGAGCAGCGAGTACTTGTTCGACGACGCGTAGCCGGCCATCACCAGTCCGAGGCTCGCGATCCCCGAGACGGCGAAGACGTAGGCCAGTCCGACCTCCGGATCAGCGAGGTGAATCCCGCTGCCCATCGGAATGACGGCGAACCCGAGCAGCGCCGACGACGCGACGACGATCGGCGCGAGGTCGTAGGCCGGTCGATCCGCGTTCTCGGGGATGATCATCTCCTTCGACAGGAGCCGGACGGCGTCTGCGATAATGATGAACAGTCCGGCTGGCCCGAGTCGGTTGACTGCGATCCGGTCCGTGAACGCGGCGGTGATCTTCCGTTTGGCCCACGGCCCCGCGACGCCGGTCATCGCGAGCATCAGGTTGCCGATGACGAAGGCCGCGAGGAAGGTCGCGAGCAGTTCGCCGCCGAGCCCGAACCCGTCGAGACCGGTCAGTTCGCCGATCCGCTCGGGGAGCAAGACCGTGTCCTGTAGCGGCACCGCCGGCAGTTCGGACAGTTCGCCGGTCGCACCCGTGATCTGGCCACCGGTCATACTACCGGTCCACCTCCCCGAGCACGATATCGAGGCTGCCCAGCGACGCGATCAGGTCCGGCACGTACTCCCCTTCGGACATCTCGGGCAGCGCCGAGAGGTTGTGGAAGCACGGACTCCGGATCTTGAACCGGCCCGGCTTGTCCGTGCCGTCCGAGCGGATGTAGATCCCGAGTTCGCCCTTCGCGCCCTCGACGGCGCGGTAAATCTCCGTGTCCGCGTCCGGCTTGAGCGTCCGCGGCACGTTGCTCTGGACCGTCCGCTCGTCCTCGGGCCAGTCCTCGAGCAAGTCGAGACACTGCTCGATGATCTTCGCGGACTCCTCGACCTCCTGCATGCGCACGAGGACGCGGCTGTAGTTGTCACAGCCGTCCTCGGTGATGACGTCCCACTCGAGGTTGTCGTAATAGCCGTAGGGGTCGTCGCGACGGAGGTCGTAGTCGATACCCGAGCCCCGTGCGACGGGGCCGGTACAGCCGTACTGTTTGGCGACCTCTGGCTCGAGAATCCCGGTATCGTGACAGCGGATCTGGAAGATCTCGTTGCCGGTCAGCAGGTCGTTGTACTCGTCGACCTTGGCCGGGAGTTCGTCGAGGAAGTCCCGCGTCTGCTCGATGAACTCCTCGCGGGGTTCCGGCAGATCCCAGGCGACCCCGCCGAGCCGGAAGTAGTTGAACATGAGCCGCTGGCCGGTGAGGTCCTCCAAAATGTCCTGGACGACCTCGCGGTCGCGCATCCCGTACTGGAAGATAGCGGTGAAATCGCCGTAGACGTCGAGTGCGAACGTCGAGACCGCGAGGAAGTGTGCGGCCATCCGGCAGAGCTCGGCACCCATCGTCCGGATCACCTGCGCGTAGTCGGGAACCTCGATATCGGCGAGGTCCTCGGCCGTGCGCGCGTAGGCCCATTCGTTCAAGAGACCGGCCGAGACGTAGTCCCAGCGGTCCGGATAGGGCATGATCTGGTGGCGATAGGTCCCCTGTTGGCACATCTGTTCCTCGCAGCGGTGCAGATAGCCGATGTCGGGGTCGACGTCGACGACAGTCTCGCCGTCCAGCACCGTCTCGATGTGGAGCACGCCGTGGGTCGCCGGATGGTGGGGACCGATGTTGAGGAACATCGTATCCGACTCGTCGTCGTGGTGGTCCGGCTGGACCGGGTTAGCGTGTTCCGAGAGGGTCACCAGCTGTGGTTTCTCCTGGTCGTATCCCCGCGAGAGCGGATGGCCCTGCCAGGTTTCGGGCAGGAGGATCCGGCGCGGGTCGGGGTGACCCTCGTAGTCGATCCCGACGAGGTCGAACGCCTCTCGCTCGTGCCAGTCGGCGGTTCGGAAGACCGGTTCGGCGGTCTGGCTGACCGGGTCGTCGGTGGTCGTCGGGACGACGACCGACACCTCCTGGGTCGGGTCGGCGTACTTCCGGAGGTGATAGATCGACTCGTACCGGTCCGCGTACTCCTGGGCCGTGAGATTGGCGAGGTGGTCGAACCCGGCCTCGTCTCTGAGGTCCGTGAGGACGTCCTGGACGTCGTCCGGTCGGATGACGAATCCGGGCGCGTTCAGATGGTCGTCGCGTGCGAGCGCGCGGTCACCGATCAGCGCCGCGAGTTCGTCCTCCGTTACTTCGACCGACGGCCCTCGTTCGAGTCCCGTGCTCATGGCGAATCAGCCCAGTTATAGCGCATGACGAGGTCCTCCTCGTCGATGTCGTCCGCGAGCTTCTGGACGAGTTCGTCCTGTGGCAGGTCGCCGAACTCCTCGAGTTCGTACGGTTTGACCACGACGGGCGTGGACTCGCCGTTGCGGATGCGCTCTTGGAGTTTGGCGATGCCGTAGACCAGCGCTTCCGGTCGCGGCGGGCAGCCGGGGACGTGGATGTCGATAGGAATGATCTCCTCGGCTCCCTTGACGACGTTGTACCCTTCCTGGAAGGGGCCGCCGGAGATCGTACACGAGCCCATGCCGACGACGAATTTAGGCTCGGGCATCTGGTCGTAGACCCGCTTCATGCGGGGACCGAACTTCGAGACGATCGTCCCGGGGACGATCATCACGTCGGCCTGCCGGGGCGAGGCCCGCGGGACCCCGGCTCCGAAGCGGTCCAGATCGTGTTTGATCGCGTACGTGTGCATCATCTCGATGCTGCAACACGCGATCCCGAACTGGAGCATGAACATGGAGTTGCCCCGAACCCAGTTCATGAACTTGTCGAACTTCGTGAGGATGAACGGCGTCGAGCCGAAGGCCTCGCGAAGTTTGGAGTTGAAGCGGTCGTCGGCACCCTCACCGATACGCGAGTCGCGGGTGTCGGTCGACGGTGCGGTGCTGTCGTAGATCTGCTGACGTGGTTGTTCGCTACTCATTGTCTGTCAGTTTCCAGCTGGCGAGGTGTCCGTGCCCACTGTACTGCGCCCGTACGCCACGCCCACGCGAGTCCGACGAGCAGGATGGCGACGAACAACAGCATCGGCCCGAGCGCGCGGACGAGCGGAATATCCGCCGCGAGCGCATCCTGATAGGCGACCGCCCACGGGAACAAGAGGACGGTCTCGATATCGAAGACGACGAACAGCAGCGCAACCATGTAATACTGGATATTAAATCGGATGCGCGTTCCGCCGGTCGGAATCTCGCCGCTCTCGTAAGTGGCGCGTTTGCTCGTTTCGGGCACGGTGGGTCGCAGGAGATACGATACCGCCATCATCCCGAACGGTATCAGTACTCCGACGAGCGCCAGCGCCCCGATGGCGATCCAATCATTCATCTCCGTAACGTTCGAGGCTTCAGACCGCACGCACATAAGGGTTGATTCTTCGTTTTTCGGGGAAACACGGGCCGAGAAGGGACTTCAGCCGACCGAGATCCTCGTGAATAATCGACTCATACTATATATGACTGTACGGAAAGCGAACGGATCGGTAAGAGTTCGCTACTCGAGGCCGAAATCGGCCTACACGAACCACTCAGAACGGTAATTCCCACTTCCCGAACCGGTTCGGGTAGCCAGCAATCGTCGAACTTCCGTGACCGCCGGCGACCGGGGCGCAGTTACCGGTCCCGCTTCCCGAACGCGGGCGTCCCGCCGTCGTGGAGTTCTCGAGAGACGTCCCCGACGCCCTCGCGCAGGGCTTCGTGATAGGCGATCAGTCGATCGCGGACGTCCTCGTGCTGACGGGCGAGGATCTGGGCGGCCGACAGCGCGGCGTTAAACGACTTGCCCGCGTCGACCGCGACCAGCGGCGCGCCGGTCGGCATTCCGATGACGCTGTCGACGGACTTCTCCTGGACCGGAACGCCGATGACCGGCAGCGGGTACGCGATCGACGCGGTCATGTTCGGCAGGTCCGCGGATTTCCCGCCGGCCCCGGCGATGATCACCTCGAGGCCCCGATCCTCGGCGGTCTCGGCGTACGCCGTCATTAGGTCCGGTGTCCGATGGGCCGAGGTGACGTACGTCTCGAACGTGAACCGCTCCGGGGGCGCGCTCTCGTAATCGGTCTGTTCGGCGAAATCGAGCTCGTCCACGAAGGCGTCGTACGCGCCGCGGCGTTTCCCGCCGGTCATCATCGTCTCGAGGTCGGAGTCGCTTCCCATGACGATCCCGACGTCCGGCGTTTCCTCGGTCGGCCGGTCCTGCTCGGCTTCGTCGTGCAGTCGGTCGATCAGGTCGGTAACGCTGTCGCTCATGGGTGGTGGTCGTCGGGGGAGTGACTTGAAACAGTGGTGAACGGGACGAGCGGCCGCGGCGATCGACGGCGAACGGCGCTACGTGCGGAACGTCACGGCGTCCTCGAGGTCGCGCGCGGTCTCGAGCAATTCGTCGACCGATGCGTCCGCGTCGGCCGCCGAGAGCGTCACGTGGCCCATCTTCCGCAGGGGTCGGGCCTGGCGCTTGCCGTACCAGTGGAGGCTCGCGCCGGGGGTCTCGAGGATTTCGTCGATATCCCCCAGCTGTGCGGACTGTTCCGCTTCGACGTCGCCGAGCAGGTTCGTCATCACAGTCGGCGAGCGGAGTTCCGTCGAGCCCAGCGGCCAGCCGAGGACGGCGCGAGCGTGCTGTTCGAACTGGGACGTCTGCGCGCCCTCGATCGTCCAGTGGCCGGAGTTGTGGGGACGCGGTGCGATCTCGTTGAGGAGGATCTCACCGTCGCTCTCTCGCGGGCTTCGCCCGCTCGAGTCGTCCGGGGCACTATCTGCCCCGCTCGTTTCGAATAGCTCGATTCCGTACACGCCGCGACCGTCCATCACCTCGAGGACGTCCCGGGCGACCTCGTGGGCGCGCTCGGTGACGCCCTCGCTCGAGCGCGCCGGAACGATCGTCTCCCGAAGGATCTCCTCCTCGTGGACGTTCTCCCCGATCGGGAAGGTCGCGATCTCGCCGTCCCCCTTGACGGCGATGACCGAGACCTCGCGCTCGAAGTCGACGAACGACTCGACCATCGCGGGACCGGCGACCGACTCGAGGGCGTCCGCGGCGTCGGCTTTCGACTCGACGGGGACGTTGCCCCGGCCGTCGTAGCCGCCGGTTCGGGCCTTGAGCATCACCGGCGCGCCGTAGTCGTCGATCGCCGTCCGGACGTCGTCGGCGTCGTCGACCTCGCGGAACGGCGGCACCGGAACCCCGGCGTCCTCGAGGTCGCGTTTCTGGACGAGTTTGTCGTGAATCGTCTCGAGCGTCGACGGCTTCGGGTGAACGGGCGTTCCGGTCTCCTCGCTCACTCGGTCCATCACGTCCTGATCGGCGAGTTCGATTTCGAAGGTGAGCACGTCGGCGCGCGCGGCGAGTTCGCGGATCCCAGCCTCGTCGTCGAACCCGGCGACGAGCTGGTCGCGAGCCACGGGCGCGGCCGGACAGTCCGGCGTCGGATCGAGCACGACCACTTCGACGCCCAACGGCGCGGCCGCCTCGGCGAGCATCCGCCCGAGCTGTCCCCCTCCGACTACGCCGATCGTCGGTCCCGGCGTCCGTAGCGTCGTCATTGCGTTGCGATTGTCGTCTCCCGCGCTTAAGAATTCCCAAACGGCCCGCCGCTCGAGGGAGTCTCGCACCGTCGCTCGAGACGTCCCGACTCGCCGCTCGGGAATCCACCTTCGCCACGTCGCGCTACTCCGAACGTCGGCCGGCGACTCCGTTGGTCGGTCGAAGTACTCGATTCAGGCCCTCTTTTCGTATAAAAATCTTCGTGCAGAGGACACGCGTCGGAAACTGGACGGTATTATATATCGACGTGGCAACGTACAAACACGGTTATGGGATCGAACGTCTCGCGACGGCGCGTTCTCGCCGGGTGCGGACTCGGTGTCCTCGCGTCGCTCGCCGGCTGTCTCGCGACCGGCCGAGGGGAAACGGAGACCGTGACCGAAACGTATGGGACCGACGACTACAGTGCGATCTCGCTGTCCGGCGAGAACGGCTCGGTGACCGTCGAGGGAGGGCAAGGAGACGCGATCGAGGTTCGCGGTCGCAAGGCGGCCCCGACCGAAGACACCCTCGAGTCGCTGACGGTCGAGGCCAGCAGCGACGATGGACTCCTCGAGATCGATGCACAGCAGGAGGACGTTCCGTTCCTGTTCGGCCCCGATCCGAAACTGGACCTCGAGGCGACGGTTCCCGACGGCGTTCGAGTCGCTCGCGCGGCGACGACGAACGGCGATATCGACGTCCGCGACGTGACCGGCGAACTGGAAGCAGACACGACGAACGGTCAAATCGACGTACAGGGCGTCGACGGCGGATTCGTCGCCGAGAGTACCAACGGCGCCGTGCAGGCAGCCGGAGTCAGCGGCGACGTTCGCGCAGAGACGACCAACGGGGACATCGAGGTCACTGCGGCGGGCGGTGACAGCGACGGCGACCTAATTGCCGAGAGCACTAACGGAGCAGTCACCGTTCGCGTACCGCCGTCGCTCGACGCGACCGTCAGCGCCTCGACGACGAACGGTGCAATTTCGCTGGCGGGATTCGACGACGCGAACGCCTCGAGCGACGATTCGATCGACGTGACGCTCGGCGACGGAACGCGACGGATCCGACTCGAGACGACCAACGGCGATATCACGGTTCGAGCCGCGGACGAGGAATAACGAAGACACGGACGATTCCGTCCGTACGCGGCCGATGAGTCGCCTTCGCCGGCGACGTATCGTCGCGAGGATACCGGAGCGGTCGCCCGAGAACGGTACCTCTTTTACCTGCCCTCCCCACCGCTCGCCTATGACCACGCTCGGACTGGTGGTCGCGGAATTCAACCGACCGATCACCGAGCAGATGGAGCAGGAGGCGTTCGAGGCGGCCACCGCCGCGGGTGCCGAGGTGTACGAGACGGTCCACGTCCCGGGGGCGTACGACGCGCCGCTGGCCGCCGACCGGCTCGCCCGCCTCGACGATGTCGATGCCGTCGCCGTCATCGGAACCGTCATCACCGGTGACACGGATCACGACCAGGTGATCACCGACGCCACCGCACAGCGACTCTCCGACGTGAGTCTCGAGCGCGACACGCCCGTGACCCTCGGCGTGACCGGTCCCGGCATGTCCGCGGCCGAGGCGCGCGAACGCGTGGAGAACGCCGCGAAAGCCGTCGACGGCGCGCTCGATCTCGTCGACGAACTACCCGACCCCAGTTCCGCCGTAGATTCCCACCAATGACGATGGAATTCACCGACCGCGTAAACCGAGTCGAACCGTCCGCAACGCTCGCCATCTCCGCGCTCGCCACCGAACTCGAGGCCGAGGGCGCAGACGTCGTCGACCTCTCCGTCGGCGAGCCCGACTTCCCCACGCCCGAGAACATCATCGAAGCGGGCCAGGACGCGATGGACGCCGGCCACACCGGCTACACCACCTCCGCTGGCATCCTCGAACTGCGGGAGGCGATCGCCGACAAACTGGCCGACGACGGCCTCGATCACAACACGGACGAGATCATCGTCACGCCCGGTGCGAAGCAGGCCCTCTACGAGATCGTCCAGTCCCTGATCGGTGAGGGCGACGAGGTCGCCCTGCTCGACCCCGCGTGGGTCTCCTACGAGGCCATGGTCAAGATGGCCGGCGGCGACCTCACCCGCGTCGACCTCTCCGAGACCGACTTCCAGCTCGAGCCCGCGCTCGACGAGCTCGCGGCCGCGGTCTCCGACGAGACCGAACTGCTGATCGTCAACTCGCCGTCGAACCCCACCGGCGCGGTCTACTCCGACGCCGCGCTCGAGGGCGTCCGCGGTCTGGCCGTCGAGCACGACATCACCGTCATCTCCGACGAGATCTACAAGGAGATCACCTACGGCGTCGAACCGACGAGCCTCGGCACTCTCGAGGGCATGGCCGACCGCACCGTCACCGTCAACGGGTTCTCGAAGGCCTACTCGATGACCGGCTGGCGGCTCGGCTACTTCGCCGGTCCCGAGGAACTGATCGACCAGGCCGGCAAGCTCCACAGCCACTCGGTCTCCTCGGCCGTGAACTTCGTCCAGCACGCCGGTCTCGAGGCCCTCGAGACCGAGGACGCCGTCACCGAGATGGTCGAAGCCTTCGAAGAGCGCCGCGACCTGGTCGTCGACCTGCTCGCCGAGTACGACGTCGACGTCGCCGTTCCCGAAGGCGCATTCTACATGATGCTGCCCGTCGACGACGACGATCAGGCGTGGTGTGAAGGCGCGATCGAAGACGCCCACGTCGCGACCGTCCCCGGCAGCGCGTTCGGAACTCCCGGCTACGCGCGGATCTCGTACGCCGCGAGCGAGGAACGCCTCGAGGAAGGTATCGAGCGGCTGGCCGAAGAAGGCTACCTGTAACGGTTTCCGGGCGATCGACGCTCCGATTTATTTTCTCTCGTCCGGATCAGCCGCGGGTTTATATACGAAGGCGAGGCCACCCCCCGCATGGACTGTCCGACGTGTGGCAACTCCCTGCCCACCGAGCGAGGAATGCGACAGCACCACACGAAGGTACACGACGAGCCGCTCCCGAATCGGACGTGTCGCGGCTGTGGACTCGAGTTCTACGATCCGAAAGCGCGGCGCGAGTTCTGCGAGGACTGTAATCCGAACGCGGGAGAACACAACGGGAACTGGAAAGGCGGGAAGGAGACTACGTCGTGCAATCGCTGTGGATCGACGTTCAAATACTATCCGTCCGACAAACCGGGGCTCTACTGTTCGGACTGCGTCGAAGATGCCGATGTGTTTCTCGGGACACCCTATTACGAATACCACGACATAAAACGAGTACAGCGAGTCTGTGAGTGGTGCGGTCGGATATCGACTCTGCTCGAGTCGAAAGCTGAACGGGAACCGGCCCGATTTTGCAGTCAGAACTGTCTCAGCCATTGGTTATCCGATCAGTGGGGAGACTCCGAAAATCCATACAATGGTCGCTGGAGGGACGTAAAGCGGAACGCACTGGAACGAGACGATCATACCTGCCAGCACTGTGGTATCACTCGTGAGGAAATCGGCCACGAACCGGACGTTCATCACATCATCCCGGTTCGAGAATTCAATGATCCGCAGCTTGCACACACTCTTGACAACGTCATTTCTCTTTGTCGAAGCTGCCATCGATACGCCGAAATTGAAATGATCGACGAGCTTTCACCCTCTCCGACTCACGGGAAACAATAACTCATAAACCCTTCTACCGACAACAGGGTATCGTAGGTCAAGTCCCGTGGTGTAGTGGCCAATCATATGGGCCTTTGGAGCCCATGACGGCGGTTCGAATCCGCCCGGGACTACTATTACTTGTGGTTATATTTCCTTCGTAGTAACGAGGAATCCATTCGATTGTAGCGTCCCAGACGAATCTCTATAGGCTCGAGTAGACGGACAATCGTATACTTCGCCTCGCGGATTCCAGCATTTGTGGCGCGAGCAGATGGAAATTCCCCGTCGAGCTTCGTTCAGTTTCGAGTCCCGACGAACGTGTATACGCTGTCGTCCCGCGTTTCGTCGATCGCATCCTCGAGTCCTCGTTCGCCCCACCGATTGGACGACAGTGGTGTTGTCTCGAGCGGGTCGAGAGTAGATGAACGCAGCGCTGACGACGTCACTCGTCGTCGGTACTGAACGACTGCGACTGAGACACGTCGACAGATTGTGACTGGTGTGTTGTGCCCCCGCCCGAACTCGATTGCTCTTGGTCGACGGACACTGACTGAGATTGATCGACCGACCCGCCCTTCACGGTATCCGCCCTCTGGCTCTGTGACACATCTACCGATTGGGACTGTTCGACGTTCGATTCTCTCTCGGGCTTCGTTTTCGTTTCCGTCTTCGACCTTTTCTTGGGTTTCTTTTTCTTCTGTTTCGGTTTCTCCTTCGGCTGTTTCTTCTGACCCTTCGGTTGTCCGTTGACTTCGACGTCTACTCGTTCGGACTTTTTGGCTTCTCCGTCCGTCTTCCGGGTTTCCGTTGCGGTTTTATCGCCGTGCTTCTCGTAGGCGGCAATTTCTTCGGTAACACAGTCTTTTGCGGCATCGTAAACCGTGTCCGCGTCCGTATCGTAGTGATCGTGGAGTGCGTCTGCGGCGCCGTAGGCGGTCGCGGACTGATACTGTTCGACGGTTACGTCTTGTCCCTGTGTGGTACACGCCCCTTCCGTCGCCCCGCCGGCGGCCGCCTGCATCTGATCGATATCCGCGTACTGGTTCTGGAGCAGGGATCCTTCGGTCGCCCCTGCGGCGACGGCCTGTACCTGTTCCACGGACACGTCTTGTGATTGGAAGACGGACGCAGCGATTCCGTCTGCCGTCGCTTGCGCTTGTTCTTGCGTGATCTGCACGCCCTGTTCTTGGACCAGTTCAGCGCCTTCCAGAACGCCGGTTTCGATGGCGGCAGCGAGCTCAGTCTCCGAGGAGGCGTCCCGTGTTGCGCCGACCGTAGCGGTTGAGACGAGCGTTCCGAGACTTGCGCTGCCAATGCCACACAACATCGCCCGACGTGAGAGAGATCGGTTTCGTGTCATAGGTAGTGAGTGTAACGGTGGTATCCACGCGAGGTAGGACCAGGACGATAAAGGACTTTTTCGGGGCGTCGCGTGACTGTTTATACTGTTGACCGACTCCCCCCGCACGATTCTCCGGAGGACCCGCTCTCAGTGGAGTATCGCGACCGCCAGCACTCCCGGTGAGTAGCTATTGACCAGCGTACTCTCGGGGAGATAGTTTCGAGAACACCAGTACTGAGCCCCCGGCCAGAGTCCGATACCGGACCGGATCCATCGAGCGAACAACGTGCCGCGAGCGGGCATCGGGAGAGCACGCGACTACCGCACGGAACGGCGGCGAAGCCACCGTTCTTCCCGTTCTAATAACTCCATAGTAATTGGTTCGCTATCAGATTCTGTCACTATGTTTGTCACGAACGAGATCAGCAGGACGGGCGGTGCCGACGTCACGGCTGCACGTGCGCTCTCGATCGGACGCGCCATCGCGTCCGACGGCTCCGATCGCGTCGTCGTCGGGCGCGACGCTCGAGAGAGCGTGCCGATACTGGTCGATGCGGTAATCGCCGGCCTTCGAGAGTGCGGCGCGGACGTTCTCGAGGCCGGCGTCGCACCGACGCCGACGATCGCGAGAGCGGTCTTACGGACGGACGCGAACGCGGGGATCGCCGTCACGGCGTCTCACGATCCCAAACCGGACGACGGGATCAAACTCCTGTCGTGGACCGGGAAGGCGTTCAGTCCCGAGCACCGCGATGCGATCGCCGCTCGAGTCGACCGCGACGAGTACGATCTGCAACCCAGAGACGGCAGGGGCTCGGTCGAGTCGATGGGGGACGCGATCGATCGACACGCGACGGAGCTGGTCGAGGCCGTCTCGATAGCCGATCCGCCGAGCGTCGCCGTCGACGTCGGGAACGGCACCGGCGGGATCACGGCACGCGTGCTCTCGGAACTCGGCTGCGACGTGATCACGCTGACCGGGCAGCGAGACTGGGACTTTCCGGGGCGGCCGAGCGAGCCGATTCGAGAGACGCTCGGAGAGCTCTCGTCGCTCGTCGGAGCGACGGACGCGCGGCTCGGGATCGCTCACGACGGCGACGCCGACCGGATGCTGGCCGTCGACGAGACGGGGACCGTCGTCCCGAGAGACGTGCTTCTCGCCCTGTTCGCGCGCGAAACTGCGACCGACGGCGACATCGTCGCCGCGCCGGTCGGGACGAGCATGGCCGTCGACGATGCGCTCGCAGCCGTCGGCGCGACGGTGAGTCGAACGCGGGTCGGCGACACCTTCGTGGCCGACTGTACGACGTGGCCGGACGTCGTCTTCGGCGGCGACCCGAGCGGTGCATGGATCTGGCCGGACGAGACGCCGTGTCCCGACGGGCCGCTCGCCGCGTGCAAACTCGTCGAACTCGTCGCCGATCGCGGACCGCTGTCGTCGCTCGTCGAGGACGTCGAGACGTATCCGATTCGCCGCGCGTCGGTCGCGGTCGAGGAGAAAACCGCCGTGATGGATCAGGTTCGCGAGTGCGCCCGCGAGCGGTACGACGACGTCGATACGCTCGACGGCGTCTATATCGACGTCGACGACGGATGGATCCTCCTGCGTGCGAGCGACACCGAACCGGTCGTCCGTCTCACGGCCGAAGCGCGAGACGAATTTCGAGCCGAACGGCTGGAGGCCGACGCCGTCGGGCTCCTCGAGACCGCGATCGCGACGGTGTCTGGAATTCGACCGTGACCGATGGACTAACGACCCGACCACTCGATTCGACTCGAATCCGAGCAATCAAATCGGTCAGTCCCACCGTTTCGGGCCCGCGGATTCGTCGTCCCCGGATCTGTCAAATTGTGGTCTAGAGGGACCAATGATGGCTTTAACGGAGAGATAATGAAGTGTTCCGTCTCCCTCGCTGGCTCTAGATACGTGGTGCAACGAACGACGCCGCTGCCGCGGCACGTCGGCAGCGGTCGAACGGAAACACGAGTTACGAAAGGACAACTACAACGATGACTCGGACGTTTGGCCGTGACGACGCGACATCGACTGAGAGTACCGAGCGCGAATCGGACGGGCTGGACACGCTCCTCATCGGGATCGATGCGGGATGTCTACCGGTCTTCGAGCGACTCTTCGAGGAGAACCGGATTCCGACCATCGAGCGGCTCTGTTCGACCGGCGTGACCGCACCGCTCGAGTCACAGATTCCGCCGTGGACGCCGAGCGCCTGGCCATCGATCTACACCGGCGTCAACCCCGGCAAACACGGCGTGGTCGGCTTCGTCGGCTACGACGGCTACGACTGGCACGTGACGAGCAACGACGACGTCCACGAGCATCCGCTGTGGACGCTGTTGGACCGACACGACCGTTCGAGCGTCGTCGTCAACGCACCGGTCACTCACCCACCGGACGAGTTCGACGGGGCGGTAATACCCGGGTTTCTCGGCCCCGAGGACCCGCCCTGTCACCCCGACGGGCTCCTCGACGACGTCCGCGACGCGATCGGGGAGTACCGCGTCTACCCGAACTATACGCGGGACGACGACTCGCTCTCCGATCGCGAGAAGATCGAGGAGTACCGGGAACTCGTCCGGCTGCGCGGCGAGGCGTTTCGCTACCTCGCCGACGAGTTCGAACCGGATTTCGGCTTCGTCCAGTTCCAGAAGACGGACACGGTCTTTCACGAGTTCAGTGGCGAACGACGACACGTCGACAGCGTCTACGAGGCGACCGACGAACAGATCGGAAAGATTCTCGAGGCCTGCGATCCGGACCGCGTCTTCCTGGTGAGCGACCACGGAATGGGCGAGTACGAGGGCTACGAGTTCCGGGTCAACGAGTACCTCCGCGACATGGGCTACCTCGAGACGACGACGGGCGGCAAGGGGATGCCGTCGTGGACGCCGATGCGCAGACGCCTCCGCGAGGGCGAGGAGTACGACACGTGGGAGCCGGGAACGGTCGCACGCGCAGCGTCGGTCGCTGCGCGGTTCGGCGTCACCGCTCGTCGAATACGAACGGTGCTCGAGCGGGTCGGGCTGGCGGACCTCGCGATCGAGTACGCGCCGAGCGGCGTCTCTCGGACGGCGAACGAACAGGTCGACTTCGCCGAATCGGAAGCGTACGTTCGTGCGCGGACCGAACTCGGCGTCCGGATCAATCTCGAGGGACGCGACCCGACGGGCGTCGTTCCGCCCGAGGAGTACGAGGAGCTCCGCGAGGAACTCATCCGGGCGCTACAGGCCGTCGAGACGCCCGACGGCGAGCCGTTCTTCGAGACGGTCGCGCCCCGCGAGCAGTACTTCCACGGCGACGAGATCGACGAGACGGTCGACATCGTCACGATTCCCGCCGACTTCGAACACATGCTCTCCGAGCAGTTGGGCGACGGCGACTACTTCGGTCCGGCCGAACCCTGGAATCACAAGCTCGACGGGGTCTTCGTCGCGGCGGGCGAGGGAATCGACGAGAACGCCGCGCTCGAGCGGGCGCACCTCTTCGACGTCGCGCCGACGATCATGGCCGCGATGGGGGTCCCCTACAGCGACCGCATGGACGGCAGCGTCGTTCCAGTCGTCGATTCGGTCGAACCGATGTCCTACCCGGCGTACGAACAGGGAGACGACGAGATCCGACCGGCGACGGACGAGGACGTCACCGATCGACTGGCCGATCTCGGGTACATGAACTGAACCGTCGAATCGCGGGGTCCGGTCGGTTCGCGCCGTCGCAACTCGCTTATTCGCGCTATAAGTATGGGCCGCCGGTTCCGACGACGGGGTACGACATCGATATCGCAATGGGATTCATCGCAGCAGTCCACCTCGTCCACGACGAGCTTCCGTTGGCTCCGACGATAGCGCGCTGTTCGGACGTGACGCTCAGGTACGAGTACGGGACGACGACCGGCGAGCGGCGCCTGCAGTTCGTGTCGGCCTTCGGCGACGAGCGCGCGGCCCTCGAGGACGCGATGGCCGCCGATCCGACCGTCTCGGACCCGACTCGGGTCGCGACGTTCGAGAACCGGGCGGTCTATCGCGTCGCCGTCGATAGCGATCTCGAGATCGTTCCCGATCGCTGCGTCGAGTACGGGCTGTTCGTCTTCACGGTCACGAGCGACGACGGGGGCTGGATCGCACGGATCCACCTCCCCGATCGGGACGCGCTGTCCGCGTTCCGGGCCCACTGTCGCGACCGCGGTATCTCGTTCCGCGTGACCCAGCTGTACGACTCGTCGGCGACCGACGATCGAACCTATTCCCTGACCGAACGACAGCACGAGATCCTCATGATGGCGTACTACGCCGGCTACTTCGAGGTGCCCCGGCGAGTCACCCAGGACGACCTCGCAGATCGACTCGGTATCTCGGATTCGGCGGTCTCCCAGCGGCTTCGACGCGCCGTCTCCGAACTGATCGCCGCGACACTCGAGAACGATCGCACGCCCGACGAATACGGCTGAGCCTGACCGACTGACAGTCCCCTATCGGCCGCTCGAATCCCCCGGTGAGATCGCCGCTCGAGGGACGGGCGATTCCGGGTATGGGGCGTTTAACAGGCTGTTAAACGCGAATCCGGAACCCTGCAAAACCGGCGCTCCCGCGGCCGAAACGGACGATTGTAATTCGCACAACCGTTCCGTCACTCGGGAACGTGATGGCGCTCTGAGCGCGCCGCTCGGCGATTCGGACTTAAAAGCTTGCTATCCGAATCCATAGATACTGGACCCCGTCATCACTCACAATGAAGTGAATTTCAATGTCGGAACGAAGTGGTATGCAGCGCTCGAATCGTGACGTTTCTCGTCGTTCTCGATCGGCTGACGGGCGAGACGGGGGATCATCTCTCGAGGGGGCGACTTCGCAGACGCGATCGCGACGGACGTTCCTGGGAGGGGCCGTGGCCGCGTGCGCCGCCGGAATCGGACTGAGCTCGACTGCCAGCGCAGCGTCGGAGCCGTACGGGGACTACTACGACGACTACCAAACCGTCGTGGACGTCACCGAGGCAGGAGCGGACGACACCGGGACCGAATCGATCACCCCCGTTCTCGAGGACCTCCGCGGTGACGAGACGCTGCTCGTGTTTCCCGAGGGGGAGTATTACATGGACGAACAGTTCAGGTTCACGGGTTTCGATAACTTCGGCGTCGTCGGGGAGAACGCGACGCTGATCCCGGCGAACTTCTACGATTTCAACGGGCCACAGTATCGACTGTTCCGTCTCGGTGTCTCGTACAATCCCGGGGGAACGCTCCGCTTCGAGGGGTTCGACGTCGATCAGACGGCACCCGACACGGGGATCAGGACGATCGAGGCCTACGCCGACGATCGACTCGAGGTGCGCGACGTGACGATCAACGGTTACCACGACAGCGGGACGTGGGGTCCGGGGCTGTTCAACGTCACCGACCCCGAGGGTCGAGGCATCGTCGAACGGTTCCGAGCACCGGACGGCGGCGCGTGGGTGAACGATACGCCGAACGCGGGCAACCGCTGGCGCGGCCCGATCGGCATCGAAGCGAACGAGAACGAGGGCACGCTCGAATTCAAGCGCTGCTGGCTCGGTGGCTTTCCGAACAACGGTCTCTACGCGGCGGGCGGCGACGGGACGGTCATCGTCAACGGGGGTCTCTATCGGAACAGCAACGGGGCGAACGTTCGCGTCGGCGGCCGAGACAGTGAGATTCGGTGGCCGACAGTCGAAGTCGACTCGACGCGCCCGGAGGACGAATCCCAGCGCGGCATTCGAATCGAGAACGGCCGAAACATCGAAATCTACGGGGCCACCGTCGAGATCACCTCTCCAAAGCCCACCAGCCACGCGATTTCGGTGATGAACACCTGCGAGAGCGCTCGAATCGAGAACACTCGTCTGGAGCTCGAGGGCGGGGACATCAACCACGGAATCGTCCTCTCGCCCGAGTGCGGCGAGGCGACGATCGTCGACACGGAGATCACCCACGAAACCGCGGGCGGCTATCCCCTCTGGATTCGGGACAGCGACCGCACCGAGCAGGTGCTCGCGGAGCAGCTTACGATTTCGGGACGCGCGGGCGATGCCAGCGGGTTCCGCGACGGCATTCGTTGCGAACGGGACAACTGTCGGTTCAGTCACGTCGACGTCACGCAGCGCGGACGCGACGGCGCGGATCGAAACGCCATCGTCAACACGGGCGCGGATCTGTCCGTCTACCAGAGCGAACTGCGGGCAAGTCAGTATCCGTACATCGACCTCGGATCCGACGTGCTCGTTCGCGACTCGACGCTCGAGTCGTCGGGCGGCCGCGAGGCCGTCTGCCTCTACCCGTCGTCGACGAACCCGACCTTCAAGAAGAACCGGCTGGTCGACGGGATTCGCGACCTCGGCGCGAGCGGCGTCACGACTTGGGAGAATACGTACGAGTAGTCGGCACCGGACGACCGATATCGGGACGACTCTCGCTGTCTGCACCGCGAATTCGTCGCTCGAGTCCGTTTAACGCCCGTATAATAACGCCACGCTGTCGCCCCGGTACTGTTACAGTGAGTACGTCGGATCGCGACCGATCGTCGGCGAACGGGGCTGTCGATCGTCGGCTCGAACGTTCAAGGGTGAAACCGTGAACAGAAGTATCGCGAGCGGCGTCGTCTCGGTCGTCAGTGCGAAAGTCGTCGTTCTCGTCGTCACTGCGCTCTCGACGCCGCTACTCTACCGGTTTCTCGGCGCATCGGCGTTCGGCGAGTACGCGTTTCTGCTGTCTCTCTTCGCGATTTACATGATCTTCGTCAGTTCCGGGGTCACCGACGGGGTCCGGAAATTCCTCGCGGAGGACCGCGCCGCGGCGAACTGGAGCGAACACGTCGTCGGCTTCTACTTCCGGCTGGCGGTCCTCCTCTCGGTCCTCGGAGCCTGCCTGCTGGTCATCGCGACCAGATTCGGGATCGTCGCCCTCGCGTTCGGACCCGAGCTGACGACGTATTTCTACGTCCTCGCCGCGCTCGTGATTTCGGCGCAGTTTCGCGATTACGCGCGGAAGACGCTCATGGGATTCGGCCTCGAGCGGTACTCGGAACCGCTCAAGGTTCTCGACAAGCTCGGCTTCGTCGCGGTCGCGATTCCGCTGACTTACGTCGGCCTCGGTGTGATGGGGGCGCTGGCGGGTCACCTGTTCGCGAGCGTCCTCGTCGCCGCGGTCGGGCTCCTCCTCGTCCACCGACGGATTCCGCTGTCATGCGCGTTCACTCGCCCGTCGACGCGGTTTCCTCGGAGAGAGATGCTCACGTTCAACTCGATGAGTATCGCGCTGATCTTCCTGCTGATGTCGCTCTATCACATCGACATCGTGATGCTCCACCGGTTCCGGACGGACGCGGCAGTCGGTAACTATCGAGCGGCGCTGACGCTCGCCGAGTTCCTCTGGTTCGTTCCGATGGCGATTCAGACGGTCTTCGTTCACTCGACGTCGGAGCTGTGGTCACAGAACCGCTACCGGAAGATTTCGGCGCTCGCCTCGCGGACGACGCGTTACACGTTTCTGCTGACGGCCGTGATGGCGGTCGGACTCGCGGCGCTGGCGGACGTCGCCGTTCCGATCTACTTCGGTGCCGAGGCCGAGCCGGCGATCACGCCCCTGTTGCTGTTGCTCCCCGGCGCGCTCGGATTCGCCCTCGCGCGACCGATTCTCGCGGTGTCACAGGGAGAAGGGACGCTCCGGTATCCGGTCGTGGCCACCGGCGGCGCAGCGCTGATCAACCTGGTACTCAACGTCGCCCTTATTCCGCGCTACGGGATGCAGGGTGCGGCCGTCGCGACCAGCATCGGATACGGGTCGATGTTCGTCTGCCACTGCTGGAGCGCTCGACTCGTCGGCTTCGATCCGCTCGCGGACGCGCGACTCGGCCGCGCAGTCCTGACGACCGTCCTCGCGGCCGTTCCGATCGTCGCCCTCTCGACGGCGATCGCGAACCCGTGGCTCGCGCTCGTAGTCGTCCCGCCCGTCGGATTCGCGATCTTCGTCGCGTTCGCGCTCCTCGTCGGCGCACTGGATCCGGCCGAACCGTTCGAGGTACTGTCAGCGTTTCCGGACCCGATCGGGTCGACCGCGGACGCGATCGCCGGTCGAATCGCGGCCGGCGGGAGCGACGGTGCGACTCGTAACTGGTTGCAGATCCTCCTGTTCGTCGTCGGACTGTCCCTGCTCGTCTCGGGGCTCGCATTGGGCGTCCTCGATCCCGGCGTGTGAGGGTCGCTCTCCGACCCGAAACGAATCGAGCGTCGTCGTTTCTCGGAGCGTCGAGGGACGCTCTCTCTCTTCGCAGCCGTCGCTCGAGCGAGACGAGCCTGTACATCCGAAGATATCGCTACGCGGGCTCTCGTCACGACATCGCTACGCAGGGGAGAATTAGTGGAGTGAATCCGGACGGAATCCGGAACGGCTGCGATCCACGACGCTATCGCACCTGGGTCTCGAGCGGTTCGCTCTCCGCCATGTCGAACACCATCGCGAGCAGGAGGAACGCGGTTCCGGCGACGAACAGCAGCAGGCTCGTCGCGCTCCGGACGGCCGGAACGTCCCCGCTCGAGAGCGCGGAAACCAGCGCCGTCCCTCCGCCGAGAACGGCGGTCGCGGCCGTCGCGGCGCCGAACAGGTAGAGCAGTGCGAGCGGGTGGAAGTCGAGCACGAGGTACTTGGTCTGCAGTCGCCACAGGAAGTTACGCAACAACATCTGCGACACCTTCGGAACGTATCGCGAGTACGTGATGCTCGACTCCTCCTCGCCGTAGACTGCCGGCATCGCCACGTCGGCGACGCGCATCCCGCGGACGTTCAGCTTGACCAGCAGGTCGTTGCAGTAGCCGTAATACTCGTAGAGGGCCGGCACGTCGATCGCCGCGAGCGCGTCGTGCGAGATCGCCGTGTACCCGTTCTGGGGATCCATCGTCTTCCAGTAGCCGGACGCGATCTTCGTCAGAAACGTCAGGGTCGCGTTGCCAACGAACCGAAACCGCGGCATGGCGGCTCGGTACTCCCGGGACAGGAGCCGGTTCCCCTTCGTATAATCGGCCTCGTCCTCCACGATCGGATCGAGGAGCCGCTGCATCTGGGAAAGATCCATCTGGCCGTCCGCGTCGACGGTGACCGTCGCGTCCACCTCGTCCGCGAGCGCGGCGAGATAGCCGGTCTTGATCGCACCGCCGGCGCCGCGGTTCTCGCGGTGCTCGATCGGGACGACCCGACCGATGGCGTCGCGGACCGTCGCCCGACTCGTCAGTGCGGACGCACCACCGTCGGCCGCGAGCCGTTCGACGGTCTCGCCGGCACGGTCCTCGTTCTCGCTCGCGTCCGCCCGCGCGGCCTCGAGGATCTCGTCCAGGGTGCCGTCCGTCGATCGGTCGTCGATCGCGTAGATCCGATCGACGTACGCGGGCATCCCCCGGATCACGTCGCCGACGAACCCTTCCTCGTTGTAGGCGGGTATCACGACGCCGACGCTCGCGCCCCGGTACATCAGCGGTCACCCCCGGCCTCTAGGTCGCCGGCGTCGATCATCGACGCCCGTCCGTCGAGGTCCTCGACGCAGTCGATCGATTCCCCGGATCGGTCCGGACGGCTACCGGTTCCGGACGTGGCGGTCTCACCATCAGACCGGACCGATGCCGGCTCACCGCCCACACCGTGCCACTCGCACACCCGCGAGAGGCGGCCGGTGAGCCCGAACGATCCGGCCGCCGTAACCGCAGGGACGAACGATCGTCGCTTTCGATTCGTCATCGACTGCGTCGACGAATCGTTCGCTCTTTCTTATACGGGCGTTAGTGCGTTCGTTCCGATCGGGCCGTGCGGCTCGAGACCGCCACGACGCCGACCGATCGCGTCATCGACCGGTGACGACGGGACGTGGCGCTTATCCGGGCGATAATAATCCCGGACGCCCCGGAAGTACCGGGAAATGACTCGCGTCAGCGTCATCATCCCGACGTACAACAGAGCGGCGACGCTTCCGAGCGCGATCGACAGCGCGCTCGAGCAGACGGTCGACGACCTCGAGGTGGTCGTGGTCGACGACGGTTCGACCGACGACACCGAGTCGGTGCTGGCCGCCTACGAGGACCCGCGGGTTCGACCGGTCGTCCACGCGACCAATCGCGGCGCGAACGTCGCTCGGAACACGGGACTCGAGCACGCGCACGGTGAGTACGTCGCCTTCCTCGACTCCGACGACGAGTGGCATCCCGAGAAACTCGAGCGCCAGTTCGCGGTCCTCGAGGACCGCTCGAGCGACTGGGTCGGTGCCTACTGCGATTCGGCGTACGACCTGTCCGGACCGACCGGCCGGCTCCGGTCGGCCGCCGCGGCCGTCCTCGCTCGAGGGGGCGACGAGCCGACGCGGGAAGGGAACGAGGAGCTGGTCGGCGAGATCCTCGCGGACAACGTCCAGCCGGGAGCCGGCTCGACGTTGCTCGTCCGGACCGAGGTCGCCAGGGAGGCCGGCGGTTTCGACGAGGACCTCGACCGGTTCCAAGATCCGGAGTTCTGCCTGCGCGTGCTCGAACGCGGGAAACTCGCCTACGTCGACGAGGTGCTCGTCCGCCGCGAGGACACCGGTCATCCGTCGGCGGCCGTCGTCGCGAACGCGAGCGAACAGTACCGCTCGGCGTACGAGGACGAGATCGATCGTTTCGAGGAGGAGGGATACGAGATCCGCTCGAGCCACGAACTCGTCGTCGCGAAGCGGTACTTCGCGGAGGGACGGTTCCTCCGCGGCGCGTGGCACTTCCGCAAGGCCGCGGTATCGCCGCGAGCGTACCCCGGCGTCGGCTGGGTCGCCGCTGCCGGCGTTCGACGGCGGCCGCGTCCGATCGTCGCGACGCTCGTCGTTCTGTTCGTCGCGGCGACGCTCGGTCGGCGCGCACTCTCCCGGTGAGTACATCGATTCTCCGCCGATCGTTTTCGATCTGAAACGACCGGGGTTCGGGTTCTATCGACGCAGATCGTTGCAAACGCGGAACGATATCGTTTCAGCCGGTTATCGTACCTGTAGTAAAATCGACCGGCACACACGGAACGGACGAATGAGACGCAATACACTCTCACGGAGATCCGTATTGGCCGTCACAGCCGGTTGTACACTCGTCAGTGCTGGCGTCGCCAGCGTCGTCGGCGACACGGCCCAGAACGACGACGAGGGCATCAGTCGGGACTCAATCGTCGTTCGCGAGGGAACGGCCGAAGAGACCACGGTGTACGTCGCGACCGCGGATACCGAGGGTCCGACGGCCGTCGTCGTTGGCGGCATGCACGGGAACGAGGTCGCGGGCTACACGGCGGCGGGTCGGATCGCTGATTTGACCATCGACGCCGGAACGCTCGTGACGATTCCCGAGGCCAACGCCGTCGCGATCGAGCGCGGGACCAGAAACGACGAGGAGGGGACCAACCTCAACCGGCAGTTCCCGGAGGGGGAGACGCCGGAAACGCAGCTCGCGCGAGAGCTCTGGGGTGTCGTCAGCGAGTACGATCCCGACATGCTGATCGATCTCCACGAGTCGACGGGTATCTACGCGGGCGATCCCGTCGACGGCGTCGGACAGGCGATATTCCACTCGGACGGCGACGACGCGGCCGACGCCGCTGCGGACGCCGTCGACTACGTCACCGAAACCTACGTCGACGATCCTCTCCTCGCGTTTCAGACCGGCCCCTTCTCCGAACCCGACACCGACCCGGCCGGTCTGCTCGCCCACAAGGCCGCCCGCGATCTGGACGCCGACGGATTTCTCGCGGAGACCCTCTCGACCGACGTCGCACTCGAGACCCGCGTCCAGTGGCACACGGCGATCGTCGAGCGGCTCTTGGAGGGCGAACTCCTGCTCGACGACGCCGACGGCCGCAGTCCGTCCGAAGATCCGGTCGACGAGGAACCGGCGGAACCCGAGCCCGAACCCGAACCTGAAGAGCCAGGCGACGACAGCGCCGACGACGGTGACGAGGGCCCGACGGCGGAGTCACCGATCGCACGGATCGAGACGCGTCCGCCGTCGGCCACGGAGACGATTCTCGAGCCGGGCCAGACGGTCACGCTCGACGCCTCGCAGTCGCGCGATCCGGACGGCGAACTGGTGGGCTACGAGTGGTGCATCGGCGACGACGGCTCGTTCGACGAGGCCGGCGAGACGATCGAGGTGACGGTCACTGCGAGCGGCGACCATCCGGTCGCGTTGCGCGTCGTCGACGACGACGGATCGACCGACGTCGATCGGGTCACGCTCTCGACGAACTGCTGACTCGTTCGTCGATTACCTGCCGTCCAACGTGGCGCAATCAGCGTCAAACACCGCGCTTCCGGCTCGTGGACGGAGAAACATCTCGCGGTTCGTGAACGGGGTGGGGTCGCTCCCGGAACTACGGTCATTTCGAGCGTTCGTCTGCGGACTGTGAGCGGTGACGACGAGAGCCGTAACTCAGCGGTCGCCCGCTCGAAGTTTCCAGAGGTCGTCGAACGTAATTACCTCGACGTCGGCGCTGTCGATGTGCTCGAGTAACGCCTCGTAGTCGCCCTCGGGCATCGTGTTGTCGGCGTCGAACGTGTGGAAGTTCAGGATTGTACACTGGTTGTGACGAGCGGCGAGATCGACACACCGTTTCGAAATCTCGAGGTCGTGTCCGATCGTCCGCGGGAGGGCGAGCGGATCGAAGCCGTAGACGCTCGTCGTGTTGACGTTTCCGGCCTGGTTGAAGCCGCCGCAGTAGTGGTAGTCGGTCGTCTGCTCGAGGCTCGTCTCGTCGAAACTGTTGTGCGGATAGACGATGTAGTTCGCCCCTTCGAAGCCGTTGTCGATGAACCACCGTTTGTCGTTCCTGAGCCGTTCGTCGATCACGTCTTCGCCGTCGAGTTCGTGGATCGGATCGTGCGTCCCGTGGACGACGATCTGGTCGCCGGCGTCCTGGCGCTCCTGCAGTTCCGAGAGCGACATGACTCCCTCCTGTTCCTGTTCGACCCACCGCGGCACCGGTGCCTGAACCGCCGGGAACCCGTACTCGTCGTGGAGCGGCGCGGCGGTCTCGTAGTAGTCGCGCGTCCCGTCGTCCCAGCTCAGCATGACGTACCCCTGATCGGGCGTCTCGTGGGTCCGCAGATCGTCGACCCAGACCTCCGCCTCCGGCATGGAGTGGAGCACCTGAATCTCGAGTCGATCGAGATAGTCCAGCGACGGTTCGGGTTCGTCTTGCTGGAAGACGCCGGGACTCGTCCGGAACCAGCCGACGTCGGGCGCGCGGTACCTGATCTCCCGGAGCGAGTACACCTTCTCGCCGCCGAACTGGTCGACGAGACGCAGGTTGACCGCGATGCTCTGGGGCGTCGTCGTCCGGATCGCAACGGAGAGGTCAGTCTCCGTCAGGTCTTCGCCCTCGAGGCTCCGCTCCGCGATGATACTCTCGCCGCCGTTCGACTGAAGCTTGAAACTCTGCTCACCGTCGAACACGACGTCCGTGTCCGCTTCGCCGGATCCCCGACTGACGGTCCAGGCATCGAGATCTGCGAAGTCGTCGAGCGATTCGCCCGGCTGTCGATACTGTTCTCGACTGTCGAACTCGGTCTCGAGCGCCGGGACTCCGTCCGTGAGGCCCGGTATCGAGTCCTCCGACCCACCCGGGGTTTCGTCCGATGAATTGCCGTTGACCTCGTCGGTCGCCGACCTGAGTCGATCCGCACAGCCGGCCATACCCGTGAGTCCGACCGCACCCGACAGTGCGAGGAACCGTCGTCGCGTCGCGCGTTTCTGTGACATTGACGATCCGAAGCTACCGACAGCGATCCCATTATTATAGATCAGATAGGCCGGAGCGACGGTCGCCCGACTCGCCCCGAATCCGTCGGCTCGAGGCTTAACGGTAGTATAGTAATTGAGTGTTCGTCCGAAGGTGGCCCACGGAGGCGTACGGGAACCGAGGATCGGTCGGAATGCGACTCTTTCCCACGTGACCGTACGCCGTCTACGAGGGAGTCTTCGACAATGAACAGGGAACTCTTCGGTGTATTCGGCGGTATAGACGCGTTCGAGCGGTTCAGATCCAGCGACGACTTCGACGAGGTGCTCGCCGGATCGACGCTGACGGTCGGAATCCGCGATTCCGATCTCGGCACACCCGGCTGGAGCGCCGCGTACACCGGCGACGAGGGGTGCTGTCTCATCTGGGGCGAGGCGTACGTTCCCGGTGACGAGCCAAACGCCGCGCGCTGGCTCCTCGAGCGCTACGAGACGGACGGACGAGACGCACTGGCGGCGCTCAACGGGTCGTACCTGGCCGTGGTCGACGCCGAGTGGAGCGACGACGCGTTCGTCGCCACGGATCCCGTTCGGTCCCGAGAGTGCTTCTATACCGACGATTCGGGGACTCGCGTCTTCGGAACTGACGCCGCTGCGATCGGCCGAACGATCGCGGACCCGACGCTCTCTCGAGACGGCGTCCTCGAATTCCTCCACCTCGGGGTTATCCTCGGCGAGAAGACGACCGTCAGGGGACTCCAGCGACTGCCGATCGACAGCCGGCTCACGCCCGCGTCGGTCGACTCGCTCGATCGCTTCGTCTACGACCCGCAGCCGTCCCGACAATTCGACGCGGTCGACGAACTCGCCGATCGACTCGAGCGGGCGCTCCGACGGCGGTCGTCGCTCCCGGGTCGAGCGGGCGTGCTCCTCTCGGCGGGCTACGACTCGCGAATCATCCTCTCGCAAGTCGAGGACATCGACCGCAGTTATACGGTGGGATCACTGGCGGCACAGGAGGTCCGCGGCGCGCGATCGCTCGCCGCCCAGTACGGCGCGAGCCACACTGCCTTCCCGCCGGACGAGCGCTATCTCCGGCCCGACGAGTCGAAGATCCGCTACTCACAGGGGATCAAAGAGTCCTTGCATATCCACCACGCCGGCTACACGGACGAAATCGAGGTCGATACGATGTATCACGGCCTCCTCTGTGACACGTTCTTCCGCGGCCATTTTACCGCCTCGGAGACCGTCGACGTCCTCGATAAACGCATTCCGACCGGCCGGCTCGATCCGGATCCGGACCCCGTCGAAGTGCTCCTCGAGAAGTTTGGCTACAGCCGCGAGGCCAGCCTCGAGCTCGCCGAGCGGACGTCCTTCGACGTCGATCCGGAAGCGTTCGTCAGGAACGCTATCGGCGACGAGTTCGCGGCGAGACGGGACCGCGCGGAGACGGTCCAGAACGCGCTCACCTGCTGTGGGATCGCAAACCAGCCGTCGATGCCCTTCCACACTCACCTGTCCGATCACTTCGTGACCTCGTTTCTGGCGACGGACCGCGACCTGATCGACTGGCACCTCATGACACCGCCGGAAGACCGAACGACGGAAACGTTCCTCCGGGCGTGCGAGCGGATCGACGACGACATCCTGCGACACCGTCCGCCCGACCGACCGCACGATGCGACGCTACTCAACGAGGTGGAAGGCTTCGTTCGGCGGAAGACACCGTTTCTCTCGTCGTTCGAACCGCCGTGGCCGGACCGCAAGACGCTATTCGAACGCCACGACTTCGATCGACGGCTGTTGGGCGACCTCGAGCACGTCCATCGCTTGCCGGCCAGACACAAACTCAGACTCACCGACCTCCGCGGGTGGCTCGAGTGCTGGTCGGACTCACAGGAGCAACTCTGCTCGTGGCTGCGGCCACCGGAGCGGACGGTCGCCTAACTCGCTCGGTCCGATCCGGACGAATGGAGACTTCTCGATTGGGTTCTGCCGCGACGATCGCCCACAAAAATCATACTAAGTGCTATCTATTCCGTTCACAAGTGTAAACCGTGAGAAGCCTTATATACCACGGTGTTTTAGCGCGGAATATGCGTCTGACGCCGTCTTGGTTGCGCTCTTCGCCCGACGAACCCGATGAAGAGCGTTCTGGGGCTTCCGGTACGAGTTCGGGCGTGACAATGGTCTACGCTCCAGGAAGTGATTTCTCGGCGGACCAGGGAACTGATACTCGAGTGGAGGGGTTTCTTCCGGAATCCGACGACGCTCTCGTGGACGTCCTCAACGAGATGGACACGCCCGTGACCGTCGACGAAGTCACCGATTCGCTGGTCGAACCGGCCTATCCGCCGATCGAAACGTGGGCGACCATCCACGAGCGACTACATCAGGAGCGGCTGCCGGCACTCGACGCGTCGGGTGCCATCGAGTTCGACGAAACACAGGGGCTGATCGAGCGGTCCGCCGCTCACACGAGCGAAGGGCAGCTCTTCTCACCGGCCGTGCTCGCGACGATCTCGATCGGGTTGCTGCTCGTGTTCATCACGCTCGTCTCGGTTTCCGTCCTGATTTCCTAACGGACAGGCGTCTACTGCTTCGGTCGCCGTTTCGGTCCGTGTCGAGAACTGTCTCCCAGTCATTTCAGTTGACGAGTCGCTTGATCGTGACCACCGTAAAGACCGTGAGGATGAGCGCGCTCAGACCGATGCCCGAGAGGACCGAGGTAAACGGCAACTCCATCACTGCACCGAGGAGAATGGCGTAGGAGACGACCGTCGCTCCGATATAGTAATCGTCCCACTGTGGGCTCGCAGAGCGCTTCTCATCGGTCGATTCCTCGGTCGAGTCCAATTCGAGGTACTGGTCGACTCGATCTGCAGGGGGCTTTCGCTCGACGAGCCCGCGGTTTTGCTGGTACTCGATCAGACCCGCTTCGTCGAGTTTCGAGAGATGCGACTGGTAGAGGGGGATGTAGACGCGCTGACGCTGTGTCGACGTGAGGTTTTCGACGGTGGTATCGTGTTCCCACGCCGCGACCTGTTCTGCGACATCGCGCATGCGTACGGGCCCTTCAGTACCTCGGAGATACCGGAGTACCATCCGACGACGTTCGTTCTGCAGGAGATGAAAGATGTCGTCCTTCGAAAACGCAGGCTCCTCGGAGAGGCAATCAGCGTCCTCATCCGCGCCCTGATCGTCGTCGATCTCACCTGCCTCGTCCTTCTCTTCGGAGCTGATATGTTTCGCTTTCATTGCGCCAATTCTCCCTATTCAGAAGAGGGTAATAAAGGATGGATACCGTGTATTTCTGAATTTCATACTTTATGTATTTTTACGGGCTCTAGAATCGTTTCACGACATTTTTATACCGATATATCGCCCTTCTTAGCGCCCAGATACGGAAATTTGAGAATGGTATAGGGTTCTTTATTTCGGGATAAAAACCGCGCTGATTTCCGATGTTCGTGCCGAATTTGCGTGCATTCACCGTTCTGAGACTCTCAAGAACGGGCGAAAGTGACTTAAGCAGATCCAGTGTCGAGATCATTATAATTCGGTGTCAGACGGCCGTCGGACTGTGCCGTGGAATCGGGGCTTATCTCGGCGATAATAAACCGCCACTGTCCCCTAGTGACGACGAAATGAGCGACACTCACTGGTGGTTTTTCGATCTGGCAGTCGTCATCGCAGTCACCGGCGCCCTCACGTTCGGCATTATTTCAGGGTCGAGCGGGTCTGTGAGAATCGTGCTGACAATTCCGCTCGTTCTCTTCCTTCCTGGGTATACGCTGGTCTCGGCCCTCTTTCCGGACGAGCCAAACGACGACTATCGGACCTTCGACGACGAGAAAACTGGACTCGGCAGTCCGTTACTAGTCAGCGGTGGTCTCGAGGCGGTCGAACGAATGGTCCTGTCAGTCGTATTTAGCGTTGCGATCGTACCCGCGATAACCCTTTTCGCGACCATAACCCCAGGGGGAGTGACGCTCGAACCGGTACTCTCCGGACTGGCAGTTGTCACCGTCGTCCTCGCCCTCCTCGCGATCGGTTCTCGATACCGCTGTCCGCCCGATCGGCGGTTCACACCCTCGATATCGTCGGTCTCACCGTTCTTTACTCGAGTTCGTCCGAGTCCGTACGAGCGAATCAGTTACCGACCGTACAACGTAGCTATCGGGATCGGGCTGCTCCTATTGCTCGCGAGCGGTGGCTTTGCTCTCGCGAACCCGCCACAGCACGACGGGTTCACGGAACTGTCGATCGGATCAGAAAACGTCACCGGAGAGACGGAAACGACGTACGAGTCGACCTATACCGCGGGGGAACGTCAGGAACTGCAAGCGACGATCACGAACCGGGAGCACGAAGAGCGGACTTACACGACCGTGGTCCTACTCCAGCGGGTGAGCGACGACGGTTCCAACGTGACCGTCCGCGAATCGACGGAGGTGGACAGAAAGACGGCGACGGTTCCCGATGGCGGTACGCACCGCCAGAGCCTCGAGATCACGCCGACGATGCGGGGGGACGACCTCCGGTTGACGCTGCTGCTGTACGAGGGTGAACCGCCGGCGGAGCCGACGACCGACAACGCCTATCGCGTCGCCCGGCTTCCGATCGAGGTGGCATAGATGTGGCCGTGGGAGCACCTCGCGTTCGCGTACGTCCTGTATTCTCTGACGACGAACGTGGTCTTTCGAACGTCGCCGTCGGCTCGCGAAACGATCGCCGTCGCCGTCGGGTCACAGTTACCGGACCTTATCGACAAGCCGCTCGCCTGGACGATCGGTATCACGGACGGCGGCTACTCGATCGGGCACTCGATTTTCGTCGCCCCGTTCGTTTGCCTCGCGGTATACGCGGTGGCCGTCCGGCGAGGGGAACGAGTCCTTTCGGGTGCCTTCGCACTCGCGTACCTCTCACACCCGATCGCCGACATGCTCAGCCAGTTGTTCAGAGGACGGGCGGTCGATCTCCGGACCGTCCTCTGGCCGATCACATCGCCGCCAGCGACCTCTCACGGTGGATTCCTCGATCACTTCGCTCTCTACTTCTTCCGATACGTGCACCAACTCCTCACCAGCGGGCTGACGGTACAGATCGCGTTCCAGTCCCTGCTCGGTCTCGCCGTGCTGGCACTCTGGCTGTTCGACGGTGCGCCGATCGCTGCTGACGCCTGGCGGCTGCTCCGCGCCCAGCGACATCGATGATCGGCGATCAACCGCTATCGAAGGGGCTCCGAACGGTTACTCCAAGGAAATTACGTCTCCCGGTCGAAATCACCTGAGACCACCACTGTGCGCTTCCCGTGGCTGTTCTGTGAGATGTCCTCCGGTCGAACGACAGTGTCTCATCTGGGATACGGAACGTGACTCGGATCGCACAGAGAGCGTTGTCGATCGTCGTATCGAGTACAGGGGGAACTAGTCGTGTCGACCTCGAGAATCCGCTGAGATCGGCAGACAGACGGCAGAGGCAAGCCGATAGGCGACCGGTCGTCGGCTGTGCCATTACCGGTCGGGACGGTTCCGTCGGTTCCACTCACGGTCAGAACCGTTCGCAGTGGTCCGGAAAGAGGTGCAGTAGCCCGAAAAGGAGATGCAGTAGTCCGAGAAGATCGGGTCGTCCGGTCGAGACGACGGGGACGGTCAGTTACTTGTCGGAGAGGCCGTACACATCGTCACGTCCCCGTTCGTGTAGACCGTGGCCTGCTCCGGCCGACAGAGTTGCTCTCGAGAGAGCTGTGCGATCCGTGCGTTCCCGTCGGCGTCCGTGACGTACGTCGCGTCGGTCGATTGTTCCGATCGATAGACCGTATAGTTGTGCGCCGCGATGCCGTCCTCGGGAACCGTCGCGGTCGTCGTCGACGGATACGCGCCGGTCCGACTGAACAGCGTCTGATACGGGTGGTCGGTGTGGAGTTGCTGATCGGGGCGGATCTCGTCTCCCTGCGGCGACCCGGTCAGCTCGCCGATCGACTCGGCCGCGGCGAGCTCCGATTCGTCGTACGCGAGGCGCTCGTGCTGGTTCGAGAAGACCGGATTGTCGGCGTTGCTCTCGGCGGCGAGGACCATCGCGCCCGGATAGACGAGCACGACGACGAGCAACACGGAGGCGATCAGTGCCGGCGTCATGTTCCCTCTCAGCGCCCGTACGCCGATCGCACCGAGGACTGCCATCGGTGCGTAGAGGAACGCGAACCAGCGCGTCGGGATGAAGTTCCGGATGCCGAACATCGGCAGTCCGAGGACGAACACCAGCATGAAGGCTGCCGCCAGCAAGAGGGTGAACACCGACTGTTCGGCGCGTCGCCTGTGGACGACGTACAGACAGCCGACGAACGTGACACCGAGCAGGAGCAGGAATCCGAGGTTGTCCACGTAGGGAACGAGCTGTTCGATCAGCGAGGGCGCGGCCTCGGCCCCCGCTTCGGCCCCGTCGGACGAGTCGCCCGCGGTATTGAGGAATCCGGCGCTCTCCTCGAGCGTCTGGGTGAAGTAACTCAGGACCGTCGCCAGGAACGAGTCCTGACGATACGGTGTCAGCGACCACACGAAAATCGTCAGTCCGAGGTTGAAGACGACCAGTCCGACGAGGTTGACCGGTTTTTTCGTCCGGAAGACGCTCGTGTCGAGCCGCGTGAGCCCGAGCGGACCGATCACGAACACGATCTGAGCGAGAAACGCTGCGAGCAACAGGACGAGCATGATGAACGTCGACACCTGATGGGTGAGGATAACGGCGACGCTCGACAACACGAGGAGCGAGAAGTCCCGGATCGTGTACTCGATCCGCATCACTCGGATCAACGCGTACAACATCGCGAGGAAGAAGATCAGCCCCAGGCTCGTGGGGATGAGGTGCATTCCCCATCTCGCGACGTGGCTCGCGAAGGCGTAGAACGCCGTCGCCAGCACTGCCCACCGCGGCGAGACGAGCAAGTTCGTGGTCGCGTAGACGAGCAGGGCCGCGAGGGGCATCACGAGTCCCACGGAGAGATACAACGCGGCACGAATCGGGACGTCGTACAGCAGCGACGAAGCGGCGACCAGCAGGTGGTAAAACGGCGACCCGTAGTGTTTGTCGTGGGAAATCGCGCTCAGGGACTGCTCCGTGAGGATCGCATCGATGAATCCGCGGTGTGTCCAGATGTCGATCCCGATGAACCCCGGTGTCGCGTACAGCGCGGTGAACCGGAAGACGAACGCGAAGCAGACGATCTGGAGGAGCAGCAAGCCGGGATGGAGGTCGCGATCGCTCGCGAAGACGATCTGGCCGATGACGAGCGTCCCGACGACGCTCGCCAGCCCGAAGAAGAGCCGCGTTCGCGCCCCCTGAACGACCGTCAGCAGTACGAGCCCCGCGAGTCCGACCAGGACGACGCTCGGGAGCGCCATCGACACCGCCGACGGAAGGGTCGGGAAGGCCCGCGAGTCGTCCCGCTGATACAGGGAGAGGAGATACAACGCACACGCGGTGCCGAGGATCACCGGCACGGTATTGAGGTAAATCTGCGACGTGAGAAATCGCAGCGGAAACAGCACCGCAGCGAGCAGGAAGCCGCAGATCGCCGCGACGGTGTCGAGTCGCAGCGGTCGCAGTTCCGACAGCGATCTATACTTCATGGCTGACCCCCGTCGGACGGCACAGCTCTCCGTCCCGGTCCAATAATCGGCGGTACAGTCCGTGGAGGCGCTCTCCGAGGGACTCGACGGAGAGCCCGTCGATCGAATCGCGACCGTCGGATCGTCCGCCGTCTTCGACGGCCCGCTCAAGCCCGCCGAGGAGCGCCCCGTCGTTGTCGCTGACGACGCAGTTCGTCACGCCGCGGACCGTCTCGCGGACGAATCCGACGTCCGTCGAGACGACCGGCAGGTTACACGCGGCGGCCTCCTTGACGACCATCGGGCCGCTCTCGCGTTTCGACGTGACAAGCAGGACGTCGCTCGCGTTCATGTAGTAGGGCATCACCTCGTGAGCGACGCCGGAGACCGTCCGGAGTTCGAGGTCGGCGTCCGCGTGCTCGACGAGCCGGCGTGCCCGCGAAAAGTCCTTCACCGATCGAGTTCGGTCGTACGGGAAGAGCGCGACCGGTCGATCGGTCTCCCATCCAATCTGCTCGCGCGCGTGCGCTCGAGACATCGGCCGAAACAGCTCGGTGTCGACACCGAACGGAATCAGTCGGTGCTCGGCCTCGAGTTCGCGCGACATGGCCCGACTCGGAACGATCGCGGCGTCCGACCGGCGGGCGCTGTGGCGACTGATCGATCGGAGCCACGACTGCCGGCTCATGAGATCGGTTCCCCACAGCGTCACGACGACCGGTCGCGTCGGCTGAGCGAGCGCGAAGGGGGCGACGAGCCCGTAGTTCGCGTGCACCAGATCGTACGACGTCGACTGGACCGCCGAGAGGAGTTTCGGGTAGAGTCGGGCGTAATCGACTGCTGACCGGCCCGAATCCCCGCTGTGTTCGCCGGGGACTTCGAGGACCGTACAGTCGACGCCACGGTCCTCGAGGGCGGACACCTGCTGATCGAAAAACGGCCGCGGCGACGTGACCAGTTGGAGTACCTTCATCAGTGGCCTGTATCGGCTGCGGGAGTCGATCGTCCCGCGGTACGCGTCTGCGCGAGCGTCTCGATCCGTCGGACGACGTAGTCCGTGACGTCGATCCGGTCGGCGAGCAGGCGCTCGCGACGGCGCTCCCACGTGTCGGCGGATTCGTCGACGACCGAGACGGCCCGCTCGAGCCCGTGCGCGTGTCTCGCATCGCCGTCGTACTCGAACAACAGGCCGTACTCCTCCTCGAGTTCCGTCGTGTAGCCGAGCGAAAGGGGGTTCACGTAGACCGCGGGCGTGCCGAGCATGGCGGCTTCCGCCGCGGTCGTCGCCCCCTCGCTCAGCACGACGTCGGCGTACGCGAGCAGGTCGTGCATCCGGTCCGGCGACGTCTCGAATCGATACGATTCGAGGGCGGCCGGCGGCTCTCCTTCCGCCGTCAGTAGGACCCGGACGCCCGCATCCTCGAGTCGCTCGACGACCGCTCGGGGGTCGTCGAAGCCGCCGTGACCGACGTCGTGGGAGGCGTCCCAGCTGCTGAGTCGGACGACGGCGAACGATTCCTCGGGGGCGAGCCCGACGTCCTCGCGTACCGTCGGGTCGGGGTCGAACCGCTCGGGATGGAGATAGGCGAGTTCGTGATAGCCCGGGTACGTCACCTGTTTCGGGCCGATATCGTCCCGATAACACGCCGGTGTGGCGATCACGTCCGCGAACGGATAGCCGAGTTTCGTGATGAGAGTCGCGTGTTCGGTGTCGTAGAAGACGAGACTCTTCGTACGCACCATCGACGCGACGTGGGCGGCAGCGACGCCGCCGATCGCCGTGATCACGTCCGGATCGATCCGCCGCGCTCGCTGCAGCAGTCGCAGCTCGTACGTCGCCTGAACCGCCGCCAGCGAGACCAGCGAGTCGGATTCGCCGGCCAACACCTCGTGGTCGATGTCGTACGCTTCGAGGAGCCGGACGGCGACGTCGCTCTCGCGAGCGAAGACGTGGACGTCGTGGCCTCGCGCTTCCAGTTCCGCGATCGGATTCCGGAAGAAGTGGACGTGGCCGGGATGCTGGATCGTTATCATCACGCGCATCGTCAGTCCACCTCCGCGATCGGCCGGCGGCTCGAGACGGTGATCGCTGTCGGCGGCGTTCGACTCCGCGTCCGGACGATCGGTCCGTCGAAGACGTGACGCTGGTCTCGCATCGCTTCACAACCTCCGGTAGGCGAGTCCCGCGTCGGCGGCGGCGTCTTCGTCGACCGCGCCGGTCACGTCGATCAGTGCGGGATCGTCGGCGAGTTCGCTCGCCACTGCCTCGAGGTCCAGTTGTTCGAACTCCTCGTGGGGCGTCGCGAGCATGACGGCGTCGAACCCCTCGAACGAGAGTCGGTCCTGAACCTCGATGCCGAACGACTCTCGGGCCGCATCGTCGTCCGCGAACGGGTCGAACCCCTCGACGTCGATGTCGTACTCCCGGAGTTCGTCGATGACGTTGCCGATCTTCGAGCTTCGAATGTCCCCGACGCCCGGTTTGTACGCCAGTCCCAACACCAGGACGCGACTCTCGCGGAGCGTCTTGTGACACTGGTTGAGCGCCTTGATCGTCAGCTCGGCGACGTGGTCGGGCACCGACTCGTTGACCTGCCGGCTCGTTTGCATGAGTTCGGGGTCGAACCCTTCTCGGGCCGATCGGTACGCGAAGAAGTACGGATCGACGGGAATGCAATGGCCGCCGACCAGCCCCGGCCGGTAGTCGTGGAAGTTCCACTTCGTGCCCGCGGCCTCGAGGACGGCCTGTCCGTCGACGTCCATGTTGTCGAGCGCCATCGAGAGCTCGTTGACGAACGCGATGTTGAGGTCCCGCTGGGCGTTCTCGACGACCTTGCAGGCTTCGGCGACCTCGATCGACGGGGCGCGGTGGACGCCCGCGTCGACGATCGACTCGTACAGCGTCGCCACGTCCTCGAGTACCCGCTCGTTCTGTGCGCTGACGACTTTGACGACGTCCTCGAGGCCGTGTTCCTCGTCGCCCGGCGTGGCGCGTTCCGGAGAGTAGCCGACGAAGAAGTCCGTGCCGGCGGTCAGTCCGGACGCGTCTTCGAGTGCCGGCACGAGCGTCTCGCGCGTCGTGCCCGGGTAGACCGTCGACTCGAGGACGACCGTCGTTCCGGGGTCCATCTTCGAGCCGACGGTGGTCGCCGCGCTCTCGACGTAGCCGAGGTCCGGCCGATCGTCGTCGTCGATCGGCGTGGGAACGGCGATAATGACGTAGTCGGCCGCACCGATCTCGGTCGCGTCGGTCGTATACGAGATGTCACCGTCCTGGATCGCGTCGTCGGAGAGGTCACCGGTCGTGTCGACGCCGTCCTGGAGTCGACCCACCGTCACGTCGTCGACGTCGTATCCGATGACGCGGTAGTTCGACTGGGCGAACCCGACTGCGAGCGGGAGCCCGACGTACCCCAGTCCGACGACACAGATCGTCGCCGCACGCGTCGACTGTGCGTTCGAGTGCTCGAGGGCGGTCCCGCCGCGGCCGCTCGATTTTCGTGCGTGCTGGTCGCTCTCCCGATCGTCTGCTCGCGTCTCCGTGTCGCTGATTATCGTGGTCATGGGTGGTGCGTTGTCGCTGACCGTCGCACGACCGCGTGCGACGGTGACTCCGGAATCGGTGCACCCGCGAGCCGCGGGGCGTTCCGTGGAATCGACGAGTCGGTTGCGGGGGTTTACTATACCTCGAATAAACCGATGCGGGAGCGACAACGAGCGGACACCGGCGGTCGGGACCGCTACTGACGGATTTGGCGGGTCGGGAGTCGGTCGTCCGAGTGAGCGCTTAGAACGTTGTTAAATCACCTGTACTGCTCTATAATGAAGGGGGCGCGGGTCGGATATCCGATGCGGTCGGCGAGGTCAAGACGCTCGTGACTCGGTCTCGCACCGACCGCAATCAGAACCGCGAATCATGGTGTCCACGCCCCAGATCGGAGTCAGAGCACGGTTCGAATCGATTCGTAGCACCGTCTCGATCGACACGGTTCCGGCTTCGATACAGCGGTACGACGTCCACGCGATCGCATCGGGACCGGCCGTTCCACAGATTGGCGACCGGTCCGGTGGATCGTTGTCAGGGGTACAACTGCTTCGAGTGACGTCGTTCTGGGAATCGGCCCTGATCGCGGTTCTCTTCCTGTTGATCAGCGGCCTCATCGGTCTCCGCATGGCCGACGTGCTATCGGACCGTGATATCGACGTTTCGTCGTTCCCGCTGGTGACGGACACGGCAGGCGACGGAGATGGCTCGGATCACGCACGAACGAGCGACCGTGGAGCATACGAGTCGTATCTCTCGCCAGAAACGCCGCCACGGCTCCTGAGCGACGAAGGAAAGGTAGTCCGGCTCCTCGTCGCGAATCACGGCCAGATTCGTCAGCATCGACTCACCGAAGAGACCGGTTGGTCGAAGTCGAAGGTGAGCCGGATCTGCTCGCAGATGCACGATGACGGCACGATCGAGAAGCGATCGGTCGGCCGAGAGAACGTCATCACACTGGCCGATCGAACGTCGAGCCGAGAGACGGAGTCGGACGAAGTCGATACCCCCCTGCCGTAGGCGCGTACCGGACCCTGTCTTCACCCGCAGTCACACCCCACCCCGTTTTCAGCCACCAGTCGCTCGTTCGAGGGCGATCCGACTGCCGTCCGCGACGACCCCTGTTCCGACGTCCCGTCTCGAACTCGAGACTGTCCCGGAGTGATCGTTCGAACCCGAAAGAGAGCGGAGCGGTCACGGCATCCGGCAGGTTCGTCTCGACGCGATACAATCGGTCGTTGCCGAACGAACGAGGTCCCGTTCCGAGAGCCGGAATCGAACGACCGCCCGAGTATGTCGGGATCGCAACCCGTGTGAGACGGAAATAGACGGTTTCGAGGATCGAACGCGGAATTATACGGCCGATAGATCCCGTCGTATGCGCCGTACCGAGTTATTCGTGCTATAGTAATGGCCGCTGTCACACGTGATGAGAGTGAAGCCCCGGCCGTCGGCAGTACCGGCGGACGGGGTCGGAGATACCAATGACACGACCCAGTACTGCAGTTCAGGCAGCGGTCTCGAACCGGCTCGAAACGACCGACGCGACCACCGTCACCCGCGTCGCACGGCGTTCGTCCGATGGGACACCGCAGTCGACGACCGCCGCTCGGGAGGTGATGAGCTGATGTGCGGTATCATCGCCCGTATCGGCCACGGAAGCGCGGCGGAGACGCTCCTCACGGGCCTCGAGAACCTCGAGTACCGCGGCTACGACTCGGCTGGGATCGCCGTCCAGAACGGATCGGGCGTCAAGGTCCACAAGACGTCCGGCGAAGTGTCCGACCTCAAATCGTCGCTCGATAGCGATCCGCACGGAAACATGGGGATCGGCCATACCCGCTGGAGCACGCACGGGCCACCGACCGACGAGAACGCCCACCCGCACACGGACACGGCAGGCGACGTGGCGGTCGTCCACAACGGCGTCATCGACAACTACGACGAGCTCCGGACGGAGCTCGCGGCGAAGGGCCACGAGTTCGAGAGCGACACCGATACGGAGGTCATCCCGCATCTCATCGACGAGTACCTGGCGACGACCGACGACACCGAACGGGCGGTCCGCGAGGCCGTCGACACGCTCGAGGGGAGTTACGCGATCGCCGCGATCGTCGACGGCGAGGAGCGAGTCTACGCGGCGCGAAAGGGCTCCCCGCTCGTTCTCGGGCTCGACGAGGAGGAGTGGTATCTCGCCAGCGACGTGCCGGCGTTCCTCGATCACACCGACGACGTGATCTACCTCGAGGACGGCGACGTCGTCGTTCTCGAGCCCGATTCCTACCGGATCACCGATCTCGACGGAACGCCGATCGAGCGGTCCGTCGACACCGTCGACTGGGATCCGGAGGACGCGGGGAAAGGCGAGTACGACCACTACATGCGCAAAGAGATCGAGACGCAGCCGACGGCCCTCTCGAACACGATCGAGGGTCGGATCGAGGACGGGGATGTCGCCTTCGAGGACCTCCCACCCGGCTCGTTCGACGGTATCGAGTCCGTCCAGTTCGTCGCCTGCGGGACGTCGTATCACGCGGCGATGTACGGCGGGCAGTTAGTGCGGGAAACGGGCATGCGGGCCGACGTCCTCCGCGCGAGCGAGTACGAATCTACGGCCGGCCCGGTCGACGAGACCACGCTCGTCGTCGCGGTCACGCAGAGCGGTGAGACCGCCGACACGCTCGATGCGGTCCGGAAAGCGGCCGATCGCGGCGCGCGGACGCTCGCCGTCACGAACGTGGTCGGCTCGACGGCCGCGCGCGAAGCCGACGACGCCGTCTACATCCGCGCCGGCCCGGAAGTCGGCGTCGCGGCGACCAAGACCTACTCCTCGCAGGCGGTCACGCTCGCCCTGCTCACCCAGCGCATCGCCGGCGACGTTCCGGACGCGACGCCCGTCGAGGACCGATCGGCGATGCTCGAGGCGCTCGAGGATCTCCCCGAACACGTCGAGACCGTCCTCGAGACGGGGCAGGCGGAGACGCTCGCCCGAGACATGCTCGATAGCGATTCGTACTTCTTCATCGGGCACGGGCTCGGACACTCGGTGGCGCTCGAGGGCGCGCTGAAGTTCAAGGAGATCACCTACGAGCACGCGGAAGGGTTCGCCGCCGGTGAACTCAAACACGGCCCGCTCGCCCTCGTGACCGAAGAGACGCCCGTGTTCGCGGTCGCGACCGGCGGTGACGACGACGAGAAGACGAAGACGAACGCGATCGAGGCCCAGTCTCGCGGTGCCCCGATCGTCGCCGTCGGCCCGGACGAACAGCCGCTCGCAGACGTCGCCGACGCTCACCTGTCGGTCCCCGAAACCCATCCCGTCTGGGCGGGCCTGCTCGCGAACGTCCAGCTCCAGTTGCTCTCCTACTACGCCGCGAAGCAACTCGACCGCCCGATCGACAAACCGCGCAACCTCGCGAAGAGCGTCACGGTCGAATGATCGTCTCGGTTCTCGAGTAACGCCTTTTCGACGCGTCCGTTCGACACCGCCTGCGTTCGTTCTCGAAGCGATACCGTGAGCGACCGGTAGTGTGATCTGGAAACAGCGATCATACAACCCGGCGAACAGTGACCTGCAACTCGATGAACAGTGAGTCCCATCTCTCGAGGGGCGAGGATCACAGGTGACCGCTCGCTCGTCCGTCCGAGAGAGCGGACGGCGACGACAGCGGTCACGCGCACTCGGAACATCGAGCGGTCACGCGTACCTGAACGCCGAGCGCCGACTGTCGTCACCTGCGACCGTCCGCAGCGGGACAACCGATGCTCGACGTCACGGCGATTCGAGTGCGAGGAGACGATAGGGAGATCACCGCTCGTACTGTTCTCCTTCGCGCGTTGGTGGCCTCCGTCACTGCGCTGCGATCGGCGTGTCACGCACCGAGTGCGCGATGTCACACCGCTCGAGCGGTCGCGAGGGTCGTCGCGTGACCGTGATATCTCGATCGGTCACGGGCGATCCCTCGGAGCGGAGAGTGGCGCTTATCAATAGTCGGTAATACGGTTTCTTTATTCAGAGCTGAGTGTGAAACTCGTGGTGAGTATAGGGCAAACAGGTAACGAAGCGACGACCGATTTCTCCTGGAGATAGCAGAAACGACGTGCTGAATACAGAGTATTGAATGCAGAGCGTCTCTAGCGTTCCTGCAAGAAATCGTAGATAAACGCTGGAGAAAGCTTATTAGTGTCGGTGTACCTGAATGAATATGGACGGAGATGGCGGTGGTGGCACAATGGGGGGTCTGCATGGTGATGTAGGAGGGGGTGTAAATGGGGATACGGAAGCTAGAATGGAGAACGCAGACGGAGACTCTAGGACTTCAGCCCTTCAGTCCATGGGATACATAGATAATGGAACTGGGATGGGTCGGAGGGAGGGAGACTCTACGGATGCTGGACATTCAGTTCTCCAGTCAGTCTTACTGATAACAGTAGCAGTATTCGTCGGGGGTTCTCTCCTGTACTTCCTCATAACAGGTATATTGGCTATGTTTGGTGTAACCCTGTAGTGAGCCGTTCCACTCTGGTAACTGTCTGAAGAATACGCTTTCATACCCCGACTCTCAATAACTGCAACCACCGACACCATTTCTGCTGGAATTTTGTGGGATATACGCGCTGTGGGCCTTGTTTAGACGCGTAAGATTCGTGGTGTTAGAGCCTCACGGCTTGCTCGATGTTTCTGACGGCGGCCTTTAAGACGAGCTCTCTGAACTGTCCAAACCACGTTCTAGCCCGCAACGTCTCGCCGAACCGATGTTTCAATGCGAAGAAGATTGCTTCAACGATCGAGCGGCGGTGATAGACGTTCTCGTCGTGGCGAGCGTTGTGCGCCTTGTCAAGTCCATAGAACTCACGATGTTTGATCACTGGGCGGATTCCAGCATCCCTGAGTTCGTGCCGGAGCGCGTCCCAGTCGTAGCTTTTGTCGGCTGTGATCGTGGTTAGCTGTGCCAGATTTCTCGTGAGTACCTGCCGTCCAACTTGGGTGTCATGGGGCTGTTTCATCGAGCAATGAATGTCGAGGATGACGCTAGTATCGCAATCGACGAGCGCCGTCGTCTTGATATCGTCAAAATTGTATCCGACACGGAGGACGTAGTGACGACTGGCTTGATGGCGTTTGAAGCCGGTTGCGTCGATCGCCTGAACGTCGCCGAGCTCGTGCAGCGAGACAGACAGCCGCAGCAACACCCGCCAGATCCGCATTGTGAGATCCTGTTTCCGGGTACAGACGGTTGTGAAATCCGGTAGCTGATCCACCGCAAGGCCGAGTTTTGCCGCGATTCTGGGCATCTCACGCAGAATGTCGAGCAACCGACGGTACGGCTGGTTCAGGTACTCTCGAAGGCAGTGAATCGAGACAATTACCCAGTCAGCATAGCCGCCGTCACCTTTCCTGACCGCCGGTGCTGGCTCGCCAGTGACAGCGTTCTGGGACAAATCGACACATCGGTCGGTAAACCGGGCGAGTTGAGACGGCATACTCGCTGCTTCCTCATTCACCTCCACATAATCCCGGTCAAGACGGCAACTGAGCAGCGTCTAAACGTGGCCCGCGCTGTGTATTCAGCACGGCTCTTCCAATATCATCGGTGACTGAGAGAAGTGCCAGCGTTAGATTCACATCTATGGTTACCGAACCGACCGATTCGCTTTCAGGTATGTTTCTGAATAAAGAAATCGTGCTACTATCTACTGTTATTGGCACTACCTCTGCGTTGCTTCCTGCCGTCGACGTCCAGCGAACGCGGTCATCGATGGTCTCGACAGTTGATCCGATGACGGACCGGGACCGATAAAAACGAGCGACGAAACGCGCTGGACCGAGCCGTCTCTAGCCGTCAGTCGTCTCGTACGTGACGGGCAGTGTCGTGTCTCCGTCGACGTCGATGGTCCGTTCGTCCGACTCGTTCCCATCCACGGTCACGGTGAACGAGTACTCCCCGTCTGCGCGCTCGAACTCGACTTCACCGTTCCCATCGACGCTTTTCCGCTCTTTCCCCTGCAGACTCAGCGATTCCCGCTCGAGCGCGACGGTCGCATTGTCGATCGGGTCACCGTTCCCGTCTCGCACGACGAACGTCACCGTGCTGTCGTCGTCGTTCGAATCATCACTGCTCGAGTCGTCATCTCCGAAGTCGTCGCTCTCTTCCTCGAGCGTTAGCGTGAGCGGCTCGTCGCCGCCGTCGATCTCGACGCTGTCTTCCGCGGACTGGTAGCCGTCCGCGTTCGCGGAAACGCTGTAGTTCCCGTTCTCGACCTCCCACTCGACCTCACCGTCTGCGCCGGTCGTTTTCTCACCGCTGAAGGAGCCATCGTGGCTGACGTCGGCCCCTTCGACCGCGTTGCCGTCCTGATCTTCCACGGTCACGGTCAACGTGTGCGGTCCGTCATCGCCGTCGCTGCTGCTTCCGTCGCTACCATCGTCGCTGTCATCTCCGTCCGTATCGCCATCACCATCGCTACCATCGCTGCTATCTTCGTCCGTATCGCCGTCTCCATCGTCGCTATCGCTGCTCTCCCCGCTGTCGTTATTGCTATCATCGCCGCCATCGCTGTCATCGCCGCCGTCAGTGGTACCGCCATCGCCGCTATCGCCGCTCTCTCCGCTGGTAGCATCGGTTTCGTTCCCGCCGCCGGCGTCCGCAGCGTCGCCGTCCGACGAGTCGATATCGTCGTCAGCCGGTTGGTCCGCGTCGTCGAATCGGTCAGTGACCGACCCGACGGCGCTGCCGACGGAGGCCCCGCTCGCAGCCAGTAACAGCCCGGCCAAGAGAAAGACGATGCCACTGACGGTGAGCAGAATCTGGACACCGCGCTGAATCGATCGGGTCTTCGTCCGCTGTCCTTGGATATTGCGACGCATACTTGAGAAATTGTGATTCGTGATCGGTTATTCTGTGCGCGCCGTCTCGTCTCCGTCCGATACTGCCGCTTTCCGCTGGGTTGCGATCGACCGGCCGGCGGTACCTCTGCTCTCGGTCCCGGACGCTACTGTCGTGAACGCCACGTCGCCCGAGGTGCGCTGCTGGCTGCACCGCCTGTAGCGTTCGGTCACCCACGAGTTCGATCGATCATATGCGAGTGTTTTCATTACGCGGCTCTTTCGCGGTTCGGCGGTTCACTATACGGACGATAAAACCGTTTCAGTACCGAAAACCGTCTGCGACGACGATCACAGTTCGAGCGGGAGAACCGGATAGCGCGCTCGTTATACGGTGTCTATAGCGGGAGAAACGGCGGGAAACACTCCCACTGTATGAAAATGAGCGCACTCGAGAATTTCCCTTCGGTGGGAGTCTCTCCAGTCGATAGCGGTCAGATCTATACCATGTAGTTTCTCTCAGTCTGGATATCGACTGCCAGTCACCCGGACACCATCGCTGATGAGCGAGAGGAGCGGTCCCTCACCGTTCGGACGGTATGGTGACCTGCGGGAGCTGGTTACAACGAGATGATCGACTTCGTAATCAGGCGTTCGGTAACACTATTTTACCCCGTCTGGAGGGGGTCCACCAGTCACCGCTTGACGAGTCGTAAAGCCGGTTTTGGCCGCTCATACGGCCCGTTGATCCGTCACCGAACGTTCAGTCTCCGGGCGGATTTCGAGGGCAGGGCGTGAACAGTCGTCGTGATTTTTCACCGCTCCCGCGGTACACTCGATCGAGAGAGCCATGAGTGAATCGACGACGAACGACCCGGCGACCGGTGAATCGCACACCCGTGATCAGGGCGAACCGGGCGGGCAGAAGTGGTTGAGCGGCTTCGTTTCGCTGATCGGCCTGTGGCTGGCCGCCTCGCCGTTCGTCTACGAGCCGGCGCAGTCCATGCTGTGGAACAACCTGTTGATCGGCGGCGCGATTTTCCTGCTCGCGGGGTACAACTACTACCGGATCAGCAACGGCCATCCGACCAGTACCGGCGTGATGTCGCTCGTCGCCCTGCTCGCTCTGTGGGCGGTCGTCTCCCACTTCGCGATCGACGGCCAGTTCGCGATCGACGGCCTCGAGGTCGCCGGTGCGGGACTGGCCTGGAGTAACATCGTCTCGGGACTCGTCGCCGCTGCGCTGTCGGCGTACATCGCCTATACCGCCGGCCGCGACGTCCCGCGGGGAACGGCCGCCGGAACGCGATAGCGACCGCTCCGCGATCGGTTTTTTTCGTCGCTGCCCGTCGCGATCAGGGGTATCGCTCGGACGGCGCGTCCGACGTGCGTCGCTCGAGCAGATCGAGGACGGGTTCGCTCGCGGCCAGTCGAATTCCCAGTTTGGTGAGCCGATCCCGTATCGCGCCGGGAACGAGCGTGCCGTACAACGATCCGAGCAGGGGGATCGGACCCACGCGGTAGTGCGTGTCGGGATTCGAAACGGTCGCGGCCTCCCGAATCGTCGCGGCGACTCGATCCGGGTCGTTGACGAGCGGACCGCCGCCTTCGACGGCGCGGAGTCGCCGGAGGACGCGATAGAGATCGGTGTACCCCGTCGGACTGACGACGGTCACCTTCCTGCTCGTGTCGCCCCGATTCGCATCCGTCTCTCCGGTGTCGGCGTCGGCTCGCGACGCTGCTCGCGCGGTCGCGGCCGCGTCGTCGACCGCCGTCACGGCGCGGTCGTAGAACGGCGTCCGAACGATTCCGGGTTGCACGACGACGACCTCGACGCCCGAATCGGTCAACTCCTGTCGAAGCGCGTCGCTGAGACTCGCCATCGCCCACTTCGACGCGGTGTAGCCGCCGATCCCCGCGAGCGCGAGCCGATCCGCGGCGCTGGTGACGGTGATGATCCGACCGGCACCGCGCTCGCGCATTCGGGGAAGTACCGCCCGAATCAGTCGATGCGGCCCGAAACAGTGGACGGCGAACTGGCGCTTGAGCAGCCGCGTCGGCACGTCTTCGACCGGGCCGAACTGTCCGTAGCCGGCGTTGTTGACGAGGCAATCGACGCCGCCGGCCTCGTCGCGAATTCGCTCGACGACGCGTTCGATATCGTCGGGCTCGGTCAGGTCGAGCGCGGCGACGTCGGCCCCGCGGTCGGCCAGTCGCTCGAGGCCGTCCCGATCACGGTCTCGAGCGGTCGCATAGACCTGCCAGCCCTCGTCGAGCAGTGCGCGCGCCGTTTCGTAGCCGATGCCGGACGAACAGCCGGTCACGAGTGCGGTTGTCGGCATGGGTCGTGCTACGACGGCACCGAAGAAGGCAGTCCCCAGTTGTCAGACGCGGTCATTTTCACAGCCATCGACGGCTCCGAGAGCGGCCGGTAGTCACCGAGCGCGCGTCCAGCGCGATCAGTCCTCGAACGGGTCGACGTCGTCCGGCGGCCCTCGTTCGTCATCGTTCGGCGGACCCCGTTCGTCATCGTCCGGCGGTCCCCGTTCGACGGCTTCCGATGGTTCTCCTTCGTCGTCGTCCGGTGAGTCGCGGTCGCTCGCTGCCGAGTCGTCCGAATCGTCGACCAGTCCGGCCTCCTCGAGCGCTCGCTCGAGGACGTCGAGTCCGGAGTCGTCGTCCGCATCGTCGGAGTCGTCCGGTTCGGCGGGGTCGTCGGTGTCTGTGGATTCGTCCGATTCGGTGGGGTCGTCTGGTTCGGTGGGCTCGTCTGGTTCGGCGGGCTCATCTGGTTCAGCGGGCTCGTCTGGTTCAGCGGGCTCATCTGGTTCAGCGGGCTCGTCTGGTTCAGCCGGTTCCTCGGCGTCGTCCTCCTCGTCGGAACCGTCATCGACGGCCGGTTCGGAATCAGTCGGCTCCGAGTCGGGTGACGGTTCCGTCGGGCTGCTATCGTCACCGTCGGCGGATGAATCGTCGGTATCGGTTTCAGTGGCGGTCGCGTCGTCGGGCTCGCGTTCGTCGGTCGTCGCGTCCGACTCGACGGCCGACGGGTCATCGTTCTCCACCGCCGCGGACGAATCCGTCTGGTCCGCCCGCAGGTCCGGGGCGAAGACCACCGTGAGGACCCCGAACGCGAGCAAGACGGCCACGATAGTGAGGAGCAGCGCGAACGTCGATGGGAGGTCGTCTCGAAGGCGGGACATTCGACGGATCAACCGTAGACGGCCCGTCTGCTTTGTTACTCTCAGCCCACAGGAAAATGATGTGACACTTACTGACTGATACGGGGACACTTCCGAGAGTATCGGTCCGATTCGGCGGCGGGCCGCGATTTCGGTCTCGGCACGGGACGAATCCCCCGCGGGCGGCCGAACAATGATATGGCCGGCCCACCCAGTAGGAACAACGGACCTCGCCGACAATGACGAGTCATTACGATCACGCGCAGGTACAGGAGTTCTGGCAGTACGTCTGGGAGCGCGACGACGTCTACGCGCTCGATGCCGACGCCACGGATCCGACCTACGTCCTCGGCATGTTTCCCTACACGTCGGGCACGCTCCACATGGGGCACGTCCGCAACTACGCGATTACGGACGCCTACTCGCGCTATCGTCGCATGCGGGGCGACGACGTCCTCCACCCGATGGGGTGGGACGCGTTCGGCCTCCCCGCGGAGAACGCGGCCTTCGACCGAGCGACCGACCCCGAGTCCTGGACGCAGGCGTGTATCCGGCGCATGCGCGAGGAACTCGAGACGATGGGCTTCGGCTATGACTGGTCGCGCGAAATCACTACCTGCGAGCCCGACTACTATCAATGGAACCAGTGGCTGTTCAAGCGACTCTACGAGGCGGGGCTCGTCGAGTACGAGGCGGCGACGGTCAACTGGTGTCCCGACTGCGAGACGGTGCTGGCCGACGCCCAGGTCGTCAATCGCGAGGACGAGCGCAGCGAGTCCTCGGATCAGGCGAGCGGCGAGGACGACCACGGCGAGTCCTCAGACCGGGGGAGCGGCGAAGTCGCGAGCAGCGACGGCGAGCGGGTCTGCTGGCGATGTGAGACGCCCGTCGGTCGGCGCGAACTCGATCAGTGGTTCTTCACGATCACCGACTACGCCGAGGAGCTTCACGAGGGACTGGACGACCTCGAGGGCTGGCCCGACGGCGTCCGCGAAATTCAGCGCAACTGGATCGGTCGGCAGGAAGGGGCACGGATCACGTTTGAAGTGTCCGCTTATGGCGACGCTGACGGTGGCAGTGATGGCGACGGTGACGACGGCGATCGAACCGTCGACGTGTTCAGCACGCGGCCGGAGACGATCTACGGCGCGACCTACCTCGCCGTCTCGCCGGGTCACGAACTGGCGCGGGACTTGGCTGAGGGTAATGATCGCGTCGCCGAGTACGTCGAGACGGTCCGCGAGCGGGACCCCGGCGAAGTCGGGTTTTCGGGCGTCGAGACCGATGCCACCGCAATTCACCCGCTGACCGGCGAGGAACTCCCGGTCTACGTCGCCGGCTACGTCCTCGAGGACGTCGGCACCGGTGCCGTGATGGGCGTCCCCGGCCACAACGAGCGCGACCACTCGTTCGCGCTCGAGCACGACCTACCCGTCGAGCGCGTGATCGTTCCCGACGAGGACCGGGAGTTCGACGTCGAAAGCGAGGCCTACACCGGCGAGGGGGTCCTCGAGAACAGCGGCGAGTACGACGACCTCGAGAGCGAGGCGGCCCGCGATCGGATCGTGGCGGATCACGACGCGCTCGCGGACGACGTCACCTACCGGCTCCGGGACTGGCTGATCTCCCGGCAGCGCTACTGGGGGACGCCGATCCCGGTCGTCCACTGCGACGACTGCGGCCACGTCCTCGTGTCCGACGAGGACCTCCCCGTCGAACTGCCGGAATTCGTCCGGACCACGGGCAACCCGCTTGACGCGGCCGAGGAGTGGAACGAGACGACCTGTCCGGACTGCGGCAGGCCCGCGCGCCGCGAGACGGACACGATGGACACCTTCGTCGACTCCTCGTGGTACTACCTGCGTTTTCTCTCGCCGGACCTCGCGGACGCGCCGTTCGATACGGACGTCGCGAACGACTGGCTGCCGATCGATCTCTACGTCGGCGGCGACGAGCACGCCATCCTCCACCTGCTGTACACTCGCTTCTTCACGAAGGCGCTGGCCGACCTCGACCTCCTCGAGCGGCGAGAGCCGATTCGAGAGCTCATGAGCCAGGGGACGGTGCTCTACGACGGCGAGAAGATGTCCAGTTCGAAGGGCAACGTCGTCACCCCCGAGGAGTACGGCGCGGAGACGACGCGGCTGTTCGTGCTCTCGGCGGCCCACCCCGAACAGGACTTCGAGTGGACCGCCAACAACGTCCGCGGGGCCTACGACCTCCAGCAGACCCTCTACCGAATGGCGGCGGACTTCGTCGAGGAGGGCGATGCGCGCGTCGAGCGGCGGGATCACGACGACTACGTCGCCCGAGAGATCGACCGGACGATCGCCGCGGTCACCGAGGAGTACGAGCGGTTCCGGTTCCACCGGGCCGCCACCGAGATCCGGGAACTCGCCCGCCTGCTCCGGCGCTACCGCGAGTACGACCGCCCGAACGGTGACGTCTACCGCCGCGGCCTGCTGACGCTGGCCGCGCTGATCGTCCCGATGGCACCCCACCTCGGCGAGGAGTGCTGGAACAAACTCCGCGGCGAGGGGCTCGCCGTCGAAGCCGACTGGCCCGAACCCGAACGCGACGCGTCGGCCTACCAGCTCGAGCGCCGGCTGGTCGACCGCACGCTCGAGGACGTCCGAGACATCGTCGACGTCGCCGACATCGACGAGCCGGAGCGGATCGAACTGGTCGTCGCCGCCGAGTGGAAGTACCGGGCTGCCGAGTTGGCAAGCCGGGCTGCCGGCGGGGACGACGGCTCCGATCCCGTCGATTCGATCGTCGAGAGGGTTCTCGCGGACGATTCGCTCGCCGCCCCCGATCGAGAGCGCGTCGCGGCGTTCGCGGGCGAACTCGTCGGGCGCGACGGCGGGGACGGCGGGGAGATGCTCGGCGCGGACCGCGAACTAGCGGTTCTCGATCGGGCGTCCTGGCTCGTCACCGACGAGTTCGGTGCGGCCGTCGCCGTCCGACGGGCGACCGGTGACGACGAACAGGCGGCCAAAGCCCGGCCGGGAAAACCCGCGATTCACATCAGTTAGCGGCCGTCGGTTCTGACTCCTCGTCGGCTCAGCGGCGAGAGTCACGACGGGCTCTCCTCGTCACGCGTGTCGACGGTAGCCCGGAATCTCCGGAAGGACAGTTTTATTCAACCGGATTGGGAAGGGGCAGATACGATGGTGAAGGGTGGCGGTAGCGTCGGCGCGTCGTCCCGTAAAGCACCGAGTCAGGCGGTGATCGAAGCGGTCGCCGACGCGGAAGGCGTTCCGCCGACGGCGGTCTCGCCGCCGGACTACCAATCGCTGCACGCCGTCGTCGATCCGTCGGCGCTCGACGCCCTCTTCGCGGATCGACCCAGCGGCGCGAACAGACCGGGCGGAACCGTCTCGTTTTCCTTCTGTGGCTACGACGTCACCGTCGATCAGGACGCCACGGTGACGCTCGAGGAAGCGACCGAATCGATCGACTGACAGCCTCCGAAGACCGGCCGTGATGTGGTCCTCGCGATTTGCTCGTCACGTGGCGAACGACTCGCCCGAGTCCCGGTCGATCGCGGGTCTCAGACGCGGAGACGGGACGTATCGGACCGCTCCCGGAACAGCAAGCGTGATACGGCGGTGCTCCTAACGTCCGATAATGGCAACCGCTGACGCGAGACGGCGACTCCGGCAGCAGCCGATGGGCGCAACGATCCTTCTGACGATCGTCGGGTACGCGCTAGTGCTCGGGACGTTCCTGCTCGACATCCCGATCTATCCCGATCTGACGAACGCACAGGTCAACCTGCTCTCGCACGCAATCGCGGTCATCAACACGACCGCGACGGTCGTCCTATTGCTCGGCTGGTACTGGATCCGCGCCGGCGAGGTCGAGAAACACCGGCTGGCGATGGTCAGCGGGTTCGCGTTGATCCTCGGCTTCCTGGTCGTCTACCTGCTCAAGGTCGGCGGCGGCGGGACGAAGGAGTTCGTCGGCCCCGACGGCGTCTACTACGCCTATCTCGTCATGCTGGCGATTCACATCATCCTCTCGATCGTCTCGGTGCCGGTCGTCCTCTACGCCCTGATCCTCGGGCTGAGTCATACGCCCGCGGAGCTCCGGGAGACGGCACACGCCAGGGTCGGCCGGATCGCCGCTGCCGCGTGGATCCTGAGCCTCTTCCTCGGTGTCGTCACCTACGTCCTGCTCAACCACGTCTACGCCTACGAGTTCGCGTCGATGATCGCCCCCGTCGTCTTCTAACGCGTCGTACGATCGTTCTCCCGCGTCACGCTCGTCTCCGGTGCCGTTCGCCCGCCAGCGGACCGTCCCGCCGTCGGGACCCTCTCGTCGGCGGGACCCACAAGTTATCCCGTCGCCCGCCGTACCCTCGAGCAACGAATGCAATTCGTCGAAGAAATCGTCGTGGACGAGTTCCTCCCGACCGTGCGGTCGCTGCTCGCCGGCGATCTTCGCGACCGGGGATTCACGCAGAGCGAGGTCGCCGACGTGCTCGGCATCAGCCAGAGCGCCGTCTCGAAGTACGCCCACGGCGACGTGACGGTCAACGATCGCATCGCCAAGGACGAGCGGGTGCTGGAACTCGTCGACGAGCTCGGCACCGGACTGGCGGCCGGCGAGATCTCGCCGGTCCAAGCGCTCATCGAGATCGAGGTCCTGATCCGCGACCTCGAGGCCGGCGGGGACCTGCTCGCCCAGCTCCACGAGGAGGCCGTGCCGGAACTCGCCGATCACGGCTCGAGCTTCCGCGTCCACGACCCCGAGAGCGATCTCCGGACCAGCGAGCGTGTCCTCTCGTCGCTCCGGCGCGGCCTGGGGATGCTCGAGACCGCCAGTGGCTTCACGAGCCTGATCCCCGCGGTCGGCTCGAATCTGGTCGCCTGCACGCCCGACGCGGAAGACGTCGACGACGTCGCGGGCGTCCCCGGCCGGATTTTCGACGTCAAAGGGCGCGCGACGGTCCCCGCGGACCCCGAGTTCGGCGTCTCCGAGCACGTCGCGCGAGTGCTGCTGGCCGCCCGCCGCCACGGCGCGGACGCCTCGGCGGCCATCAACATCACGTACGACCCGGAGCTGGTCGACGAACTGACCGACCGAGGCCACGTGGCCGTCGAGTTCGACGAGTCCGGCGACGTCGCCTCGAGCGTCGGCGCGGCGATCGAAGACGAGCCCGAAGCGACGGTGTTGTACCAGACCGGCGGCATGGGGATCGAGGCGCTGATCTACGTCCTCGGCCCGGACGCGGAGTCGGTCGCGGACACGCTCCGGACGCTCATCTGAACGGACGGCACGCGACAGCGAAGACGCCAATGACGGAATCAGCACAGGAGTTCTACGGCCGCTGGGCGCGCCTCTACGATCTAATCGCGCGACGAACGCCGGGTATCGCGGGTCTCCGCGAACGGGCGGCCGCCGCTTGCCGCCTCGAGCCCGGCGATACGGTCGTCGAGATGGGCTGTGGGACGGGCGCGAACCTCCCCGTCCTCCGCGAGCGGGTCGGCTCCGAGGGGACCGTGATCGGGATCGACTTCACGCGGCCGGTGCTCGAGCGAGCGCGAGCGGCCACCGCGGATTACGACAACGTCCACGTCCTGCAGGGGGACGCGACACAGCCGCCGGTCGGTGGGAGCGGTGAGACCGGACTGCCGGACGCGACCGGCGACGGTATCGACGCCGTGCTCGCGACGTTCGTCGTCGGCATGCTCGCCGATCCGGCGGGCGCGGTCGACGACTGGTGTGATCTCGTCGGACCCGACGGGACCGTCGTCCTCGCCAACGCCGCCCGAAGCGAGGAGTGGTATGCCCCGCCGGTCAACGCCGTCTTTCGGGCGATCGTCGTCCTCTCGACGCCGCCGACGACGCGGCTCCGTTACGAGAGCGACCCGCACGTTCGACTCGACGAGAAGATCGACGCCGCTCACGCTCGCCTCCGCGAGCGCGCGGCCGCCGTCGCCGACGAGACCCACGTGTTCGGCGTCGTCCGGCTTACCGGCGGGGCGATACCGTAGGGACAGCCGGTTCAGCCGGGCGATACCGTAGGGACAGCCGGTTCAGCCGGGCGTGAATCGACGTTTCGCGGCGGCTATCGACGGTTACGCGGGCGCTTCGACGTCGCCGTACTCGCTGAGCCGACGGCGGACGTCGGCCGGGATCGGGGCCGGTCGCTCGGTCTCGTGATCGACGTGGACGATCGTCGTCTCGGCCGTCGAGGCGACCGCGCCGTCGACGCGAATCTCGTACGCCATGGTACAGCTCGAGTCGCCGAGCTCCGCGACCGAGAGGGCCACCACCGGCTCGTCGCCGTAGGTGATCGGTCGATCGTAGGAGATCTCGAGGGACGCGACCACGAAGGCGAGGTCCTCCTCGGGCATCCCCAGGACCTCCTCGATGTAGGCGATCCGGGCGACCTCGAGGTAGCTCGCGTAGACGGCGTGATTGACGTGATCCAACGGATCGAGGTCGCGAAAGCGGACCGGAACCTCGTGGGTAAACTCTTTACTCATTGTGTGTTGTCGAACGTGACTCGCACGAAAGTACGCACCGGTTCGCCGTCCCCTCACCGGGTCAGGACCGGGCGTACAGATCGGCGTGGGCAGGACAGAACGCGGGGTCACGAAGTTGCGCGTCGATCAGTTCTTCCTGCCGGTGGGCGTTGAAGAGTCGACACGCCTCGCGGTCACAGAACGCCTCCCCGGTCTCGAGGTAGTGGTAGCCCTGCAGGACGTACCCCTTCAGCGCGTCCGTGGTCCGCGGATCGTCCTCGATCAGGAAGTCGCCCTCGACCTGATTCTCGAGGACCTCCCGCGGCGGCGCGTCGCCGGAGAGGAGGGCGTGGCGTTGCTTTTCCTTGTAGTAGGCTTCGGGTTTGGCGGGTGCCTCGTAGAGTCCGGGCACCGAAACCAGCGCCGGCTGTCCGAGGACGGTCACGCGCTTGTGCCAGCGGCCGTCGTGGTCGCCCCACGTCCCGATCGCGCGATCGAGGATCGGAACGTGCAGCGTCTCGAGCCCCCGTTCTTCCTCGGGGAGCGCGGCGTTGAGCGCCCGCTGGACCTGTACGCCGTCGTAGAGGACGCCGCCTTCGCGTTCGGGGTTCTCGAGGGCGCGTTCCTCGTAGCGGATCGTCCCGAGCATCGTGTTGCCCGTCTCGCGCTCGTACGGTGACGGGACTCGCGCCTCGGCGAACCGCTCGGGGAGGTCGTCCGTGCGGTGGACGTCGAGAAAACGGTCGCGAACCGATACCGATGCGTCGATCCGAGCCTCGAGCCAGTCGCCGATCGCGTCGATGTCGGCGACGGTCGAGGGGGCGCGATAGCAGACGACTTCGTCGACCATGTATAACCTAGTCGTACCACCAGGTGAAACGCTTGCGGTCGCGGATCGAAACGGACGGCGGAGCGGCGCGTGTGCCAGACGAACGACGCGATGCGACGGGCTCAGTTTCGGTTCGGTTTCGCCGTCGAGAGGATCGGCTGCGATCGGGACGTCGCGGCCGGGTTCGCCGTCGAGGACGACGGTCCCGGATCCCGTCGAGAGCGACGACTGGGATACCGCGAGGAATCCCTGACACGAGATGCCCGACGACGGCCGGCCCGACGACTGATCGTGCGTCAGACGGTCGAAAAACGCGGTATTTGCGGGCGCGATCAGTCGTCCGCCGGCGTCGCCGCGCGCGAGGTGATGTCGACCGGTTCGGCGTCGATCTCGAGTTCGTCGAGCGCTTCCTGGGCGGCGCGTTTGCCGGAGACGAGCATGGCGCCGAAGGTCGGCCCCATTCGCGGGAGACCGTAGGTGGTCGCGGTGGCCATCCCGGTAGCGATCAGGCCGTCGTGGACGAGACCGGTGTGTTCGACGACGGCGTCCTCGCTCTTGCCGACCCACATCGAGTCGTGGCCGGGCGAGTCGTGGCCGGGCGCGCCGTACGTGTCGTCGCCGGTGCTGTCCATCCCGGTTGCCGCTTCCTCGGCGTCGCCGATTCCCGGCGCGTCGAGGACGCCGCGCTCGTCGAGTTTCTTGACGGCCATCGCCTCGTGGCCGGTCGCGTCGATGACCAGATCGGCCTCGACGGCGATCGGGTCGACGCAGGTGATCTCACGCGGGAGCGCGTGGACCGGCGTCCAGTTCATGACGATGCCGCCGACGCGGTGGTCCTCGCGGATGACGATGTCCGTGAACTCGGTCATGTTCTGCATCTTCGCGCCGGCGTCGCAGGCGGCCTTGATCAGCCCGGAACAGGCCTCGGGACCGTTCGCGACGTAGAGCCCCTCGCTGTCCTGGGACTGCTTGTGCGAGACGTCGAGTTCGTCGAGGATCTGCTGGGCGGGGTCGCGGACGGTCACCTTGTTCATCAGGAAGCCGCCGAGCCAGAAGCCGCCGCCGAGGTAGTTGTTCTTCTCGACGACCATGACTTTGACACCGCGCTCGGCGAGTTCCTTTGCGGCCGTCAGCCCCGAGGGGCCACCGCCCACGATGATGACGTCCGAGTCCGAGAAGTCCATGAACTCCTCGGTCCACTCCTGTCCGATCGCACGGGTGACGTCGGCTTCGCCGACCTGACTGAACTGCTCGAATTCGCTCATACAACTAAGTAGTACCACCAAGTAGTTATAAGTCTGTCGTAGCTAGAATTCGTGCTATAATCATCTTTCGTGGGGCTCTCGTGGGAAAATACGCGCTTCGGGCGAGACGGCCGTATCACGGCCGCGACTCGAGCAGCGACCGAACGCGGGGAGTCGCGCGGCTCAGTCGTCGACGAAATCCGTCTCGCTCTCGCCGCCAGTGGTCGGCTCCCCTCGAGAATCGCCGCCGCCCGGAGTCCGGGTATCGCTCCCGTCAATGACGCCCTCGGTCCACGTCCCGAGTCGGAACCAGGCGACGGCCACGACGAAGGCGGCGATCATGCCGACGGCGAAGGCCCACCAGATCCCCGCGACGCCCCACTCGAGGGCGGCGACCGTCACGCCGATTCCGGGGATCGTCACGGACCACGAAAAGGCGAGGACGACGACGAGGGGGATCCGGAAGACCCACCGCGAGAGGATCGAGAGGACCATGGCCTCGCGGGTGTTCCCGGCTCCGCGGAACGCGCCCTGGATGACCATCACGCCGGCGAACAGCGCCCAGAACGGCGCGGTGATTCGCAGGAAGTCGATGCCCTCGGTGACGACGGCGGGATCGGTGACGAACAGTCGCATGGCCGCCGCCGGGAACGCGAACAGGACGGCCGCGACGGCGAAGATGCAGACCATCGTCGCCGCGGTGGCCGTTCGCGCGACGGCGACCGCTCGATCGGGCGTCTCCGCGCCGAGGTTCTGCCCGACGCCGGTCGCCGTCGCTTGGCCGACGGCCCCGGCGACGGCCCACGTGACCGACATCAGTCGGATGCCAATTCCGTACGCCGCAGTGGGTGCGGCCCCGAACCGGGCGACGAACCCGGCCATCGCTACCGCCGCGAAGCTGCGCGCCCAGCCGTCGAACGTGGCCGGATAACCGATGTCGACCAGTCGCTTCAGGAGCGCGAAATCGGGCGCGAGATCGCCGGGGCGGAGCCGAACGCCGAACCGCCCGTCCAATAGGATGGCGATCCCTGCGGCGGTCGCGAGCCCGCGCGAGAGGAACGTCGCGATGGCCGCTCCTCGAGTCCCCATCGCGGGAAACGGGCCCCAGCCGAGGACGAGGAAGGGATCGAAGACGACGTTGAGCCCCGCCGAGACGAACACGAGCCACATCGCCGTCTTCGTGTCGCCTGCGCCCTGCAGCGAGGCACGAAAGGCGAAGAAGAGAAAGGTGAACGGCAAGGCGAGGAAGATGATCTCGATATAGACCAGCGCCTCGACGAACACCTGTCCGCGAGCGCCGATCAGGGAGAGCAGCGGTCGCCGGGCGGCGTATCCGAGGACGGCGAGGACGCTCGAGACGGCCATCGTAAGCAGGATCGTCTGGGCGACGACCCGGTCTGCCATCCGGTCGTCGCCGGCGCCGACGTACTGGGAGACCAGGGCAATGGTGGCGGCGGTGATCCCCATCGCTGTCGAGACGAACAGCCAAGAGAGGGGAAACATCAGGGAGACGGCGGCGACGGCGTCGCTGCTCACGCGGCCGACCCAGAACATATCGGCGAGGTTGTAGACGGTCTGGAGCAGGTTCCCCAGGACGAGCGGCCACGCGAGGCGAAGGAGTTTGGGGGAGATCGCCCCCGACGTCATGTCGACGCGCTTGCGGTCCCGATCCGTCGCTGCCACGAGTGACTCTCGGTGGACTCTCGCTCGGGCGCGATAAAAGGCCTCGGCTCGCTGGCGCGGGTTGCCGGCACTCGTACGCGATCAGTCACTGCGATGGACACGGGCAGAAACCGTTAGCCGTCGCTCGAGCGGTCAGCGAACGGCTCACACTGACAGTGAATTTCCGAATTTTCCACACTGGGTTACTATGCGCCTTCGTGTCGTCGGTCCGACGAGAACGATGGTAGCTAGCAATCACCAACGGTTCGAACCGAACCGACGGCGCGTTCTCGGGGGGCTTGGAACCGGGATTGTGGGAGCAATTGGCGGCTGCGTCGACGACGTGACGGCCGACGACGAACGCGAGCCGACCTTCGATCACCCAGATACCGTCCCCATCGACGACCCGTTCACGCTCGAGATCGGCGGACTACCGACGGATACCGACGTCGAGGTCGTCGCGACAGTCGAGGACGGCCGCGGTGTGTCTTGGTCGGCGAGCGCAACGTACGACGTGACGGATGGAACGATCGATCTCGATGCCGATGTTCCGATAGCGGGCGATTACGACGTGGCCGACACCATGCGATTGATTCAGCACATGGAACCGGCGACCGATAGCCGAGCGCCGTACGTTCCGCGACCGGAGGAACGCCTCTCCGTGGAGGTGGCCACCGACGAGGCCGTCGTCGGCTCGACGACGGTCACGCGACCCTTCGGGGACCCCGGCGTCACCGCTACCGAATTCGATCACGAGCGGCTCGTCGGCGAGGTCTTCGAACCACCGGGAACGGAACCCGCGCCCGCCGTCGTCGCGCTGCACGGATCCAGAGGCGAACCGGCGACCGGGATGGCACGGCTGCTCGCGTCGAACGGATTCGTCGCGCTCGCGCTCCAGTATTTCGGCGCCGACGGGCTACCGTCGGAACTCGTCGAGGTACCGGTCGAGTTCGTCGACGAGGCGGCGTCGTGGCTCCTCGAGCACGAGCGGGTCGCGGGCTCGCAGGTCGGTCTCATCGGCGGCTCCAAGGGCGGGGAACTCGCGCTGCTGGCCGGGAGTCAGTTCGACTCGATCGGTGCCGTCGTCGGGATCAGCGCGAGCGGCGTCGCCTGGGAAGGGGTCTCGATGACGGACGTCTCTCCCGGCCCGTCTTGGACGCTCGAGGGCGAACCCGTTCCGTACGTCCCGTACGCCGACGATCCGTCCGTTCGGGACCGGAGCCCGCCCTTCGAATTCGAACCGCTGTACGTTGCATCGTTCGATGCGGCGTCCGACGAAGAGATCGACGACGCGACGATCCCCGTCGAGGAGATCGACGGTCCCGTGTTACTCGTTTCCGGCGGTGCAGACAGGCTGTGGAACGCCGTCGAACTGTCGGCGGTCGCGATCGACCGACTCGAGGCCCACGGCGACGACGCTGAGTACGACCATCTGGTCTTCGAGGATGCGGGCCACGCGATCCAATTTCCCTACGTGCCGACCGCAAATCGGCGCGTGATTCGGCCGTACGTGCTCGGCGGGACACCAGCGGGATACGCGGAAGCGGACGCCGAGCACTGGCCGCGGGCGCTCGAGACGTTGCGACGACGGGAGCGTTCGTAAGCGTTTGACGAACGCGCGCGACGCCTGCGTGAGCCCGCGACCGCACGCACACCCGCGCTGTCTGTCGGTTTTGGCGAAAACGTTATCAACAACTCACTCGTACCGGGCCACGATGAACGACACTCGTCCGCGACCACGGAGACCGGACGCTCGAGAAGCGGGAGGTGGTCCCCGGTGGAGCTGATCATCACGGAGAAGGACAACGCGGCCCGCCGGATCGCCGACATCCTGAGCGGCGGGACCTACGACTCGAGTCGCGAGAACGGAGTCAACGTCTACGAGTGGGGCGGAAAGCGCTGCGTGGGGCTGTCGGGCCACGTCGTCGGCGTCGACTTCCCCTCCGAATACTCCGACTGGCGGGACGTCGAGCCGGTCGAGTTGATCGACGCGAACGTCGAGAAGACGGCGACGAAGGAGAACATCGTCGCGACGTTGCGATTGCTGTCCCGGCGCGCACAGCGCGTGACGATCGCGACCGACTACGACCGCGAGGGCGAACTGATCGGCAAGGAGGCCTACGATATCGTCCGCAACGTCGACGAGGACGTGCCGATTCGCCGGGTTCGGTTCTCCTCGATCACGGAAAACGAGGTCCAGAGCGCGTTCGACGAACCCGACGAACTCGACTTCGATCTCGCGGCCGCCGGCGAGGCCCGCCAGATCATCGACCTGATTTGGGGGGCTGCGCTCACCCGCTATCTCTCCCTGTCGGCGGGCCAACTCGGCGACGACTTCATCTCCGTCGGCCGGGTGCAGTCGCCGACCCTCAAACTGATCGTCGACCGCGAGCGCGAGATTCAGGCCTTCGAGCCCGAGGACTACTGGGAGCTGTTCGCGGATCTGACGAAGGACGAGACGGCCTTCGAAGCGCAGTACTTCTACCGCGACGAGGACGACAACGAGGCCGAACGCGTCTGGGAGGAGGCCACCGCGGACGAGGTCTACGAGACGCTCGCCGACCGCGATGCCGCAACGGTCGTCGACGTCAACCGGCGGACCCGCACCGACACGCCGCCGGAGCCGTTCAACACGACCCAGTTCATCCGCGCGGCGGGCGCCATCGGCTACTCGGCCAAGCGAGCGATGTCGATCGCCGAGGACCTCTACACCGCCGGCTACATCACCTATCCGCGGACCGACAACACCGTCTACCCCGACGATCTCGACCCCGAGGAACTCTTAGACGAGTTCGTCAGCCATCCGTCGCTCGGCGAGAGCGCCGAGTCGCTGCTCGAGGCCGACGAGATCGTCCCCACCGAGGGCGACGAGGAGACGACCGACCACCCGCCGATTCACCCGACGGGCGAGATCCCGAGCCGCGGCGGCGACGTCAGCGACGACGAGTGGGAGGTCTACGAGCTCGTTGTCCGGCGGTTCTACGCGACCGTCGCCGACGCCGCGGTCTGGGAACACCTCAAGGTCGTCGCCGAAGTCGACGATCACCGGCTCAAGTCCAACGGCAAGCGCCTCGTCGAGCCCGGCTACCACGACGTCTATCCGTACTTCAGTACGACGGAGAACTACGTCCCCGACGTCGACGAGGGCGAGGAACTGGCGCTCTCCGACGTCGAACTCGAGGACAAACAGACCCAGCCACCGCGGCGATACGGCCAGTCGCGGCTCATCGAGACGATGGAGGACATGGGGATCGGCACGAAGTCGACGCGTCACAACACCCTCGAGAAGCTGTACGATCGGGGCTACATCGAGAGCGATCCGCCGCGGCCGACGAAGCTCGCGATGGCCGTCGTCGACGCGGCCGAGAACTACGCCGACCGGATCGTCAGCGAGGAGATGACCGCCCAGCTCGAGGCCGACATGGACGCCATCGCCAGCGGCGAGGCCACCCTCGACGACGTCACCGATGAGTCCCGGGAGATGCTCGAGGAGATCTTCGCGAACCTCGCCGACTCGCGCGACGAGATCGGCGACCACCTCCGCAAGTCGCTGAAAGACGACAAGCGGCTGGGGCCGTGTCCCGAGTGCGGCGAGGACCTGCTCGTGCGCCGGAGCCGCCACGGCTCGTACTTCATCGGCTGCGACGGCTACCCCGACTGCGAGAACACGCTGCCGCTGCCCTCGACCGGCAAGCCGCTCATCCTCGAGGAGGAGTGCGAGGAGCACGGCCTGAACGAGGTCAAGATGCTCGCGGGCCGGCAGACGTTCGTCCACGGCTGTCCGCTCTGTAAGGCCGAGGACGCCGGCGAGGGGCCGGTGCTGGGCGACTGTCCGGACTGCGGCGAGGAACACGGGGGCGAGTTGGCGGTCAAGACCCTCCAGAGCGGCTCCCGGCTGGTCGGCTGTACGCGCTACCCCGACTGCGAGTACTCGCTGCCCCTGCCCCGGCGGGGCGATATCGAGGTCACCGACGAGCACTGCGACGAACACGAACTCCCCGAGATCGTCGTCCACAGCGGCGACGAGCCCTGGGAACTGGGTTGTCCAATCTGTAACTATCAGGAGTTCCAGGCCCGCGAGAGCGAGTCGGGCTCGGACCTCGAGGCGCTCGACGGGGTCGGCGCGAAGACCGTCGAGAAGCTCGCCGACGCGGGGATCGAGGACCTCGAGGACCTGACCGAGGCCGATCCCGACACCGTCGCGTCGGACGTCGAGGGCGTCAGCGCCGATCGCATCCGGAGCTGGCAGGCGAAGGCGTAGGATCAGACCCGTTTTTCGACCTGTCGGATCCCTTCCGAGAGCGCCCGTCGTTTGAAGTACATCGCTTCGACCGCGAATACCACCGCCGCGATGACGACGACCAGCCAGAAGACCGCGGGCAGTTGCGAGTAGAGGTACCACGTCAGCATGACGAAGAACGCGGCCGAGCCGACGACGCCGAGCAGCGGCGGGATCGGGTTGACGTCGACCGCGTCGGAATCGCGCATCGTCAGTGCGAGCGCGCTCATCGCGCCGAAGACGACGATGAAGGCCAGCGAGGCGAACTCCACGACGGCCTCGAGGCTGCCGAGGACGGTGAACGCGGCCGTCAGGAGGCCGATGACGATCACGGTTCGTTTCGGGGCGGCGTCGGCGTCGGGGTCGCCCATCTCGTGGGGCAAGATGTCGTCACCGATCAGGTTCTTGGCGAAGATGGCCTCGCTGAACAGTGTCGAGTTGATCGCGCTGGCCGTCGAGATGAGGCCGGCGAGGCCGACCGCGAGCGCGAGCCACTTCGAGATGAGCAGTGCGCCGTAGAGCAGCGCGGGTTCGGGCTGGGCGGCGACGACCTCCTCGGGGAGGAGGGTCGTGATCACGAACCCGACGAGAACGTAGATGGCCGCCGCAATCGGGATCGAGACGAACACGCCCTTCGCGAGCGTCTCGTCCGGATCCTCGAACTGCTCCTGGTCGTAGAACAGCAGTTGCCATCCCTCGAAGGAGACGAAGCCGACGGAGGCCGCGAGGATGGGATTGATTCCGAACTCTGAGAAGCCGAGTCGCAGTTGGTAGTTCGCAGCGCCGTACCACAGACCGATCAGGCCGAACGCGGCGATGATGCCCGCCTGTACGAACACGAGGTACCGTTCGACCGCCGCCGACGATCCCGCGCCGAGGAGGTTCAACCCGACGAAGACCGCGAGCACGCCGACAGAGAGGAACTGCCGGATCGGCAGCCCCCAGACGTACTCGTAGCCGATCAGCATCTGCCCGTACATGCCGAACGCGTAGGCGTACATCGCCATCGTCCCGATATACCCGACGACGAGCGTCCAGCCGACTACGCCCGCGATCGTCGATCTCCCCGTCAGTTCCTCGATGTACGTGACCGAGCCGCCGTCGCTGTCGGTCGCGTCGTTCAATTTGACGTACGAGTAGGCACAGCACAGGACGACGACGGTCGCGAGACTGTAAGCGAACCACGTCAGGATCCCCGCGGCGGCCACGACGATGCCGATCGCCGCGTAGATCCCGCCGCCGACGATGCCGCCGACGCCGAGCGCAACGGCCGTTCCGAGCCCGAATCCGCTCTCCTCGCTCATGACTCTGATCCCACCGTGACGACCTCGTTTTCCCACGCGAGCCGAGGATTGACCCGCGCGATCGGATGGACGCGGAAGTTCTCGATGCCCGCGTCCACGGCGAAGCTGTTATCGAACGAACAGATCGGCAGACAGACCCGGTCCTCGAGCAGACGAGTGATCGCTTCCTCGTAGAGCCGGCGTCGCCGCTCGCGGTTCTCGGTCTCGCGAGCCGCCGTGAGCCGTTCCATGACCGCGTCCTCGCGGTAGAACGTCCCGTTGGTCACTCCGGCCGTGTTCTCGTGGAACGTCGGATAGAGGTGCGAGTCCGGATCGGGCGTCCCGGTTATCTCGCCGACGAACACCGAGTAGTCGCGCTCGGAGCCGGTGACGGACCGCTCGAGGAAGACGGATTCGGGCTTCGAGATCACGAGCGCGCCGTGACTGGCGTCCCGGAGGCCGCCGGCCAGCGCCTCGCCGAACTCCTTGTGTTTCGGATCCGTCGTGGTGAGGATGCGGAGTTGGCCGCTCGCCTCGTCGGCCTCGCGGAACAGTTGCCGAGCCCTCTCGGGGTTCGTCTCGTTCGCGAGGTCGGCCCACTCGTCGGTCGGCATGTCCCACTCCGCGGCGACCTGCGGCGGTAGCGGACTGTACTGGCGCTCTCCCATCGGCTCGATGAACTCGGCGACCGCTTTCTCGAGATCGAGACAGTAGCTGATCGCCTCCCGAACCCGCGGGTCGGTCGTCGGCCCCTGGTTCAGGTTGAAGCCGAAGTAGAACGACGTGTACCCCTGCCGTCGCGTCACCGACGCGTTCGACACGTCGCTGACGTGATCGACGATCATCGGAGAGACCGGCTCGATCGCATCGTTGCGGTTCGTTCGGAGGCTCGTCAGCTGCGTCATCGGGAACTCGACGTACGCCACGGTGAATCGATCGATCGCGGGCGTCGGCTCACCCCAGTAGTCGTCCCAGCGCGACAGCGTGGCCTTCGTTTCCGCGCTGAACGACGCCACCTCGAACGGACCGGCACCGATCGGGTCCGTCGCGAACGCCTCCCTGTCGTCTTCCCGCTCCTGGCGGGGAACGATCGGGTAGGAGAGGGCGTGGTCGAGGGCCGGATACGGAGCCTCGAGCGTGAACCTGACGGTGCGTTCGTCGACGGCGTCGACCGACTCGATCGGACTCACTCGCCACGCCGTCGGCGCGTCTTCCTCGACGGGCGCGGTAAACGAGTAGGCCACGTCGTCGGCGACCACCTCGCGTCCGTTCTGGAACCGCGCCCGGTCGTCGAGTTCGACGACGGCCGTCCGGCCGTCGTCCTCGAACTGCGGTTCACCGGTGGCGATTTTGGGTACGGTTTCGGTCCCGTTACTGTACTCGTAGAGCCCGTCGAAGATTCGGCCGATCGCCTGTTCGGAGCCGATAGCGCGTGCACGGATCGGATCGAGCGTAATCGGCGGACGGAGCGTTCCGACGCGAAAAGTGGTCACCGATTCCGAGCCGAGCATCGCCGAACAGCCCGCGAGTGCACCGGTGCTCGCAGCACCAAGAGCGGCGAGCAGGCCGCGCCGCGTCGTCTCACGGGACCACTCGGTCGTCCGTTCGTTCGTCCACCCCGGAGCGGGGAATTCGTCCGGTGTCGTCTCGTTGGCTCCCATAGAGATCCGTTTCGTGACCGAGAACGGGTCGAACCTATCGTGACGAACGACGTTGTGTGGCCGGCCTGCACCTGATGGGAGTCAGTAGCGGCTCGAATCGGGGCGATTATTGGATCTCGGTTTGCCGGAGATAGAATTAACTGAGTGTATCTGTACGTATAACTATCAACGCGATTGCGTGTGCCGCGGCTACGGACACCGTATATCTGGACACACTATGTCAGAATTGAATGATGTGCCGAACGGACCGAGCGAGGGACAGGGAGACGGCGTCGAAGTCACCGTCGGTATCGATCGACTCGAGGCGTTCCTGACGGCCGACGATCCCGACGTCAGAGAGTACGCCGCCAAGACGCTGGCCAACGAGGCGTCGAATCGTCCGGGGGACGTCCGCTCCGCGGTCGAATCGCTGACCGACCGTCTCGGGGACGAGCCGTCGATCAGGTCTCACGCGGCCGCGGCGCTGTCGGCCGTCGCGGCCGCCTTCCCGAGGGAGACCCGAGACGCCGCCCCGGCGCTGACCGACCGGCTCGAGGGATCGGGGGCGGTACGGGCGGACGCGGCGGACGCGCTCGCCTCGATCGCCGCAGACGATCCGAGCGCCGTCAGCGATTCGGCGACGGCGCTCGCGGCCTACGTGACCGCCGACGAGGAGCGCGTCCGCGTCCGAACGACGGACGCGCTCGCCTCGATCGCCGACGACGACCCCGAATCGGTCGTTCCCGTCGCTGACGAGATCACGGCCGCGACCGACGACGAGACCGTCGCGGTCCGAGAGAACGCGACGGCGACCCTCGCAGCGATCGCGGCCCACGACCCCGACGCCGTCCTCAATGCCGTCGATCGGCTCGTCGACTGTCTCGAGGACGAGCCGGCCGTCAGGGAACACGCCGCTCGAGCGCTCCGGTCCGTCGCGGCCGAACGACCGTCAGCGGTCGCGACGGCGGTCGAGCCGATCGCCGCGGGGCTCACCGACGAGCGCGAATCCGTCCGCGCCGACGTCGCGGCGGCGCTCGAAGCCGTGGCGACGGACCGTCCCGAGTCCGTCGGCGCGGTCGTCGACCGACTCGCGTCGAGCCTCGACGCCGAGGCCGCCGTCCGCGAGGCGGCCGTCGCTGCCGTCAGGGCCGTTATCGGGACCGTCCCCGATGCGGTCGTCCCGGCCGTCGGCCCGCTCGTCGAGCGACTCGAGGATTCACTCGAGACGGTCCGGATCGATGCGGCCGCCGCGCTGGCGACCCTGGCGACGGAGCGGCCCGACGCGGTCGAGCCGGCCGTCGAACCGCTTGCGGACCGGCTGGCGGACGGCGATCCGCCGGTTCGACGGCACGGCGTCGCGGCCATCGCCACCGTCGGGGACGAGACTCCCGCGGCGCTCGTCCCCGTCGTCGGCGAACTCGCGGACGTGCTCGCGGCCGACGACAACGATGACGACGTGCGGCTCGAGGCCGCCCGCGCCATCGCGGCGGTCGCCGAAACGCGCCCCCGTTCGATCCGACCGATCGTCCCGCGACTCGCCGACCGACTCGCCGACTCCCACGAACCGGTTCGCGATCACGCGGTCGACGCGCTCGGCGCAGTCGCGCTCGCGGACGCCGACGACGAGGTCGACGTCCCGGCGCTGATCGACCGGCTCGAGGCGGACGACGAGTGGGTTCGGGGCTACGCCGCCCGCAGGCTGGCCGAGATCGCCGAATCAGGGGTCGCCGACCCGCATCCGGCGGTCCGCTCGCTGCGTCGGCGCCTCGACCACGACAGCGCGGCGGTGCGGCGGTCGGCCGCCAGGGATCTCGTCCCGATCGCCGCCGAGCGGCCTCGAGAGGCGCGCGAAGCGGTCCCATCGCTCGGCGACCGGCTCTCCGACGATGACGCGAGCGTCCGAAACAACGCGGCGCTCGCGCTCTCGCGACTCGCCGAGACGCATCCCGACGACGTCCGCCCGGCGCTCAACGGGCTGTTCGCCGTGGTCGACGACTCGGACCGCAGCGTCCGCGAAACGGTCCGCGAGACGCTCACCGCGGTCGCATCCGTCTCGCGCGGCGACTGCCGGCCACCGGTCGCGCTCGCCGTCGCGGAGGTCGACGCCGACGAGGCGGCGATCCGCGTCGCCGCCTGCGAGGCACTGGCCGTCCTCGGCTGCGAGACGGGGGCCGAGACGACGGCCGCCGTCGGCGCCGTCTGCGACCTGCTCGTCGAGCCGACGTCGAGGGTCCGCGCCGCGGCCCTGGACACGCTCGAGACGCTCCTCGCCGCGGATATCGAGACCGAGCCGACGCCGTCCGAGGCGGTCGTCGAGATCGTCTCGGCCGACGACGAGCGCGCGACGGCGGTGGCGACGGCGCTCGCCGACATCGCGCGGATCGACCCGGAACTGATCGCCGAGGCCGCGACCCCGCTCGTCGAACAGCTGCGAGCGGCGACGGGCGACCGACGGCGGGCGCTGGTGCGGACGCTGACGACGGTCGTCGGGGCGACCGATCGCAGACCGGTTACGGAACTCCTCCTCGGTGACCTCGAGTCGGCCGACGCCGACCGAGCGTCGATCGCCCGCGATATCGCCCGATCGGCGGCAGCCGCTCCGGCCGACGCGGTGACCTGTCGAGATCGACTGATCGACCTGGTCGACGATGACGACGACGCGGTTCGGGGGTACGCGACGCTGGCGCTCGGGACGCTCGCCGTCACGGGCGACGACGGCTCCGCGCTGAGCGAGGCGCTCGGCGACGTCGATGACCGGCTGCTCGACGCGGCCTCGCTGGTGAGCGGCGGCGAGACGCCGAGTCTCGACGGGATCGAGGATCAGCTCTCCGGGCTGGGAACGCGCGTCGCAGACGAGCCGTGGGTCGCCGGCCTCGCCGTTCTCGCGCTCTCGGTGCTCGCCGACGAGGCCGAGCGCCTGCGGCCGACCGGCGTCTCGGAGATCGCCACTGGGCTCACCGTCGAGAGTCCGGTCGTCCGAGCCACCGCCGGGCGCACGCTCGCGACGATGGCCGCGGACGATCCCCGCGGACTCGAGGCGGCGACCGACGAGTTGCGCGCCGCGCTGTCTGACCCCGACGCCGACGTCCGAGCGACGGCCGGGTCGGCCCTGGCCGAGGTCGCCGCAGCGACTGACTCGCTCGCGGCCGACGAGGATCTCGTCGCCGCGCTCCGCTCGCGCCTCGCCGATCCCGACGGGCGCGTCCGAGCCCGTGCGATCCGGACGCTGACGGCGCTCGAGGCGGTCGACTCGCTGCCCGCGATTCAGCCGCTGGTCGACGACCCTGTTCCCGCCGTCTCGACCGCGGCGACGACCGCGACGGCGCGGCTCGAGGACGCTCGCGACGAGGGGGTCGCCGAGTCCGACTGGCCGATGGCCCGCGCGGGTCCGGCGGGCACCGGGTTCGCCGGCGACGGGGACGCGCTCGGCGGGCGGCCCGCCAAACGGTGGCGCGTCGAGACCGACGGCACCGCCGACGCTCCGCCGACGCTGGTCGGCGACACCGTCTTCGTCACGACCGACGACGGCCGCGTCGCCGCACTGGCGCTCGAGGACGGGAGCGAGCGCTGGCGGGTCGAGACCGACGCACCGATCGGAACCACGCCCGCCGTGGTCGACGAGACGGTCTACGTCGGCGGTGACGCCGCGATCGACGCGCTCGATCTCGAGACGGGAGACCGGGCCTGGCGATATCGAACGGACGCCGCCGTCCGAACGTCGCCGGTCGTCGCCGACGGAACGGTCTATGTCGGCGGCGAGACCCTCCACGCGATCGACGCCGACACCGGCCGGCCGGTCTGGACTGCACCGCTCGCGGACGCGCTCGTCGGCGTCGCCGTCGACGACGGCGTCATGTACGCCGCCTGTGAGGAGCGGGTGATCGCGCTCGCGGCCGACGACGGGAGCCGGCGCTGGGAGACTGACCTCGACCTCGAGGGCGCGGGACGGACGTCACCGGCGGTCGCCGATGGAACCGTCTTCGTCGCCCGTGGCGGAACCCTCTACGCGCTGTCGACCGCCGACGGATCGCGCCGGTTCCGGTTCGATACCGGCGGTCGGTTCGCCGCCTCGCCGGCCGTCGCGGACGGGCGCGTCTACGCCGCCAGCACCGACGGGAGCGTCTACGCGGTCGACGCGACGACGGGTGCCGAGCACTGGCGGGTCGACGCCGGCGAGCTGACGACCGATCCGGTCGTCATCGACGACGCCGTCTGCCTGGGAACCGGCGACGGCCACGTCACCGCGCTGGCGACCGGCGACGGCTCCCGACAGTGGGAACTCGCGGTCGAGCCCGTCACGGACGTGACGGCGATCGCCGTCGCGAGCGGTCGGCTCTGCCTCGTCGGACCCGACGGGATCACGGCGATCGGGGACGCACAGTCGTCCTGGAAGGAGTCGATTTCGGGACTGTTCACGCGGTTCGGAAACGGGTCGTCGTAGCGCGGCGCGGGTCCGGTCACCGTGGGGGCACCCGAAGGAGCAGACTCACGGTACAAACGCCATGCCGAAGGCGGTTCGCGATCCGAGGGGATGAACTAAAGGCCGCCCGGTCGTCGGTATTCCCGTGACCGACGATCGAGAGCGATGGAACGAACGGTACGAGCAGGCCGACTTCGAACCCGCCGCTGACCCCGTTCCGGAACTCGAGCGCCGCATCGCGACGCTCCCCGAGGGGCGGGCGCTCGACGTCGCGACCGGGACCGGTCGAAACGCGCTCTTCCTGGCCGAGCACGGGTACGACGTCGATGCGGTCGACATCTCCGAGGCCGGCCTCGAGCGAGCGCGCGCCCGGGCCGCCGACCGAGGCGTCGACGTGAACTGGCTGCGCGCCGATCTGGCCGATTTCGACCCCGGCCGCCGACGCTACGACGTGATCACCGTGAGCTTCTTCGCCGCCCTCGAGCACCTCCCGGCCCTCAAGGAGGCGCTGGCTCCCGGCGGCGTGTTAGTCTACGAGCATCACCTCCGCTCGAGCGATCCGGTCACGGGTCCCTCGAGCGACCGCTATCGCTATCGATCCAACGATCTGCTCCGGGCGTGTCTGGATCTGACGATCCTCTCCTACGAGGAGCGACGACGGCCGATCGATGAGGGCACGGGGACCGGGGATAGCAGCGGGGCCGATGCCGACGAGACCGTCGCCGTCGCGACGCTTGTCGCGCGCCGCTCGAGCGGCGGGACGCAGTCGTACCCGTTGCGTTCGGCGGCCACAGAGACGGATTCCTAACCGATGCCGAACGGTCCGGGACTGTATTCTTTTCTAACTCTTCTTCGATAGTTATAAGTCTCGCTGCAGACACTCTAAAATCAGATTGCCGCCTCAATCGATTCGACCGACGTACTCGAGCGCTCGCACGACCGTCCACGAACGCCTACCCAGTCTCGCCGACTCGAGGTGGCATCGATGACCGACTCGGCCGACGACCCAGACGAGCGGACGTCGTTTCCCGACTGCCCTCGCTGTGGGAATCCGGTCTCACAGGTGACGATGCGGGGCCCGCTCGAACGGGTTGCGACGCCCTGTGGCTGTTCGGTCGCACCCGGCGCACTCGAGAGCGACGCGAGACCGACGACGGAGTCGGACTGACCCGTTCCCTCGAACTGGCCGCGGTCGGATCCGCCGAACGCCCGTCTCGACCGGATCACTGTCCTTTTCACGGCGGATAACCCACTCGAGGTTGATACTCGTGGCCTCTCTCGTCGTCACCGCACTGGCCGGCGTCGTCTTCGGACTCGCGCTCGCGGCTCCGCCGGGACCGATGAACGCGATCATCGCCGAGGAGAGCGTCGTCCGCGGGTGGACGGCCGGCTTCCGGGCCGGGCTCGGCGCGATGCTGGCGGACGCGATCTTCTTCGCGCTCACGCTCGCGGGCATCGTCGCCGTCCTCGACAGCGTCCCCGCCGTCCGCCCGGCGCTCTACCTGGCCGGCGGCTGTCTAATGTTGTACTTCGCCGTCGGCGCGATCAGCGAAGCGCGGGCCGCCACGTCGTTTACCGACGCCGGCCGGGCCGCCGCCAAGGGGTTCCGGAAGACGTTCGTCCTCTCGCTGACCAACCCATACCAGATCGGCTTCTGGCTCACCGTCGGCGTCGGCCTGCTCGAGCCGGGAACGCTCGACGTGTTATCCCATGCGCCGGCCGTGGGCGGGGCGCTCGAGGGGGCGTTAGTCGTCCAGACCGGATCACCGGCGCTGCTGATCGGGTTCTTCGGCGGGATCGCCCTCTGGATCGTCGCCTATCCGGCGGCGCTGGTCGCGGCGGGAAAGCGCGTCGATGCCTTCGCGCCCGCGGTCGCCGCACTGAGCGCCGTCGTCCTCGTCGGGTTCGGACTGCTCTTCCTCGTGATGGGGACGATTCGGATCGTCTGAACGGTCGACCGTCGCCGTCGCTCGATCGGGCGGGTTCGGATCGACGGTTACTCGCCTAGTGCGGCGATCTCGTCCTCGAGCCACTCGCTGAACCACTTGACGCGTTTCAGGCGCTGGTGGGCGATGCCCTCGGCGGTCTCGCTCTGGACGCGCGAGGCGGCGTCGTAGCCGCGCTCGAGGACCCGTTCGACCATCTCGTCGCAGTCCATGTGGGTTCGGGCCTCGTAGCCCATTCGCAACAGCATCAGGGCGGTACCGTTCGCGCCGACCTTGTCGAGCAGGTCGGCCTCGATGAGACACTGCGTCTCCAGTGCGAGATCCGTCAGATCGCCCTGATAGGAGTGGTGTTCGATGGCGCGACACACCTGCTGGATGAACGACTCGGGGTACTCGGCGCGCGACTCGAGGTACTCGCGGGCGACGCGAGCGCCGGCCTCGGCGTGGAGTTCCTGATCGGTCTCGAGTTTGGCGACGTCGTGAAAGAGGGCGGCGACGCGGGTGACGTCGACGTCCGCACCCTCCGCTTCGGCGATGTCGGTCGCGAGATCGACGACGTTGAGGATGTGATTGTGCCGGTACTCGGCTGAGTGCCAGGGGTACCAGCGCATGCGGCCGCCTTCCTCCTCTTTCTCGACGCTGGCGGCGAGGTACTCGAAGACGAATCCCTTCATCTCCTCGAACTCGGCATCGGTCACTCGCGTTTCCTTTATCTCGACGCCCACGATAGATCCCTCCGCAGTAGACGAACGATAGTCATTACCGGAATGTTCGGTCGTTTCGTTCTTTAGCCTTTGGTTCGGGTCGGTTTCGGTGAGAAATGACAAAAACTAGTTGTAAACGGTTCTGGAGAACGCCGTTCGCTCGCGGACCGAACGGGATGGAAATTCTCGTTGTCATCGTTACAACTGCCACTATCTTCCGTTAAAGTCAAACAGTCGGATCGGGTATGAGTGAGTATGAGTAGCGAACAGGACGCGGAGTCGATTCGGTGTCTCGTCGCCAAAGTCGGTCTCGACGGTCACGACCGCGGCGCTCACGTCGTCGCGCGCGCGTTCCGGGACGCCGGCTTCGAGGTCATCTACTCCGGACTGCACAAAGCCCCCGAAGAGATCGTTCAAGCGGCCGTCCAGGAGGACGTCGACGTCCTCGGTATCTCCATCCTCTCGGGGGCCCACGACACGCTCGTTCCGAAGATCATGGACGGCTTAGCGGAGTACGGAGCCGCGGACGATACGCTCGTGCTCGTCGGCGGCGTCATCCCCGAGGAGGACCGCGAGGGGCTCAAAGAGGAGGGCGTCGCGGCGATTTTCGGTCCCGGAACCTCGATCGAGGAGACCATCGAGTTCGTCCGCGAGAACGCGCCGCAGCGATGACCATGGACGAGAGCGACGAATCGCTGCTCGAGGACCTGCTCGCGGGCGAACACCGCGCGCTCGCTCGAGTCATCTCGAAGATCGAGAACCGATCCCCGGGGTATCGCGATCTGGTCTCGGAACTCTACGCGCACACGGGCGACGCCGACGTGATCGGGATCACCGGCTCGCCGGGCGCGGGCAAGTCGACGCTGGTCGACAAGCTCGCCGAGGAGTACCGCGACCGCGGCGAGACGGTCGGGGTCATCGCGATCGATCCCTCCTCGCCATTCAGCGGCGGGGCCGTCCTCGGAGACCGGATTCGGATGGCTTCCACCGTGGGCGATATGGACGTCTTCGTGCGCTCGATGAGCGCCCGCGGCACGCTCGGTGGACTCTCGACGGCGACCGCGGACGCGGTCAAGGCGATGGACGCCTTCGGCAAGGACAAGATCATCATCGAGACCGTCGGCGCGGGGCAAAACGAGATCGACATCGTCCGGACCGCCGACACCGTCGCCGTGCTCGTCCCGCCGGGGTCGGGCGACGACATCCAGACGCTGAAGGCCGGCATCCTCGAGATCGCGGACGTCTTCGTCGTCAACAAGGCCGACCGCGACGGCGCGGACCGCACCGTCCAGGAGCTCCGGGAGATGGTTCACCTCGGCGAGGAGAGCGGCCTCGGTGGCGGCAGCGGCGGTCACCACGGCGCCGACGCGATGAGCGGCGGCGGTGATGACCGGGGCGACGCCGACGGAGACGATGGAGACGACGAAGCAACGGACTGGACCCCGCCCATCGTCGAGACGGTCGCGACCAAAGGGACCGGCGTCGAGACCTTCATCGACGAACTCGCGAACCACCGCACGTATCTCGTCGACTCCGGCACGTTAGCCGAGAAGGTTCGCCAGCGCTACGCCGAGGAGATCCGCACGCTGTTGCGCGAGGACGTCCACTCCCTGCTCGAGGACGAACTCGCCGAGAGCGGCGGGATCGACGACCTCGCCGAAGCCGTCCGACTGGGCGAGACCGATCCGTACTCGATCGCCGGCGACGTGCTCGCGCCCGTCGAGGCCTGCATCGAGAACCTCGAGACGAACGCCGATTCGAACGCGGAATAACGTCCAAGAGGGAGCATCAGGTTCCTCGTCGCGGATTTCTTTCGTTGCAGTGGCTACGCTCCGGTGGATCACCATCGTTTCACGAAAAGACGGAGCCAGCGAAATATCGCGAACGGAATCGACGAGAGCGGCTGTTACCCGGATCGTTACATCTAAAACCAGCTCAGAAAATAACTATCAGGAATGCGTCCATCATGAACAGTTATGAGAGAACAGGAGCTCATCAATCTCCATGCGCTGCTGTTCGAAGTTCGCGTGTATCTCGAACGAGAGGAGGGCGTCTCGTCCGAGAGATTCGAAGACTACGACGCGCAACCGGTTCGTCTGGCGCACATCCACCGCCGGAAAGAAGCACACGAGAGAGCGATCGAGCTTCTACTGGCCGCTATCGTCGACTGCGTTTGCGGACTCTCGCCAGCAGAGCAGCCGATTCCCCCTCGAACACCCCGTCACTAACGCGGTGAGATCCAGCGCGGACTCTCGCCCTGCCCCCTCTCGAGGGAGAAGAGCGCAATTCACGGTCACCATCCCGTTCAGGTAGTCTCACGTCCGCCGCTGGTCGCCGGTTCCATACCACCCACGGATTCCACAGCGTCTGACCCCGAACCTGAAATCTAAGGCCGTTGGCCGCTTACGGTCCCCTATGAAAGCCCGAACAGTCCTCGGTGCAGCCCTCGGAGCCGTCGGTGGTGCCGTCCTCGGGAATCGCCTCCTCAAGCGACGCGCGAGCGACCTCGAGAGCCCGCTGGTCGGCATCGAGCGGACGTATCGCTGGCGGGGAATCGAGACGACGTACACCGTCGCCGGCGATCCGAACGATCCCGACATGCTCCTCCTCCACGGGATCTATGCGGGCGCGAGCGGACACGAGTTCGAGCCGATCCTCGAGCAACTGGCCGAGGACTACCACGTCTACGCGGTCGATCTCCCCGGCTTCGGCCGCTCGGAGCGACCGCCGCTCGTCTACTCCGCGACGCTGTACGCCGAGTTCGTGCGCGATTTCGCGGCCGACGTCACCGACGAGCCGATCGTCGTCGCCTCCTCGCTCTCGGGAACGTTCGCTGTCGACGCGGCCGACGAGACCGACTTCGAACGCCTCGTTCTGATCTGTCCGACCGACGAAACGAGCGACGAGCGGCCGTGGGTCCGGACCCTCCTGCGGACGCCGATCGTCGGCACGACGCTGTACAACCTGCTCGCGAGCAAACCCTCGATCCGATACTTCTACGACCGGGACGGCTACTACGATTCCGACCGGATCAGTGCCGAAGAGGTCGAGTACGCCTGGGACAGCGCCCACCAGCCCGGCGCGCGCTACGCTCCGGCCTCCTTCGCTTCGGGCACCCTCGATCCCGACTTCGACCTCGCGACGGAGCTGGCCGCCCTCGAGACGCCCACGACGCTGGTCTGGGGCCGCGACGCCGAACTCGTTCCGCTCCGCGAGGGCCGTGACCTCGCTGAGGCGGCCGACCTCGATCTGGTCGTCATCGACTACGCGACGCAGTTGCCTCACGCCGAACACCCCGACAAGTTCGTCGAGTATCTGAGCGCGGAACTCCCGCGCGCCGACATCGGTTCCGGCGACTAGTCGAGTCGGAAAACAGTTCCTGCAATCGAGGGAGAAGCGGGGGCGCTATCGTCGCGGCCGAACGGGACGATTACGCCGGGCGAAGGCCGATCACGCGCTCGCCCGTCGTCTCCGAGACCGCGATCTCGAGTTCGACCGATAGCCCGGTCTCGACGTCTTCGACGTCGATGCCGACGACCTGTCCGGTCAAGCGAACGGGGCCGAAGTCCACGACGGCCGTCGCGTAGGGGGCGTCGTCCTCGAAGGCCGGCGTCGGGACGTGCGTGACGGTGAACGTCTGGATCTCGCCTGTTTCGGGGAGGGTGACCTCCGTGATATCGGTCGATCCGCAGTCGGGACAGACCCGCCGCGGCGGCAGGGAGCCGTGTCCGTTTGCGCACTCGATGTAGTAGGCGTCGTCTTCCTCGGCGGCCGCGAGCCACTCGTCGAAGCCGGCGTCGGCGACGCTCGATTCGGAGTCACTCATTGTTCGGTCACCTCCAGCACGTGAACAGTCGCACTCGCGACCGTGCCACCCGCGTTGTGGGCGACGCCGGTCGTCGCGCCGTCGACGTGCTCGCTGTTGGGGTGCTCGCCGGCCAGCAGATCGGTGACCTCGGCGATCTGGGACGCACCGGTCGCGCCGACCGGGTGGCCCTTGGCTTTCAGCCCGCCCGAGAGATTGATCGGCGTCTCGCCGTCCGCGGTCGTCCGGCCGTCGCGGGCCGCCGAGATTCCCTCACCAATCGGTTCGAGATCGAGCGCCTCGAGCGCGAGCACTTCGGCGATGGTAAAGCAGTCGTGGACCTCCGCGAAGTCCACATCGCCGGCGTCGACGCCGGCGTCGGCGTAAGCCTCCTCGCCGGCCTCGCGTGCGGCCGGCGAGCGCGCGAGGTGCTCGCGGTCGTGCAGCGCCATCCGATCGCCGCCCTGGCCGGTCCCCGTGATCGCGACCGGAGCCTCGAGATCGTGCTCGGCGGCGTAGGATTCGCTCGTCAGCACGAGCGCCGATGCGCCGTCCGAGATCGGACAGGCGTCGTAGAGGCCGAGCGGTTCCGAGACCGGCGGGGCCTCGAGGACGTCGGAGACCTCGATCGCGCGCTGGTACTGTGCCTTCTCGTTGGAGAGGGCGTTCGCGTGATTCTTGACGGCGATGTGGGCCAGGTCCTCGTGTTCACCGCCGAACTCGTCGAAGTAGGCCTGGGCCATCAGCGCGTACGCGCCGGGGAACGTCACGCCGGCGCGTACCTCCCAGAGGTCGTCCGCGGCGATCGCGAGCGCTTCGGTCGCGCCCGCGGTGCCGAGGTTGGTCATCCGTTCGGCCCCGCCGACGAGCAACACGTCGTTCTCGCCGTTTCGAATCCGTTTGACCGCCTCGCGGACCGCGGTGCCGCTCGAGGCGCACGCGGACTCGTAGCGGGTCGCGGGGGCCTGAACTCCCGCCGCTTCGGCCATCAGCGGGCCCTGATGGCCCTGATGCTCGGAGAGTTCGCCCATGAAGTTCCCGTAGAGGACGGTCTCGACGTCGTCTCGGGGGACCCCGCTCTCTTCGAAGGCCGCGATACTGGCTTCGGCGAAGAGATCTCGGCCGGTCCGTTCGGGACTGTTTCCGAACGGTGTCAGCCCTGTGCCTGCGACACGTACGTCACTCATATACACACGTGTAGTGGGTGGATCCGTTAATACTCCGCGGTTGCGGTTGTGAATCTAGAATCTGTGAACATATTCGACTGGTAGAACGTCCTGACTCGCGGTTCACGGGACGATATTCCCGCTTGTGTGTTACGACGGTCGCGCGCTGAACCCACCCGATAGCGCTCCCTCGAGACGGCGTGTGTCGTCTCTATACGTCGACCGAGAACTCGTGTTCGTCAGCGACGGCCGCGAATTCGCAGAGCAGGTCGGCCGCGGCGTCAAGGTCCGCGAGATCCACGACTTCGACGGGCGTGTGCATATAGCGGTTCGGGACGCCGACGTTCAGTGACGGAATGCCGCCGCGCGACGTATAGAACGCGTCGGCATCGGTCCCGGTCCGATTTCCGGACGCCTGCAACTGAATATCGATGTCCGCGTCGGCGGACACCTCGCGGGCGGTGCGAACGAGTTCCGGGTGGTTCGCGCTCCCTCGCACGACGACCGGGCCCTCCCCGAGTTCGACGCCGGTTTTCCGGCTCGAGGGCGTTCCCGACGCGTCCGTGGCGTGAGTGACGTCTATCGCCACGACCGCATCGGGCGCGAGATCGAAGCCGACCATCTTCGCGCCCTGTAACCCGACTTCCTCCTGGACCGTCGACACGGCGTACACCGTCGTATCGAGGTCGCGCTGGGCCGCTCGACGAAGCGCTTCCGCCGCGGCCCAGATCCCGATCCGGTTATCCAGTCCGCGAGCCGCGATGCGGTCGTTTTCCAGTTCGGAAACGGTTTGGTCGAACGTGACCGGATCACCGCGATCGACGAGCTCCGCCGTCTCGTCCGCGTCCTCGGTTCCGATGTCGACGTACTGGTCGTCGATATCGTCAATCGAGTCGTCCTCCCGATCGCGGAGGTGAATCGCCGTTTGGCCGACCACTCCCGGAACCGTTCCGTCGGTCGTGTGAATGCGAACGTGTTGTCCCTTCGAGACGGTGCGATCCGAGCCGCCGATGGGCGTTATCCGAATCGCGCCGTTCTCCTCGATATCCCGAACCATGAACCCGATTTCGTCGCCGTGACCCGTCAGCGCGAGCGACGAATCGCCGCCCTCCAGAACGGCGACAGCGTTCCCGTACGCGTCCGTTCGCACCTCGTCGGCGAATTCGCTGACGTAGTCGATCCACAGGCGCTGCCCGACCGTTTCGAAGCCGGACGGTGTCGCAGTCTCGAGCAAATCGTCGAGGAACTGGCGTCGTTGTCGATCCATACGCGGCCTTCGGCCCGCTGAGTGAAAATTCCGACTACTTGTGTCCGGATCGCAGTACTCCGCGAGGAGATCCGCGTCGCGATGTGTAACAACCGCAAGGCGAGGGTGGCGAGGGGGTCGCCGATCTCGAGAGCGGTCATCGACTCGAGCCGGCGACGCGAACTGGGGTTCGGATCAGAACGCGAGCGCGTCCACGAGGATCGCGACCAGGACGGCCCCGAGGAAGGCGTTCGAGGCGTGGAACGAGCGGAACGCGGCGGCCTCGGTCTGCTCGAAGTGGAGTCGCACGGCGGCCCAGAGGAAGATCCCGCCGAAGATCACGACCGTGCCGGCGTACAGCGCGCCGAGGTCGGTGATCCAGGCCAGCGCGATCGAACTCACGAGCGTCGCGGCGATGTAGTAGAGGATGTGCTTTCGGGTGACGGTCTCGCCGCGGACGACCGGCATCATCGGGAAGCCGCCGCGGGCGTAGTCGTTCTTGTAGGCCAGCGCGAGGTTGTAGAAGTGCGCCGGCGTCCAGAGGAAGATGACGCCCGCGAGCGCGAGGCCGGGCCAACCGATCTCGTTCGTCACCGCGGCCCAGCCGATCAGGGCCGGGAGCGCGCCTGCAGCGCCGCCGATGACCGTGTTCTGGACCGTATTCGGCTTGAGCAAGAGCGTGTAGACGACGCTGTAGAAGACGATCGCGGCCAGCCCGAGCGCCGCGGCGAGCCGGTTGATCGACAGGAACGCGGCCAGCGACGCCGCGGTCAGCGCGGCGCCGAACGCCAGCGCGTTCCGGACCGGGATCAGATCGACCGCCAGCGGCCGATCGGCGGTGCGGGACATCTTCTGGTCGACGTCGCGCTCCAGGACGTGGTTGAACGTTCCCGACGCGCCGATCGCGAGGACGCCGCCGCCGAGCGTCGCGATGATCGTGGCGATCTCGAGACCGGGGCCGGCGGCCAGCGCCATCCCGGCGGCGGCGACGAGACAGAGCAGCCACATCAGCCGCGGTTTCATCATCTGGAAGTAGGCGAAGGCGGTGAGTCGGGCGCGGGCCAGTCGGCTCGCGGGGAGCGTGCGTTCGGATGCGCTCGGGACTTCCTCCTCGAGCGGCTCCGGCGAGTCGATGCCGTCCTCGTCCTCGCTGCCGGTCGCGAGCTCTAAGTCCCACGCGAGCGCGAGGACGACGCCCGAGAAGATCACGAGGCCGAGCGCGAGGTGGAGGCCAGGGAGGATCGCCTCCGGGCCGATCGTCGCGGTAACGGCACCGACGCCGACCTGAACGACGTAGAGCGCGGCGGCGGCGACGATCGTCGCTCGGACGCGCCGCGAGGCGTCACCGAAGGCGGCGGCGTAGGCCGTCGCGGCGACGAGCAGGCC